>DASPKX010000021.1:0-26324 GCA_035627835.1 Candidatus Methylomirabilota bacterium
GGCAACGCTGAACGATACGCTTTAATGGAGAGCGGATCGCTGCTGTCATTCACAAGATGGAGCGCCCGGTCTTTGACTGAGAAGAACTCGAGCAACACGCCTGGCTCCTGGGAGCGGCGGTTCTGGAACCACAGAATCCGAATCGGATAAAGTCCCGCAACGGGCGCGACGACGTCGAAGAACTGGCTGCGCGCGAAGTAGGTTGGGATGCGTTGAACATTACCCGAGTTGTCGAACAGGGCGATCACTGGGCTGTTGGGGGCAAAGCCAGCAGTGACTTTGTGGCCACCCTCGCTGTAAAGGCCGAGGGTGTGGTTGCCCGCCGTAAGATCCAGGTAAGTCGTGATCTCCGCAACGAGTCCTTGATTGATGCTCGGATCCAAGCCGGGGAACGGCTTGTCCGCGGGGAAGTTGATGGGCGTGCTGGAGTCGGGCGCCAGCTCAAACCAATTGATCACGCCGGGCTCAATGATTGGGGCGCCTTTCCAGGCTCCGCCGCCGGTGAAGTCCAGCTCATTGAGATAAGCGGTGTCACTGCCTTCCGGCTTGAGTTCGCCTGCCAACTGCATCTCAGCGCGCGTGGCGAGGTTGGAATGGGCGGATGAGCCCCCCTCCAGCAACTGTGCGCTGGTGATAGCGGTCATGTGAACCGTGAACCCGCTGCTATTGGCGGCTGGAGAAGCCATGCGGCTGGCCAGAGGGAGGACAGTGAAGTTCGGCACGCGGAACACAAAGGTGCGGGTTTGAACGGCGCCGTTCACCTTCACCGAAAGACCGATTTCATGGACGCTGTCGGGCTGGAGCAGGGCGGTGTGCTGGCCGATGATGCGAGTGACCCCGTTCGCCTTGGTGGCGGAGGCAGTGGCTGGAGCGCCGTCCAAGGTGACTTGAACAGAGGAGGCGTCCACGACGTTGGTGGTGGCATCGATCAGTTGAAGTTCAAAACCGTGGGCGTTGCCGGTGAAGTTTGCTTCGACGGCAAGGGTTGGCTGGCCCGTGGTGTTGACACCCGCATTGAGAACTAGGGTCGCGGCTTCCACCCAATCAACTTGCCAGCCGTCAGAAGCGCCTTCTTGGAAGGCCGAGACGGCAATCGTTTGGCCAGGAACAAGGCCGAGTGTGCTCAGAGGAATAACAGCAGTCAAACGATTGCCGCTGGCCTGGAATGGGATATTGGAAGCGATAGCGGTGTCTTCATCGAGCGGGTTGTAAACCTCAACGCCGTTAGGTTTGCCATCACGCCAACCGATCATGATGACGCGCTCCGCGCCGAGAGGCTTCGTTAACCCGGTGGAATTGCCTTCGTATTCGGCATTGCTGCGGCCGGTGGCGGGGTTGTTATCCGTGTCGAGCAACCAATGGTAGTAGTAGCGGTTGACCTTGCCTTCGGGCGTGCCCTCGATGGTTGGGGCAACGACGCCGTGAACGGTCATATTGAGGTGGAGATCGTCGCCTTCGACATGGGCGGTGACGCGCCGGATGTCGCCGCTGGTATCCGGAAGATCAGCGGGATCGAGCACGGTGGCGATGGGGGGATTTGGACCATCGAGCGTGAGCGTGGCGGATTCAACCCAATCAACTTTCCAACCTTCAGAAGCGCCTTCCTGGAAAGCGGAGACAGCGATGGTTTGGCCACGCGCGACGCCAAGAGCCGAAAAAGGAATGAAGGCGGTCAGCGTGTTGCCTCGGGCATGAAATGGAAACCCGCTGAGAAGCGTGGTGTCATCATCCAGAGGGTCATAGATCTCAAGGCCATTCGGCTTTCCATCTCGCCAACCGATCATGATCACGCGCTCGGAGCCAATCGGTTTCGTTAAACCGGTGGAGTTGCCTTCGTACTCGGCATTGCTGCGGCCGGTGGCTGGGTTGTTGTCCGTGTCCAGCAGCCAGTGGTAATAGTAACGGTTCACCATCCCCTCGATTGTTTCTTCCACGGCAGGCGCAGCGACCCCGTTAACCGTCATGGAAAGGGCGAGATGATCCCCAATGGCGACAGCGCGCACACTGCGGATGTCACCGGATGAATCGCCCATGTCGGCAGGATCAGCAATGTTAGCCACGGGTGTAGGAGGGCCCTGGACTGTCATGGTGGCAGATTCGACCCAATCGACTTTCCATCCTTCGGAAGCGCCCTCCTGGAACGCAGAGACTGCAACAGTCTGACCGGCGGCGACTCCCAGGGCGCTCAACGGAACAATTGCGGTCAAGGTGTTGCCGCTAGCGATGACCGGAAAGCCGCTGGCCAGGGTCACATCATCATCCAGCGGGTTATAAACCTCGATGCCTTCGCGCTTGCCGTTGCGCCATCCGACCATGATGACGCGCTCTATGCCAATCGGCTTCGTCAACCCAGTGGAGTTGCCTTCGTATTCGGCATTGCTGCGGCCAGTGGCGGGGTTGTTATCGGTGTCGAGCAGCCAATGATAATAGTGGCGATTGACCATGCCCTCAGCGGTCTGCGCTATAGAAGGGCCGCCGAGCCCATGGACCGTCATCGTAAAAATCATGGAGTCGCCCTGCACGGTGGCGCTGATCTGCCGAATGTCGCCATTGGCATCGCCCATATCCTGGGGATCGGTGACGATGACGGCGTGGGAAGAAGCCAGAAGGCCAACCGCGCCGAGGGAGACTGCGAGTAGTCTGTTGAAGAGTTTTCTCGGGTTAGAGTGTGTGAATTCTGCCTGCATAATGTTCCTTGTGCTGAATGTACAATCCAAGGGCGGGTGGATGCCACGAGGCCTCTGGGTTGAGTCGGATGCTAAGGATTAGTGGGGCAAAAGTAAAGCAAACGCCCGCCGCAATTTCCTTCTAACGCGACGGATTTGCTGGAGCCTCGGCGCGGGGGAGAACGCAGCCTTGTGCTTCGTGGCGCTTGGGGCAAAATCGCGCATCACTTATGCCTGATGCTTCAATCACTGATCGGTTGGCCGTTTGCAGTTGGTCTTTGCAGCCGCAAACTCCGGAGGAGTTGTTCGAACGCGTGAAGCAAATTGGCATTCCGCGCCTGCAAATTGCTCTGGATCCGATTCGCGATAATCGGCTTGTCTGGGGCAAGACTCAGGCGCTCGCGGAACAGCAGGGCATCACTTTTGTATCCGGCATGTTCGGGACGATCGGTGAGGATTACACCAGCATGGAATCGATTCGCCGCACGGGTGGCGTCGTCCCGGACGAGCATTGGGACGCGAATTGGCGCAACATCCAGGAAGTCGCCAAGCTCGCTTCCAGCATGGGTTTGAAGGTCGTGACCTTTCATGCGGGCTTTCTCCCGCATAGCCCGAGTGATCCTGATTTCGCCAAGCTCCTCGCCCGCATCACACAGATTGCGGACCTCTTCGAGCGGCACGGAATCACGCTTGGGTTTGAAACTGGCCAGGAGGATGCGCACACCCTTCGACTTTTCCTCGAGCAACTTAAACGCCCCAATGTCGGCGTGAACTTTGACCCGGCTAACATGATCCTTTACGCGAAGGGCGATCCCATTGAAGCGCTCCGCGTGCTCGGCCCATGGCTGAAGCAGGTGCATATCAAGGATGCCAACCAAACGAAAATCCCCGGGCAATGGGGCGAGGAAGTTCGCGTTGGGACCGGGCAGGTCGATTGGCGGGCTTTCTTCAAGGTCCTAAATGAACTGCACTTCAAGGGCTGGGCCTGCATCGAACGTGAAGCAGGCAATCAGCGTGTTGCAGACATCCAAGCCGCCTCAACCTTCGTCTCTCGCCTTTAACTCGCACATATCGTGGCAAACAGACCTGTTAACATCGGCATTGTTGGGCTCGGCTTCATGGCCGCCACCCATGTGAAGGCTTACGCCAAAATCAAGGGCGCGCGCATTGTGGCCGTCTGCAATCCCTCCGGACGCCACCTGGATGGCGACCTCTCGAGGGTGTCAGGCAATGTTGGCGATCCGAACCCGGTGCGCCTCGATATGGCAGTGATTCGTGGTTACCGCGATTACAACGAGTTCCTCCAGCACCCCAACCTCGAACTGGTGGACATCACTTCGCCCACCATGACGCATCCGGAACTTGCGATTGCCGCATTGAGCGCCGGCAAGCACGTGGTGGTGGAGAAGCCGCTCGCGCGCACGAGCGCTGCCGCTCAAAAGATCGTTCGCGCTGCTCAGAACGCATCCACGTTTGTCATGCCCGCGATGTGCCTGCGGTTTTGGCCGGAGTGGGCTTACCTGAAGAAGTTGGTGGCGGAGGAAACCTACGGCCGCACCCTGGCTGTCCGCTTCCGCCGAGTGGCTGAACCACCCGCGTGGGGAGCCAAACATTTCCCTCAAGGCGCAATGTCAGGCGGGGCTTTGCTCGATTTGCACATCCATGATGTGGACTTCGTTCAGCACCTCTTCGGAATGCCGGAGAAGGTCGTTTCGACGGGCTACACCAAGTTCAGTGGAGCGATTGACCATGTGGTCACTCAATACACAGTCAAGGGTGGGGCGATTGTTCACGCTGAAGGCTCCTGGGCAATGACGAAAGGTTTCGGCTTCAACATGTCGTACACCGCGAACTTTGAGCGTGCCACACTGGATTACGATCTCAGCCGCGGCACAGATGCCCTGAAGCTGTCTGTAGAAGGAAAGAAGCCGAAGACCCTCCATCTGCGGGGCCACGATGGTTACGTGGGTGAACTCCAGCACATGCTCGACGCCATCCGTTCGGGTAAAGCGCCATCGACAGTGACGATCGAGGAAGGCCTCAGCGCTGTGCGCGTTTGCGAGGCCGAAGAGCGTTCGATCTCCGCTGGCAAAGCCGTTCAGTTGTAACCGTTAAGCCCTAGCGCCTCAGGGGGGCATCGACGTCTGCTCAAGGGGGCCGCCTGATTTAGCGGCGCACCGCACTGCCGTAGGTTCTCGGCCAGAGGACTATTATGGTAAAGCTTTTGAACTGGGTGGCGGCGGTAATCTTATGCGCTACCGCGACAACCTATGGCGCGGACGGCCAACAGATCCGGGTCGGCTTCTTTCCAAATATAACGCACGCTCAAGCTCTCTACGGCAAAGCCAATGGAGCGTTCGACAAAGCGACCGGCGCCAAGGTTGCCTGGACATCGTTCAACGCCGGTCCCACAGCGATTGAGTCCCTATTCACGGATGCGATCGATATGACCTACATCGGGCCGGGGCCCGCTGTTAACGGTTTCATCAAATCCCGCGGCGAGAAGTTCGTGGTCATTTCGGGCGCGGCCAGCGGCGGCGCCGGCCTCGTGGTGCGGGGCGATGCTGGGATCAACTCCGAAAAGGATTTCAACAACAAGAAAGTCGCGACTCCCCAACTGGGCAACACCCAGGACATCGCCGCCCGCGTCTGGTTTACCGGCAAGAAGTACAAGTTTAAAGAGCGGGGGGGCACACTGACGATTCTCCCGCTCGCGAACCCCGACCAACTCACGATGTTCCAGCGCAAAGAAATTGATGGCGCGTGGACAATTGAGCCTTGGCTTTCCCGGCTTGAAATCGAAGCGGGAGGCAAGCTCTTGCTCGACGAGAAAACCCTCTGGCCCGAGGGCAAGTACGTGACAACGCATCTCATCGTGAGCAAGGCGTTTTTGCAGAAGCAGCCGCAGCTCGTGCAAAAGTTCCTGACAGCCCATGTCGAGATCACCCAGCAGATCAGCTCAAACAAGACGGCTGCCGCCACGATCCTGAACGAGCAGCTTAAGAAGGAGACTGGCAAAGCGTTGAAGCCAGAGGTCATCACCAAGGCTCTCGAGCGCGTCGAGTTTACCTGGGATCCAATCAGCGCAAGCCTTCACAAAGGGGCTGCGGACGCCCACGAAATCGGGTTTCTCAAGACAGAACCTAAGTTGAACGGGATCTACGCGCTCGATCCATTAAACACGGTTCTGAAGCAAAAGAACCTGCCGGCCGTCAGCGCCAAATAGGGACACACTGTGACCTCTGGGAAACCCGATTCTGCGGGCGGGGCAGTTCGGCTGAGGAACGTCAGCAAAGAGTTCCGGGCGCCCGGGCAGAGCGTTGTCCCGACCCTGCAGGATGTCAGCCTGGACATCGAGCCAGGTGAGTTCGTTGTGCTCGTCGGCCCATCCGGTTGTGGTAAATCCACATTGCTGAACCTGATTGCAGGGTTCGACAAACCGAACAGTGGGCGCATCGAGCTTGATGGGGCGCCGATCAAAAAGCCCGACCGAGATCGCTTGATGATGTTCCAGGAGCATGCGCTCTTTCCCTGGTTGAACGTCATCGACAACGTCAGATACGGGTTGCGATGGAAATTCCGTTTCCAATCAGCGAAGCGGACCGAAATTGCGCGCAAGCTCTTGAAGATGGTCCATCTGGCCGACTTCGAACGCAGCTCAGTTCATCAGCTCTCTGGTGGCATGAAACAGCGGGTCGCGCTGGCTCGCGCGCTCGCGCCGGACCCGAAAGTGCTCCTCATTGATGAGCCTTTTCCCGCGCTCGACGCCCTGACGCGGCAAAAGTTATACGGCGACCTTCAGAACATTTTCGTCGAAACGAGAAAGACCATCATCTCAGTGACGCACGACACCGCTGAAGCGGCGTGCCTCGCGGATCGAGTCGTCATCTTTTCGGCGCGCCCCGCGCGCATAATCGACACGATCAAGATCGATCTGCCTCGGCCGCGGGAAATCAATGATCCAGGAGTGGTCGATTACGCACGGCAGATCATGTCTCGGTTGGAACAGAAGGACCCCCATGCTGCGAACGCCTGAAGCGCGCACCAAGCTGTACGTGGTTCTCTTTTACATCCTCCTCTTTGGGGTGTGGCAACTGGTCTTCACCCTCAAGTGGGTGCCGGATTACCTCTTCCCATCGCCGGTGCAGGTCTTCCGGCGAGGATGGGAACTCATTTCGGACGGGCTGCTTCTCCCTAGCGTGAAAGCGACGCTGATCCGGATGGGAATCGGCTTCAGCATCGCCGCAGCCATCGGCCTGGTGCTTGGCTTGCTGATGGGGCTGAGCGCTGTGGCGCATGCGTGCATGAAGTCACTTTTCCTTGGGTTGCAAACCTTGCCCACGGCAGCATGGGTGCCGATCTCGCTCCTATTGTTCGGGCTAAGTGACCGCGGGATTTACTTCGTCATCATCATGAGCGCCATGCCCGCGGTGGCCATCGCCACCTCGGATGGCATCCTGAATATCCCGCCGATTTTCTTACGCGCAGCCCGCACGATGGGAACCCCCGCGTACGCGATGCCTTACCGGGTAGTGTTTCCAGCCGCCCTTCCGTCAGTGGTCACAGGGGTAAAGCTTGGGTGGACGCTCGGCTGGCACGGCGCGGTTTCGGCGGAGTTGATTAAGTCAACGGTGGGGCTCGGTTATCTTCTTTACATGGGCCGCGAGCTGAACGACGCGCCTCAAGTCGTCGCCATCATGATCGTGACGATACTCTTCGGGTTGCTGCTGGACCGATTCATCTTCGGGATCATCGAGCGGCGCATCCGCCGCAAGTGGGGGTTGATCAACGAAACCACTCGTCCCAGCTGATCACTTTTTAGGCTCGAAGAAAATCATGTGCTGGCGGGGCAGGGCGCTCACGGTCTTGATCCATTTGAATCCGTTCGCTTCGGCTTCCTTGCGCACCTGGGCCTCGCTCATTTTATGAACTTCCTTGATGGGCACCCGTGGATCTTCTTTTCGATACTCAACGAACACGAGCTTCCCTGTTGGCTTGAGCGCAGCGTGAATCGAGCGAAGGATTTCCTGCGGGTGCGAGACCTCGTGGTAAACGTCCACCATCAACAGTAAATCGAGGCTGTTCCTGGGGATGTTGATGTTCGTGATGGTCCCGAGCGCAGACACCACATTGGTAACACCGCGCTGCTTCATGTTGCGCTGAAGGAGATCGAGCATCTCCTGCTGGATTTCAATAGCGTGCACACGTCCTTTCGGCCCGACTGCCTTCGCCATGCGCCAACTGAAGTAACCGGTGCCTGCGCCCAAATCCGCCGCGTGATCTCCCGGCTTGAGTCCAAGATTCTCGACCAGCAGGTCGGGCTTCTCCTCAACCTCACGCTCCGGGCGCTCGAGCCAATCCGCACCTTGGTGCCCCATCACATGCGCGATTTCCCTGCCCATGTAGAACTTGCCAATTCCATCCGGGTCATGATCGGTGCGGGTTTCGTATTGGGCAAAGCTGCTGGCCATGCCGGCAAAGAGCAGCAGGGCAAAGGTCCAAAGGTTCGTCATAGATCTTTTGCGAGGCTTGTCAGCACTTTGCATAGATTTTCAAGGAGTGGCGAAGCTAATCCGTTGGCTTTAGCACGGCGGAGCGGTTCGATGAAAATGGCGTTCAACTCCAATGGACGGCCTTGCTCGTAATCGATGACGGTGCTGGGCTTGTACCCTCGCATCATCTGGGTGTCCGCGATCTGCTCCTCAATGAACTCTGGCTCGATGGGATGGCCTTCGGCTCCAGCCGCAGCAATGACCTCCGCCATTAAGCCCCGCACGAGGGCTGCCCAACGCGGATCGGCCAGCAGCAAGTCAGTGGAAAATGGCGCGCGGGTTTTCCTTGCCTGAGTTTCCCCCTGAGCAACGGCGTCATAGCCAGCGGCCGCCGCAACACCCAATCCGTTGAATGGAATGTTCCAAACGAGCTTTCGCCAGCGGGCGGCATCCAAATTATCGGTCACTTTGCAAGGGATGCCCGCGCGCCTGAACATCGTCGCGACGTCGTGAGTGAATGGCTCAGGCCAGCGGTTGTGCTCGCCGAGAGTGATCTTTCCGTGGGCCAAATGACGAACGACGCCCGGCTCTTCGCGGTTCAAACAGACAAAAGCGAGACCACCCATCACGCGCTGCTCACCGAAGATCGCGGCAAGCGCTGCCTCGTTGCCCAAGCCATTCTGCAAGGTGAGCAGCTTGGTGTTCGGGCCGACGAGCGGCGGCAACAACTCGGGGAAGTGATCGTTCGCCGTGCTCTTTAACCCGATCAGCACGAGGTCGCTGGGGCCGATGACTTCCGGACGCTCCGCGATCTTCGGGTTAATGTGAAAATCACCTTCAGCGCTCAAAATCCGCAGCCCGCGCTTCTTAACAGCGGCATAATCCCTGCGAAGAAGGAAGCGGACATCCTCACCCGCGCGAGCGAGCTTCGCGCCGTAATAGCTCCCGAGCGCGCCTGCGCCCACGACTGCGATTTTCATCGGTGCAAGTAAACAAAAAGGCGCCCTGGAATCCAGAGCGCCTGTTGCGAAAAGACAACGCGAGGAATTAACGCGCGCCGAGAATCGCGTCCTTGGCAGCTTTCGCCACGCGGAACTTCACGACCTTCTTGGCTGGGATCTTGATGGATTCGCCAGTTGCAGGATTGCGGCCGAGGCGGGCCTTGCGGTTGACCAACACCAGCTTGCCGAGGCCTGGGAGGGTGAAGCTGTTCTTGGCGTTTTTGTAGGCCAATTCAGCGATGTGATCCAGGATCTCAGTCGCTGTTTTCTTGGGAATAGAAGCCTTCTCCGCGATAGCGGCGGCGATCTGCGATTTGCTCAGTGCTTTAGCTGCCATAAGTGTTTGTGTGTTTTGTTTGAACGGTGAGTCTTGCGACTTGGGCGTATTAAACTCCTTCAAAGCGCTGCCGCAAGAGAATTTCTCCGGTTTTCTTAAGGAATTTGGAGATTTCTTGCCTTGCGTCTCTTCGAGCGCTCTGTTCTCAGGCCTTCTTCCGCTTCATCCATTCACGAGCAATCTCGATGACCGCGGGCAGCACTGACAGAACGATGATCATGATGATCACCAGCCCGAAGTTGTTTTTGACGATGGGAATGTTCCCAAAGAAGTAACCGGCGAGGGTTAACGAGACGATCCAGACAATGCCGCCAATCACATTGTAGCTCATGAATTTGCCGTAGGTCATGCTGCCGAGGCCTGCAACGAATGGAGCAAACGTGCGAATAATCGGCATAAAACGGGCCAGGATAATGGTCTTGCCGCCATAGCGCTCGTAGAACTCGTGCGTCTTATCGAGGTGCTTTCGGTTCAGCCATCGCGAATGCTCCTTGAACAATCGTGTCCCATATTTGTTGCCGATCCAGTAATTCACACTGTCGCCAAGAATTGCCGCGACAATCAGCAAAACGATCATCAAGGGCAGGTTGAAGTCATCGGATGCGGCCGCAATCGTTCCCACTGCGAAGAGCAGGGAGTCGCCTGGCAGGATGGGCGTCACGACCAGACCGGTCTCCGCGAAGATGATCAAAAACAAAATCACATATAACCACGGGCCGAACTTATCGACCATGGTGTCCAGGTGCTTGTCGAGATGAAGAATTAGATCCGCGGCTTTGCGCAAATAATCCATGCGTTATCGCTCCTTTTTACCCGTTGAATCGAGAGGTGATTAGCGCAGCTCGCGAATGCGCACGTTGCGTATTTCCACATGCGCGCCGCCGCGGCTCAGTTCCTGGAACCCGATGCGCCCCTTGCGTGGGCGATCCTTCAATGAGGGCGCGTCCTCGCCGTTGTGCCGCTTCACTTTCTCTGTGTATTGGTCCAGATCAACCTGCTGAATCAGCTCTCCATTAAGGACCACGCGCACTTTGGGGCCTTCACAACGAACAGTGTATTTGTTCCAGGCCTCTGGCTTGAAAACGTCCTTCTTCGGCGCGATCACACGATAGATGCCGCCGGTGAGTTCACTTGGAGGAATTTGCGGCCGTTGGTCGTCTGGATAGTAGCGTGGATCGCACATCTGAAGCTCGAGCCCATCGAATGCCGGATCGCCCGCGCTGGGGAAACGGATGCCGAAGCCGCTGTTGCCCCGCGGGCCGATCTTCCACTCAAAGTCTATTTCAAAGTCCCCGTATTCTTTCTCACTGACGAGCCAGGTTCCGCGTGGTTCGCTGCCGTGCAGAACGCCGTCCTTAACTTCCCAGACCGACTTTTCTTGGGGCGTGTCTTTGACATCATTCCAGGCGCGCACAACCCAACCCTTTGGAGCGCCCTCCTCCTGGAAGAGCTTTTGAAAATCAACGCTGGAGCCGTTTCCGGAATCGTTCTTGGCAGCGGCGCCGGCATTCAGCGCGACCTTTTTTCCAGCAACGTCGAACGCAGCCAGTTTGTCGTTGGCGCGAACGTAGATCCGGCCATTGGCGAGGGCAGGGGGCGCCCATGTGCTCTTCCCGCCAATCACTTGGGCGCCGGCAGTTTCTTTGTAGGCGTTAGGGTTTGCCTCCACCAAGGCCAGGCGGCCGGAATCACCAAACACGATCAACTTGTCACCAGCCATGATGAGCGATCCTTTGCCATAAGCGCGGGTTTCCCAGAACTTGCGCCCCGTCTCAAAATCGACGGCCTTCAGATTGTTTTCGTCGAAGCCATAGAGGGTTCCATCTTTGTAAACGCAAGCATTCATGTGGTTGCGCATCTCCTTGTTGCGCCAGACCTCCTTCGCCTCGCCGCTTACATCGACTAAAGCTCCGCCGGTGTTGTATCCGGACGAGATGAAGATCTTGTTGCCGACGATGATGGGTGTGGCCGAGTTCACGTCGTAACTCGTTTTCCAAGGGAACCTAAAGACCTCCGCGCCATCCTTCATCTTCCTGCCAACCAGCCCTGTGGCGGAAAAGAACGCGATCACGCGTTCGCCACCGCGATTGAACGCGATGGGTGAAGCGTAGCCCGCGCCGTCATCGCCCTGCTTCCAGACGATCTTGCCGGTGGTTTTGTCGCAAGCCACGGCGGAGGCGCCACTGCCGCCCGCTTCGAAGAAGACGAGGTTCCCCTCAACCAGAGGTGAGCCGGAAAAGCCCCAGGTTGGCACTTTGCCCGCGAAGTCTTTTTGGAAATCTTTCGACCAAAGCACCTTCCCGGTTTTTGCGTCGAGGCAGAAGAAGTGACCCTGGCGGCTCACAGTGAACACCCGGTCGCCGTCCACCGTGGGGGTGCAGCGCGGTCCGGGGTAGCCATTCGGGTCTTTTGAGGAGCAGGGGTAGGAGTGCTTCCAAAGCTCTTCCCCAGACTCGGCGTCGAGGCAGATAACCGAATCCGTTTCCTCGACGTTGCCCATCGTGTAAACGCGCCCACCCGCGACTGCCATGGACGACCAGCCAACACCAACGTTGCTGTTCCAGAGCTGCTTTGGACCCTCCGCGGGCCAGTCGGCGCGCCAGCCAAGCTCTTTGGAAATCCCATCACGGTTAGGGCCGCGCCATTGAGGCCAATCGTCAGCGTGGATGAGCACAGTTGCCGCGACGGCCGCGCTTGCGCACAGCACGCTCAGATAATTTGAACTCTTCGCCATATTTACTCCTGTTAAATTCTTCGAAATCTCAGCCGCCATTTTTGTCACCGCACTCCTTTTGCGGAGGCAGTGTCTTCCGTCGGATGCAGCCCTGTCTTCACCAAAACCGGCCGCAAGGCCTCCGCCCAGCGAGCGTAACCCGCATCGTTGAGGTGGAGCAAATCTGGGAATTCATCGGCGCGCGCGTCTCCTTTGGCATCCGCGAACAAAGCCCATGTTGGAACAATCGCCACCTGCGCGTTTCCTTTGACCAACTCAGCGTAAAGAGTATTCAGACGGCGAATCTTCTCCGCGGGGCGCTTTTTGCTGGCGCTGCTGGGCATGACCTCGCAAAGCACGACAGGCATTTGGGAATTGTGCTTCCGGAGCGCCTTCAGAATCGCGCGGACGTTGGCGGCGATGGTTTCGGGGTCGGCCTGCTCCTCCAGGTCATTGGTGCCGATAAGCAGCACAACGCCTTTCGGCTTCAGCGCCAGCACGTCCTCTTGGAGACGGATCAGAACTCCCCGGCTGGTGTCGCCGCTAATGCCACGGTTCGCCAGCTTCATGGCGGGAAAGGCGCGTTTGAAATCATCACCCCAACCCTGCGTGATAGAGTCGCCCAGGAAAACCACAGCGCCACGGTCCTGCTCGGCACGCGCAGCCCATAGGCTGCGGCGCTCGGACCAGAGCTTCTTGAACCAGTCGTAGCGTCGAATGGGGCCCGCGCCGGGGAGGCCTTCATCCGTCGCGGGCAGCTCAAGGCGGCTGGCGAGCCGTTGCGGCGCCGCCGCCCCTTCGACGGCGAAGAATACGCAAAGCAGAGCAACCAGGCCCATCCTCAAAATTTTGTGCATGCGTGAATCCTTTCCTCCCTAAGCGCGGGTGGCAAGCCTCCCCTCAATGCAGGGGAGCATGACGGCTGAGACGCGCGGGGAGACGCCAAGGCTGGGCGTCACACGAGAATTTCCCGGGAGCGTGTATAATCGTGTAAAAGCGTGTAAATGCGTGAATTTTCGAAAGTGGTGATTCGTCGGCACATTGGTTGCTTGTTGGCGAGAGGAGCGCGGTTGTGAGCATCACCAGGCTTTTGGGGTGCTCGGAGCGGCTTGTTAGCGTCGTCAGGTTTGTTGTCATACTGAGTTCAACTAAATTACGTGTAACCTGATAATCTGTGTCCGTCAAGAACTTTGACCCGCTCCGGGCGGACGCCCACTTTTCGGCTGAAGGAATGGTTCCAGTCATGTAAGATTGTTTTGGGATGGTTATGTATAAACGACTCACACTTGTGCTTGGCGCTGCCTGTGTTGCATTGATGCAGACTGCTTGCCAGCACCAGCAATCGGCAACGCCAGCCGCTGGCGCAAACAGCGCGAACTCCGCGCCCACGAATGCTGTGGCTTCGACAGATTCCGCGAACAGTGGCGACACGAACACGCAGGTGTATCAAGTGCGGGGAATCATCCAGCGGTTCGATGACGATGAAAGCGTCGTCATCAAGCACGAGGAGATTCCGGGTTACATGCAGGCGATGACCATGCCCTTTGACGTGAAGGACACGAACGAGCTGGCCGGCCTTCAGCCTGGTGATGTGGTCCGTTTCAACCTCGTCATCACCTCGGACGCAGGGTGGATAGAGCAGATTAAGAAAACGGGGGAAACGAACGTCCCCTCGCTTAACTTCCGCGAGCATTTCCGGCAAGTGCGCGAAGTGGAGCTGCTTTCAGAAGGGGACAAGCTGCCGAACTACACGTTCACGAATGAACTTGGGAAAACGGTGCGCCTGCACGACAGCCTGGGGAAACCGATGGCGCTCACCTTCATTTTCACGCGCTGCCCATTCCCGGAATACTGCCCGCGCATGTCCAAGCAGTTCGCGCAGGCGAATGCCGAGCTGAAGCAAGCGGCTGGCGCGCCAAAAGACTGGCAGTTCTACTCCATTACAATCGACCCGGAGTTTGACACTCCAACGCGCCTTTTAAATTACGCCAAGACATACAAGTACGATCCGGAGCGCTGGAGTTTCGTAACGGGGGCCCAGATCGACATTGACGCGATCACCGAGCAATTCGGCGTCGCATTCGCGTGGCGAACCGGCAGCATTTCACACACGCTTTCAACCATCGTGGTGGACCGAAACGGGATAATCACGCGCATCTTTCCGGCGCGCCAATGGACGGCCAAAGACCTCACAGAGGCTGTGATCAAAGCGGGCCAAACAACGCCCGCGGAATAAGCGGTCGAAGCTGAATGCCGAGATCCTTGCAGTGGTTTTCGACCTTGGCCATTCGCGACTGGCAGATGAGTTGACTTACCCCTGAGCGCCCTTTACGGTTCGACCACCAAACAACCCTCATGCAACAGGTCATCGAAAAGCTGCTCATCCTCCAGGACCGCGATCGTCGGATTGCCAAAGTGGACGCCGAACTTTCATCCATGGGGCCGCAGAGGGCGGCCTTGCAATCGCGGATGGCTGACGCCACGGCGGGGCTTGAAGTTGCCAAGACCAAAGTCAAACAACTGGAGAGCGAGCGCAAACGCCTGGAGCTGGAAGCTGAAGCCGCGAAGCAGCGCATCGACAAATACTCCACCCAGCAGCTGCAGACGAAGAAGAACGACGAGTATCGCGCGCTCACGAATGAAATCGACAACTGCCGCAAGCAAATAGCCGGGCTCGAAGACCAGCAGATCGAGTTCATGGAGAAGATCGAGGCGGCCCAGAAAGAGGTCGCTGTCGCCGCGCAGGCTGCGAAGGAAGCCCAGGAAGTTGTGCAAAAGCAAATAACGGCGCTGGAAGAGCGTGAGAAATCATTGAAAGCTTTGCAGGCGGAGTTGAAAGCGGACTATTCATCGCTGACCAACGCTGTGGACGAGAATGCTCGCGGCCGTTACGAGCGGTTGCGCAAAACTAAAGGCGGGGTTTGCATTGTTGGCGTTGCCCACAGCGTTTGTGGCGGCTGCCATATGCGCCTCCCGCAGCAGATCATTCTGTCCACCCAAGCGGCGCAGGAACTCGTTTCCTGCCCGAACTGTGCGCGCATTCTATACTACTCGCGCGATATGGACCTGGTCGCGGCTGACTAATCGTTTGCGAGAGCTTCGCGGAAGGCCCGGAGCTTTAGGCTGAACTGGTGATCAGGGAGGGCAGGGGAGGCGCCATTTCCATCGACCTCATCCTGCAAATCGATCCAAGACTTGCAGCCGCCGTACTCCGGCCGCATGGGCAATGTCACTGGGCGGGGGAACCGAAAGACGCGCAGGGCGAGCGCGAAGATCTGCTTTTCCTTTCCCCAGTCAAAGCGGGCGCTGATCACCTCCTCACGCCAGATGTGCTGGCCAGCCAAACGCTTGAAATCGGCGGGGCGCCTTAGCTCATGCCATTCAATGAGGCGAGCGTAGCTCTGGATTTGGAAATGCCCGTTGTCCGGGGTGCCGGCAAGTTGGTCAAAGCGCGCCTGCCATTCAGGAATTACGCCGTCGCGCTGTTGATGGAACATTGTGGGGAAGAGGAGGAATTCTGGATGAGCGACTTTAAATCCGCCGCGGCCCTCGCTGATGCCGCCCTTGCGCAGGATGAGAATTTGTTGGCCGCAGTTGAGCGCCTCCACGACGATCCGCCACTCTTTGAAGGCTGCGCGCATTGCAGGCCGGGCTTTACAATGTCTTGGGCGCGACTAAATCAAAGCGGGGAATGCGCACCATAATTCGCGCGCCATTTTCATCGAGGCCGATGTAACTTCCTTCCGCCACTCCGCGGGGTGTTTCGAGAAGGTGAAAGCTGTTGTAGCTGAACTTTTCGCCAGGGGTTAAGTGCGGGAACTGCCCCACAACTCCATCTCCTTCGACAACCGTCAGCTCACCCCCCTCGTTGGTCACCACCCACTTCCGACCCTTGATGGTCACAGTGGAGTTCGAGTCGTTGTGAATGGTGATGAAGTAAATGAAGCAATAGGGCCTGTCTGGCGGCGCGCTGGCAAAGGGGTTAAAGCGGACTTTGTCCACGGTCACGTGCAACCCATCCAGTTCGGCAAAATCTCCCGCGCTCACGGTTGTGCCTTTATTTTAGCCTTGTTGAACATTATCGCGCAGCGTCGTGAAGTTCCAGAGACGCAATCACCTTTTCCTGATCTGCGAGGTCGCCAATCAGCCGCCGGACGGGCCCCGGCTTCACTCGGACAAGTGTCGGAATGGCAATGATCTGGTCATCCGCGGCTTTTTCCGGGCAGCGATGCAAATCGATCACTTCGAGGTTGTAGCGTCCGTGCAGATAATCTTCGCAGATCGATTTGAGCGAAGCGTAGGCGGTGCGGCACTTTGGATGGTCAGCGAATATGTACAGCCGGAAATGGTAGGCAACCCCATCTCCTGGTGACTTCGCTTCCATGGCATTTAGGCCGCAGCTTTAATTCTCGTCGCTAAACAACCCGCCGAGAGCGTCCAGTTCATTTACGGACGTGTGGCGTGGCGACCCTGATAGAATGCCGGTGACCTGGCGGAAAGGCTTTCCAATATGCATGCCTTTGAGATCGATGGTGAACTCGCGAATATCCTTGTCGTGCATGGAACCGCGCATCTTCAAAACCGTCAGGCCGCGCCGCATCTCTCCGTACATCTCGACGTAACGAAGCAGAATAATCGAATCGGTGATGGTGGAGATATGCGCCTCGGTGACGGAAGTGCCGCCGAGCAAACTGGGGGTGGTCGAAGTAAACAAGCCCGCGATTTCCTGGTGCTTGATATGCGAGGTTAAGCCCAGCACGAATTCGCGGAAGCTGCGCGTTGTGGAAATGCGCTCCAGGGCGGACAAGCTATCGACAGCAACGCGCATGGGCTTGAATTCCTCAATCGCCTGCTTCATGACGATCAAATGATCTTCCAAACCCATGACTTCAGGATATTGGGGGATAATTTTGATTTTGCCTTCCGACTCCATCTTCTCCAGCTCAAAGCCCCAGCCATGCGCGTTGCGATAGAACTGCTCGCGGCTCTCCTCGAAAGCGAACAGCAAGGCGCGTTGAT
Source organism: Candidatus Methylomirabilota bacterium (assembly GCA_035627835.1). GTDB lineage: Bacteria > Verrucomicrobiota > Verrucomicrobiia > Limisphaerales > SXQI01 > DASPKX01. The sequence continues at coordinate 17,229 of DASPKX010000021.1, forward strand.
TGCTGGCGGCGCTGGCGGCAAGAAATTGCGAGGCCATGAGGGTTTTGCCTGTGCCCGTCGCGCCAGAGATAAGGATGATTGAGTCCCGGAAGAACCCCCCGTCGCACATTTTGTCCAAATCCTCATTGCCCGAGGTGATGCGCACATTGGATGAGTGCTGCTTTAACTCCATCGCGGAGAGGGGCAGCGCCACAATCCCGCCATCGCTCGTCACCGTGAACGGGAACTCGCCCTTGGCGTGATTGGTGCCGCGGTATTTGAGGATTTCTATGGTGCGGCGACGCTTTTCGCCTTCGAGCACGTTGCGGAGAATAATAACATTGTCGGCCACGAACTCCTCCACCCCGTATCGCGCGATGGCTCCATATTCATCCGTCCGTTCGGCCGTCATGATGGTGGTGACGCCCAGCCGCTTGACCGCGCCCGAAACGGCAAACAAACCGCGGCGCACCGATTGCTCATCGCTTAATTGCCCGAAAATAGCGCCGAGTGAATCCATGGAGACTCGCTTCGCGCCCACTTTGTTGATGGCGTATTCAATACGGGCCATGAGGGCGGTCAGGTCAAACTCCCCAACGACCACGTTTTCCTCGCCGGGGCGTGGCGAAGCATCGACGAACGCCCACTTGTTCTCAGCCTCCCATTTAGCGATGTCCCATCCGAAGTTCAGAAAATTGCGGCGGATGTCTTCGGCCGATTCCTCAAAAGTGACGAAAACCCCGTTTTCGTTGCTCTGCTTGATGCCCTCGACCAAAAACTGCGCGGCGAACACCGTCTTCGCGCTGCCTGCAGTTCCACACACCAACGTGGTTCGCCCAAGGGGCACACCACCGTCCGAGATGTGGTCAAACCCTGATATTTTTGTTGCGAGTTTCTCGACTCCGCCAGTCACGCTCATAGGAACAATTTCAGAAGAATCTTAAGCCCAGATGGCAGGCGCCTTGCGCAGGCCGGTCCTGAAAAGTGGGCGGTGGAAGTATTTTGACTATTGCTGCGGTGGCAAGGATTTTCCCCTCCACAAAACTTGATGACGCGCTACTCCGCGGAGGCGGGTGTTCTACCGCCCTGCAGCCGATAACCGGCAACGACCAGCCCCAGCAACTCGATCAAAAGCATTCGGCCTGCCTCGACATAACCGCGCGCTTTGGGTGAGATGGTCTCAGCCGTTTTGTTTTTTAGCGCGGTGTAATGAACTTGAACGATATCGCGCGGACCGGCCCGAAACCGAACGAGTTCATCGGCGATGCCCCGGAGCTTAGGGCTGGCCTTGTTCTCCACTTTAAAGATTCGAGCTTCGAGCGCGGCATCGAGCAACCCCTCGTATTCCGCCGCAAGAGCAGCAATCACCTCCGGGTGGGTCTCCAGCAAAGGCATCGCTCCAGCATGTCGGGCGGTGACTGGTGTCTGACGGTTTCTGGAAAGGCCCTCCAGTGAACGCATCTCGCCATCGAATTGCTCGCGCTGCTCTTTTCGCTCCTGCTCCAACTCATGCCGCGCCGTCAGATCTGTCACCACCAGCACGCACGCAGGGGATCCATCCCACTCCACGGCGTGGGTGGAAATCTCAACGCCAACCTTCGCGCCGGTTGTCAGTTGGTGGGTTCGTTCCTCAGAGTGAACGCCGCATTTTGGTAGAGGGCCTTCTTGAATGTGTTGCAGATTTCTCCCCTCCAAAGCCCCTGCGGGCTGCTGGTACAAGGCCGCAGCCGCCGCGTTAGCCTTGAGTATCCGGCCGGTGTCCTGATCGAAAACCAGAATGGCCTGGGGGTTGTTTTCAAATAAGGCGCGGTAGCGGGCCTCACTCTGCTGCAGGGCGTCGAGGGTTTTTTTGTGGCGCAGGAAGGCATCCACGCGGGCGAGCAATTCATCATTTGCTATGGGATGAGCGAGGTATCCATCCGCGCCGTCTCGGAGGGCCGCGGCCATGGCGCTGGGCTCCCGGTGCAAAGCGGAAAGATGCACCACGAACACCGGAGCGAACTTAGGGGTGCTTTTAATCTGCCGCAACACTTCGGTCCCCGGCATTCCAGGGAGCCGCACATCCAGAAGGATTAGATCGACCGCATGCTGATTCAAGAGCTGCAGGCACTCCTCCCCGGACGCTGCTTCGAGCGCCTCGTGCCCAGCCGTTCGCAACAAACGAGAGATGCTATAACGCATCGCCTCATTGTCATCGACCACCAGGATTGTGTTGTGGCTCTTCAAATTCCTTCCGAGGCTTCCTCGGCCCGCTTGCCTCGGCTCCGCAATCTCCGCCATTCCCCTCAGGCGCACAATACAATTCCCGGGCGCATGCAGCTCTTTTGATGACTTGAATTGGGCGGCCTTTTCATTATGGTTCCTGAAACGCCTCGGGTTGGTTCAAGGGGCGCTCTCGCCCTCCTCCGGGCGCAAGGAACGAACCACACACTAAAAAGGATGCGTATGTTTAAAAAGTTAACTGCTCTGCTCGCCACGGCTCTTCTGGCTGTTGCGACATTCGCCGGTGAGTTTCCTGACGTTAGCGTCAAGGAAGTCAAAGCCCTCACTGAATCGAAGAAGGCCGTGATCATCGACGTCAATGGAACCGAGTCCTACCAAAAGGGCCGCATTCCAGGGGCGCTGAATTACGAAGCTATCCAGGACAACCTGGCCGCCAAGCTCCCTGCGGACAAGGACACTGTCATCGTCGCTTATTGCGGCGGGCCAAAGTGCATGGCTTACCAAAAGGCAGCCAAGGCCGCGAACAAGCTCGGCTACAAGAATGTTAAGCACATGTCTGCTGGCATCTCGGGCTGGAAAGAAGCTGGCCAGCCGCTGGAGAAGTAATCGCTGAAGTTCTTTACGCGGGCGGCACGAAGAGTGCCGCCCTTTTTTTGTGCTCACGGGAAGCCCCTCTCCCGTGCGCGGCTTTAAATTCACCACTCTGGTGGCAATTCCTTCACTGTGGCCTTAACAATCCGGTAGATCTCTCGCTTCTCGGCTTGGCCCAAATACGCGAACTCCCTGGCATCGCCGACCAGCGCTCCCCGAAGCCGGGCAAACACGCGCCCCTTAACAGTGGGGGGAAGCCCTTGAAAGGCTGCGCTGTAGATCATGTAACTGCATCGGAGCTTGAACAGGCGGGTCTCCAGGTCCAACTCCCGAAGCGCGTCACCGTTCTTGCCTGTCGCCTGAAAGGCTTTTGCGTAGGCGGGATCGGCCTTGATCCCGCCCGAGGGCAGGGGAACTTCATCAGCAAACAACAAGTATTTCGTGAACTCCGCCGCTGTTGCGTCCAACTCAGCCTCCTGCTCCACGCTTAACTTGCCCCCGCTCAAAAACGCCGCCGTTCTTGCGCGGTATGTCGCCTCCACAGCGCGATTCACAAAGCCAACCTGATGCTCGTGCACTAGATGCGCGAGAATGTCACTTGTCGGCACAAGATATTTCGCGAGATCAAAATTCGCTCCGGCGGGGTTCGCCACGCGTTGAATTTCGCCGCCGACAAATTTGCCTATGGCATTGCCCCAATGGTTGGTAAGCCGATCGCCAGTGACATGCCAACCACCGAAGCGTTCGCTCAGTGGAATGTCATGCCCACTCTTGCCCACGCGAAAGGCGTCGAGGCTGCCGCCGGAGACGCCGGGTATCACAGACTTCACCACCAATCCAGGCACATGCCCGCTGTCCTCACCCGCATGGCAGTTCATGCAGCGATCGGAGCGCTCAAAGTGGAGGGGGCCACCATTTTGAGGGATGTCGAAGATGTAAAAGATGGCGCCCAGGTCCGGGTCGATGCCGATCACCTCGACGCGCCCGCCGGGGATGTACCCGATGTAGATATCCTCGTTGAAATAAAGGGCGCGTGGGTTGGTCGGTGAGATGAAGCGGAGTTGCAGACTGGTCGTGGAGAAGACCAGCAGTTGGGACGACTCAGGAATATCCAATATCCTTAGGAGGCTCCGCAGAAACGCCTTCTCACTGGAGCGATCCAGGCGCGGATCGGACTCCAACGTCGGAAGGGCGCTTGTGAACTTATCCTTTGGCTCGCGCGTTTTATAGGAATGCGGCGCGGCGAGAAAGTCCCGGTAGGTCACAAGCGGCTGCTCGGATGCAGCAGTTGTGACTGCGCAAAATGCTCCGAGACAAAGAGCAAGCGTGACTTTATAGGGGCTGAACACCGGTTATAGATACAGCTCGATGAGCTTTGCGGCCACTGCGTCTGTGCATTGAAACGCAGGATCACCGCCAATGTTCGTGACGATCACGAACGCGACATTTTTTCCCTGGGCGATCCAGACATTGGTGTACCACTGTGTGTTCGAGCCGGTGTGGTTCAACGCCTTCCCGCCAGCCCAGGGGCGGTCCGTCACCCCCCAGCCAAGGGCGTATCCTTGCCCTGCGACATCGGCGTAGAGCTTTTCGTAAGTCTCGCCTTTCAGGAGCTTTCCTTCCCCCCGTGCGCCTTGCAGATGGAAGGCCGCATATTCAGCCATGTCCACCAGTGTGCAATGCACCGTTCCTCCCGGCCCAATCGCGGGCGGATTATCCGCGCTCCTTCCCGGCTCGATTGGGGAAGGGGAACCATTCTGGAATGCGTGACCCCACGGGTGGTTGATATAGCGCGGTGTGGCGGGCACACCGAATCCAGCGCTCTCCATCCCGACCCGTGCAAGCAACTTCCGCGTGATCAACTCCTCCCAGGGCACGCCTTCAATCTTCTCCATCATCGCGCCGGCAATGGCATAACCCGCATTGGAGTAAGTGTAGCCCGTGCCCGGCGTGCGAATCGGCGCGGCCGCCGTCACCCTCCGCACCAACAAAGCCCGCTGCTCGCGTGGCGTTCCGCCATGGTTCCATAACTCATCCCAAAGACCATTGGCGTTCAGGTCTCCGGGCGCGCCCGCGCGATGACAGAGCAACTGCTCCAGCGTCACATTTTTCCAGCGTTCATGCATGCCGGTCATTTCGGGAAAAATCGAGCCGACTGTGGTGGTCCAGGTGAGCTTGCCCTCATCCACTAACACACCGGCCAAGGTTGCGGTCATGGATTTGGTGAGGGAGCCGTGATGCCACTTATCCTCAGGAGTGACCGGTTCGTTAACGTTCCATTTGCGGTTTCCAGTAAACCCCAGGGCAACGACAGCGTTGGATTTCACGACGGCGCATGCGAGCGCAGGTGTCTTGAAGCGGGCGCGAATTGGCTCGAGAGTTTCCCGCAAATCGCGAATCTCAACGCTTCGCACTCGGAAGAATTGATTCGTCTCAGCCAGCAATGTGGTCCGCGCCACTGTGCCTGACTCGGCCACCATCGCGCCTCCAAGGGCAGCCCAATGGGCCAGGTCGCCAGAGCTTTCGAGAATGTGGGATTGTTTGCCGGACGCTAAAAATGAAAGCTCCACTGTCCGCTGGATCTTTAACTCCTGGGCGGTGACAGCGGCGCAGCCCATCAACGCGCCCGCAAAAATTCGTCTCATGGCTTTGCCACCATAAAAGCCGGGCACTCCTGCTTCCACCATCTTTTTTGATCCAAACGGCAGGAATTTCCGTCTAACCTCCAACGTTATGATGCGCAATGTTTGGATCCTCGGGGCCGCGCTCTTGCTCGCGCTCTCCACCACTTACGGCCAAATCCCAGCTCCCAACGCGGTCGAACTCGCCCAAAAGCCGAGTCTCACCGTCTCTGGTCGCGGCGAAGTCTATGCCGCCCCGGATCGCGCAACCGTGCGGCTAGGCGCCCACGCGAACGCGCCGGACGCGGCGGCAGCGCAAGCGAGTGTGAATGCGATCATGGACAAGGCGTTGGCCGCTATTAAGGCCGTTGGTGTCGCTGAGAAGGCGCTCCGCACCGTCGGCCTGAATGTTCACCCAATTTACGGCAACCATCAGCCGGGCAGGGAGGGGGAGGAGCCAAAGATTGTGGGCTATCGAGCCTCAAACACTGTGCAGGTCACGCTCGATGAACTTACGAAGATCGGCAAAGTCATTGATGCCGCGATGAACGCTGGCGCCAATCAACTCGAAGGCGTTTCCTTTGAACTGCGCAACGACACGGAAGCTCGGGCGCAAGCTCTTCGCTTGGCTGCGGCCGAAGCGTCCGCAAAAGCGCGGACGCTCTCGGAGGCGCTTGGAGCGCCGTTGGGCAACATCGCTGAGATCACCGAGGGAGGTGTGACGGTGGAGCCACCGAGGCCAATGTTCGACATGGCTGTTCGTTTCCGGGAGGCATCCGCATCCACCCAAGTGCAAGCGGGTGAGGTGCGGGTCGAGGCTTCCGTGACCCTGCGCTACTCCCTGCGTCCCCGTCAGTAAACCGCCAGCGCGCATGCGCCCGGCATTGCCCTGCGGGGGCTTCCTCCATCGCCCTGATTCTGCTGCTTCCTGAAATTACATATCGTAATTGCCGGAAGGGACAGACCAGGATTAATGGACGGAAAAATTTTACCGGGGAAGCCGTTCCCCCTTGGCGCGACATTCGATGGCAACGGCGTTAATTTCGCGGTCTATTCAGAGCGCGCGACGCAAATTGAAATTTGTTTGTTCGATGACCTTGGTGTTCCACAATCCAGGAGCATCCCGCTGCCGGAGTTCACCGGCTTTGTCTGGCACGGCTACGTTCCCGGGCTAAAGGCCGGCCAACTTTACGGGATTCGCGCGGACGGTGAGTTTAATCCCTCCGCAGGGCTGCGCTTTAATCGCAACAAAATCCTCATCGATCCTTACGCCAAGGCGATCGCCGGCCGTATGGATTGGAACGCGCCGATATTCTCGTATCCGATGGACCATCCGGATGCGGATCTCGCGTTCGACGACAACGACAACGCGACGGGCGTCCCCAAGTGTGTCGTCATTGATGATGACCAGTTCGATTGGGAAGGCGACGCGCCTCTCAAAATTCCCTGGAACGATTCCATCATTTACGAGCTTCATGTCCGCGGCTTCACCATGCGTCATCCGGAGGTTCCAGAAGCTCTTCGGGGCACGTATCTGGGCCTTGTGTCTGAGCCCGTCATTGATTACCTCAAGAAACTCGGCGTCACCGCCGTGGAGTTGCTTCCGGTGCACGATTTCCTGCGCGAAAAGCATCTCCTGGACAAAGGCTTGACCAACTACTGGGGTTACAACACGCGCAATTTCTTCAGCCCCACCACGCTTTATTCCAGCTCCGGGGACCGGGGCCAGCAAGTCACGGAGTTTAAGCAGATGGTCAAGCAGCTTCATAAAGCTGGCATCGAGGTGATCCTGGACGTGGTTTATAACCACACCTGCGAGGGAAACCACCTCGGCCCATCGATCTCTTTCCGCGGACTGGATAATCCCACGTACTACCACCTGGTCGCTGACGACAAGCGCTATTACATGGATTACACGGGGACTGGGAACAGTCTGAACGTGAACCATCCGCAGGTGCTGAAGCTGATCATGGACAGCCTACGCTACTGGGTCACGGAGATGCATGTGGATGGGTTCCGCTTTGATCTCGCCTCGGTGCTCGCGCGTGAGCTTTACGATGTCGATAAACTGGCTGCCTTCTTCGATATCATTCACCAGGATCCGATCCTTTCGCAGGTAAAGCTCATCGCGGAGCCTTGGGATGTGGGCATGGGCGGTTATCAGGTGGGCAACTTCCCGGTGCTTTGGAGCGAGTGGAATGGCAAATACCGGGATGCTGTCCGCAAGTATTGGAAGGGTGACGAATGGCAGATCCAGGAATTAAGCGCTCGCTTGCTCGGGAGCAGCGACCTTTACCAGGACGACGGACGCGAGCCTTATAACAGCATCAACTTCGTCATCGCCCACGACGGCTTCACCCTGGCCGATCTCGTTAGCTACAACGAAAAGCATAACCTGGCCAACGGTGAGGAGAACCGCGATGGCGCGGACGACAACAATTCGTGGAACTGCGGTGTCGAAGGCTACACGGATGATCCAGCGATCAACGAGCTTCGCCTTCGCCAAATGAAAAATCTAACGGCGACGTTGCTCCTCTCCCAAGGGGTTCCGATGATTTGCGCCGGTGATGAGGTTGCGCGAACGCAGCTAGGCAACAACAACTGCTATTGCCAGGATAACGAACTCAGCTGGCACGATTGGGAAATTAGCGGCCACAAACAGGAGTTGCTCGAATTCACTCGAAAGCTCATTGAGCTGCGCAAAGCGCACCCGAATCTCCGCCGCCATAAATTCGTTCGTTGGCGCCGGCTGCATCATGAGACCGCACGGGATGCCATTTGGATTTCCCCCGACGGGCGCGAAATGACAGAGGAAGACTGGCACGTGGGGTACGCCCGAACGATCGGTCTTTATCTGGACGGCACTAAGCTTGAGTGGCTCTCGGAAGATGGCGATATCGTAACCGACGAAAGCTTCCTTCTCCTCTTGAACGCTCACCACGAGGAGCTGGACTTCACCCTTCCTCCCGGCGAGTTCAGTCTGCTTCTTACCACTGCCAACGAACCTCAGCCCATCAGTGGGGGCAAACTAAAAATGACCGGGCGTTCGCTCACACTCATGCGGGGCCGCATGCAAGTCTCGCAGCTCGCCTAGGATTGGCAGCTTCCCCGCGGAGCGAAAGGCGCTCTCCTATCGCAGATCCCAATCTGCGAAAATTTGTGAAATCGGCGGACTTCCCCCGCCTTACTCCGCAATCCAGGATTTCGCGCGCCCGAGCGCTTTCTGCCAATCCGCAGAGAGCCTTTTGCGTTCAAGACCTTTCATGGAAGGAGTGAAGCGCCGATCCACTTGCCATTGGCCGGCAATCTCCGCCTGGTTTTTCCAGAATCCCACAGCCAGGCCCGCCAAATAACACGCACCCAGCGCCGTGGTTTCGGAGACCTTCGGCCGCACCACGGGCACACCGAGCAAGTCGGCTTGAAACTGCATGAGTAAATTGTTAGCGCACGCGCCGCCATCCACCCGCAGTTCTTTCAACTTCAATCCCGCATCCTTTTCCATCGCTTGCAAAATGTCTGCGACCTGGAAAGCAATGCCTTCTAGGGCAGCCCTCGCAATGTGCGCTTTGGTTGTTCCACGCGTTAATCCGACCATTGCGCCACGCGCATACTGATCCCAGTGCGGCGCGCCCAAACCGGCGAACGCGGGCACGATATAAACACCGCCATTGTCCTTCACCTG
>DASPKX010000022.1:0-5049 GCA_035627835.1 Candidatus Methylomirabilota bacterium
TTCCTGCAGGGCGGCTGCGAATTTGAAGCTGTGCGCAGGCACCACGCGATCATCGTGGTCAGCGGTGGTGACCATCGTGGCCGGGTAGGAAGTTCCGGGCTTCAGGTTATGGAGAGGGGAGTAGGCGCGGAGGGCCTTGAACTCCTCTGGGTTATCCGGTGATCCATAATCGGAGGTCCACCCCCAGCCCACCGTGAATTTATGGAAGCGGAGCATGTCCATGACGCCAACTGCGGGGAGCGCTGCGCCGAAGAGGTCTGGACGTTGAGTCATTGCCGCGCCCACGAGCAAGCCGCCGTTGCTGCGGCCGTGGATCGCGAGCTTCTCTGGTGATGTGTATTTGTTGGCCACCAGCCATTCGGCTGCTGCGATAAAGTCGTCGAAGACATTTTGCTTTTGGAGCTTGGTTCCAGCCTTGTGCCACTCCTCGCCGTATTCACCGCCCCCACGCAGATTCGGCATCGCATAGATGCCGCCCATCTCCAACCAGACCATGACACTGGAGGAGAAGCTGGGCTTCACGGGAATGTTGAAGCCGCCATAGCCATAGAGGAGCGTTGGGTTCGTTCCGTCGAGCTTTAGCCCGCGACGGTGCGTGATGAACATCGGAACCCGTGTGCCGTCTTTGCTTTTGAAGAAGACCTGTTTCGTCTCGAACCCGCTCGGGTCGAATTTCACTTTCGGCTCAAAGAACAGCTCGCTCCTTTTGGCAGCGAAATCATAGCGGTAAACACGCGCAGGCATTGTGAAGCTGGTGAACCCGTAAAACGTTTCCCGATCCTTGCGCTTGCCCGAGAAGCCGCTGACCGTGCCGATTCCAGGCAGGTCCACCACGCCAGCCGGTTTGCCGGTGAGGTCGTGCAAGCGCACCTGGTTGTAAGCGTCCTTCAAGTAAACGACCACGAAGTGGTCACCAACGACGCTCACGGCTTCAATGGTGTCCTGGGTTTCGGGGATGAGATCCTTCCAGTTCTCACGCGCGGGTTTGTCGATATCGATTTCTATGATCTTCCCCCGGGGCGCTTTGAGGTCGGTGTGAAACCAGAACTTCGTGCCGTCGTTGCCGATGTAATCGTAAGCCGCATCGAACTCATTCAGCAGCTCGACCATGGGAGCGTCAGCCTTGGCGAGGCTTTTGTAGAAAACGCGCCGACGTGGGTCTGTGCCCTGTGTCACCGCGACGACGAGATACTTTCCATCCTCGCTGACGACCGGCCAGAACTTCCATTCCTTTTGGTCTGGGCGTTGATAAACCAGTTTATCCTCGGACTGAGGTTTGCCGACTTGGTGGTAGTAAAGCTTCTGGTTGTAATTGGCAGCCTGGAACTTGGTTTTCTCATCCGGCTCATCGAAGCGGCTGTAGAAAAAGCCTTTGTTATCGTGGGTCCAGGCAGCGCCGGTGAACTTCGCCCAGCGGAGTTCATCACTGAGATCCTTGGCTGTGGCTACGTCGCGAACTTTGAACTCCTGCCAATCCGATCCTGCGCGCGAAATGGCATAAGCCATCAGCTTGCCATCTTCGCTCACAGAATAAGTGCTCAGCGCGATCGTGCCGTCGGGGGAGAGTTGGTTGGGATCGAGCAACACTTGCGGCTTCCCCGTGAGAGATGGCTGGGTCAACAAAACGCTTTGGTTTTGCAGGCCAGTGTTCTTGAAAAAGAAGTAGCGACCGCTCTCCTTGGACGGGACACCGATCCGCTCATAATTCCAAATTTCGGTGAGGCGCGCCTCAATGGCTTCGCGCTCGGGAATGCTCGCGAGGTAACTTTGGGTGAGTTTATTTTGCGCTTCGATCCAGGCGCGGGTTTCTGGTGAATCGGAGTCTTCGAGCCAGCGGTACGGGTCGGCGATCTTCGTGCCGTGGTAGTCCTCAACCACCTCCGCTTTGCGCGCCTTCGGGTAAGTCACTGCAGCCTCGAGGGGGTTAGAATGAGAAAACGACAAGGCCAGTCCCAGTAGAAGTAGAAGTCGGGTCATTCGTGAAATCTCCTTGCACGCCCAATAATCCCGCCCGGGGCGGAGGTTTGTCAACTTGGTGAAGAACGCGGGCCGCCTGCGAGGAGTTGAAGCGAGTGTTCTGACAGCAGGCGCATGAGAAGCCGTCTCACAAACTCCCAGCAGCGTCTTGCGGGTCTTTTGGCCGGATGCTTCGTTGCTCCTCAGTCGCAGATCCATGCGGATATGCTCCTTCGTCACGCCTCGCCTCCGCCCAAAATCGACTCGCAATCCACTTGCTGGTTATTTATGAGACGACTTCGAGAAATCTGGTCTAACGCGGGTAATTCCAACCCGAGGTCTCCTCACCGCGCCAACCTTTGGCGAATTTCATGCAACACCACGTCCGGCTCGGGGAACTCCCCGGTTTCCAGCTTCGAATAAACCAACTCCCCATTTAGCCGCACTTCAAATGCGCCGCCGCCCGAAGGAATCAGCTTTAGCGATCCAATCTTCTGCTTAAACTTAAGGAGCTTCTCCGCCAGACCGACGGCACGAGGCTCGTAGTTTCAGGCTGTGCAATATTCGATCTCGATTTCCGGCTTCATAACACCTCGGGGCTTTAGGCCGACTTGCGCACCAGAATCTTCTCACGCGCCACCAAGTACAAGAACCCGATGATTGCCAGGAATGGAATGAGCGCGAGCAGGTCGGACCAGGGGCCGGCGTAGAACGGGTTGTGATTGACGGCCCATTCGTGGAGCGATTTTTCAAACGTGCCGAAGCCGCCAGCCATAATGGCGATGAGAATTCCGGCAATGGCGCCGCCCGCGATGTAGCCGGAGGCTGCCAACACACCTGGGCTGCGATCGGCCTCTGCGGCGAGTTCTTCTTCGGAGACGTTTTTGTTCACCGATTCGCGACGCCGCTTTAGATCGACAAACCACCGGACCAGGCCGCCGATGAAAATAGGGGCCGAGGTTGAGAGCGGCAGATACACGCCCACAGCGAAGGCGAGGGAAGGAACGCCAGCCATTTCGAGCATGATCGCCAAGCCGACACCAAAAAGGACCAGTCCCCACGGAAGCTCGCGGTCGAGGATGCCTTTGATGATGTAGGACATCAGCACCGCCTTCGGGGCGTCGAATTTCTGCACCTCCTGGCCGTCAGGCGTTTTGGAGTAAACGCCGTTAATGCCCGGATCGACCAACCAGACGGCAGCCCCGGTGTCATCCACCAACCATTTTTGGGCTGGGGCTCCCGCGCTGCCTGGCTTGTGCCAGACCTTGTATGTCTTGGTATCAGCGCCTGCCTGGCGGCCACCGACCGTCTCGGTTGCCGTCAAAACGCTGGCATCTGTCCTCAGCCCGGGAGCGACCTGGGAGGCGGGGATGTAAACCGTTTGGGAGTCATTGAGCTTAAGAAGAATGGGCCCGAGAATCAACGAAGAGGCGAACACACCGATCAGAAGCGCAATTTGCTGAATGCGCGGAGTGGCGCCCACGAGGAAGCCTGTTTTGAGATCTTGTGAGGTGGTGCCGCCGTTTGATGAGGCAATACAAACGATTGCTCCGACTGAAAGGGCCGTGACGTAATAAGTGCCGCCGGTCCAACCCAAGGCGAGGAAGATCAAGCAGGTCAGCAACAAGGTGGCAACTGTCATTCCCGAGATGGGATTGGAGGAAGAGCCGATTTCGCCGGTGAGCCGGGACGAGACGGTGACAAACAAGAAGCCGAACACGATGATCAGCAGGGCTCCCAGGATGTTCATGTGCAGCCCGGGGGCGAACATGATCATGAGGATCAAGATCAGGCAGCCGATCAGCACAAAGCTGAGGGGCAGATCGCGAGCGGTGCGAGCGAGCGAAGCCGTTGCTCCTTTCGAGCCGCCGACATCGCGCAGGCCCTCTTTCAATCCGTGCCAGATCAGCGGCAGGGATCGGAAGACGCTGATGATCCCCGCCGCAGCGACGGCGCCAGCTCCAATGTAGAGAATGTAATCTCCGCGGATCTGGGACGGGGACATATCGCGGATGAGTTTTGTTCCGGGAGCAATCGGCCCACCGGCGGCGCCGCCGAAGAAGGAGATCATGGGAATGAGCACGAGGTAGGCAAGCACGCCGCCCGCAGCCATGGTGGCGGCGATTCGCGGGCCAATGATGTAGCCAATGCCCAACAACTCGGGGGAGACTTCCACGTTGACGGAGCCGGGCTTCAGAGGCGGCCCGAAGACATGGCCTGGGGCTTCTTTCCACCCTTTGAAAGCAATGTGGATGGTCTTGTAGAGCATGCCAATGGCGAACCCGACAAAGATGGTCAAGGCGCTGGTCCCTCGAGCAGCGGCGTTGGCGGCGGCTTGTTTCCAGCTTGGCGCAGCGGCAGCCTGCGATTCCACGGAGGCGCCGGCTTTCAAGACTTCAGCGCAAGCGGTTCCTTCGGGGAATTTGAGAATGCCATGCTGCTGAACGATCAAGGCTCGGCGCAGTGGAATCATCATCAACACACCGAGCAAGCCGCCGAGGATGCAGACGAGGGTCACTCGCCAGATATCTAGGTCGAAGCCTAGGATCATGATGGCAGGCATGGTGGCGCCCACGCCGAAGGCGAGCGATTCGCCAGCGGAGCCAGCGGTCTGCGAGACGTTATTTTCGAGGATGGTTGCGTCGCGGACGCCAATCTTCGACAGGATCTTGAAGAGGGTGATTGAGATCACGGCGACCGGAATGGAGGCGCTGACGGTTAAGCCGGTCTTGAGAACGAGGTAAAGAGAAGAGGCTCCGAAGAGCATTCCGAGCACGGTGCCGACCACGACCGCGCGAACTGTCCCTTCCGGGAGAGTGGTGGTGGTTGGTGAAATGTACGGTTCGTAGCGAGGACCAGTTAACCCGTTGGCCATGAGATGTTCTCCGTTGTGTGGCGCACGTTAGCACGAGGTTCGCGCGTCGAGCAAGGCGCCCGGCTGAGGTGAGGAGCGAGGGGCCTGCTGTGCGCGCTGGAAGCGTGTATTAGAAGCCGTCTCACAAATACCCAAGCAGCGTCTTGCGGGTCTTTTGGCCGGATGCTTCGTTGCTCCTCAGTCGCAGATCCATGCGGATATGCTCCTTCGTCGCGCCT
>DASPKX010000023.1:0-24345 GCA_035627835.1 Candidatus Methylomirabilota bacterium
TGTACACCTCCATGTCGCGGACCGTCAGGATATCCTGCGGATCGAAAGTGAGCGGGCTCCGCTCGTACTTGAGAATTTTTCCGTGAACGACGATGTCACCGGAGCCTTGCGTCTCCAACTCGAAGGTGCCGTCGCGCTGAATTGTTTTACGCAGAGCGGTTGTGACAGCCATGCCGAGACGTGGCTCCATGGTGTCGTTCTCGAAAGGTTTTAGCGTGATCGTCTTGGAGCGCGCGGCCATGCCGTTCGTGGGGCCGACGCGGTATCCCGCGCATCCAACAGCAACAGCGCAGATAAACGCGCAGGCAAAAAGGCGGAAAGCAAAGTGGCTCATCGCTGGGCGGTCTGTTGCGGCTTCTTCGCCTTGATCGCTTCAATTCGCTCCCGCGCCAACTGCGCGTATTTGGATTGAGGATCCTTCACGAGCACTTCGTTGTAGTAGACGAGCGCGCCATCCAACTGCTTTTTCTTCTCGTAGAACTGAGCGATGATGTAGCTGCCGCGCGCTTGTTCCGTGCGAAGGTCAGCGATGATCTTTTGCGCTTCGGCGACCCGGGCATCTTCCGGGTAAAGCGTCATAAAATCGGTGAAGGTGGCAATCGCCTGGCCAGCGATGCTTTGGTCGTATTCGGCCTCCTTCGCTTGCTTGTGGTAAGCGAGCCCAGCTTTATAAAGCGCATCGGAGGCGACTTTCTGGCGGTCGTGGTAACGGTCGGCTGCCGTTTCGTAAGCCTTCACGGCCAAATCGTAATTCTCCTGCTTCTCGCGAGCTGTGCCGATGCTCATCTGCGCCTGGGGAGCAATCGGGCTGTAGGGTCCGTTTTTGATGACCTTCTGGTACATCTCCGAGGTCTTGTCCATGGAAGGAAAGAAAGGAACCACACCCCAGAGCTTAAACCATTGCCCTCCCAGGAATCGCGTGGCGATGACGAACTGGCGGTCAAGAACCTCGTTGTAATTCTCGACCTTCGGATAGCTCTCAATCAATTTCTGATACGCTTTAAAGGCTTTCTCGTCCTGCTTCTTTTCCTCGTAGCAACGGCCTACCAGGTATTGGGCTTTCGGAGCGTAATCAGAAAATGGCCAGGTGCGGACAACGCGGCGAGCCGCTTTCAAAGCCGTGCCGTAGTCTTTTTTGTCGAAGGCTTCCTGGGCGACGTCCAACTGGTCTTTAGCTCGCGTTTTGCGCCATTTGCCGCCGCCGACGGGCTCATAGGACCAGCCCTCGCCAGGGGTATAAATAAGGGGCGCTGGCGTGTTCCAGGAAAACACGCCCAGGCAAAGCGCCAGGAGGGAGAGGCGCAGCAACCGACCAATCATGGCGCGCAACCTAAACAAGCAGGGAGGGCAAGTCAATTTGAACCGGGCGCCCCCAGGCGTTGAGCGCTCTGGTTAAGCGCTTCGAACCCGCACGCTAACCCAGCCACAGATGAAAGTTCTTTGCACACCCAAGGCCGCCGTGTAATTCTGCTGATGCCCCGCAATGCCCCATTCAGCGCGATTATGGATCCTGCTCCTCACGGCATTGCTTCTCGCGGCAACGCCCCCATTTCGGCCCCTTGCCGAAATCCCCCTCGACTCCCGCCCTTACAGCATCCGTAGCTGGGGGGTTGAAGATGGGCTGCCGGAGACGACGGTTCTCTCCATTGCCCAAACGCCCGATGGTTATCTTTGGCTGGGCACACCCAGTGGTCTGGTCCGCTTCGACGGCGTTCAGTTCTTCACCTTCACCCCGGAGAATTCCCCAGGCTTCCTCAACCGCATGGTTCATGAAATCACCATGGATAACGCGGGCGCTATTTGGTTCGGCACCGACGCAGGCCTGACCCGATTTCATGAAGGTGTGTTCCGCACCTTCACGACGCGCGATGGCCTCAGGAACGAGGTTGTGCAGGTTGTGGCTGTGGATGGCGAAGGCGCGGTCTGGGCTGGGGGCGACAAAGGGCTGGACCGTATCCACCAAGGCGCAATCACCCATGCTCCTTCCTCCAGCGGCCAAACGGAAGTCCGGGAAATCGCCGTGGATCGAAGCGGGCGTTTATGGGCCATTTTTCCTGGCGCCCCACCGGAAGTGTTCGAAAGCGGGCGGATGAGGCCGGGAATCGCGCAGGATGTGCCCGGCGAGTTTCGAGGCTTTTTCCAGGATCGCGATGGCGCGTATTGGTTGGGTCGTTTGTACCACGAGGAGCTTCTGCGGATAGAGGGGAACAAAACGAACAGCTACAAGGCCGGTGTGCATCTCCCGGGCGCCGCTCTCAGCTCCGAGGGGATTGTTGAGGATGCCCAGGGGGGGCTCTGGCTGGCGTACGCGACAATGGGCCTGGTTCGCCACGAAAATGGTCAATTCACCCTGTTGGACCGCAGCCGTGGCCTGCCTTCGGTTCGCATCCGCGCCATATATATAGACCGCGAGCAGAATCTTTGGATGGGAAGTGTGGACGGTGGTCTTACCCGCATCCGACCTCAATTCTTCGATAACTTCACGGAGCGTGAAGGCCTCCCAAGGTTCATGGTTAGGGACATTGCACCTTCTAAAGCAGGGTTATGGGTGCTGAATGAGCGGCTTTATCGATATTCGGACGGTCGGTTCAATGTCGTCCCGGTGAACCTTCCACAGGACGGAGCGTCTCTGTTTGCGGCGCGGGATGGTACTCTCTACATCGGTCACTTCGGTCATGGCATTTCGGTGATTAGCCCCCGTGGCGAACTCCTTCGTTACATTGAAAACAAGGATGACGGAGATGTTTTTGATTTGATCGAAGACACCCGCGGAACGATCTGGGCTGCAGGCCTGCGGACGCTCTCCCTGTTGACCGGCGATGGGGTGCGAACGGTCTTAAAAGGGAGGTTCACGTCGGTGGCTGAAAGGGTCGCAGGCGAGATTTGGGCAGGAACAGCAGAAGAAGGACTCGCCAGAATACTCGGCGATGGGGTCACATGGTTCAAGGCAAAGGAGGGCTTGGCCAGCCCGGAAATTATCACCATCGCTATTGATGAAGAAAAGCGGCTTTGGGTTGGAACGGAGCGGGGCTTGAGTGTTTTTGTGGAAAATCGCTTCCGCACGGCAGGGCTGGCTCAAGGTTTGCCAGATTCCAGAATTAACCAGATTGCGGATGATGGCCTTGGCAACCTTTGGATCGGCTGCAACACGGGGCTATATCGTTACGGAAAGAGCGATTTGCTCGATGTTCTCACCGGAAAGAGGAAGCGGGTCCAGCCCTTGGTGTTCGGCAAAGAGGAGGGGATGCTTAGTTTGGAGTGCCCGCCCGGTCCGCAGCCTCTTCTTCACGGAGGCCGACTCTTTTTCACAACGCGCAAGAGCATTGTGTCATGCGATCCCTCGAATGTGACGAAGGACTTGCCTCCGCCGCCGGTGGTCATCCAAAGCGTGCTTGTCGATGGAGAGCCGTGGTTCACCGCCGCTGCTGTTCGTGTCGGCGAAGCTCTCCCGGTCACGATCCCACCTGGTGCCACCCGTGTGGAATTCCACTTTGCCGGCCTCAGTTACTCAGCTCCGGAACGAGTGACCTATCAGTACAAGCTCGAAGGGTACGAGGACCAGTGGGTCAATGCGGGGCGTGAGCGGTTCGCCTCGTACACCCGGCTTCCACCGGGTGATTACACCTTCAGAGTCATCGCCGCCAACAACAATGGCATCTGGAACGATCGTGGCGCGAGCATCGCGCTCGTGGTGCAACCGCGGTTTTGGCAAACAGCCTCTGCGCGCATTGGTGCAGGTCTCCTTTTCCTCAGCGCTCTTTACCTTGCATACATTCGTTGGGTCGCGGGACTGCGGCAGCGGCAGGAAGCGCAGGAAGCCTTCGCGCGGGAGCTGATCAATTCACAGGAGAGGGAACGAAAACGCATCGCCGGCGAGCTTCATGACAGCTTGAGCCAGGAACTGCAGTTGATCCGCAATCGCGCTCAGACTGTGCTGATGTTCCTGAAACCGCCGCCGGAGGTCGCCGAGCAGGTGAAGGAAATCTCCGAGGGAAGCTCGCGCGCCATTGCTGAGACGCGAGCAATCTCCTATGCGCTCCGGCCGCCCGAGCTGGAGCGCTTCGGCCTTTCACGCGCCATTCAAGTGGCGGTTCGGCAGGTCGGAGAAGCGACAGGGATGCGCTGCTCCGCAGAAGTTCAGAACGTGGATGGCTTGTTAGCGCCAGAAGTTGAAATTAATTTCTACCGCATCATACAGGAAGCGTTAAACAACATCGTGAAGCACGCGCAAGCGACAGAAGTGATCGTCGAGGTGCAGCGGCGTGAGGCTGCCATTCACGCGTCGCTCTACGATAACGGGCGCGGTTTCACACTGCCAACTACGGGCGTTGTGGATGCGGATTCCAGCGCGAGCTTGGGCATTAGTGGCATGCGTGAGCGCGCGCGATTGCTCGGAGGCTCCCTTGAGCTGGACACCGCCCCTGGCAAAGGGGTGCGCGTAAGTGTCACGGTGCCGATCACGAAGCCATGAGCCTTAGTGTTTACATCGTCGACGATCATCCGATCTTCCGCCACGGCCTCGAGCAGATCGTGCAGAAGAGCAATGAGTTTACCGTGGTTGGCGCCGAAGGCGATGGCGCTGCGGCCGCCGAGCAGATGGCCAAACTCAAGCCGAACATCGCCATTCTCGACGTGCATCTTCCATCCCTTGACGGCCTGAAGATCGCGCGGCGCCTTCAAGGAATGAAGCCGGAGATCTCCGTCATTTTCCTGACCATGAATGACGATGAGGCCACCTTCAATGCGGCGATGGATGTGGGCGCGCGTGGCTACATTCTCAAGGAGAATGCGGTTCAGGATCTCCTCATCGGCCTGAAAGCGGTGGCTGCGGGCGGCATGTATTTCAGTCCCTCGGTCTCACATCATTTGCTCAGGCGAAATCAACGCGCCTCGGCCTTGCGCGAAAAGAAAACCGGCTTGAAGACACTGACTGAAACCGAGAGATGTGTGCTGCGGCTGGTGGGGCAGAATAAAACCAACAAAGAAATTGGCCAGGAACTGTTCATCAGCCATCGAACAGTTGAGGCGCACCGTGCCAATATCTGCGCGAAGCTGGAGTTGAAAGGAAACCGCGCATTGTTTCTCTTCGCCGTCCAGCACAAGTCTGAGCTTGGCTAAGTTATTTCGCCGCTTGCGTGGCGGCAGGGGCGTTTGACAGAACCGCCAGCCAGAGGTGCTCCACCTGCGGAATCGCCAACTGCTGGTATCCCCCGGGCACACCGTTGTTTTCGGAACGGCTCACCAGCTCAAATGGCGCGACCTGCTCCAACCCCGTTGCAGCTTCGAAAAGCTTGACCACAACCGGACCCTGAAAAGGCGGCGCATCCGCAGGAGCGATGAAGGCAACAACTGCGCTGCCGTTCCCTGCCGGAACATTGGTGCATGTTGCCGTAATGGCGGAAGGCAAGCCCGTGACGCGAGCTTCAAGTTTGTTGGTGTGCCCGCGGAATCGCTCAATCTTTAAGTTCACGCTGTTCATTTCGTTCGGCTTCAGAGTCAGCGTTCCTTTTTCCAGCACAGCTTTGAACGCTGGCGGCGCTGCAGCCGCGAGCAATTCATAGCGAAAGTCCGGGCGGCCGCGCCGTGTGAGGGAGCCGACCACCACCTTCACCTCGCCATCCATTGTGGGCTTCCACTCCAGCGCGGGATCCGCTGAGCCATTGCTATCATCAGCGCGCGTGATTTCCTTCCCATCAGCTCCCTGTATCTGAATCCAGGCATCCAATGGAGAACCAATCTGAGCCGCGCGGACCTGCAAGCTGACCCATTGATCCTTTTTCACAGGCAGCGTGAACGCATCGCGCTGGGCAACATTAGTGAGGACGCCCGTAACCGGCGTCCCATAAGCAAGGCTCTCCCCTCTGGGCGCAAGATGCGCAGGCGCCTGGCCGGTTGTTAAGTGCAGCCGGTAGAAACTGCCCTCACCGCCTGCGAGCCGAATCTCTGACCCGGCAGGATATGGAAAGCCGAAGGCTTGCACGATGACCTTCTGGTCTTTAGGGGCCACATACTCAAGAAGCGGGTCGAATGTTGCGTGATCGTGATTCCATGCAAGCTGGTATCCGTCGCTGTCCACGAGCCGCAGGACCGCATCCACTTTGCTCATCAATGTGTGGCTTTCCATCCGAGCGTGGAGTCGTTCGCCCGCTTTGAGTTCGACCGCGTAGTTATCCACGTCCTCACGTTTATCGAAGTTGCCGTTGATGGTGACTCCAAGCGCCGCAATTGCCGTGGCGTTCGTGAAGTGATCGTTTGGTTCCCTATCCGCAAGTTCTGCGCCTGACCCAATCACAAAAAACCGCGGCTCACTTGCCCCCTCTGCATTGTAAAAACGCACCAGGCACGGGCCCGGTCGCGCGTCGGCAGCGATCACCGCCTGGAATTTACCTTTGTTGGTTGTGGAAACCAGAGCCAGGCCAGCGGAGTCGATCCAGACCGACGGCGGCCAGGGGTCGAATTTGCCAAACGCAGCGACTTCGTTCGTGCTCCCGATTTGACCGCCGGTCGGATGGAAGCCTTCAAGTTCCGGCGCCGCAGCGGAGGAAAGCCACACGCAAGAGCACAGCAGCAAACCAAGTGCGAAAGAGTAAGCCTGACGCAGCACTTAGACGAACAACTCCTTGATCAGTTTGCCCCCATTGACCAGTTGGACCGGCCGGCCGGTCGTGGTATGCAGCGTCTGGTGAGGATCAATGCCCATCTTCGTGTATAAGGTCGCTGCGAAGTCCTCAGGTTTATAGATGTTATCCGAGGCGTAATACCCCTTGGGATCCGTCGCTCCAATAACTCCCCCGCGCGGCGCTCCTGCGCCTGCCATTAACACCGACATAGCGCCGGGCCAATGATCGCGACCCGCATCCTTGTTCACCTTGGGTGTGCGCCCGAATTCCCCCAGGGCGATCACCATCGTTTTCTCCAGCATCCCGCGCTCATCGAGATCGTTGATCAAAGCGGCCACCGAATGATCGAAGGTCTTCATCGTCCCGGTCTTGTACGCCTCGAAAATCTTGGTGTGATGATCCCAACCGCCTGTATAAACGGTGACAAAACTCACACCGACCTCCACCAACCGGCGCGCAAGCAGCAACCGCTGCCCAAAATCGTTGCGCCCGAATTTCTCACGAACAGCTTCAGGTTCACGCTCGATATCGAATGCCTCCTGCGCGCGAGCGGACCCAACCAAATCCACCCCCTGCGCATAAAATTGGTCAAACGCCAGCGCGGGGTCGTCTGAGCGTTTGTCGTGGTACCGCTTCATGCTGTCAAGCGACTGCCGCAGGGCGTGCCGACTCTTTGCGCGGCCCTCACTAATGTCCTGCGGCAACACGACGTCACGAACCTTGAAGCCTTTGGTGTTTGGATAACCATCAATGACAAACGGCGCATGCTGCGCGCCCAGGAAATTCGGCCCACCGGAACGCGAGATCTCGGGCATGCTAACGTAAGCGGGCATGCCATCCCGCAAACCTCGGCTATACGACACCATCGATCCGAACGACGGATGAAAAGTCACGAACGCCCCGCACGCCACGGGAACGGGCGTTGGCGCGCCGGTCATCATGTAATGATTGCCCCCGCCGTGGTTCGGATCCTTGTGGCAGATCGAGCGGATCACCGTGAACTTGTCCGCTGCCTTGGCAAGGTTCGGCACCGCCTCGCTAAAGTGAATGCCGGGCACAGAAGTGGGGATGGATTTAAACTCCCCACGAATCTCCGAAGGCGCATCCGGCTTTGGGTCAAACGATTCGTAGTGCGATGGCCCGCCATCCATCCAGATGAGGATGCAATTCACATCGCTTCCCTTGCCAGCGGCCGTCCCGTTCGCCGCCTGCAGCCGCAGCAAGTCGCTCAGGCCGAACCCAAGCATTCCGCCAAGCCCCAGTTGGATAAAGTCGCGCCGCGAGACGCCGTTGCACTTGGAATGGATCATGGCTCTCAATGATTAAACACGAACTCAGCCGAATTAAGCAATGCCCAGAGCAGGTCTTCGGTCGCGCCTTGCCGCTTCGCGTCCGGCGCTTTGTAAATCGACTTCGCCACTTCGAGTTCCTTCTCTGTTGGGTAACGATTAAGCGCAGTCAGGTAAGCTTCCCGCACGATCTCCTCCGGCGGTTTAGCGGAGTCTGCCCACGCCTTAACCCTTCCTTGTGGGTTCGAGAGCTTTGAGTGAAGCGCTCTCGAATTCATCATGTGCAACGCCTGGACCACGCTCGTCTTCGTGTCGCGCTCGCACGGCGCGTCACTGCTCGGGTTCGGCCG
The DNA here is from genome assembly GCA_035627835.1 of Candidatus Methylomirabilota bacterium. GTDB lineage: Bacteria > Verrucomicrobiota > Verrucomicrobiia > Limisphaerales > SXQI01 > DASPKX01. The sequence goes on from DASPKX010000023.1 coordinate 8,260, forward strand.
GCTGAAAGCGTCGAGAAACTGCGAGTTCACTTTGTAGCTCCAGGTTTGCATCGCTCGAGTGCCCGGAGGGCACCCGTTGAAAGTGTCAGTCACGCCCAGAACATCGTTGATTGAATCCAACAACGCCTCCGCCGGGAGCCGACGACGATACGAGCGGGAGAAGTTCCGGGTATCGTGGAGGTTGGACTCATTCGGCGTCGAGCTCAACTGGTAGAGCCGGGAGTTAAGGATCGTGCGCATTAGTTGCTTCAGATCGTACCCGTTCGCCACAAAATCCTCCGCCAGCGCGTTGAGCAACGGTTCATTCGAAGGCGGATTTGAAACCCGAAAATCATCCACCGGCTCCACGATCCCGCGCCCGAAGAAATTCGCCCAGACCCGGTTCGCTGCCGCTTTGGCAAAGAACGGGTTCTTAGGATCCAGAGTCCACGCAACCAGCCCTTCGCGTGGATCAACATCCATCGCTTCTTCAACGCCGGGGGCATCCAGCGCGCGAGGCTTCATGACGGCGCCGGTCACCGGATGCTTCACTGTTTCACCGGGCTTGAAGTAAAAGGTTTCGAACCCTGCTGAAATAGGCGGCGAGAGGCCCGCGCCTTTCTGCTTCACCGGCCCAAAGTAGGCCGCGAATTGATAGAAGTCCTCCTGCGTCCATTTCTCCGTCGGATGATGGTGGCACTTCGCGCACTCCATGCGCGTGCCCAGGAAAATCTGGCTGAACATTGTGGTTAGTTCTGGAGGTTCGCGGCGATCGCGATAAACCACGGCGGGCCCGTCTCGATGGTTGCTCCCTTCTACCAACAGGAACGCCTTCGCAAATTCATCGTAGCGCATGTTTTTGCGAAAGGCTTCGCGAAGCCATTGATCGAGCACAAACACGCTCTTAACGCCCACGCGGTCCGGATTGGGCCGGAGCAGATCGGCCCATTTGTTGGCCCAATAATCGGCGTAAGCCGGATGGGCGAGGAGATGCTCAACCCAACGTGCTCGTTTGTCCTGGGATGTATCCGCAAGAAACGTTTCGGTTTCTTTGGCGGTGGGCAGGCGGCCAATTGTGTCCAACGAAGAACGGCGCAGAAACTCGGCATCCGTGCAAAGCTCGGATGGGCTTAAACCGAGTTCCTGGAACTTCGCTCCTGCGGCTCTGTCGATGAAGTTGGAGCCAGGCCAGGCCGCTTTCGTTTTCGCCGCAGCTCGCTTCACCGCCGGAATGGTCACTCTCGATCCATCCACGAAGCCCATATAACGCGCCACGATGACACTCTCGCCACTCACTTTCCCGGCGCGAACCAGGCCGTTTTCGGAGACTGTGGCGATCTCCTTCTCATTCGACACGAAATCCGCGAGCTTCGTCACATCCCGGCTGCTCCCGTCCTTGTACTGGGCCTCCACCTTGAGCTGAAGAGATTGGTTCGCGCGGTAAACAGCTTTGGCTGGCTGCACTCGCACCGCCAGGAGCGCCGGCTCGTTCGTGTGCTGGTAAATCATCCCGCCGCGAATCCACTGTGCGATCAGCTTGTATTCGTCAGAACCCCGTTCGAACCGTTTCCCCCCGCCATGCTCAACCGTTGCGGTCGGCTTCAGCAGGAGCAAGCTCTCCTCCGGCGCGCTAGGCGATATCCGGCGGCCTCGCGCCTCATGCACAATCTCGCGAAAATCCCCGGCGGGATCGTAACTGAACACCGACAGCTTAAATCCGTTCTGCCCTTGCGGCTTTGCATGGCAGCCCCCAGCCATGCAACCCGCCCGAGCCATCACCGGGAGCACGTCGCGCACAAACGACGGACTCGCTTCCTCATCACCGGCAGCCAACCCTTTGCCTCCCGCAAGCAGCGCTGGAGCTTCCAACTTTCCAATCCATTTCCCCTCAAAGCTCGTCACGTGCACCACCCCGGATTCGCCAGCGGCAAAGACCCGTTTCCCTGCCGCATCGACTGCGAGGGCGTGCAGAACTTCCGGGCTCTTCAGCAGCTCCCGATAATTCGCCGTTTCAGAGCTTTGCGCGCCTGTGTGTCGCTTGAAGTCAGTCCAACTGGAAATGCAGCCATCGTCGCGCGCCGCAACGATGCGCTTCCCCTCTTCCGTCCAAACAAGGGTGGTGGCGCTGGCGTTCTGCAGGAGCACATCGACCACGCTTTCGCGCGTGCCGATATCCCAAATCTTTAGCTGGTGATCCAGAGCGGCGCTGGCCAACTCATTGCTCGCGCTGTTGAAAGCGATCCCCGTCACCGCGCCTGTGTGCCCTTCCAGCAACGTCAACTGCTTGCTGGTTTGTGTGTCCCAAATTTTAACCAGATTATCGGCGCCAGCGGTCGCAAGCCGCTTCTCGTCTGCGTCGAGAGCCAGCGCGAGAATCGTGTCAGTGTGAGCCGGCCACTTCCGCTCCTCAACTCCACTCTCCGCTTGCAGAATGCGCACCGATGCCCCCGCAGGTGCCATCCCTTCTGCAACATACAGCTTGTCACCGGAGCGGCTAAAGACGAGCGCGGTAACTCGGTCCGTTAGATTTGAGCGCGCCGTCCAGATTCGCTCGCCTTTCGCCGCATCCCATAGAACCGTTTCGCGGAAAGCGCCCGTGGCGAGCTGCGTTCCATTCGGATGCCAGGCGATTGCTTGAACCGTGTCTATGTGGGCTGGGAACTCGCGCATGAGCGTCAGGTTCGTTCCGCTCACATCGTAAATGGCCAGCATGCTTCCCCGACCAACTGCTAGCCGGGACGCCGAAGGCGAAAGCGCCAGCGCGAGTGTGGGCTGATAATTCTCGGGAGCAGGAGCCAGGCTCACTGCCCGCGGGCTGCCGCTTCTTGCCAAGGCTTTCTCGTCCCACTTTGCCCCTTTGCTAATCCAGCGCCGAACCAACGCCATATCGTCAGCGGATACCTGCTTCTTCGGTGGCATGTGCGGATCAGCGTCCGGCGCGAGAACTTGAAACAGCAGGCTCTTCTCTGGTTTGCCAGGTTGAATCGCGGCCCCGCTATCTCCCCCCTTTACAGCCGCTTCTCGCGATTGGAGTTGCAGCCCGCCTTTTTCCTTTTCGCTGTTGTGGCACCCAAGGCAGTTGCCTTGCAGGAAAACCATCGCCTGCCCCTCAACGGACCCTTTGCGCGCCCGCTCAGCCGCTGCGGCATCCATCAGACCGGCCTGGCCGAGCAAGCAAAAACAAATCAGCCACGCGTCCGCTCGTAAAATGAGCGCGCGGCATGCGGCCAAGGCGGGAATGAAACTTCGGTTCAACAAGGGCTTGTGCAATCTTACAATGAAAGGCGCAGGGAAGGATAGCGCTCTCTGTGCCTCCTCATGATGTTTTTCGACGGACTTGCCCCGGCATAAGCGCTACACTGCCCGCGCATGATGAAAGAGTGGATTGCACAATACGTTCAGGCGCAGAAGGCCGCCCTCGACTCTATCCCCGCGGACTCAGTGGAGGAACTGATTGGCGTGATGCAACGCGCATTGCGGGATGACCGCCAGATTTTCGTCTTCGGCAATGGCGGCAGCGCGGCGAATGCCTCCCATTTCATCACCGATCTTGGCAAAGGCTCGTCCGACAAAATCGGCAAACGCTTCCGTTGCCTGAGCATCAACGACAACGTCGCCTGGATCACCGCCCTCGGGAACGATTACGCCTACGACGAAATCTTCTCCCGCCAACTGATGAATTACGCCCGGCCCGGCGATGTCGTCCTCACCATGAGCGTGAGCGGCAACTCACCAAACCTCGTTAAAGCCGTTCAATTCGCTAAGGAGAACAAACTGGAGACTATCGCGCTCGTGGGCGCGAAGCGCGGGAAACTCGCCGAACTCGCCGATCACGTGGTTGTCATCAACTCCGAGCATTACGGCCGGGTGGAGGACGCGCACATGGGCATCTGCCATATGCTTTGCTACGCCTTCATGGAGCGGCCCGAGCTGGCCAAGTAGCGGCTGGTGTTTCCGCTCTTCTTGGCGGGAAGTCTCGCGTCCTCCGTAACCTGATTGCCGCGGAAATCACCCGCCCGTCGCGGAAAAACATTGACGACATCCGCACTTTAGATTACATGTCGTCCGCTTGAAAACGATAGCCGCCCTCCACGTCGCAAGAAGGAGTTCCAACAACCAACTTTGCCCAAGGCGAACCTCCGCGCCTCCCAAATGTCACCCCGGTCACCCACCCGAGCGTCCTCGCATTACACTGTGGCCCCATGCGCAAGCACCCAAAGCGCCAACTCCCCGCCACTTTCGGAAATACACGTTTTTACACGCTTTTACACGATCATACACGATTCCCAAAAAATTCTTCTCAACCACCCGCGCCGCGCCCCGTGCCACCGCCGGGAAACCTTTGGACTTTTAAAGCCGACCGTAGTTTTATCCTCCTCCGCTATGGAAGAGACGAATTCCTTGATTGAGCAGCGAAAGAGCAAGCTGGCCGCACTTCGGGCCAGAGGGGTCGATCCTTTCAAAAACAAATTCACTCCTTCCGAGCAAGTGGCCGAAGCAAAAGCCAACTTCCAGGAGGGCCGCCCGGTCGCCCTCGCCGGCCGCATCTCCGCCCATCGCGACATGGGCAAAAGCCAGTTTATCGACATTAAAGACCAGAGCGGACGCATCCAGGTTTACGCCCAACGCGCTGCCATGGGTGACGAGAATTGGGAAGTCTTTAAGCTGCTGGACCTCGGTGACTTTATCGGCGTTAACGGCACACTCTTCACCACCCGCACCGGCGAGCAAAGCCTGAAGCTCGACTCGTTCGTCGTTCTGTCCAAAGCCCTCCGTCCTCCGCCAGAGAAATGGCATGGCCTGGCGGACACCGAGATCCGTTATCGCCAGCGTTATCTCGATCTCATGGCCAATGACGACGTGAAGTCGATCATGCTCAAGCGCAGCCAGATCATTCGCGAGATTCGTCAATTCCTGCATTCGCGCGGTTACATCGAGGTTGAAACCCCCATGATGCAGGCGATTCCCGGTGGCGCGGCGGCCCAGCCATTCAAGACATTCCACAACGCGCTCGGCTGTAATTTTTATCTCCGCATTGCGCTGGAGCTTTATCTCAAGCGCTTGCTCGTCGGCGGGATGGACCGCGTTTTTGAGATCGGCCGCAACTTCCGCAACGAAGGCCTTTCGCGAAAGCACAATCCAGAGTTCACCATGCTCGAGGCATATCAAGCCTACGGCGATTACGAGCAGATGATGGAACTGGTGCAGTCCATGATTTGCCACGTCGCTGAGAAAGTCCTCGGCACATTGAAAATCGAGCACAAGGATGCGGAAGGAAACGTTGTCCGCACGATTGATCTCACACCGAATTGGCGCAGGGCTCGCTACAAGGATCTCGTCCGCGAGAAGGCCGGAGCGGATTGGTTCGATATTACTCCAGCGCATCGCCGTGATCGCGCCATGGGATTAGGCGCAGAAATTGGCAAAGAGTACGAGGACTTCGAGGTCACCGGCGCGGTGTTCGAGAAGCTCATCGAGCCAACACTCATTCAGCCAACCTTTGTCACGCACCTGCCAAAAGAACTCGTGCCGCTCGCGAAATTATCTCCGGACGATCCAAGCACCGTCGAAGTCTTCGAGTGCTGCATCAACGGGCAGGAGATCGCCCCCGCTTACACCGAGCAAAACGATGCCATTGAGCAACGCGAACGGCTCGAGCATCAGGCGGGCGGCGAGCAGCAGAAGCTGGACGAAGATTTCCTCGTCGCGTTGGAGCACGGCATGCCGCCAGCCGGTGGCATGGGCATGGGCATCGATCGCCTTTGCATCATGCTACTCGGCCAGGAAAGCATTCGCGACGTGATCCTGTTCCCGCAGCTCAAGCCCAAAGCCTAAGCCGGCACGATCAGCCGCGAACTCGTTCGCGTCTCCTCCCGGCGACGGGCTTTCAATTTGATGTAAGGCGGCAGGTAGCAGCAGCGGTGCTGGAAGGTTCCGCGCTCTGCCACGAGATCGTGCTGGCGCGGTTCGACCGCGTCTTCGATGGTGAACCCGGCGCGGCACAAACCGCCGAGGATATCCTCCCATCGATGCAGATACTCGACCGCATCTGCTTCCCGATGCATGGCATCCATGTCCAGGGGCGGCAACGGTCCCGACCGGAAATACCGTTCCCGCACGAGATAACCCTCCCCTGTCGGCAGCATGTCGCCTTGCAGGTTCGCCGGTTGCTTGTGTTGAGAAATGTAAACCGCTCCGGGACGCGCGACCCGCGCGACCTCGGCAAAAACGCGGCGAACATCGGGAACGTAGCAAGTGCTGACGGGTTGAAGAACAATGTCGAAGAAAGCAGCAGGCAAAGCGCTCAAATCATCCATCGAGAGCTGCCGCGTCTCCAACGAGAGCGCGTGCCGCGCAGCAACCTTCTTATCCAGCGCGAGCATCTCGCTGCTCAAATCCACAACCACGGTCTCCGCCCCGGCAGCGGCGAACATTGGTCCCTGCAAACCACCACCCGACGCCAGGCAAAGCGCCCGCTGCCCACGAACATTGCCCCCGAGCCAACCCTCCGGATCGAGAATAGGCAGGGAATCCTTCAAATGTTCCGGCTCAACTGTCTTGGTGTGGCGCTTGCGTCCCTTCGCCCGCTCGTCCCAGGCGCGTTGGTTATGAAGATACGTCGGCTCCACCACCCAACCGTAGCATCCGGTATGAGGAGGCTCAATTTTCTTGCTTAAGTGTTAGCTGGAACGCTCTCGGCCAACGTGACTCCAACCCAAACCTGAACTAAATTCCACCCGTGCAGGACATCGGGAAACTCATGGTCATCGGCGGCGCCGCCCTGGTCATCCTCGGCCTCGTCTTCTGGCTACTCGGCGGGAGGCTGCCGCTCGGACGCTTGCCTGGGGACATCAGCTACAACAAAGGGAACATGAGCTTCTTCTTTCCGTTGACCACCTGCATCCTCGTCAGCGTCATCCTTTCATTGCTGCTTTGGCTTTTCCGCCGATAATCGTTCCCGCACATGGCCCGTGAATACACCCTCGATACTGGCGCAACGCCGCGCGAGCTGCAGATCAATTACGCTGCGGAGCTGAACGCCCAGCAATACGAGGCCGTCACTTCTCCGCCCGGACCGGTGCTGGTGATCGCTGGCGCGGGCTCTGGCAAAACACGCACGCTCACGTATCGCGTTTCGTATCTGATCGAGCATGGGGTGCCCGCGGAGCGCATTCTGCTCCTCACGTTCACCAACAAAGCCGCGAGCGAAATGATGCGCCGCGTGGCTGATCTCCTGGGCAATGATCTCGGCCAGCTCTGGGGCGGAACCTTCCACTCCATCGGAAACCGCGTGCTCCGCCGCCATATCGAGCGGCTTGGTTACCGACGCGATTTCACCATCATGGATCGCGAAGATGCCACGGACTTAATTAAGGCGTGTCTTGATGAATCACCCATCGACGTGACCGCCACGCGCTTCCCCAAAGCCGACGTCGCCGCCGAGATCTTCTCGATGGCCCTCAACACGGGCCATACAATTCCTGAGACTCTGGCTGCGTTCTACGATCACTTCTCCCATCTAGGCGACGAGCTGGATCTGCTGCTCAAGGCGTATGAGGCGCGGAAACAGCGGGATAACGTCCTCGATTTCGATGACCTTCTCTCGCTGTGGCTCAAGCTCCTGAAGACTGACAAGGAAGTGCGCGAGCATCAACAAATGCGGTTCCGCTACATCCTTGTGGATGAATACCAGGACACGAACACCCTTCAAGGCGAGTTGATCGACATTCTAGCCGCGACACACAAGAACGTGATGGTCGTTGGCGATGACTCCCAAAGCATCTATTCGTGGCGCGGCGCGAACTTCAAAAACATCCTCGAATTTCCGAAACGTTACGAGAACGCGCAGGTTTACAAGATCGAGACCAACTACCGCAGCACACCAGAGATTCTGGAGTTGGCGAATGCAGTGATTGCTCGGAACACAGCCCAGTATCCAAAGCGGCTGGTCTCGGCCGCTAAGTCCGGGCCGAAGCCAGCGTTGGTGGTGTGTGATGACGCGGAGATCCAGTCCCACTTTGTGGCTCAACGCACGTTGGAGTTGCGCGACGAAGGCATTCCGCTAAACGAAATGGCGGTGCTCTATCGCTCCCATTTCCACGCGATGGAACTGCAATTCGCCCTGACGAAGCGCAACATTCCTTTTCACATCACCAGCGGGTTGCGCTTTCAAGAGCAGGCCCATGTGAAGGATCTCGCCGCGTTCTTGAAGCTGATCCATAACCCGCAGGATGAACTCGCGTTTAAACGGATTGTTCGGATGCTGCGCGGCATCGGCGGGAAAAGCGCGGACAAGCTTTGGCAAGCGTTCCAGCAGGAACTGCGCGGCAAGCTGGTGACCATCACCGAAACCGTTCCAGAAGCCCCCGCGCCCGAGGTCGTTGAAGAAACTCAAGCAGTGGCAGAGGACTCGGGCGATCCGGATTGGAGTGTCGAGGATGATCCGCCAACCTCAACAACTCGGTTGGCGTTTGAGGAGCCGCAAGGTTTAGCCCGCACCCTTCAAGCCTGCGCCAAAGTCGTCCCGAAGAAAGCCCAGGTGGACTTCGCGAATCTGAGCACCGTCTTCGCGCAGATGGATGATCCCATTCACCAAGGCAAACCCGCCGGCCTGCTCTCGTGCGCGATGGAAGGGTTTTACGAGGATTACCTCAAGGAGACCTACACCAACTACCGCTCTCGCCAGGAGGACCTCACGCAGCTCATCAACATGGCGCATCAATTTCAGACTGCGTCGCAATTCCTGACGGAACTCGCGCTGGTCGGCGCGGAGCCTGAAGACAATCGCGGGGCTGAAGCTTCGCGCGATGACGAGCGCCTGCGGTTGCTGACCATTCACCAGGCCAAAGGCCTCGAGTACTCCGTTGTGTTCGTGATCATGCTCGCCGAAGGCCTTTTCCCAGCGGCACGGTCGATGACTACGCCCGAGAACCTGGAGGAGGAGCGACGTCTGTTTTATGTCGCGGTGACACGCGCGCGGCGGGAATTGTACTTGAGCTATCCGATCATGCGCTTGTCCCAAGGCATGCCGAAGATGCAAACCCCTTCGCAGTTCGTGCAGGAGATGCAGAAGGATTTGGTGGAGGAATGGAAGTTGAACGTCCCTCGTTCATATTCCTATTGAGGAATGCATGCTGCTGGCCTTTAACAAGCCCTATGGCGTGCTCTCCCAATTCACGCCAGACGGCTCCCCCAATAGGACCTTGGCGGAATTCAACTTCCCAAAAGGCGTTTACCCCTTAGGCCGCCTCGATGCGGATTCGGAAGGCCTGCTCCTGCTGAGCGATGAACCCGGGCTAAACACGCGCTTGCTGCGGCCTGAACAAGAGCACCCCCGCACCTATTGGGCCCAGGTGGAACGCATCCCCTCGCCTGAATCGCTCAAACAACTCGAGCGTGGCGTCACGATTCAAGGCTACAAGACAAGGCCGTGCAGAGTTCGAATCCTCGACCCACAGCCCGAAGTCCCGCCGCGCGACCCACCCATCCGCTTTCGAAAAAACGTCCCCGACATTTGGATCGAACTGGAGCTGATCGAAGGCAAAAATCGTCAGGTCCGCCGCATGACCGCGGTGATCGGCCATCCCACCCTCCGTCTCATCCGCGTCAGGATTGGGGACCTCCGTTTAGATTCCGTTTCTGCGGGAAGCTGGCGTGAAGTCGCTCCAGGCGAGCGGCGCCATTTGTTCCGCTAACATTTTTCTTCAGGACAAAGCGCAGTTCGCAGCTATAATGTTCACTCTCTGTGAAAGGCATTTTCCTTTTAGGGTTCGTCGCGTCCACGCTGTTGATGACGCATGCAGCGGAAGCTCAGAAACCGATCGGGAGCCTGTCCGCGTGGGGCGCGCCGTCGTTTGATAATGGGTCGTCCTTTGCTATTCCCCAGGTTCGACCCGGGATCCGTTTCGTCGCTATCGCTCCCGCAGAGAACTACACCGCCGCGTTGCAGTCGGACGGAACTTTAATTGCGTGGGGAACGTTTCAGTGGGCTCTCGGGCCGTTCGCTCCACCAGATGATACTTTCACAAATCTAACCGCCATTGCCTCAGGCGAAGGTCATACCGTCGGCCTAACAAAAGGCGGAGCTGTGCGCGAATATGGCTGGAACGTCGATTCCTCCGCCTTCACTCACCTGACTAACGTCATCGCGGTCGCCGCGGGAAGAGCGGGTCGCCTCGCGTTGAAGGCCGACGGAACAGTGCAAGCCTGGGGAACGACAGCAGAGAATGTGAACGCCGCAGCCGCGCTCACGAATATTACTGCAATTGCAGCGGGAGGCCACAACCTCGCCCTTAAAGCGGACGGAACTGTTGTGTCGTGGGGCCAAGGGTCTGTGCCGAATAACACGAACACCCCTCCTGAGGGCTTAACGAACGTCGTTGCCATAGCTGCGGGTTACTTGCACGACCTGGCCTTGCGAAGCGATGGGACGGTCGCCGCATGGGGATGGAATAGTGATGGGCAAACAGACGTTCCTGCCGGCCTGAGCAACGTGATCGAAATCGCGGCGGGGAAAATTCACAACCTTGCCCTGCTCGCCGACGGGAATGTCGTCGCGTGGGGCGTGAAAAATCCCAACTCCGGAGACAATCACGGCCAGCATAAAGTCCCTGCCGCAGCCACAAACGTTGTCAGCATTGCAGCTGGCTATGACCGCAGCTTTGCCCTTCGCGCTGACGGCACAATCGTTAGCTGGGGCAACCAGGCTACTGGCTCTGGGTTAAGCCCAAGCGACTTCAGCTCCGTGCACGATGTCGACATCAATGGCAGACGAGGCATTGCTTTACGGAGTGACGGCCGGGTTCTCGGCTGGGGCAGATGGTCAACAGGCGCGAGCGGCGTTACCCCCGAATCGATCACCAACATTATCGATGTCGCTGCTGGCGGTGATTTCGACCTCGCCCTGCGCCCTGACGGGAAGATGTTAACGTGGCGCGGAAATCAGGTATTTGCCTCGACTGTCCAGACCAACATTGTCGCAGTCACCGCTGGAGGTTCACATGGAGCTGGCCTCACTCGCGATGGGCGGGTGCTTGAGTGGACCTTTCCGTTTATGGGTTTCGAGACGCCGCTTACCAATGCCGTGGCTATCGATGCTGGGGCTACGTTCACACTGGCCTTGGGTAAGGACGGCAAAGTGCGCGCGCGAGGCGCTGGCCCTGCCGTAGAAATTCCTCCCCTCCTGGAAAACGTCACCGCCATATCTGCGGGAGGCAATCACGCGTTGGCGTTGCGCCACGACGGAACTGTTGTTGCCTGGGGCAGAACCAATGAAGGACAGATCCTTGTGCCGCCTGGTTTAAAGAACGTGCGGGCGATTGCTGCTGGGCAATTTGCAAGTTTCGCGCTCCAGGAGGACGGAGCTTTGGTCGGCTGGGGCAAGTGGTCCCTCTCACCGAGGATTGTTCCGGTAACACATCCAGATGGATTGCCGGGAGCTTTCACTCTTGTCGCCGGCTCAGCCACTGCCGCCGCCCTCATCGCGACTCCTTCAATCCCGCTCAATGTCCGGATGCAGCGCGACGCAGTAATTCTCTCGTGGCCGAACGACGGTCTACCTTGGACCTTGGAAAGCCGGGCCTCGCTGGCTCCGCCTGGACCATGGGAGCGAGTCACGACTGCACCCAAAGCTCATTCAGGAGAAATAAGTGTCACTCTGCCTGTGACCGCACCTACCGACTTTTTCCGCTTGGTGCGGTAAGCGATCAGTCAAATGAACCTCCCGTGTAAGTGGGAAGCCTAATTGTGCGAGAGGCTCGCTGTCGGCAGGGGGTGAAGATCACTGACGGCCTAAGCTTTACTCCTTATCGTCTGAGGATCTCATGAAAGGCGCGTTGTCATTCTTCATTGCTGCATGTGTGACGTTGGTTACGTCAGCAGCGGCCGAGCCTTTGACGGGACGCCTCGCTGCGTGGGGGGCCGATGGCTTCAGCCTCCCTGCAATTGACCCTGCGACGCCCTTTCGCGCTGTTGCGCCAGCCAACGATTATATGGCAGCCCTACGAACAGACGGCACTGTTGCCGTTTGGGGGTGGCTCCAATCCATTCCCGCAGGGCGGTTCGTGGAGCCGGATGGGAGCTTCACCAATATCGTGGCACTCGCCTCATCCGAACGCACAACAGTAGCCCTCACGGCGAGGGGAACAGTCTTAGAGTTTGGCGCTGCGGCGATACCCGCAGCGGAGTTAGCTCACTTAACGAATGTTGTCTCTGTGGCCGCAGGCCGAGCCGGTCGCCTGGCTTTGAAGAGCGATGGGACTGTCACGGCATGGGCTACTACACAGGAGAATATTGATGCCACGGAACTATTGACGAACATCGTCGCCATCGCCGCCGGCGGGCACAACATAGCTCTCAAATCAGATGGGACCATCGTCACGTGGGGGACTTCACCGTCCCCAATCAACAACTCATCTCCCCCTGCACTTAGCAACGTTGTTGGGATCGCGGCCGGCTTCCTTCACGATTTGGCGCTTCTGGCAGATGGAACGGTTGTCGCCTGGGGCTCAAACACCGATGGCCAAACGAACGTCTCCGCTGGACTCACCAATGTGGTCGCAGTCGCAGCCGGACAAATCCATAGCTTAGCGTTGCTCAAGGACGGCACTGTTGTGGGCTGGGGTGGGCAGAGGGCAGGTATCCCCACGGCCTTTGACCAACAAAAGGTTCCCCCGAGCGCCACAAACGTGGTCAGCATCTCAGCCAGTTCTTATGGCAACGCTTTGATCCGGGCGGACGGGACAATCGTCAGCTGGGGCAATGAGGTGCACGGCGCTTATTTATCGCCGTCCGACCGAGGAGCGTTGAGGCACATTGACGCGAACTCTCGTCGTGGGGTGGGCCTCACGATCGACGGAACGGCTGTTGGCTGGGGTGGCTCGCTTCCAAGCGGCCTCAGCAACCTGATCGATGTTGCGGCGGCAGAAGGTTTCGGTGTCGGGCTTCGGGCGGACGGAACCGCAATAGCTTGGCAAGACCACCACCGCGTCTATGTCTCTCCCCGCCTCACAAATCTGGTGGATGTGGCCGCGGGTCAATTCCAGGGCATCGGCCTCAAGGCAGACGGCACCGTGGTCGACTGGAGTTTCCCTTTCCAGGAATTTCCCAGCCCACGTGTGACCAATGCCATAGGCATCGATGGGGGCAGCACGTTCAGCATGGCCCTGCTAAAGGATGGGACAGTCCGCGCGTGGGGCCAGGCCCCGGCTACCGAAGTGCCCGCCGGGTTGGATCGAGTCATTGATATTGCGGCCGGCGGGTCTCATGCCTTGGCCCTGCGCCGCGATGGAACCGTAGTTGCATGGGGTGATAACTCGCAAGGGCAGGTCTCCGTTCCTCCAGGGCTGACGAACGTCATTGATGTCGCTGCTGATAAGCATGTGAGCCTAGCCCTTCAAAATGACGGTCGCATAGTCATATGGGGCAAATGGACGAGGGGCACCACCTACCTGGATCCACCAGCGCCGCCCGTCCTCCCAGGAGCTTTTAAGATTACTGCCGGCTCCTCACAAATTGCTGTGTTAATCCATTCGACAGCGCAGCGACTCACAATTGCGGTGGATGGGCAACAGGTAATCATCTCCTGGCCGAGAGCGGTGCTGGGGGCATTGGAGAGGAGAACATCGCTCTCTTCGGGTGCTCTATGGCAACCAGCGCCCTTCGCGAAAGAAGGGAGCCCAGAGCGGTTTACAGTCACGATACCGGTAGATGGGCCTGCTCAGTTTTTCCGATTTCGCAATGACGACAGGTTCAGCTTCGACCGTGAATTGTTCCCCTAGACCAAGTGTTTGGCTTCTGACCGCCTAGCCTCCCTCCCGCAGAGCGGAGGGACGGCCTGCCGCTTAGCTCAGCGTGCAAGGCTCTAGTCTTCCGCAGATCTCGATTCGCGTTCGCTGAAGAGGGCTTTGATGTAGTCGCGGTTCATTCTCGCGATGAACTCGAGCGGGATTTCCTTCGGGCAGACTGCCTCACACGATCCAATCACGGTGCAGGCGCCGAAACCAGCGGTGTCCATGGCTTTCACCATGTTTAAGGCGCGGCGACCGCGCTCTGGCTGGCCTTGTGGCAAATAACCAAGGTGGCCGATCTTTGCGGAGACGAAGAGCATGGCGGAGGCGTTTTTGCAGGCAGCCACACACGCGCCACAGCCGATGCAGGCTGCGGCGTCCATCGATTTTTCCTGATCCTGCTTGGGGACAAGAATGGAATTCGCTTCAGGGGCGCTGCCGGTCGAGGCGGAAATGAATCCGCCCGCTTCAATGATCCGATCAAAAGCGCTGCGGTCCACCACGAGATCCTTGATGAGCGGGAAGGCCTGGGCGCGCCAAGGCTCGACAGTGATCGTCTGTCCATCCCGGAAATGGCGCATGTGCAACTGGCAGGTGGCTGTGCCGCGCTGACCGCCGTGCGGGATGCCGTTGATCACGAGCGAGCACATGCCGCAGATGCCTTCGCGGCAATCGGAATCAAAGGCAACCGGATCTGTGCCTTTCGCGATCAGCCCTTCGTTGAGGGAGTCGAGCATCTCCAGGAACGAGGAGTCTGGGCTGACATCCTTCACCTCGTAGGTGACGAATTGGCCGGCCTGATTGCGGTTCGGTTGGCGCCAAATTTTGAGAGTAAGATTCATATCGCGCCGCTCCTTATTTGTAGCTCCGCTGGGTCATGTGAACCTCCTCATAAACAAGCGGTTCTTTGTGCAACGTGGGCGGCTTGCCGACACCGGTGTATTCCCATGCGCCGACGAATGAGTAGTCCGTGTCATTACGCAGCGCTTCGCCGTCCGGGGTTTGAAATTCGGTGCGGAAATGCCCGCCGCACGATTCGTTGCGCATCAGCGCGTCGGCGCAGAGCAGTTCGCCGAACTCAAGGTAATCAGCCACGCGCCCTGCTTGCTCGAGGGTTTGGTTCAACTCGCCGTTGGCTCCGGTGACTTTCACGTTCTGCCAAAACTCTTCGCGCAAAGATGGAATGATGCGCAGGGCTTCTTTTAATCCGGCCTCCGTGCGCGCCATGCCGCACTTATCCCAGAGGAGCTTGCCCAGCTGCTTGTGGAAATCTCCGGGCGTGCGCTTGCCGTTGATGCTGAGCAAGCGTTTGGTCATGCCACTGACATCCTCCACCGCTTTCTTGAACTCTGGATGGCTCGTGCTCGGGCGATTCGGTTTCGTGCTGGCGAAGTAGTGCCCGATCGTGTGCGGGATCACGAAATAGCCGTCGGCCAATCCTTGCATCAGCGCGCTCGCGCCCAGGCGATTGGCGCCGTGGTCCGAGAAGTTCGCTTCACCCAACACGAACAACCCGGGGATGTTGCTCATCAAGTGGTAATCCACCCAGAGGCCGCCCATCGTGTAATGCAGAGCCGGGTAAATGCGCATTGGCACCTCGTAGGCGCTTTCGCCCGTGATGGTGCGATACATGTCGAACAAGTTGCCGTAGCGCTCGCGGATCGTGGAGACACCCAGCCGCTTGATCGCGTCCGAAAAGTCGAGGTAAACACCCAGCCCGCCAGGGCCAACGCCGCGCCCGTCGTCGCACGCTTCCTTCGCGGCGCGTGAGGAAATGTCGCGTGGGGCAAGGTTTCCGTAGCTTGGGTATTTGCGCTCCAGATAATAATCGCGCTCGTCCTCGGGAATGGAGTCCGGCGAGCGATTGTCCCCGCGCTTCTTTGGAACCCACACACGACCATCGTTGCGCAACGATTCCGACATCAATGTGAGCTTGGACTGATGCTCGCCGCTCACGGGAATGCAGGTCGGATGAATCTGCGTGTAGCAGGGATTCGCAAACAACGCGCCTTTCTTATGCGCACGCCAGGCTGCGCTGGCATTGCATCCGCGCGCGTTTGTCGAAAGAAAGAAGACGTTGGAGTAACCACCCGTCGCGAGGATCACCGCATCAGCGGAATGAGGCGTGATTTCACCCGTAACAAGATCGCGCGTGACGATGCCTTTGGCGTGGCCATCCACCAGCACCAGGTCCAGCATCTCGCACCGGGCGAACATCTTCACCTTGCCCAAGCCAATCTGTCGGCAAAGCGCTTGATACGCGCCGAGGAGCAACTGCTGCCCGGTCTGGCCGCGAGCGTAGAAAGTGCGGGAGACCTGT
>DASPKX010000024.1:0-3641 GCA_035627835.1 Candidatus Methylomirabilota bacterium
GCATGCAAGCGAGGGGTTGCACGAATGGCTTCAATGCCGCGAACCCCGCTGGGCTTCACTGGGCATTATCCACCGCCTCGACAAGGAAACTTCCGGCGTGATGGTCTTCGGCAAGACCCCGCTCGCCAATAAATCGCTCACCGAACAATTCGCCACACGCAAAGTGCGCAAGGTTTACCGGCTCCTGACCGACCGGGCCGTCATGAAAGATGCTTTCACTGTGCAAACGAAGCTCGGCAGAATTGGTGAACGCTACAGCTCCTCCTATCGGGGTGCTGACGCGCAGGTTGCCATTACCGAGTTCAAGAAGGTGGAGGTCGCGAACGGCATCACAACGCTCGAAGCGCATCCGGTAACTGGCCGCACCCACCAGATCCGAGTCCATGCCTCCGAAAGCGGCTTCCCAATTCTTGGTGACACCCTCTACGGCGGGAGACCTGCCTCACGTGTCCACTTGCACGCGGCCGAACTGCAGGTCGCTCATCCAGCGACCGGCCAGCGGCTCACGTTCTCCGACCCTTTCCCGCAACAGGAGCCATCGTTCGCTCTGCGGGATCTGCTCATTGCCCCGGAAGAAACAAATGCTTTTCGCCTGCTCCATGGCGGAAGCGATCGGCAGCCCGGTTTTTATTTGGAGCGCTGGGGAGAGTATCTCCTGGCCTCAAGTGAAGGTGAACTGCTTCCCGCCCAACGTGGGCGCATCGAAGCAGCGGTGAGTCATTACGAGAGCAAAGGCGCAGCCCACAAGATCTGGCGAAGGGAAGTTCGCGGCGCTGCCCTGCAGGACGCCTCGCCTAAAGTGTTTTCCGGTGTATTCCCGGCAAAACCCTTCGCCGTGCGCGAGAATGGTGTCGCCTATGAAATCAGCTTTCAGGAAGGATATTCTGTCGGCTTGTTCCTCGACCAACGCGACAATCGCCGCCGCCTTCTCACGAACTACGTTGCGCCCAAATTTGATTTGTTTCCCGGCGGTCTCAGTGGGAAACGCGTTTTAAACACCTTCGCCTATACCTGCGGCTTTTCCGTGTGCGCCGCCAAAGCCGGCGCGCTCACAACCAGCCTCGACCTCTCCCAAAAATATCTCACCTGGGGCCAGCGCAATTTCGCGCTCAACGAAATTTCGCTACAGGGACACGAGTTCATTTACGGCGATGCGTTTAACTGGATGGAGCGATTCGCTAAGAAGGGACGCCAATTCGATATGATCGTTCTGGACCCGCCCACATTCTCCAAATCCAAAGAACATGGCGTGTTCCAGGCAGAGCGAGATTACGGAAAACTGATCGCGGCTGCGCTGCCCTTGCTCCCTCCCAACGGTGTGATTCTCGCCTCAACGAATGCCGCGAAAATGCCTCCTCTGGAATTCATCGCGCAACTCAAGCAAAGCGTCGCCGACGTGCGGAGGCAAATTCTGCAGATGCATTACGCGCCGCAACCACCGGACTTCCCCGCAACACGAGAAGAGCCCGCCTACTTGAAGACAGTTTGGCTGCGCGTCAATTAACGCGGCCGCGCCACAAAGACCGCGTTCGGCTCGTAAGGATTTTCTTTTGCTGCCAGGCCCGTGAGGTTCAGCTCAACCTGATATTTACCCCACTCCGATTCCGGCAATGACTCGGGCGTCGAATAGCCCGCCTGCTGACAAAGGTTATTGATTTCGCGCGCTCGTTCCGGTTCCGCGGGCACACCGATCAGGATCACTTCCTGTTTGCTCTTCAGCGCGCTGCGCAACCGTTCAGCCCAATCGCTTTTCGTGAAGAGGTTAACAACCTGCGGTGTCTCCGGCATAAATTTAGAAGCTCAGCGAAAACAACCGCACACCCATCGGGCGACCTGACCTCGGCTCCGTCCAAATATTCTCGGCGTCTTTGATAGGATCGGCTTTCTGCCGAAGGCTTAGAAACTTCTTCTTATTCTCTGCGCGCTTAAGTTCCACGAGGAAGCCGCTGGTCACGATTATCCGTTCCTTAACCAGCGGCGGGGGATTCTTATCTGTTTCCTTCACCTTGCTGCTCGGAGTGGCCGCGCTTGCACCAGCGGCAGGTTGGGTTGGCGTGCTGACGTCGGCTTTCTCCTGGGCATGAGATGATGTGGCCAGGGCCGCGCTTAGCAGAATAAGTAAAATCGCGCGCTGCATAATAACTCCTGTCCCGAGTTTCTCTGAACCCCGAAAACCTGTCAAACCACTGAGCCTGAAAGCGGGCGCCGAAGTTAACGCCTCGCTACCTCAGCATTTCCCGCGTTCTCCGACCGCTTCGAAGATTTCACCTCCCCCGCAGCGGCATCACTAAAGATGCTGCTAAGGGCTTTCGGCAGAATGGAGCTAACGGCCTGTTCGCATGTCTTCTGTATTTCCATCTGCATCTGTTTGTTTCGGTCCTCAACAGACTGACGAAGATCCTCGAAGCTCATCGGTTGTGGAATTCTTCGGCCATCCTCAGTGGCAACTTCGACCCACTGACGGGCCACCTCGCGCACATTCTGGAGAGCCTCTTCCATGGTTTCGCCGTCAGCCATGCAGCCGGGCAACTCAGGGACTGCGGCGATGTAAGCCTCATCCTCCCTGCTCCAGATCAAGTTGACGGAATAGTCGAAGTTGGCGCTCATAATTCGTATTTCCGAATAATCTCACTTACCTGCCGAACCTGGTACGGTTTAGCCTTCCCGGCCTTCTCCTGTAGGTTCAGGATCTCTTCCACTCCCTGCCTCTTGAACACCCGGTGACTGCCACCTTTCTGCCTCGCGTCGAACCCCAGCCTTTCGAGAAGCCAGCACAGATCAGCAAAGGCAATGTTCGCATTCGACGCGCCGCTCAGAATCTGCGCTTTCAATTTCTCCTGCTTGCTCACTGTTGCCCGGCCCGAGAGGATTTTGGCTCATCGGCTCAAAGCACGTCAACTTGTTCTCTGGTCTAGAGGCAGGCTTTCTGCATTCTCACATACGTTCGGCCCTCCGGCAAACGCTTCAGCAATCCTATCGTCCAACTACCTACTCTTGGTTCCCCGTCCACTTGCCTCAGCGAACACGCATTGCTCGCAACCAGCGCTTCCCTTGAGCGAGTTGGTGTATACTCTCGCACGCGCATGCCGATCCTGACTGCCAATGCCTTGACCGTCCGCTACAACGACCGTGTGATCCTTGACGGGCTCACCTACGCGATCGAACCCCGCGATCGTATCGGCATGGTTGGCCGCAATGGCTCTGGCAAATCGACCTTTCTTCGCATCCTGACCGGCTTGCAAACCCCGGATTCAGGCGAGATCACCAAGACCCGCGACTTGATGATTGGCTATCTTCCGCAGGAGTTTTCGCTGAATCGAGAGCTGAATGTGGAGGAGAACATCCGCGCGGGCGCATCTCACATCCTGAAACTCATCCACGACTTCGAAACGCTGCCCGCGGACTCCCCAAAGCACCACGGCATCGAGCAGCAAATCATGATGCATGATGGCTGGAACCTTGATAACCGCCTCGCTATCGCGATGGACCGCCTCAATTGCCCCGCCCCAAGTCGCGCCATAACATCGTTGTCCGGCGGTGAGCAGCGTCGTGTTGCCCTCTGCCGCGCTCTTATTTCCCAGCCCGACCTGCTAATCCTCGACGAGCCCACCAACCATCTCGACACCGAATCCATTGAATGG
>DASPKX010000025.1:0-76469 GCA_035627835.1 Candidatus Methylomirabilota bacterium
GTCGGGAACGGTCTCGGCTCCTCCAACTGCGTGCTCGAGATTTGAGGCTTCAGGGTTGAGGAGGTCCGGGCACCGTGGGCGCGTCGGTTCTCATGGGGAAGGCGCGCTGCAGGTAGTATTGAACCTCGGCCTGGGATTTTCCTGCCGAGGCATGGGCCGCAGCCACACCACTCACAAAGGCGGTGGCTGTAGAAGTCCCGCTGACGAAAAAAGTCTGGTTATTGAACTGAACTTTGCTTGTGCCGGGCGCGAGCAGATCCACGAACTGCCCGCGATTCGCATAAGGCGCAACATTGCCGCGCCGATCCGCTGCGGTGACCGCTATCACATCAGGATGGGCTGCCGGCCACGTTGGCGCGGTAGTCGGCTGATTGCCAGCGGCGGCTAACACCATCACACCTCGTCCCCGAACTTCGGTAATTAAGGAGTCCAGGAAAGGGCTGTCCCCTTCCCCGCCAAGACTAAGGTTCAGCACAGTGGCCCCGTTGTTAACGGCAGTCACGATTCCGCGCGCCACATCGAAGGTGGTGGTGGTGCCGTTCGCGCCATAAACATCGATTGGAAGCACACGGACATTTGAAGTGTGATCAGGCGGTGTTGCGGCTGCGAGCCCTTGAAGAACGGTCTGGGCCATCGACGTGCCGTGGCTTAGCTCGGCAAGCTCCTTGGTCTCGCCGGTCACGTTAATCGAAGGGAGGAGGAAGTCCTTCATGGGACCGTCAATCGGCTGGACCGGCATATCGATGAGACCAACGATTGTCTTTCCGTTTCCCGGCGGCGCGGGTTTCAACCCGAAACCTTGAGGCGCAGCCGAATCAGCGGCCATCAAAGGATTATTGGGGCGGTTGATGCTGAAGTTGTCATCGACCCCAATGACATCATCATACTCGTTGATCAGCCGTTCACGCGCTGCATCCGCGGCAGCTTTATCAGCGAAGGAGAGCCGGTAAGCCGCTTCATCGCCGAGCTGCGACACCACCTTGCCCCCCAGCTCAGCTGCGATTTCAGCGGCTGACTTTTTGGAGTTTGGGTCCAGCGCGATGACCAACTCATTCTCGATGACATTCGTGGCGCGGCTGCGTCCTCGGGCCACGCGCATCTCGACGACTCGTGTGGCTTGAGAAGGGTTCGTGCGATAAATGAGGAGGCGCGCCGAACCGTTCGTGCTCGGAAGGAGAGAAAAGTTGAGATCGCCCAGCAGCTTTCGAAGAGCCTCCGAAACCGGCGCTTCTTTGAACTTAACGCTCAGGCGCACGTCGGTGTCTGGATCGTATTCCACACGCCAACCAGTGACTTTACTTAGCCGAGTGGCCACTCGGGAAAGCTCAACATTGGAGAGACTGGCCTCCAGGGTTGCATTCGTAACGTGATACCGAAGCAGATCAGAGGAGCGCGCCGCAGCCGAAGTGGAATACAGGCAGCCGAGCGCAAGAAGTCCCAGGAGGAGAGTGCACAAGCGCGTGTTCACACGCTGAAAAATGTATCGTGAGGCTCCTTGCACAGTTGTTCAGATGAATGTCGCTGCTGGCAGGTTACAAAGCAACCCGCTTACTGCTCAAACACCGGAGATGGCAAAAAGCTTCGGTGGGGCTCGCTTCGTTGCGAACCCCACCAATAGGAGGTGGGTTATTCAGCAGGAGCTACGCGATAGAAGCGCAGCCCACGGCCGGCTAGAGGATCGCTGAACTGAACTGGCGCCGGACCAAAGGTAAAGTTGGTCAGGGTGGTCCAGTTCTGGAGATCCGAAGTGGCTTCAATCTTTCCGCGCACACCAATGGGGCCCCGGATGCTCAGCACGAAGCTGTCCGCGGTTAGCGCGCCTTGCTCGATGCGCACATCGTCAACAGTCGTGACCGTCAGGGTTGCGGGTTGGGAAGTGACCGTTTCAGTCCCGTTGGAGACAACTACATGGTACGAGCCCGCACTATCGACTGTCACAATAGGCAGGGTTAAAGCAGCCCCGGTTTGACCCGGTAGAGCAGAGCCTTTGAAGAACCATTGATAGGTGAGTGTTCCCTCGCCAGTCGCAACAACGTCGAACGCAGCCGCGTCCCCAGCGGAAACAGTGCGTCCTGCAGGTTGCTGAACGATCTGCAGAGCAGATTGGAGACTCACGGTTGCTGTTGAGCTGACGGTTGAACCGGCCTCATTGCTTACGACGACTCGGTAATCACCCGCAGTCACCGTCGTCACATTCGCCAGGCTCAAAGAAGCGGAAGTCGCTCCTGGAATGTTTACGCCGTTGAGTTGCCATTGGTACGCAAGGGCCTGCGTTCCGGTCGCGGTGACGCTCAGCGTCGTTGAGATGCCCGGCGCGACCGTGCGGCTCGTTGGCTGGGCTGTGATGGTCGGCGCGGTGATAACGTCCATCTGAGCGCCCGCGCTGGTGGTTTGGCCGAACAGATTGGAAACGCGAACGCGGTACGTTCCAGCCTCTTCAGAGCGCGCGCTGGCGGTTGAGTAGCTCGGGTTGACTGCGCCTGGAATATCTACGCCGTTCAAAGTCCATTGGTAAAGGAGAGGACCTGTGCCCGTCGCGCTCACAAACATGGAAGCGGATTCACCCGCTTTGATCCGGACGGACGCGGGCTGCGCCGTGATTGTGATTGGAACGTTGACCGTCACAACCGCCGGATTACTCACCACAGCGCGCAAAGGATTGCTGACCACCACGGTGTAATCGCCGGAACGGAAGGTCTGCATGTTATTAATCACCAAGGTCGCGCTCGTTGCGCCGGGCAGATTCACGCCCTTGAATTGCCACTGATAACTGAGCGGAGGGGCGCCTGTGGCCGTGACGCTTAAGGTAAGCGTGCCGCCTTCCGCGACGGATTGGGACGCTGGATGAGCGGTAATCGCGGGCGGCGCCGCAACTGTAATGGTCGCTGGCGCTGAAACCACCGACCCAGCGCTGTTGCTAACGCGGACGCTGTATTGGCCAGCGCTTGCACTGGTGACAGAATTAAGCGTCAGGCTTGCACCGTTGGCGCCGTTGATCGTGTTGCCGTTCAGCAACCATTGGTAACTGAGGTTCGAGCCGGCCGCGGTAACGAACAAGGTGACACCCTCACCCGTAAGCACCGTGTGCGATTCAGGCGCGTTCAGAATGGAGGGCAGCTCATTGACTGTAAGTGTGATTGGCTCGCTTACGACAGCTCCCGCAAAGTTGCTAACCTGAACTGTGTATGAGCCCTGGTTTGCCGCGCTGACGTTGTTCAGCGTCAATGTCGAGCCTGTGGCGCGAAGGATATTGAGGCCATTAAAACGCCACTGATAGCGGAGCGGCGCGTCCCCGAGTGTGTTTGTGGCTTGGACGCGAAGTTGCACGGATCCACCCGCATTGACACTGTGCGAGACCGCCAACGCGCGAATTTGCCCCGCGCCTGACTCAGACAGGGCGACTGGTTGAGCCACGATTTGCGGCGGGAGCGCGAGGCTGTAATTCAGCTGAGCAACGCCGCTCGCGCCATAAGCGCCATCCACCACCACAAAGTAAACCTGGCCTTTCGTGGCCTGGAAGGAAACGACGCTGTCTTTCCCATCGGCCCCGCTGTTGTTGTCGCAAGCGACCTCAGTGAGGCTGTCGTAATTGGCGCCTGCCACGGTGTAAACAGCCAGGATAGTGTCGAAATTGCTGCCTTCGGTGCTGATGCGCAACGTGCCGTTTGAATCCGGCGTGTAGAGCCACCATGCCGAAGCGCCGCCAGGAACGCCGCAATGCTGCGGCTCGCTTGGATCTTTGACGGCGTCCGTCGTGCTGAACACCTGGGCCCCGGAGTAGCCGCGGGCCACTGTCGCCAGCAACCTGATGCGCTCTGGGTTGAGGCTCGCCCCCGTGATGAATCGCAAGCTGAATGGCAGCTTGTCGAGCACACTCACATCCGGCCCTTCAAATCCAGTGCGGATGAGGTTCACCGTCAAGGTCGCGGGGAAGCTGCGCACCGCGCGGCCTGTTTGGCCGTTGGGCAGGCGATTGCTGACTTGGACCCGGTATGTGCCCACATCATCGCTGAGGATCGTCGGCAAAGTGAACGAGGCATTTGTGGAAGACGGCAGCGGCACACCATTGCGGAACCATTGATAAGCCAGGGGCAAGCCGCTGCGGCTCTGCGCTGTCACGCTAAAGGAGACATTTGCCTGCCCTTCAAAGGCGGTGAAGCTGGATGGTTGCTGCACGATCAAGGGCAATTGCTCAGCCGGCCCCACCACACTCCAACCGAGAATTATCAGACCGTTTTGACCTTCTGCGCCATCCACGGCGACGAGGTAAGACTCTCCCTGGACTGCGCTGAAGATGGTCTCGCTCGTCTGCCAACCGCCAGCATCATCGTCGCGCGACACGAGCGTTAAGCTACCCGGTGTGGCGCCGGTATACACGGCGAGGTGCGTGTCAAAGGCGCTGCCAGTGGTGCGGAAGCTGACGAGCGCATTTGTGGGGGAGACCCACTTCAGCCAGACGGACTTGCGCGCTGGACTGCCCGCGTGATGCGCAGGCTCGTTGAGTTCAGCGGTTGCGTTCGTGTTCGACGAGGCGATCAGCCCTTGCGGCGCAGTTGCTGTCGGCGCAGTGCCCAGGTTGTCAGCCAAGGTGAATGCAGGAGTGTCAATGAAGACGGTGGTTTCAGTACCGACGGCTCCGCCCGGATTCTCCACCACGATTCCGTAAAGGCCGGAGTTAGTGGATTGCGGGTCGCTAATCACGTAAACTGTATTTGTTGCCCCGGGAATAGAGACGCCATTGATGCTCCACTGGTAACGGAGCGGCGGTTGGCCAGCGGCATTGGCAACGAGTGTTAGGGGGGCGCCTACCGGGCCTTCAGTCAAAGCGGGCAAAGGCTGAATGGTCGGAGGAGCTAGCACTTCCAGGCGAGCAGCGACGCTGCTTGCGCCTGACAGCGCGTTCGAGACGGTAACCGTATACAGCCCAGCGTCCTCTGGCCGGACATTGGCGAGGGCGAGCGTTTCACCGCTGGCTCCTGGAAGAGGAGAACCATTATGTTCCCACTGGTAAGTGAACGGCCCGGTGCCTTCAACACCCACGCTGAATTGCGCAGAACCGTCGAGCCGAACTGTAACGGGAGTGGGTTGTTGGGTGATTACCACCGGATCCATAACCGCCACCTGATGGGAGACGACTGGCGATGACATTCCCTCCGCAGAGGTAACCCTCAACGAGTAAAGGCCGCTATCGGCTGCCGAGATGTTTCGCTTGAGCAGCTGATTGCCTTGGGTTTCGAACGGCAACCCAGTTGTGCTGGACCAGTGATATGTGAAAGGCCCTGCCCCAACAACCTGGGCGCTGAGTTGCAATGTTTGACCGGAGAGAATGCGGCTGGCTCCCAAGATCACGGGCGCGGGAGCAGTGGGATTCGGGCTGGTCCTGACCACGGAAACGATGCTCGTGGCCGAGCCTGCCGCGTTGCTGACGACATAGTGATATGCGCCGGCAACTTCCCTAGTGACGTTTTTAAGGAGAAGGTTCGCGTTCGTTTCAAGGTCCAATGGTTGGCCATCCCGGAACCATTGATACTGAAGAGGAGTCGTTCCGCTGACGCGAGCTTGCAGGAGAACGGTGGCGCTCCAACGGACAAAAATGCTCGGGTTAAGATCAACAGTAATCACGGGTGGAACGGCTACCTGGAGGGTTACAGGGCGGCTATGCACGGTGTTCACTTCATTAGAAACACGAACGAAGTAAACGCCGTCGTTGGTGCGTTGGGCGCTCTCAATGGCAAGCGTGACATTTGTTTCACCATTGATCGGCCGGCCATTATAGAACCATTGATAGGCGAGAGGGCCTGTGCCATTTGCTCCAACGCTTAACTCGAAGCGTTGCCGGATCCCGATCTGCAGCAACGGCACGGTTGCGGGCTGGTTGGTGATCACCACTGGCGACAGCACCGTGACGGTTGCGGCGGCGCTGAGCGCGGAGTGCGCCCCATTGCTAACCTGCACGCGGTACTCACCGCTGTCCGAGCTGGAAGCGTCGGGAATAATGTGCTCACGACCTGTGGCGCCATTAATCAAGCTGTTGTTCTTGAACCATTGATAACGGATTGGTTCCTCACCGCTGGCAGTGACAGAGAGTTTAGCTCTCGCGCCTTCTGCAACACGAACAGAGTCAGGCTGGCCGGTGATGAGCAGCGGCGCTTCGACTGTGAGCCGGGCAGCCCGGCTGGTAACTGGGCCAGCAATGTTGCGAACTTCAACTGAATAGAAACCCGCGGCTGCGACGCCCACATTGCGCAGGCGAAGGGTTGAATTGTTCTCTCCCTGCAGAGGCTTGCCGTTGAAGCGCCATTGATAACTTAGCGGGACGGAACTGTGCGCTGTCACAGCGAAAGTCGCGTTCGCGCCCACGGCGGCAGATTGATCCTGGGGTTGGCTGAGGATGGCTGGTTTGCTGATAACGATCAGCAGCGCAGGCGCGGACGCAGTTGTGCCAGCCTCATTGCTAATCAGCACAGTGTATAAACCCTCATCCGCCGCGGAAGCATTGGCGATGGTCAGCGTTGTTCCCGTTGCGCCTGTAATGTTCGTCCCGTTCTTTTGCCACTGATAGGTAAATGGAGCAGTTCCCGTCGCGCGCACCGTGAACTCCGCGGTTGTGCCTGCGATAATCGTGCGGTCCTGCGGATTTTGAGTGATCGCAGGAGCAGTCCCTTGCACGGTGAGCAGGAAGGTGGTCTCGGCGCTTTTGCCTTCATCATCAAAGACGACAACGGTGATCTGGGCGGAACCGGTGCGATCTGGCGCAGGGACAACCACGAGGCTCCCCTGCCCTTGTGCGCTGATCAGCAGATTGGTTTGCGCGATGAAGCTCGCCGGCGACACCTCCACAGAGACCAGGAGGTTTGACACAGCAGTTTCAGCATCCCCCACAGTAAACAGGATCGGGCGGGTTGCGGTGTTTACTCCAGTTGTCTGATTGCTGATCTGGGTAATCGTTGGAGCTTTGTTGACGGCAATCACATTGATCGCGATCGCGCCGGTGGCTTGCAGCGAACCACCGTCGCCGGTGTTCCCCAAGTCGTTCAGAAGGAGGCTGAGTTCGTCCGCTCCGTCATAGTTCAGATTTGGCGTGTAAATCAGATTTGTCAGAGCGCGGTTCAAATCGGACACGGAGCCGCGCACTGCAAGTTGGGCAGAGCCATTGGCTCCGCCGCTCAATGCGAGGCCGTTCAGGTTTGCAAAGAACAGCGTTCCATGCTCAACCGCAATCGACAGTTCCACTGCGGCATTGGCAGCATCCTGGTCGGCGACAACGATAGGCTCCAGTCGCAACGCCTCGCCTTCAAGCGTGTTCACAGCCGGTGTGAACGCGAGGGTCGGCGCGTCGTTCACTGCGCGAACGGTTATGCTCGCGGAGACGGTGGCGCTCGCAGCAGGTTGGCCGTCATCTGTGACCTTCACACTGAACGCGAAGCTCGCGCCAGCCTGGGTATTGTTCGGCGTCCATGCAATGAGCCCTGTGGACGGATTGATGGTCATGCCGCTGGGCACGTTTCCGGCTAGCGAGTAGCTGAGGTTGTTCTTCGGCTCATCGCTGTCGGTGGCGGTCACCTGATGCGTGAAGACCAAATCTTCAGTGGCGGTGAGAGCCGGAATGGGGGTTAGCATTGGAGCAGCATTCTCCTCGTTCACTGTAATCGTGAACGTCTTGCTGTCGGTGAGTGTGGGAGTTCCAGACTGCACCGCGCTCACGGTCAATGTGTGAGTTGAGCCTCCTTGGCCCTCGCTCGGAATCCAGACAATCAAGCCAGAGCTGCTAAGGCTCAACCCGTCCGGCGCCGTCGAGTCGAGGCGATAGCTCACTGTGCGACCGTTCATGCCAGGGGTGGCTTGCAACTGGATCTGCACGAGTTCGCCTTCACTGACCGTCTTGTTCGCAATCGCTCGGAGAGTCGGCGGGACCAATTCCGGCTTCACCACGACCCGGAAGGTGGTCGAGGCGGAGAGGGGCGGCACATCGTTATCGGTCACAGTCACCGTCACGTCATTGGTGCTCGGAGTCTGGGTTGGTCCCGGCGTCCAGGTGATAACCCCAGTTTGCGAATTGATCGTCATGCCAACCGGAGCGCTGCTTAAACTGAACGTGAGAACAGTTCCGACATCTGGATCACTCGCCTGAGCGACAACCTGCAACGAGGTGTTCGCCTCGAGCGTTTGTGCGGGGATCGCAGCTATCGTCGGACGTGTGGAGATCTTCAGAACGGTATAGCTGAATGTCTTCGACGCGGTCAGCCCGTCGTCATCTGTGACTACCACGGTCGCGAAGCCAGAACTTGGCGTCTGGGCCAAGGTAGGTGTCCAAGTAATCAATCCAGTTTGGGCGTTGATTGTCATCCCAGCAGGAGCAGCGCTGAGGCTGAACGTCAGAGCTGCGCCTGGGTCGATGTCGCTAGCGGCCACTTGCAAGCTGAGCGAGCCGTTACCTGGGATGGTTTGAGGAGCGATCGCCGCAATGGTTGGGGCGGTCATCTGCTTCAGGACAACCACGGCGAATTCATTTGTGTCGGTCAGCCCAGAGTCGTCCGTGACGATCACAGCAACTGTGTTGGAGCTTGGTGTTTGCGCAGCCGTCGGTGTCCAGGTGATCACGCCAGTCTGCGCGTTGACCTGCATCCCGACTGGATAACGTCCGAGGCTGTAAGCCAGAATGGCTTCCAAATTCGCATCCGTCGCGGAGACAGTTAGCAAGAGCGAGCCACCAGCAGGAACCGTTTGCGCAGGGATCTCCGCCAGAACCGGAGCTTTCGGCGCAGGAACCACGACCACGTTAAAGGTGACCTCGCTGTGGAGTGGCTCCTCCTCATCATCATCGGTAACAATAACAGTGACCTCATTGGTCGTCCGGACCTGCACATCGGCTGGGATCCAGGTTATAACACCTGTTTCAGCGTCGATCTCCATGCCTGCAGGCGCTCCCGGAGCGAAGGTGAATTCAAGCTCAGCATCAGGATCCTCATCAGTCGCGATGACCTGCGCGGTGAAGAGCAGGCCACCGGTTGCGGTGAGTTGCGTGATGGGTTGCACAACCGGGGGCTGGTTCGGCGGCTCGAGGCTCCAGCTGCGGGTGACAAGATCCACGCCAGCATTGCCAGCGAGGTCTTCCACGCCAGCAGTGTTGATGGCGAAGATATACACGCCTGCGGACGCTGTGACATTCGAAAGGCCTTCAAGCCTGTAGATGCCGTTGTCGAGCAAGTTCAGCGTCATTTCCGAAGTGAGCAGGTTGGCGCCGCCATTCACCGTTAATTGGAGGTCATCCAGTGAGAAGGTGGACGCGTTGATCGCTTCGGTGAATTGGAACTCGATCCCGCCAATGGCGGTTTCCCGAGGTGATTGAACCGTGGCAATGGTCGCGGAAGGCGGCACTTCGTCCACGAAGACGTTGACGGTCGCTTCTTCGGAGAAGTTCCCCGCAGCATCAATGGCCTGAACGCGGAGGCTATGTGAGCCTGGGGTCGCGAATTGGATTTGCTTCGAGAAGGTCGCGCCGTTGACGGCAGCCAAGCCGAGGTCTGTTTGGCCCGTGAAGTTTTGCACACGCACGGTGAGGTTAGGCTCACCGAGGGAGCCGGAGAGCGTGATCGCGCGCGACTTCGTGAGTTTGTCTGTCGCGGATGATCCCGTGTCAGGCGCAATGACGAATGAAGCAGGGACTGCTGGTTTGGTGATGTCCAGTGTCCAGTCAACAGAGGCCGAGCCGGAGCCGTTGTTGCCTGCTGCATCAGCCACACCGGCGGCGTTTACAGTAAGGGTGTAATTGCCCTGGTTGCCGCTGACCCAGTTGAAGTTGCTGATGCGGAAGGTAAAACCTTGCAAGCGCTCAACCCGTGTGTCGGCGGTGATCAAGTTGCCCCCACCATTCAAAGAGAGCGCAATGTCACGATAGTCGAACGTGCCGACATCGATCTCTTCACTGAACGTGACGTCCACCGCTTGCACCACGGTGTTGCGATAGGCGTTGCCAAGTCGCTCGATGCCGGTGATGGAAGGCCGAACATTGTCCAGTGTCCACTCAACGCTCAGCGAGCCGCTGCCGGAGTTGCTCTCTGTGTCGAGAACGCCGGAAGCCTGCACCGCGAGGCGGTATGACCCCGGCTCCGCTGTGAGGTTGCCAAGGCCGCTCAGGCGAATCGTGGTCGCGTTGACCGGTGTCACCACGACGCCCGACGCTGCCAGGTTAGGCCCGCCGTTGTGGGTGAGAGTGAAGTCCTCGGCGTCGAAGCTCGCCGACAGAATTGGCTTGGAGAAGACGACCTCAAGGTCCGTCACCGGGAGCTTGCGAAGCTCGCCGGAGAGGCCGTTGATGGCCACAATAGCTGGCTTGGAGAGGCCTTTGGCCCAGCGGATTTCGTGCGAGCCTTCGACGGAGTTCCCGCCAGCGTCCACAATCCCTGATCCTGTGATGGTCAGGAGATACGAGCCATCCTCCGCTGTGAAGCCCGAAAGCCCACTGATGCGATAGATCGAGCCTTCCACATGCTCAATGGTGACGCCCCCCTCGATAAGATTGGCGCCGCCATTGAAGGTCAGCGCTAGATCGGCAGCCGTGAAGGAAGTGAGATCAATCTGTTCAGAGAAGCTCACGTCGATGGACGAAACAGCAGCGGCTTGCACAGCTGCAAAGCCAGGGGCGCCAAGGAACAGCGGAACAACCGAATCGCTGGAGCGGTAATACAATGTGTATTGGCCGGAGCTGTTGTTATCGAGCAGATGAACCAACCGCTCACGGCGAACGCCAGTTTGCGAGCTGGGGAAGCTGCGATCGGTCGTCCAGACATTGTCTCCGACCAACATTTCTTTGCCATCCGAGCGCACCGCGCGGTCGAGGCGATAACCGGCGCCGGGGTCCGGCATCTTGAGGTAAACCCAGCCAGAACCCATGCCCGCGCTAATGCTCACTTGCATGTTGCCCGGGCCGGCAGCGGAGTTAGCGCTCGCGCCTGAGGCGAGATTCACGGGTGCAATGCTGCCATCACTCAAATAGAGCGTGTCAGGAGCGTTGTCTGGATCCGGATCATCGTTGACCAGGAAGTCGGGGACGTTGTCGTCGCCATTCCGATCGGTGCGCACGGTGTGAATGAGTTCGTGAATCTCGACGCTGTCGATCAGCGACAGGCGCGGATCGCCCAAGCCGTCGATATGCTCGAACTTGGCGCTGTATTCGATGAACTTGCCTTGCAGCGTTGATATGAGCTTCCAGATGCCCACCTTGGATTGGCCTGGCTCAATGCGGCCAAGGTTTGCCGTAAGCGTTGGCGCGACCGTTTCAGCGCCCACTTGCGTGCCAATGATCTTGAAATCAATAAGCAGGCCTTTCTCGTTCTCAATGATTTCCGGCTGCGCGGAAGTGATCTTGAAATCGATCGCCGCGCCCTTGCCCGTGTTCTTGACCAGCAGACCCAAAGCGAACGGCTCGGAAGGCTCCGTTTCATCTGTGTTTGGATCATCAGCAAAGACATCCCGCTGCTGGAAGTAAACGAGGTGCAGCGCTGGGTCTGGATACACTGTGATCGCGTCTGGAATGAGAGGGACCTCAACAAGGTTCTCACCTTCCATATAACGCAGTGTGCCGCCGATGCGGTAAATTGTCGGGCCTTCCGGAGCGGCCTCGCGATTCGGAATGAAGGTCCACTTTGCGCTCGCGT
Source organism: Candidatus Methylomirabilota bacterium (assembly GCA_035627835.1). Lineage (GTDB taxonomy): Bacteria > Verrucomicrobiota > Verrucomicrobiia > Limisphaerales > SXQI01 > DASPKX01. The sequence continues at coordinate 11,658 of DASPKX010000025.1, forward strand.
TGGCTTTGGCGGGGATCACTCCGCTGCCATCGACCGCGCTCAGGCTCACGAGTTCCGGCCCACGGATGCCGAAGCGATCGTTCACGGAGTTGCCGTCCTGGTCGCGAATGTCCAGCGTTACGGCCACGCCCGTCAGGCTCAACTCATCGTGACCGTTGTCGATCTCAAGGGTTCCCAGGAATGCCGCGCGGGTGATCACCGCTTCCTGCTCAATGCGGAGGCGAACACGGGCGCAGACGTTGCCTTCGGCCGTTGTTGGGGCATCAGCCAAGGCCGCCACAGCGCTGGAAGCGCTCAAGCTTTCGTTGCCGAAGGTGTCGCCCGGATTGCAGTTCGGGCTGTAATCCCAATAGATCGGAGCTGGTGTTGGGAAGTCAGGAGACCCCCCCACGCCACCGAAGTAGCTGATACCGCCCCCTCCACCACCGCCCCCGCCCCCGCCTGTTCCACCACCGAAGGATGGCAGGCTTGGGCAAAAACAATTTCCAAACGTAAGCGCAGCGCCGACAGCGCCTTTAACGTCACGTGTGGCAACGCCGCAAGCCATTTTGAGAATGGTGATCAGGCACTCGTCTTCAAGGCAGTTCACGAGGCAGTCGACCAATTCGCAAGTGTCCCAATCGAGCAGGTCTTTCGGATTGCCACCTTTCTGGACGACGTCTTTGACCTTGTCCTTAATGCAATCCTGAATGCCTTCCCAGCAATCGCGCTCCACGGGCACTGGTTGCAAGCTGAGGTCGTTCACATGCCACCGGCGATCCGGCCCGCAGACGAAGGACCATTTCACTTTCAGTTCGGGCAAGGCCTCGCAACCGGTAAAGGTTGTTCCGCCAGCGGCAGCCTTGATCTTCTTTGAGAAGCCGTTGAAGCCGGAGATAAAGTTTGCGCTAGGTTTCGCGCGAATAAGGATCGGAACACGAATGGTGGTTTTCGCGGGAAGGACATCAATCATGTCCACTAGCGGTTTGATTTCGAAGTGCTCATTTTCGGGCACTACCACGGAGACGCGCTCGGCGGCGATTAAGCCGTGATTGGTGACACGAATGTCGATCTGGGTGTCCTCGCCTTCAACAACGACAGGCAGCAGCATTGGATTCTCGATGGTGACCACCGGGATCGGAACTTCCGTTTCGAAAACGGACTCCAGAACGACACGATAGCGGTCTTCAATCTGTGTCGGAACCACAGTCCAGCGGTATGACACCGTCTGGCGATCAATGAAGACAGTCATGTTGGTGCTCAATCCAGGGACGACGGTGACAGGCGCGCGGTAAGTGCCGTGGTTGCGAGCGCTAACGGTGAGTTGGTAAGTCCCTTCCATCAGGTTCGTGAGGTTCACGATGCCGGTGTTGTCAGTCGTCGCGAGAGAGACGGTTTCGCCAGTCAGACCATCGGTGAGGCGGACTTCAGCGCCCTCAACGCGCGGCGCTCCAGCGACATGGAACGTGAAGTCATCTGTGACTTCGACCGAGATGTCTCCGCGGGCTTCGGACAATGCGCGGAATCGGAATGGCACCGTGAGACTGACGCCGGTGCCATTAATGACCAGGCTGCCGTCGTAACGGAGGAGCGGGAGATCGGCCGCTGGGTTCAACGCGAGAACGATATTGCGCTTCTCGCCAGGGAGCAGTGACGGCTGATTCGTTTCAGTCACCGCGCTCAGCCATGGAACGGCAGGAAGCAGAACCTGCATCGGCCCGGACGCCGCGCCGCCAAGATTTGCCAATTCGAATTCAACGAAGGTCTTACGGCCGCGCAGCATTCCTTTCTCAAGGAAACCGGGGTTGGCAGTGAGGGTCGCCGTTTGCGGCGCAACGGTCAGGTCTATCGGTATGATTGCGGTGGCGCCTTCATCCGAGGTGATCCTCATCGAAGCGCGCAGGCGCAGGGCGGATGGGATCTGACCAACGGTGATTGTGTAGTTGAGTTTAGCGCTTGCGAGAGGCTCCAGACGGTTCGTTGTGGTGGGGCTGATCTGGATGTAATCCGGCAGGTCGAGGAACTCGAACTGGAAGTCGTTGAGCGGAATTTCGCTCAGGTTTTCAATATTCAGCTCACCGTTGTAGCTGGACATTGGGAACATTCGGGTAGTGAGCTGCCCTTCGACAAAGCGCATGCCGATCAGTTGCAACGAATCGTCCAGAATATCCTCCTCGACGCCAGGGTGATCAGCAGCCAGGCGAACCTGCCCAGCTTCATTGGAGAGCGGTTGGAAGTTGGTTGCGAACTGGCCGTTGGCATCCGTGCGGACAGTGATGACGCGGCGGGTGCCTTTCACCAGCACGCGCACAGTCACGAGCGCAAATGGCGCCGGCTCTCCAGTGCCGCTCTTATAGGCGCGGCCACGCAGCGGAATCGTTGTTCCGCTCAAAGCGAGGCTGACGTCGGTCTCAACTTCAGCACGGTATGCGGGAGCAACAGTGACTGGCGTTGTCGCAACTAGCGTGTTGTTTCGTGAAGATCCCTCTGTGACCGAATCGTTCGAATCCGTCACAACCATCAGGTAATACTGGCCTGGTGTTGTTGGGAGCTGAACGCTGATGTTCTTCTCGTAGCTCGCGCCGACGGCGAGCGGAGTAACGCCGGAGTATGACCCCACAAACTGCGGGTTCGCGCCATTCGCTGAGCTGGAGATGTAAACGCGATCCACCCACGAATTCGTTGCAGGCGCAATGCCGTCATTGCTCACTTTGTAAGTGGCTTGAACGCTCGCGGCGGTCTCACCGGAAGCCACCGTTGAAATCTGAATTGGACGGAGGTCTGGAAGGTCTATGTCCGACACATTGATAGCCCCCACGCCAGATGTGTAACCACCGGCGGCTGCCGTCACGCTGACGCGTTGAATCCCATCTGGAGTTCCGTCTGGAACACCGGTGATAGTGAATCGTGCGCTTTGCGAGCCGTTCGGAATAGTGATCTGTGCTGGCACTGTCGCCTCGGAAAGGTCGCCGCTCGACAGTGTGACCACGAGATCTCCAGTTGGTGTTGTGTTGCGCGAAACGGTGCCCTCAGCAGAGCCGTTCTCAGAGAGCAGGTCGTTGTCGAAAGCCACTTTCAACGTCGGCCCGTCGTCATCGGTAATGTTCAACGTTGCGCTAGCGGAACCAGCCTGAATTGGCGTTTGGAAAAGACCGTCCGTGTAGAAGGCGGTGAGGGTGACGGAACGGTTCCCATCCACTTGATCATTGTTTGCCACACAAACGGGCACGGTTGCGGTCGTCTCGTTGGCTGGAATGGTGACGTGCTGCGGAACTGTTGCCGCGGAGGTGTTCGAGCTGTGCAGGACAATTCGAATCGCTTCTGGCGAGGCCTGCGGGCGAGCCACGATTGCTTCGGTGGCTGGATTAGCCGCGCCTTCGGAGACAGTCGGATCCACCATGGTCAACGTGAGCGCTCCCAGGTCGTCATCAACAACTTCCACGGCGTGGGACACGGAAGCATACCCATGCACGCTTGGAGTGATGGTCACTGGCGCGGTGCGGTTCGGGACGGTGTTGTCTACCACGCTCAGGAAGAAGTTCACCGTCGTCTGGCCTGCAGGAATGGTGACGTTTGCGGGAACCGTCACGCGCGCTGGATCAGTGCTGACGAGGGCCACTGTAAGCGGTGAGCCAAGATTGGCGTTGCGGCGAAGCATAACCGTTGCGGCGTTCGCGCCCGCGTTTTCACTGACAGTGTCTGTGGTTATAAGAACATAAACCGTGGGCTGGTCGATATTCTTCACCAGCAACGCATGCGCGCCGGGCTGATACCCGCCTGCGCTCGCGCTGATGTTCACCGAAATGTCTGTGTCAGCGAACTGATCTTCGACCGCCCCGATTGGGAAAGTGACTGACGCAGCTCCAGCTGGAATGGTCACACTCGCCGGGACCGAGGCCTCGCTAGAGGCGCTGCTTGCCAGATTGACTACCAACGCGGAGGAGTCGCCTCCATTGCGAGTGACAGTGCCGATGGCTGCTTGCGGGCCGCTGTTCTCCAGCACAACTGTGCGGGAGAGCGTCACCTGCAGCTGCAGCGGAATATTCAAGGTCGAGCTGCTGACGCTCACGTTGTTATCCTCATCCGATTCGAAGACGGCGTTATTGGCATCCGTGCGTATAACGATCGATTTGGCGCCGGCGCCGAAGCGGGGCAGTGTCACTGATTGCGTGCGGATGAGGGAACTGTTTGCAGCCAGCGTGTTCGTGAAAGTAAATGTTGCGAGAAGCTCGTCGTTCCCGACGGTCGCATCGGACGAAAGGAACACCTGCTCCGTCCAAACGCCTGAAGCGGCAGCGGCGCCACGGTTGGTGAGGGTCCAACGGAGTTGAACTGGCTCAGCAGATGCCGCGGCCCCTGGCGCGAGGATTTCGGAGACGAAGAGATCGGCGGCTGGAGCAAGCGTGGAGGTGGCTTGGATGCGGGCGATGTTATTCGCCTCCGCATCGAACCCGTTCTTGTGCTCAAACACTGAATTCTGAGAATCAGTGATCACCACCACTTCAAGCGTGCCGACGCCTGCATTTCCGTTCGGAAGAGTCACGGTGGCCTGCCGTGACAAGCCTGTGTTAGCGGCGATTGGAGCGGAGGCGGACACTTCGGCATTCACGAGGGTGTCGAGCAACACGGCTCCTGTGCTGTTATTCAGCACCCGAACGCGTTCAGAAAACGCCCCGGTAATTGCCGCGGAGCCGTTGTTGAAGCTGGTCCAGGTGATCGTCACCGCGGCCCCGGACACGGGTGATGTTGGAGAAATCTGCAGGTTCCTAACCTCCAGGTCGGGGTAGTTGCCGATGGTTGAGGTGACGTTTTGCGCGAAGAGGTTGTTCGCCTCACCGTTGGGGCTTTGCTCAGTCAGTTGGTTGTAGACATCAGCGATGATCCGCACCTGCAGGGAGCCGACTGCGGACGGTCCTTGCGGCAACTGAATACGGGCTTCGCGCGCGACGGAAGCCCCAGCGGCCAGCGGGCCACGCACGGCCGCATCGTACTGCACGAAGGCTTCGCCGAGCGCGACGCCTGCTGCAGCGTTGGTGACTTGGACGTAATCATACCAGGAGCTGGCAGTAGCGCCGTCCGCGATGTTGGTGTCGTTCCAGCGCACAACCAACTCTGATCCAGAAGTGATGGTGGCGGGCAGAATGGTGACATTCGCGATTGCCAGGTCTGGGGCTTTGATCGTCGTAAATGTCGACGTTGCGGAGATAGACTCGTTGCCTGCCTGGTCGCGGCTGCGAGCCCGGAATTGGTACGAAGCCTCCGGATTAAGACCGGTCACGAGAACGCGGTGATTCGTGACCAGCGCAGCCGAGAACGGCGTCATGCGGCCAAATGAACCCGATGGGCCAAACTCAACCTGCGAACTTGCCGGCTCGGTTGTGGTCCAGGTAATGACGGCATTCACGGACCCCGGGCTGCTCGCCAGCGCGGCAATCGTTGGGGCCACCGCATCGACAACGATGAGCGCGGCATTGGTTCCCCTCATCGCTGCGCCTTCGATGTCCACCGCGCCTGAAACGTGGAGCTGGTTCGTGCCATCCACTCCAGGAACAAATGTGATGAGTCGGCTGCGGAAGGTGTCGTTCGTCAGCCACAAACCGTCGCCTGCAACGATTGGGTTCGTCCCGCCACTCAGATTCGTCAGTGTCAGGACTGGAAACACATTGGTGTCCATCGGGCGGTTGAACTGCAGCGTCAGGAAGAAGTTTGCGGTCGCGGGCACCGGATTCGGGATATTGCCGCGCACGTCCACCAGAGTTGGGAAAAGGCTGCGAGAACTATATTCAGCCACGAAGTTCATGGTGGTCGGATCTTCAGTGCGCACAATCAGGCTTAAGTTGCGGTTCGTGTCAGCCACCGCGCCATTGAGGAGGTAACGTTTGAAGGTATAAATCGTCTCGTTGTTCGTGATGCTTAATGGGGCGCTTAAAGTGAGCGTGTCTCCATTCGTGTAAACGCCAGCCCCGCTGACGCTGGCCACGCCGGCAGGATCGCTGGCCGTTGTGACGGTGTGAACAAGGTTCGTCGCTTCGAACTCCGCAGTGAGGTCACGGTTCGTCACGATGTTCAGCGAAAGTGTGGCCGCCGTGGAAAGCTCAGCATCGCCTTCCATCCAGCGGGTGAAGCGATAACCGAATTTCGCCTGCGCGCTCAGATTGGCCGTGGAGCCATAATTGTAGTTCCCCGCGCCGGTGATGATCCCGGAGTTGGCTGGCGCGGTGGTCACGGTCACTGGGAAGCTTGGCAAACGGAAGTTCGCCACAAGGTTACGGTTCGTGCGAATCGTGAAGGTGTAGGAAGCGTTCGCGCTTTGAACCAGGCCGTTTTCCGTCCAGTTAAAGAAAGCATATGGGAGCTGATCCTGTTTGGCCGCAGCCGTCACAGTCACAGAATCGCCATCCAGAAACTCCCCGGAGCCTGAGACAGTTCCCCCGGCGACAGGGCTCGCGGCCAGGTTCACCGCAAAACGCGCAAGAATGGTGAACTGCGTCTTAAAGGTGTTCGCCTCCGCGGCTGTGTGGCCAGCGACACTGTATTCGAAGAGCGCGTCCTCGCTGTCCGTCGTGACCGCCACTTCATAGACGCCGGGCGAGGTGGCGCTGACCGTTGTGGAGCGGTTTGTCACGCCGCCCGGATCGAGATTGGCGCTCAGAGCCAGCTCCTCATTCAGGGCAATGGTTCCTGTGCGAGTGTTGCGCACGATAATGCGCTCCTTCGCGCCTGCGCCTGCTGTGAGGGAACCACGATTGGCGGTGACCCAGTTGATTGTAAAATTGTTTGTGTCGAGAGTTGTCACGCTTAACCCCTCGACAACCAGGTCGGCATAGGGGGCGCGGGTGACGGTGAATGGCGCGGCGGATGCAGTCACATTGTCGCCTTCAAGGACGAACTCATTAACAGCGTTGCCAATGTCAGTCTGCACAATGACGTAGAAACTCCCCTGTATCCCGTGAGGCAACCTATTGGTGGTCGTGACAGTGTATGATGCGCCAGAAGCTAAACCAGTGGAGCGCAAGAATGAGCCGAAGGGCAAATCGTCAGCATCGCCAATAGTCGTGTTCAACGAGAGCACGGCGCGATCGGTCCAACCAACCGCGGGAGCTGGGCTCGATCCTAGGTTTTGGACTACGTACGAGAAGCTGATTTCCTGGCCACTTTGGATACCTGCAGATGAAGGACTGTTAACGCTAGTAATCTGAAGGTTGGGGAAGTCTACGCTTCCCGTAGGCACAGCCTGCACATCCAGAACATATGAATAGTTTATCCCACTCTGGACTGAAGCACCGCGAACGACAGCGTAGTAGAGCCCGTCGTTGGTGATTCGGATTTCTGCGACCCCGTCGGAGGGCCGACCATTGCTCGTTTCGTGAGCAGGGCCGCCGTCCGCCTTGTAAAGGCTCACAATCGGGGACAACAGGGAACCTGACGGAAGCCTTGCGGACAAAAACACAGTCGACCCATTTGTCACGTGCCCTATAGCGATGTAGTCAAGGTCACCATTTTGGCGAATATAACCAGCAATTGCACCGAACTTGGTATCCCCACTCGCGGCCAGCGACAGCGTCGTGGCATTGGCAATGCTGTCATTCCCCTCTTCTTCGAAAGCAACAGGGGCAGCCACGGTTGCCAGGCGGAAGCGATATTCACCAAAGAAGTTGTCATACGCGCGCACGCGCAGGCGATAAGTTCCGCCCACAGGAAGGGTCACCGACGCCTGGCCGAAGCCGTTGTCGCTTTCACTCACGATTTCAGAAAGGACGACCGAGCCATGTTCCGTTTCGATTTGCCAGCGGAGTTGGCTGTTCCCCTGGTTATTCAAGCTTTCGAAAGACAGGAGGAGTTGGTCGCCAGGGGTTGCAGCAAAAGTCCACCAATCCACGTCCGAGGCGCTGGAGAGATGGCCGCGGCCCTGCGCCGCCCGGTAACCGGGCAGTTGCTCAACGAGAACGAGGCTGGTGCCGTTGGTTGCCTGATCGTTGGAACGATTTTCCAACACGAACCCGGGGATCGGGCTGATGGTGAAGAACTGTTCGGCAGGGACGACTGCGTTCCCAAAGGTGTCGGTCAGGCCGGAGGCGCGGAAGCGATACGAGCCAGGCTGCAGCGGGCCATCGGTGACCTGCAAGCTCACGGTGAGCCCCGTGGTGTAGTTCGCGTTGCTTACCGTGTAGAACTCATCGTCCGCAGTGTCGAATTGCGCGTCAGCGCCCGAGGCGCGGAGTTCGTACGAGCTGGAGCTGCGCACGGTCGCGGAGTCCATGTCCTCCGCAAAATAGAGCGTGAATCCATTGATCAGCTGCGTCGTGTTCCCGCCCAAAGCGGCGAGGGTATTCGAGACGATTGTCGGCGCAATTGAGTCGGTGGTGCGAACGTCCAGGATATACTGGGACGCAAGACCCTGGCCTGAGGTAAAGCCACGCAAGTCGCTGGACACCCAGACTGGATTGTTCGCGAGCAAGCCATTGTTCTGGCCGAGGGTGTCGGCAGCCACATTCCCCTGCCCTTCGTCAAACTTCCAGTAGCCGAGCAATCCTGCAGACGCTGGAGAAACGCCGTTCATTCCGGCAGCAATCTCGGCTTGCGTCAGCGCAATATTCCAAAGGCGGACTTCATCGATCGACCCATCAAATGCATACACAAGGTTGCCAGACTCGTCCTCAGCGCCGATGCGGAATGGGTGCGAGTCATAGCCGATGCTGACGGTCGCGCTGGAACTGGCAACAAGCTGGCCATCGATATACAGAGCGTGGGTGTTCGCATCATCGTCATAGGTGTAAGCGAGATGATGCCATTGGCTAAAGTTCGGCTGCCAATTGAAGGCAAGCATTGGGTTCGCAGAGCCATGGATGCCGCTGCTGGCGCGGAGCTGCCCATCCTGATGCCAGATAACAAATGAATTGTAGAAGCTGTTTCCAATGGTGCGGCCAAATGGAACTTTGAGGCCGCCCGTTGAGGCGAACTTCACCCACCCTTCCATGGTCAGGTTGCGCGGGCGGAGTGCGGGAGCGTCTGGGATATCCACATAGGAGCCGCCGCTGAAGCGCAAGGCATTGTTCTGGCCACCACCAAATGACAGAGCAGGACCGATCCCATCGGCGCGGACGCGCGCATAATAACTCGCGTTAACGCCCGCCGGAGCAGTGAACAGAAGGTTTGTGGTCGCGAGCGGCGCGTTCGTGAGCAAGGTTCCGTTTGCACCCAGAATCTCGATGACGTTTGCCAGGCTGCTCGTGCCTGGGCGGCGAAGTCCCAGGCGAACGGTAGTTCCCTCGCCGAGGTTCCCGAGGCTGAAAACATCCGCAGGATCGTCAAGGCCAAGGTAGCCGTGAACCGCTGCCACGCGGCTGTTCCCTTCCGCAAAGAAGGTTAGCGGATCCGCTTCAGCAATCGTTTCATTCTCCACTTGCTCAGCAAGCAGCGGTGGCGTCGCCACGCTGACGCGCATGCGGTATTCGCCGTAGTAAACGTGGTTGTACGAGACCTGAACAGCAAAGGTCCCGCTCATCGGTGCGATGAACGGTTCAGATTCGCCGTGCCCATCGGATGTTGCGTAGAAGTAAGTGATGCGGTCACCGTCAGGTTGATAAATCTGGTAGAGCAAGCCGCTGTTTGCCGGGGCGCCGGGGTTCTCGACGGCAACCGTGATTCGCTCACCAGCCTTGGCGGAGAAGCTCCACCAATCCACATCGTTTTGAGTGGAGAGATTGCCCCGTGCCCAACCATTTCGGAGGCCGCTGCCGACAGGATCAGCCGCCAAAGTCACAGAACCATTGCCCAGCATCATTCCCACCGAGTGACCCCAATAATTAGCGGTCGCAATGTCTTGAATCCCATCGGCATTGAAGTCGCCGACGGTCAAAGCAATCGGATTGTTGCCGCTCGCGTACACTGCGGGGGAATAGAACGACCCATCGCCGCGTCCCAAAACGACCACAACTCGTGAGTTGCCATAGCTCGGCACGAGAAGGTCGGCGTTGCCGTCGCTATCCACATCCGCAGTCACTAATTGGTATGCGTCTGAAGTGCCCGCGGCGAAACTCGCTGCCGTCGCGAAGCCGCCACTGGCTTGCGCGAGGAACACACTGATCGTGTTCACCCCAGCGTTCATGGTCGCGATATCCTTTCGCCCGTCCTCGTTGAAGTCAGAGATCACGATGCCTCTGGGGGCGGACGGAGTGTTCAGTGTGCCGCCGGAGCTGAAAGAGCCGTCCCCGTTGCCGAGGAGGATCGTCACGGTGTCGGAATGCCAGTTGGCAACTGCCAAATCCGCTTTCCCGTCCGCGTTGATGTCAGAGACCGCGAGAGCTGACGGGCCGTTGCCAGCCGCGACATATGACACTGCTGCAAAGGAACCATCTCCGTTGCCCAGCGCAATGCCGACATTGGCTGAGGAATAATTCGCGGTCGCAAGGTCAGGCTTCCCGTCGGAGTTGAAGTCAGCGATCACCACACCGCGAGGATTTGACGACACCGGCACATGAGCCACCGCCTGGAAGGATCCATCACCGTTCCCCATGAGGAGGTGCACGGCCTGGCCGTGATAAGCAGCAAACGCAATGTCGAGGGCGCCATCTGCATCCAGATCCGCGACGGCAACGCTGATAACCCCTTGCCCGGCGGGATATGTTCCCGCGAGGTTGAAGGTGCCGTCGCCGTTGCCGAGGTAGATGCCCGCGTTATTCCACCCGTGATTGCCGAGAACGGCATCGAGTTTGCCGTCACCGTTGAAATCCGCGCTTGCGATGGCCCACGGGTTTTCACCCGATGAAGCGGAGTTGCCAATAAACCTGAAGGATCCGTCGGAGACGCCGGTAACGGGCCCAAGTTTGATGGCGGTGGCCATGCTGTCGTTGGCGCCGAGTTCAAGCACGTAGCCGTCAACGCCAGCGACGACAAATTCGCGGACGTATGCTTCAAGCAAAGGCGAAGCAGCTTTGTCCTGCAGGTTAGTAGTTATCGTAAACCGGTATTTGCCTGGGTGCAGCGGAGTGCTCGTGATGAAGAACGAGGCGTTCAGGCCGGTGGTGTATGCGCTTGGCGCTACATTATGCACGACATCATCAGCGTCACCGAAAATGCCGTTCACACCCGCCGAACGGAGTTCGTAGGTGGCCGGATCGACCACTGTTGAAGCCAGCATATCTTCGGAGAACCGAATCGAGAATGACGGGTGAACAAAAATGTTCGTGGATCCTTCCGCAGGCAGGTTCACAGATATAATGCTCGGCGGAGTTGGATCGCCTAAATCGATAGAAACGAGGTATTGGGCAAACAACCCGCGCGGCGCGGCGTCGGCCGGGCCTTGCGTAGTCCAACTGACCCCACCCGCCAAGGTGCCGTTGAAGCCGTTCGTGCTTAAATCAGCGACGGTTGTCCCGCTGCCTTCGGCGAACTTCCAGAGACCTTTAAGACCGGCTTCGCCACCGGTAAGGTCAGCGCTTGCATTCGCGACAATCTCTTCAGCCGTGAGTGGTCGCGACCAAATCCGAACGTCATCAATCAATCCGGGAAAATAGTTTCCGCAGCAGCTCTCGCCGCCGATCCATGTCCCACCAGCGTAAGGAGCCCAATCAGCGGCTACAGCGGCCGAAGCACGGAGTTGGCCATCGACATAGAGACGTGCTGTGGTTCCGTCAGAAGCAGCAGCGACATGATACCAGCGGTCCAGGTCGAAGTTGAAGCCGGCCGGCACAGTGGCATTGCAGGCGCCGCCAGCGGGGCGCACGTGCATAGCAAATTGCCGATCAAGAATTGCAATGCCCCAATCCTGGCAGTTGCCCATCCCGCCCACGATCGTCCTCCGGCCGCTCACGTAGGCGGAAGGCCGCACCCACGCTTCTGCGCTCCAATTTTTACCGGCATTCCAATTTCCAACCGCAACCCGGCCACTGCCGCCGTCAAAGGAGAGGTAAGTGGAATCCTGTCCAGTGCGGGAAGGACCAGCGCGTGTGACGCGGAACTTGTAAGCGCCCTCCTGCCCATCCGGGATAATATACTGGGCGCTCAGCGAGCCTGGCGGGGTGGACGTAACAACCGTGTTCGCTCCATCGTAAATTTCAACCACTGGAGCGATTCCGCTCAGCGCCGGACGTTTCAGCTCCAGAGTAATGGCTGTGCCTGCCGACAGGTTGCCAAGATTATAGAAATCACCGGAACTGTCCCACGCGTCGAAGTACGCGAGCACCGACCCGCGCTGGTGGCCTGCCTGCAAGGTGAGCGTCGGGGTGTTGAGCTGGCTGACACCGTTGTTCGGCTCCGACTCGAGATTTGTCGGCGCTGGAGCAAGCGTCACGCGGAACCGGTATTCGCCCCCATAAGCTTCGTTGCGGCTTACGCGAATCGTGTAAGTCCCGTCCACCGGCAAAACCAGCCCGGTGTGTCCGACACCATAGCTGTCTGTGTAGAAGTAGGTGATCCGCTCCTGGTTTGGAGCGTAGATCTCGTAAAGAAGCGATGTGCTTTGGGGCACGCCAAGATTCTCAGAGGCAATTGCTAGACGCTCGCCAGCCTTGGCGCTGAAGCTCCAATAATCCTGGTCACCTGGAACCCCAAGGTTCCCGCGCGCGCTGCTGAGGCGCAGACCGGTAGCTGCATCCAGCGTGAGGTTGGCCGTTGGCTGGCCCAGCAGGATGCTCATGGAACCGCCCCAGTAATTAGCTGTCGCAACATCAAGGCGTCCGTCGTTATTCACATCACCCGCCGCAACGCTGATCGGATGCTGCGCGCCACCATTAACGTAGACTGGGAAGGTCGAGGCCGAGCTGAGCAAGCCATTGCCGAGACCGAAGAAGACATTCACATAGCTGTGCCCGTAATTGGCGACCAAAGCATCTGGTTTGGAGTCGCCGTTAACGTCCGCACTGATCAGGTCATACGGATCAGATGTGCCAGCGGCAAAGCTGCCTTTGTTTGTGAGCGAGCCTGTTCCCAGGTTGATGAGATAGGTGATGGAATTCTGACCCGCATTCAGGCTCAGCACATCCGGCCATGTGTCGGCGTTTAGATCGGCAATTGCCACAGACCGAGGTGTGCTCTGAACGTCGTAGAACACCGCGGGAGAGAAGGATCCATCGCCGTTGCCATTGAGCACAGCGACCTTGTGGCCTGACGCATTGGCAACGACCAGATCTGTCAAACCATCCTTATTCAAGTCACCCACGCTGATTGCGTATGGCCCGTTGCCCGCTGGGAAATTAGTCGAGGGCGCAAAACTCCCATCGCCATTGCCAATTAACACCGAGACATTGCCTGATCCCTCATTGGCAGAGACCAGATCAGGAATCGTATCGGCGTTGAAATGGCCGATCGCTACGGAGCGCGGGTTGGAACCTGTGCTGAAATTTGTGAGCGGACCGAAAAGCCCGTTCCCTTCCCCGAGGCGGACGCTCAGAGCCGCGCTATAGTACGCGCTGACGACCACATCCTGCTTGTTGTCACCGTTGAGGTCGGCAATCGCCAGATCGATCGGGCCAGACGCGGTGGAGTAATTCGTCAAGCGGGTGAAAGTCCCATCCCCGGCTCCCATCATGACGCTAAAGTTGTGGCTGTTGTGCGAACCCACAATCGCGTCCAGGTTCGAATCGTTGTTCAAATGCGCAAGGCCGATGCCCCAAGGGTTGGAAGACTCCGTGCCTGTGGAGTTGCCCATTCTTAAGGTGCCGTCCGCAGCGGCTGTCACATTGGTGCCGAGCAACACCGCGGTGGCGAAACTGCCGTTCTCGCGCGTCTCAGGAATGAACCCATCCACACCCGCCACAACAAAGGTGCGGACGACCGGAGCAGCAAGTGAGTTGGAGAATCGGTCCTTGAGAGCGGTTGAAATCGTGAAGCGATAAGCGCCGGGAGCGAGCGGGTCCGTCAACACTGTGAAGGAGCCGCTGAGACCGGAATATGCGTCAGGGCGAATGGCGTAAGGCTCATCGTCGCCCGTGTCGAACGAGCCGTCAGCGCCAGCGGAGACAAGGGTGTAATTTGTCCCTTCCATCACAGTCGCGGCAGTCATTTCCTCCGAGAACGAGATGGTGAATGAAGGTGAAACCAGGGTGTTCGTTGAGCCTTCTGAAGGGAGGGAAATGCCAGTGATACGGGGAGCGGTCGTGTCCGACAGTTCAATCGTGAGCGCGTACTGCGCGAACATGCCTGGATATACGATGTCCTTAGCCGGGATCCAACGAGTGTCACCACCGCGTGTGCCGGTGCGGCCTTGGGTCGAGCTGTCCGCTGCGGCCGAGCCTGTGCCTTCATCGAATTTCCAATAGCCAACCAAGCCTGGTTCTGTGCCAGCCAATGGCGCGCCCAGAGAGGTGCGAATCTCCTCCTCAGTCCGAGCAACATTCCAGACGCGCACTTCATCCAAGCCGCCGGCCCACCATTCCGTGTGGGAGGAATATTGCTGGCCAATCAGAAGGCCCTCACCAGCGGCAGGGTTTGGAATCGGGCTGTTTAAACGCGCGCGTAAAATGCCATCCACATACAACGAGGTGTTGGTCCCCGTCTTCACGACCGCGAAATGGTGCCAACCGTGCCATGGATAAAGAACCCCAGTGTTGCCCCAACCGTCACCAGCGCGAATGTTGCCGCTCGAATCGTGGCCGAGGTAGAAGGCATTCCCTGCGGTGCCTTGCGCAACCATTTCCCGGTAACCGCCACCGATGCCATTGAAGGCCCACGCTTCCACCGTGAAATCTCCGCTGGAAGGGATAACCGGCGCGCCGATAGCCACATCGTCCCCGTTCCCATCAAGGTAAAGCGCGCTGTTGTTTTGTCCGCCAAACTCAGGGGCGGAAAGCGGCCACTGATGCGCCGCATGCGCCGTGCGAGCGTAGAACACACCTTCCTTCTCCAAGGGCACAGTGTAAGAGAGGTTCGTCTCACCAGGAGCGGTGTTCGTCACAGCAACCCCGGTCTTATCCACGATTTCCATGTAAGCAGGGAAACCGCTGTTGGCCGGCTGCCGCATGGAAATATTCAATGTCGCTCCAACACCGAGATTCCCCACCCGGAAGTAATCGCCAGGACTGTCGCTCAGCGAGTGATACCCCCACACGCGCGCCACACCGGTCGAACCATCGATGTCCAGCACGGGTGTGCCCGCTTCATTGATATTATTGTTGGCTAGCTTCTCCAACTCGTATGCGTTCGGAATCAGCGAGACCCTAAAACGATATTCGCCGCGGTAGGCATGCCATTCCGCAACGCGGATGTAGTGAACACCCGACGCCGTCAGTGTGATTGGCGAGCTTTGGCCGTATCCTTCATTCGCAGGATTGAAGGAGGTGATTCGTGCTCCATCTGGCCCGTAAATTTCCCAATTTAGCCCGCTGCTCCAATTGAACGGGAAGCTCTCCACAGCCAGGTGCAAGCGATCGCCCGCATTCGCGGTGAAGTGCCAATAATCCAGGTCGGCGCTCGATGAAATCGTTCCCCGCCCGCCACCCATGCGAACACCTGCAATAATTGCGTCTTCGGTGAGCGTCTCCGTCTCGCGACCCATGAGCAAGCTCAGGAACCCAGGGCTGCCGCCGTTATGCTGCGAGCTGATAATGTCCAGACGCGCGTCCCCATTAATGTCCGCAACCGTCACTCCGATTGGGTTGCCGGTCAGGGTATAACCAGCCGAGCCTTCGAACGCGCCATTTCCTTTCCCAAGGAAAACATTAACGCGGCTGTTCCCGTAATTGGCGATGGCTATATCCAAACGGCCGTCATTATTAAAATCGGCGCTTGTGATGTCGTAAGGGTCGGACGTGTTTGCCAGGTAGCTCGTGGGTTCATGGAAGGTTCCGTCACCCCCGCCGAGCAGCACACTGAAGCTGTTCACGCCCGCGTTGATGGTGATGAGGTCAAGTTTGCCGTCCCCGTTGAAGTCACCCGCGGTCGCGGCGCGAGGGGAACTCTGGACTCCGAACAACCGATTGGTCGTGAAATCCCCCGCTCCATCGCCGAGGTACAGACGCACGTTGTGGTTGTTGACGTTCACCACAGCAAGGTCGGTTTTGTTGTCCTGGTTGAAGTCGCGCGCCACCGTCCAATGCGCCCCGGTTCCGACTGAAATGCTTTCGGCAGCCTGGAAGGAGCCATCACCATTGCCAAAGAAGATGACGACCCCACTGCTATGATTGGCGACCACGAGATCCAACTTGGAATCTGAATTGAAATCCGCCGCGGTGATGTGGCGAGGATTCGATCCTGAGCCATGGTGCGTCACGTTAAAGGTTCCATCAGTCTGCTGCAGGAGCACGCTGATGGTGCCGCCGCCGTTGTTGGCGCTGGCTACATCATTCCTTCCATCAGCGTTGAAATCCGCAACGACCACGGAGATTGCGTTAGCGCCAACTGGTATATTGGTGCGAAGCGTAAAGCCGCCGTTCCCGTTCCCGCTGTAAATGGTCACTGTCGATGCGTAATAGTTCGCAACAGCCGCATCCACATGCCCATCGCCATTCAGGTCTCCGTGGCTGATGCCCCAGGACCCACCTCCAGCCCCGGCGAACGAGCCGCCGAAAGTGAAAGAGCCGTCCGGGTTGCCGGAAACAGAAGAGCCAATCGACGTGGCGGTTTCGAACGTTCCGTTTTGGCGGTTTTCCAAAACGAACCCTTGAACCGCTTGAACTTCAAATTCCCGAGTATAGTTCGCGCCCAACTCGTTGCCCGCGCGATCACGAAGATCGCCGCTGATCGTTAAACGGTATTTGCCTGGCTGCAGAGGGCCATCGATCACCCGCAGGTTCAGGTCGAGCCCGTTCAACGGGCCGGAGCTGCCCAGCGTGTAAAGCTGGTCGTCGCCCGTGCCGAACGTGGCGTCCAAACCAGCCGAGCGAAGCTCGAAAAGAGTTGGGGTTGCAATTTCCACAACCCCCCAGAATGGGCCGGTTTCAGCGCGATCATTCCAGCCGCCACTATTCAGCAGTTCGGCAAAATCTTCGTTCCCTGAGTTGTTCGGCTCACCGTTGTTCCATGCTGTAAAGGTGTTTGGCTCACCGCTGCTCCACTTGAACGAGCCTTCCGTTTCAGAATCTGAGAACCCGATCCAAACACGCGTGACCGGCGTGGCAAACATCTCAGCCAGCCACGAATTTTCCGCCGCGCTGTTCACGCTCGCCAAATGCCCCCCATCGGCCACCGCGATGGCCTCCGCGCCGCTCCAGGTTGTTGCGACGGGGGTGTAGAAATATGCGCTTGATCCGAAGAAATATGCCGGGCGCGCGATGAAGTTGCTGGTGAAGGAGACCTGCTCGCTGAATCTAATGCTGAAGCTGTTCAGGATCTCAGGCCGCGCCACGCCTTGCTCCGGCAGGTCCACGCTTGCCACGACCGGGCCAACTGCGTCAGTGACGTTCACGCTCAGGAGATAGTTAGCGCTCGCGCCAGGAGCCGCGCTGCGCACAGCGATGGAGTAGGCTCCTTCCGCGGTAACCGTGTGGCTAAACGCGCCAGTGGTGTTCGTCAGAACAGCGACGGGATTCCCGCCCGCGTACAGGTGGAGAGTTGGGGCGTTGGTCGCTAAAGAACTGTCCTGGGGGAAGCTCAACGCAACGGTAAGAGCATTGCCGCCATTTAACGTGCCAAGGCTGAAATAGTCCGCAGCATCCCCGCGTGTCAAAGCGCCAGCCACCCGGGCCTGGTAATTGCCAGCCGCGATGGTCAGGTTCAACCCATTCGCGCTGCCACTGCTATCATTGCCTTCGCTCTCCATTTGCGGCCCACGTGATTGGCGGAGATGCAGGAGGTACGGGGTTGCGTTATGCGCACTGTGAAGGCGGATATAATACGTCCCCGGGGAAGCGATGGTGTAATTCTGGATCTGAACATTGCCCGAGCTGTCCCCGCCTGCTGTTGCGAGATTCGATCCTGCGGAGTTTTGCAAAGCGATCTGTGGATGCGCGGGCCCGAAGCGCGCCTCAACACGGATCGTCACCCGATCCCCGGCTTCGGCATCGAAGCGCCAATAATCAGCTTCGTTGACTGCGGAGAAGGAGCCCACGCCATATCCTCCTAAGAGGCCGCTCCCAGCGGGGCTCTGCACGATGTTCAAAGGTGTGGCTCCTGGAAGAGTGCCATTGTCCAATCCCTCAACCTTGATGCTGCCCGTTTCTTGAACCGTGAACTCTTCAGAATAGGCGGCCACGTTATTGGTGAAAATATCCTGCAAGCTCGTCTGCACTTGCAGGCGGTACTTGCCGGGTTGAAGCGGCTCGTGCGCGCCGGCGACTGCCGCCGTGATGAGTTTGCCGGAAACGGAGTGAGTCAGGGCGATATTTTCGGTGCCCGAGTCGAATGAGCCCGACGCGTTGGCGCGAATCAAAGTCACGGGGGTTGCCTCCGCGGCGGGCGCGAGCAACTCACGACTGAATCCAAGATTAAACCCGTAAATTGCTGAAATGCCCGTGCCGCTGTCACCGACGAATGTGGACTGCGTCACGGTTGTCGGGGTGGCAGCTGAGTTCAGCCGCACATCCACATTGTCGATGCCCCACGATTCATCGCTGACATCCTGAAGGCCGACACCAAAGAAAGAGATGGTCGCTGTGTCGCTGGTTGGAACAAAGATGTGCTCGAAGTTTCTGTAAATGCTATCGACCCACCCCCCATACCCCATGTGCTCGGGCCCTTCATCCGGAGTGCGAGTGTTGGATTGGCCCCCACCGAAATTGTTATAGCTTCGAGCATAAAGCTCCACGCCGTCCACGCGGACGCCAAAAGTGTCGCTGCCCGTTGGGCCGCCATCCCATGAGTCGATGATGTGAAGGTCATATCGAACGCGGTAAGGGGCGCCGGCGGTTAAGTTGGTTAGCGTTAAATTGAGTGTGTGGTTGCTGTAGCGGCCGGCAAAGAGGCTCAGTTTGGAAGATGCCGAGCCATCAACAGCGCGGTTGCTCCATTCCGGCCCGAGTCCCGTCTCAAAGCTCGACTCATATGGGACGCTTGCGGCGGTCTCTAAAGTCGGAGGGCATTTGCCCTCCGCGCCAGCGTTCGCGATCCCTTGGATCTCTGCCTCAGTCAACTCGCGATTGTAGAGCGCCACCTCATCAATCTGCCCGTTGAAAAACAGCCCGTCAGGGCGGGCGCCAATGTAAAACGGAGCGGTTCCATCAGATGTGTCCCCGTTGATGGTGTCCGAACTCGAGGCCACCAACGACCCATTCACGTAAATCTTGACCGCTTCCCCTTTTTTGAAAGTCGCCGCGACATGGCTCCACGTTCCTGGAGTCAATATCCCACCGCGCGCCGCCATGTGATCGACGCCCGCCGCAGTCCAGAGCACAAGGCCGACTTTCCCCTCGTGGTTGAGAGTTAAAGCGTATTCCCAATTATTCGCTGAGCCCTTCCCCGCAATCACACTGTAGCCGGCGCCTGTGTTTGCCGGCAGCGCCGCTGGCTTGACCCACGCCTCCAATGCAAGTTCCCCATTCGCTTTGGCGTGTGGGCTGAGGACAGGATTGTCTGGAATCGAGACAGAGTCATTCACGCCGTCCAACGTGAACGCCTGGCCCACTTGCCCTGTCGAAAATGCAATGCCGCCATTGAGAGTTCCCGTCAGGTATGCCCGCCGATCCGCCGCATTGGCTTCCCCAGACCACCACCCAACCAACCCGCTGGGAGGCGCATAGCAAGCCGCCAGAAGGTCTGCACTCAACGCAGATAAGGTCACCAAAACCACACCGAATCGCACGGTTGGGAATGTTCGCATAAATGATAAGAAAGCAGGCGCTCTGGACGGTCGTCGTCGAACTCCTGCTAGCCGAATGGACTAAAGCAAAACCTTTGCCACGGCTCAAGGCAGCCCTGATGACTATTTCAGGTTTGTTTTCTTGACAGGGATACGTGTGCCCAGAACCCCCATCTACAGATCTTCAACCATTGTGAGCTTCCGGGACAACCAAATGGAACTCAGCGCGAAGGAAACGGAAACCAACCCCACTACCCAATATCGGGTGATCTGCCCCTGCGGCCCTTGACCCAAGCAGAGCCCGCCTATGAAGGAGGCTAAACCCGATGCAAAATGCTGAACCGCTGAACTAACGCCCATAAATCCTCCCCGCTCTTTCCGCGACACAACTGACGTCATCATGGCCATCGCCGGCACCATGCGGCCGGACATCCCAACCATGAACAACGTCGTGACGCCTATCGCGACTGGCGCCGGAACCCGCGGCAAGCTGGTTAGCAGCATGCTCACTCCGCCCGCGGCGATGGCGGCTACTTTGAAGACCTTGGACTTCCCAAACTTATCAGCCGCACGGCCTACGAAATTCATCGAGAAGATCGTGCATATCCCGCCCACGAAGTAGATATACGGGAGCTGCGCTTCCGTCAGGCCCACGTTCTTCACCATGTACGGGCTGATGTAAGGAATGACCGCGAACCCGGATCCCGTCACCAGAGCGATGAAAAGAAATGAACGCAGGTGCGCTGGGGCCAGCCACAACGTGCGGATGTGCGGCAACATTTGAGTTTTCGTGTAAACGGGGCGCTGGAGTTTCGGAATGAACGCAGCGGTCCCAAACCAGACCGGCGCCGTCGCTGCCGCCAACAGGAAGAAAGGCGCGTGCCAGCTGAACTTGGTTGCCAACGCAAGGCCAATAGGGACGCCAAGCACCGATGCGAGCGAAAACGCGGTGAAAACCACCCCCATCGCCCTTCCCCGGCGGTTCTCAGGAATCACATCGCCGACAATTGCCAAAACCAGCGCGCCGGTTACGCCCCCGAACGCCCCGGCGACCGCTCGAGCTACGGTGAGAGTCTCATAGGAGGGAGCCAACGCGCAGAGCAATGTTCCGACACCGAATCCGGCATACAAAGTCAGCAAAGCGGCTCGTCGCTCGAACCGATCCAGAACAAACCCAGAGACCAGGCCGGCAATTCCAGCGCTGATGGCATACACCGACACCATAAACCCGAATTGGCCCGGGCTGATGTGCATGACGCGCATGTACTGCGGGCCCAACGGCATCATGATCAGAAAGTCCAGGATCGTGGTGAACTGGATAACGGCCAGCACAAGCAAGAGCATACGCTCCGCTTTCGGTTCCAAGGTTTTAGCCTCTGCCTCCATCGTGAAAGAGGAAGGC
This sequence comes from Candidatus Methylomirabilota bacterium, assembly GCA_035627835.1. Lineage (GTDB taxonomy): Bacteria > Verrucomicrobiota > Verrucomicrobiia > Limisphaerales > SXQI01 > DASPKX01. Next base: position 32,708 of record DASPKX010000025.1, read on the forward strand.
TCTTTAGCAGCGCTTGGCCATGTTGGGCCAGAATGAACTCATCAATTGCCCTTGGGTGGCCGCTCCGGCCCACAGTTGCCGCTGCCCGGCGTTTCCACTTTGCCGAACTTGTCGTTTGGCTCAACCTTTTGCGGGTGCAGATGTGCGTCTAGGTCGTCGATCCGCTCATGCAGCCGCTTCAACAGCTCGTTATTCTTCGCGATGCTCTCCTTGAGCTTTTTTAGTTCGCGTTCCGGCATGCTCCACGGTAGCGCTGCCATCGGCCTAAGAGAAGCGTTTTGCAGACCGTGAAACGCTTGCCCGCGGCCTCAATGCACTCAAGTCTTGCATTAGTAATGGTTTCAGGCATCAGGACAGGAGCGGGCGCTAAAGCGGCAATAGGGCTAAAGCCCTATTCAGCCTTCTCTTACTCGCATGCCCATGCTAGGTCGATTGTCATTCCTGCATCGAAGGATAGTGAGATGGATGGCGGCTCTGTTGCTGTCGTCGGTCGTGCTTTTCAGCGGCCCTTGTTTGGTTGCGGCGCCACCAGTTAGCGTTGAATCCGAGGCAGCGGCTCAAGAGCAGGATTCCCGGTTGGAATGGGTTGCCGCTGCGCTTGTGGCCATCGGCGGCCTGGTTGCCCTGCAAATGTTTCAAATGCACCGGATCCGCGCCTCGGAGGAGCGCTTCCGCGCATTGATTGAGCATTCGTTCGATGTCACCGTCGTCCTGGCCCCGGATGGCCTCGTCAAATACGTCAGCCCGTCCGGCGCGCGCTTGCTGAACATGGACCTCACCCGCGAGACGGATGAGCGCTTCGCGTGGGAATTCCTTCACCCGGATGACTTGCCCGAAATCCAGCGCACACATGAAGAGCTGCTTCGCGATCCCGGGGGCACTCGTAAGATCTCCGGCTACAGGCTTCTCACCGCTGCAGGCGATATTCGTTACGCCGACGCAACCGCCACCAACTGCCTGAATGTTCCAGGTGTGCGCGGCATCGTCGTTAACGTTCGCGATATGACGGAACGCAAGCTGGCCGCCGACCGGCTCGAGCGGGCCATGCTCGCACAGACGCACCTAAACAAGTTTGCCGCCTCCCTCTCCCCGCTGCACACCGAGGAAGATGTGTTATGGGAATCACTCGTGGCTGCATCTCTGTGCTGGGATTTGAGGATTGCGTCATCTACTTGCTCGATGAGGAGCGGGGCGTGCTTGTGCAACGCGCCGCCTTCGGCCCGAAAAACCCGAAGGACCGGGAAATCTTCGCTCCCCTCGAAATCAAGCTGGGCCAGGGCATCGTCGGCTCCGTCGCACTGAGCAAGACACCAGAAATCGTGCCCGACACCCGGCAGGATCCACGCTACCTGCTCGACGATTGCCCTCGCTTATCGGAAATCACCGTCCCGATTCTCGCTGAAGGGCGCCTGCTCGGGATTATTGATTCGGAGCATTCCACCGCAGGATTCTTTAACGAGGAGCACCTTGCCATTTTAACGTCCATAGCTTCGTTGTGCGCGAACAAGCTTGTCCGCGCGCGCGCCGAGCTGCAGTTGCGCGCTTTAAACGAGGATCTTGAGCGGCGCATCGAGGCGCGCACGGCGGAGCTTCGCGCCAGCAACCAGCAGCTTCGTGAATCTGAGGAGAAATTTGGCAAGGCCTTCCGCGCCAGCCCAATTATTCTGAGCATCGCCAAGCTCGCAAACGGCGAATTCGTGGAGGTGAATGAAACCTTCCTTGAAGCCCTGGGGCTAGAGCGGAAAGACGTCATCGGCAAAACCGCCCAGCAGATTGGAATCTGGCGCGACGCCGAGTCCCGCGACGCCTTCACTCGCGAACTGCTCGCCAAAGGGCACATTCGCAACCGTGAATTCGTCGTTCATCGGCAGGGCAAACCGCGCCAGCTGACGCTTTCCGCGGAGTTGATCGAGATCGGAAACGAGCCTTGCATCGTCAGCGTCAGCGCGGACATTACGGAGCGCCACGAAGCCGAGCGTGAGCTGCTTAAAACTTTGGCCCGCGAGCGAGAGCTGAGCCAGCTTAAGAGCCGTTTTGTCGCCACGATCTCTCACGAGTTCAGAACGCCCCTGGGGGTAATCCTCTCCTCGGCGGACATTCTCGACCGCTATTGGCACCGGCTGCAGGAAGCGGCGCGACGTGAGCATCTTGGGAGCATCCGCGAAAGCGCCATTGAGATGGCCCGCCAGATGGAGAACGTCCTCGTCTTCGGCCGGAGTGAGGCTAACCGGCTCGAGTTCACTCCTTCCCCGCTCCGTTTGCGGGAGCTGTGCCTAAAAGTCGTCGAGCAGATCTCCACCGCCTCTGAAACCGGGCGAGTTATTGAAATCCGCACCCCTTCTGAATTTCCAATCTTAATGGGGGACGAGGCATTGCTGAGCCACATTCTCACCAACCTGCTTTCGAATGCGGTCAAATACTCCCCCAGCGGCAGCAAAGTGGAATGCGAATGCCGCATCGAGGAGCCGTCTGTGATCCTGGCCGTCCGCGACAGGGGCATGGGGATCCCCGATCAGGATAAAGAGAATCTGTTCAGCCCCTTCTATCGCGGCAGCAATGTTGGGCGCGTCCCCGGCACCGGGATGGGTTTGGCCATCGTGAAACGCTGCGCCGAATTGCACGGAGGCGAGATCTCTGTTTGGTCTAAACAGGGTGAAGGCACTTTGGTCTCGGTGAGATTTCCCTTCATACCCGCGACCGCTCCGGAGCCCATCATCTCCTTCTAGCATGCCTAAAATCCTCGTCATAGAAGATGAAGTGAAGATGCGGCGCAATCTCCTGACGATATTGCAGATGGAGAACTTCGAAGCCATTGGCGCGGAGAACGGCCACGAAGGCGTTGAGGCGGCCCGCCGCGAGTTGCCTGACCTCATCCTTTGTGACGTCATGATGCCCGGGTGCGATGGCTACAACGTGCTGGAGCGGATTCGCTCAGATCACGCCACCGCCGATATTCCCCTAATTTTTCTGACCGCGTGCGGTGAAAAGCAGGATTTCCGGCATGGCATGAACCTGGGCGCGGACGATTACCTCACCAAGCCTTGTCCCACCGAAGACCTTCTCGCCGCGATCCGCGCTCGCCTTCGCCGGGCCCAACTGGACGGCGCGCGAAGCGGTTCCACCGGCTCTGCGCGGCCCGATTTCAGTTCCGCCAAGCCGCTTGAATCGCTCAGCTTAACACCGCGCGAAGCAGAAGTGCTTCTCTGGATGTGCCAGGGAAAAGCCAACGGCGACATCGCCACTATCCTTGGCATGAGCGAGAAAACCGTCAAAATCCACGTGGGCCACATCCTCGAAAAGCTGCACGTCGAAAATCGAACCGCCGCGGCGCTGCGCGGTTTGGAAGCGCTCCCGCGCATCGGCGTGTAACCGTCCCATAGGCCTTCCGGCCTATGTTCCTTCCTTCGCTGCTCGGGTAGTTCTCACCGCGTCAAATGGGACACGGCGCAAATCATTCATTGGGAAACTTATCAACATGACCTTCTGCCCTCTGCCTGGACGGTTCCGGTCCTATCGCCCCAAATACACATGGGCCGCGAGAAAGGCGTTGTTCGGCTCACTGGCTGCTCTTCTTATGTTCGCCGCGGATATCGCGGCGCAGGTGGGAGGAGCGATCGCCGTGTACCCGGAAAATTCCAAAATCGAAGTCGGATCTTCTCGCCAATTCTCCGCGTACGTTCCGATCAGCCCTAACACAGTCACTTGGTCCGTGAACGACATTCCCGGAGGCAGCAGCGCCTTCGGGACGATCAGCCCCAGCGGCTTATATCAGGCGCCCACTGTCGCGCCTTCCAACAATGTGGTGACCATTAAGGCTACGAGCACGGCTTACCCTTCAAGTTTCGGTTCAGCCACCCTAACCATCACACGAAAGTATCCCTGGCTCTGGGGAGTGAGTCCCTCCAGTCTCGTGGTCGGCTCATACTCAGTGTCCTTCAACGGCAGCAACTTCGCGCCCGACTCGCAGGCCCTCGCCAATGGCGTTCCTGTGGACACAACATACTCCTCACCAACACGCTTGTTGGTCAAAGGGATTGCTGCCACGGCCGGCCCCTTAAAGTTCTCCGTGCGCCAGCCCGGCAATGGCGCCGTCACCGGAAACGAAGTCACGGTTCAGGTCGCGCCCTCACCCATCACCGTCTCGCTCTCACCCGGCAGCGCCACCGTTAATCTGAACGCCGCGCAGGCGTTCACTGCCACCGTCAATGGAACCACGAATGTCGCAGTGACGTGGACTGTGAATGGAATCGCCGGCGGATCTTCTACTGTGGGGACCATCACCGCCAGCGGCCTCTACACCGCCCCTGAGGCTCTTCCCGCCAACACCAACGTGAGCGTTCGCGCAACGTCGGTGGCAAATCCAGCCGCGTTTGCCCAAGCCACCGTGGCTCTGGTCGCGCCGCTGCCTGCGGTCACAGTTGCTGTCAACCCTGGCAGCGCCTCCGTGCAACTCGGCCACAGCCAGCAGTTCACCGCCACGGTCACAGGCGACGCCAACACAGCCGTGGTTTGGCAAGTAAACGGAGTCACCGGCGGCTCCGCTCTCCTCGGGACAATTAGCGCCTCTGGTTATTACACCGCTCCCGGCGGTTTGCCAGGCGGCGCCTCCAACGTCACCATCCGCGCCCGATCGGCTGCCAATCCCAACGCTTACGCGCAAGCCGTGGTGACGCTCCAGCCCGTGCCAATCCCCGTCGTCTCCCTCTCAGCGGCGCGCTTTCTGGAACAGTCATCGTTTGGGCCGACCCCAGCCACTCTGGCCCGCGTTCAACAACTAGGTTTCGCCGGGTACCTCGACGAGCAGATCGCGCTTCCCGAAACGGCCATCCCCTTGCCCGCCGACAACTCCATGGGCGCGCTCCGCCAGTGGGCGCTGCACAACTACACGTCAGCGCCCGACCAGCTCCGCCAGCGCGTCATATACGCGCTCAGCCAGATCGTGGTCACCTCCGCCAACAAGCTCAATTATCCCAATGAGATGGTTCCCTGGATGCGGGCCCTGAGCAAACATGCCTTCGGCAACTACAAGGATCTTCTGCGCGATGTGACTAAAAGCCCCTCCATGGGCAAGTATCTCGACCTCGCCAACTCCATGAAGCCAGGGATCGCCGGGGGAGCCAACGAGAACTATCCGCGCGAGCTGCTGCAGCTCTTCACGATCGGGTTGTGGAAGCTCAAAACCAACGGTCTGCCGGAACTCCATAACAATCAGCCCATCAGCGCGTACGACCAGGAAACGGTCCGGCAGGTTGCGCTCGCGTTGACAGGTTGGACCTATCCAACGGCCCCCGGCGCGACGCCGCAGAATGTGAATTGGGAAAACTTCACTGGCCCAATGGAGCCTCGCCAACAATGGCACGCCACCGAGGAGAAGAATTTCCTCGGCTGCACCCTTCCGGCGGGACAAACCGTCGAGCAGGATCTCGAAGGAGTGCTCGATTGCTTGATGCAGCACCCCAACATCGCCCCCTTTATCGCCACGCGGCTCATTCGCAGCCTCGTGACCAGCAATCCTTCGCCCGAATACGTCGAGCGCATCGCCCTTGTCTTCATTGACAACGGCCACGGTGAGCGAGGCGATTTGGAGGCTGTGGTCCGCGCGATCCTCCTCGATCCTGAAGCCCGCAACGACAATGCTGGACCCGATTCGGGCAGGCTCAAGGAACCGATCCTGCAAACCGCCGGCCTGCTCCGGGCTTTGAATGGCGGCTTCACCAGCGCACAGCAGATTACCTACATGTTCGACTACATGGGTCAGGCCGTCCTCGCCCCTCCGTCCGTCTTCAGTTGGTTCTCGCCGCTTTACAGGCTGCCCGAAAGCTCCCTTTTCGCGCCGGAGTTCCAAATCTATTCCCCGACCGAAGCCACACTTCGCGGAAACCTCTTCCACCACATGCTGACTTCAGGCGGCGGCGACATGATGATCGATGTGTCTCCATTTGCCCCATACGGGAATGACATGCCGAGCCTTGTGGAAGCGGCCAACCAAATCCTGCTCTACGGCCGAATGCCCGATGCCATGAAGCAAGCCTTAATCACAGCCGCGTCCCCTGGCTACGACGCCAAGACGCGCATTCAAACCGTTCTGTACCTGACGGCGCTGAGCGGCCAACATGCCATTCAACATTAATACTTTAACCCCTTTGCAACAATGACCTCTCTTCTTCAGAAAAAAGTCGGGCGCCGCCAATGGCTCCGCACCGTCGGCGCCGCAGCCATGCTCGGCAGCCTCGGCCGAATGAACGCCCTCTCACAAAATGCGCCGCCAAGCTATAAAGCTCTGGTCTGCGTGTTCCTGGCGGGGGGCAACGATGGCCATAACACCATCATTCCACTCACGCAAAGCTTGTTTAACAGCTACAAGGCCGGCCGCGGCTCTTTGGCTTTGCCCGACAACAACGGACCGCTCTTGCAGGTGCAGTCAGACAATGGGGATCCTTATGGCTTGAACCCCGGCTTGGCGGCCATCCATCCCCTCTGGGCTAGCCAAAAACTCGCGGTGCTGGCCAACACTGGGATGCTGATCGAGCCAGTCACTCGCGCTGGTTATCTAGGCAAATCCGTCGCAGTTCCGACAAATCTGTTTTCCCATTCGGATCAGATTCAGCAGATGCAAACTTCGTATGGCTCCACTTCCGGCGGCACTGGCTGGGGTGGGCGCACGGCGGACAAGGTGCAGGCGAGCAACAATGGCTCCACTTTCCCGAGCGCTGTTTCCATTGCGGGCCCCTCGCTGTTTTGTGTCGGCGACGTTGTTCAGTCTGCCAGCCTCATGCCTGGGTTCAATCTCGACATGGCGGGCATGAACCTCTGGCCGCAAGCCGCAACCGCCGCTCGGAAGAATGGCATCCAACAAATCCTGCAGATGAACAGCGGCATGACTCTGGTTCAGGCCGCCAATCAAGTTCGAAAGGATGCCCTGGACCTCAATTCCCTGTTAAGCGGCTCTTCCGCGACTCTGGGAACGACTTTTCCTGGGACGAGCATCGGCATGCAGCTCCAGCAGGTTGCCAAGATCATCAAGCTCCGCAACACGACGGGCATGAGCCGGCAGGTGTTCTTCTGCTCCCTCGGCGGCTTCGACACACATGGCGCGCAAGGTTGGCAGCACTGGGATCTGCTCCGGCAGCTTTCTGAAGCGCTCATCGCCTTCTATAATTCAACTGTCGAGATGGGAGTGGCCGATTCAGTCACCAGCTTCACGCTCTCTGACTTCGGGCGCTCCCTCCAGCCGAGCGGCAGCGGCACAGATCACGGGTGGGGCAACCACCACATTGTCCTCGGCGGCGCTGTGTCCGGCGGCAAGGTGTACGGGCAGTTCCCGGATCTCAGCCTCGGCGGCCCAAGCGATTCGGGCAGTCGTGGAACGCTGATTCCCACTACCGCCCTGGATCAATACGGCGCCACCCTCGCCTCATGGTTTGGCGTCCCTTCCGATCAACTCGACGCCGTCTTCCCCAATCTAAAAAACTTCCAGACCAAGACACTAGGGTTCTTGGCTTAAGGTCAGGCGGGCTGCGGCGTTTCATGGGCGCCGCAGCCCTCGCTTTCTTCCACGTCGGGAAGCTTGTTCGTTAGGACGCGGAACGGCTGACGCCAATCGTCAAAGCGGCAGATAGCATCGAAATGGCAATCCGCGCACGCCGTCTTTTGCCCTCGCTTGTAAGGCGCAATGGAGATGTCCCCGTCGAAGATGCGGCCTGCGAATTTAGCAAGGATATCCCTGGCCCCGGTGAGTCGGTCTTGAAATTCTTTGGAGCCTAATCCATGACACTGCGTCGCGTGGGGAGTTCCGTCCTTTTTCAACGTGGCCTGAACGTGGACAGGGGCAGGATCATCATCCGGGCAGAGCAGCCTTCGCAGGCTCAAGTCAAACCCGCCCGAGTGCTTAAAGCCTTTCGCCCGCGCGTCAGACGCTGCCTTGAACGCGTCCCGCCGGTTCGGGGCGCTCTTCATTGACCCTCCCAGCGGGACGTAAAACAACGCCGCGGCCTTTGCGGGACCGCCTAAATGCCGCTCCGCGTTTGAAGCCTCCACGATCGCTCGCAAGTACGCCGGCAGTTGAAGTTGGATGCCTTCCGAACAGAGCAGCGCATCGAGGCGCTCACCACCAGACTTATAGTCAATGACGGCAACATACCGCTGACCATCACGCTGAACAGCATCCACGCGGTCGATCGTCCCTTGCAGCACCAGGCGGCGAGCTTCATCAATGGGGATAACCCACTCGATCCTCAGTTCCGCGTGCCGCGGCGAGAAAGTGTACGGCCCCCGCATCCACTCAACAATCACCGCTATAAATTCTGCGAGCTTCTTGACCATTTGCTCCGCTTCGAATTGCGCCAGCTTGTTCTGCGTCAACAATCCCCCTCGGAACGCTCGAAGCTCTTCCTCGCCTATCGTTTGCATCAATGCCGCCGCCTGGGCGGGAGTCATGTCACGCCACTCCCGGCCCTCCGCCGTCGCGCGTTCATGAAACTTTGCCAGGAGGTTGTGCCGGAAACTCCCCTGCTCGCGCGCGTCGATCTTCCGCACGTCACGCTCGCGTGCGCGCAAGCCTTTGCTCACGTAAAACCTAAAAGGGCAGGAGCCAAACGACTCCATATCGCTCACGGAGACTCGAAGCTCCGAGCCATAGAGAGCGGCCGCCACGTCGCGCGCCAGCGAACCCGTTGATGCCAGAACCTTCCATTCTGCAAGCCGGTGCCGCACTGGTTCCAGCAACGAATGATCAGCCCCAGAGCCATATTTCGCCAACAACAAGCGGACAGCTTCCGAGGGGGACTCGCACTCTTCCACACTCGCGGGATCCTGTGCGATGGTGACGGCGGCTCCGCTTAGCTCCTTGAGCCGAGCAATAAACCGCGAGGGCTTCAGCGGAGTCCCCTTGCTATCACGATCCGCGAAGGTCACGACCAGCCTCTCGCTCGCGCGTGTGCACGCGATGTAACCGTAAAATTGTTCCCGGCTCACCTGCGATTGCCGGGTCGCGCCGAGCTGCAGGCCGGACTTTTCCAACACTTCCAGCTCCCATTCACTAATCAGCCCACCCGCTTCCGGCGCGCTCGGGAACACCCCTTCATTCATCCCCACCACGATAGCCATCTTCAGGTCGGGATTCCGGGAGCGGTCAATCGCGCCCACTAGAACTTGGTCGAGGCTTGGCGGGATTAAACCGACCGTTTGTGAGGCCAATCCGCTCTCTATGATTGGAAGCCACCCTTGGAGCGAAAACCGCTCATCCGCAAAGGCAAGTCGAAGATCATCAAGCCACTGCTGCATTTGCCGCCACAATGTCGTGTGCGCCGGCTCGTTTCGCTTCTCTGACCACTCAGCAAGCTGCGCTTCCACGTCAGTGTCGTTCCAGAAGGCCTGGAGAGCTTCCGCGAGCTGGCCCCCGTCGCGCTCGCCTGCTAACGCGCGCTTCAACTTCAGAAATGGCGCGACAAGTCTTTTGCGCGTTTCTTCGTGCGCCTCCAATCGCCCTTTGAACGGCTTGAGCCAGCCTTGCTCATCGAGGCCTTCCGCTAACGCCAGGTTTTCAAGCGGGTCCACATTGCCGCTATCGGGATGCACGAGCCCTGATTTCAAGGCGCTGAACCAATCCTCGTGCTGCCACCCCCACGCAATTGTGCGCAGCGCGCTCCGTGTCAACTCGGCAAAAGGATGATGGCTCACCGCCTCGCGGCGGTCGATGAAGCATGGAATTTCGCATTCGCGAAACACGCGCGCGATCATCTCGTGATAAGGCTCAAGGCCGCGCGTCAGCGCCGCGATATCCCGGAAGCGCATTCCACCACTCCGAACAGCCTTCAGAATAGTCCGCGCGGCGGCACGCGCTTCATCCTCACGCGTGGAGCAACGAAGGATCTCGAGGCTCCCACCGCCACCGCCCCCGCTGACTGCGACCGGCCCGGGGCCTTCCCACCCCGCCTCAATGGCGGCCAATGCTGGGCTCGCAGCAAAACGTCCCACATTCGATTTTGGCAGCAACCGCTCAGTGATGAATTCCGAGACGCCTGCCTCACGGAAACGCTGCTGAAGGGTGCCGATCGCGCGATGTCCTTGCACCCATGGCGACAACCATGACCCAGCGCTCTCCGCGCGAACATTGAACGCGAGGGTGATTTGATCGCAATGCCTGCCCAAGGCCGCCAGAAACTCCGCCTCGCACCCTGTAAGCTCCGCGAACCCATCAACCCACACCCCTTCGACGTCCAGGCTCCCTGGCGCTTGCGACAACTTGCCTGCGGCTAATCCAAGGAGATCATCGGGATCATGCAGATCGCCGGCAGCCAGCCATTGGTTATACGCCCGCAAGAGGAACGCGAGATCCAGAAGCTTCGCGCGAAGCCTGGACCCGACTCCCTCCCCAACTCCCTCCAGACGCTCAGGAGTGATGCCCGCTTGCTTCAACTCGCCAACCATTTGGGCAAGCTCACTCGCAAAACCTTGCGAACGTGCGCTCGCGCGAAAGACCCGGAGTTGCGCGCTGTGCCTGTTAATCAACGCCCGCAACACCATGACACGCCCCTGGCTGCTCAGAAAACGGGGGCGAATTTGCAGTCGCTCCAGCGCCCAATGAGCCAGTCGCTCAAAACTCAAAACCTGCAAGCGAGTAAATCCCGGAATCCCTTCACCCGTGAGCAGTTGCCGCTCAATTTGGAAGGTCGCCTGTTTTGGGGCCAGTCCAATGAGTGGGCGCCCCTCGGCTGATTCAGAGAGTTTTTGCCTGATTTCACTCAAGCACCTCCAGGTCTTGCCAACACCTGAAGGGCCAAGCAGGAAACGCACACGCATCCTACATTGATGTCGCAGCGCTCCCGCGCCGACAAGCGAATGTTCAGATCCCGCATTTCATTGCGGCGGGCGCCCACTCTTCCTTACCCTAACGCTATGTCCGCGCTGCGCGTTGCCATCATTACGATTTCCGACCGGGCCTCAAAAGGCTTGTACGACGACCTCGGTGGCCCTGCTCTTTCCAAGGCAGCCCAGGAGTATGGCTGGCAAGTCGTTGGCTCAACCTTGGTGCCGGACGAGAAGCGCGACATCCAACGCGCCATCAAAGAGCAAATCCAGTCAGGCGCCCAACTCGTGCTCACAACGGGCGGCACCGGCGTGGCTTTGCGCGACGTGACCCCTGAAGCCGTTCGTGAAATCGCCATCCGCGAGCTGCCGGGTTTTGGCGAGGTCATGCGCATTGAATCCATGAAGATCACCAGGAACGCCATCCTTTCTCGTGGCCTTGCCGTGGTCGTGGAGCGCGCCTTGGTTGTCTGCCTGCCCGGAAAACCGAGTGGCGCTGTCGAATGCCTGAGCTTCGTGGTTGGCGCGATTCCGCATTGCGTTGAAGTTCTGCAGGAAATCCCCACAAGCTGCTAGCTCGCGCCTCCATCACCTGGAGTTTCCGTCCTTTCTCACCCCCCCCGTGTTGACTCCACGGTGGCTTCTTTCGTCCACCCTCTGATTAAAAAAGACCAGCCGGTCAAATGAGGAAAATTTCTGCTCCGCAGAAATTCTTCGGTTTCCTCAGGAAAACCCAATGTTTACAGGCCTCCCCTCGTGGTGGCATTCCGGTTGCTTAGGGCCTTATGCGCGGATGCCGCCATCGCTGAGAGCTGTGAACTAAACCCCTCCAGCAGCAGCGCCAGAAGCAACACGACAACGCACCTATGAAAAAAATCGAAGCAATCATCAAGCCCTTCAAGCTCGAAGAGGTGAAGGACGCCCTTGGTGAGGTCGGAATCGAAGGCATGACGGTCACCGAAGTCAAAGGTTTCGGCCGCCAAAAAGGCCACACCGAAATCTACCGCGGCAGCGAATACACCGTGGACTTCCTGCCCAAGATCAAACTCGAACTCGTCGTCTCCGACAAACTCGCTGAGCAAGCTGTGGACACCATCGTGAAGACCGCCAAAACCGGCAAAATCGGTGATGGGAAGGTTTTCGTAACCAACATCGAAGAAGCTGTCCGCATCCGCACCGAAGAGAAAGGCGAGCAAGCTGTTTAACCTCCCCATCAACCGCATTCAGAAAATTACACCCATGAAAAAGCTTTTTATCATACTCCTGACGCTCTTCGCAGCGCACTCCACCTTGAAAGCCGAGGCTGACGCAACCAACGCCGTCGCGGTGGCCACAACGGCTGCCGCTGTTGAGCCGGACATCGCTCAACGTCTCGCGGACATTGAGGCATACATCAACAACACCGCCCGCCCGAGCGCCGAGGCAAAGCTCACCTCAAAAATCGCAGGTCCGGGCCCCGGCCATAACGCCTGGCAAATGACCTCCACAGCTCTGGTGCTGTTCATGACTCTGCCCGGCCTGGCGCTGTTTTACGGCGGCCTGGTTCGCCGAAAAAACGTCCTCTCCGTGCTCGCTCAATGCATGGGCATCGCCGGCCTCGTCACCATTCTCTGGTGGCTCTGCGGCTACAGCCTCTCCTTCGGCGCGGGTAACTCCATCATCGGTGACTTCAGCTACGCGCTTTTTAAAGGAGTTGAACCTGGCAATGTTGGCGCTGGCTACCACTGGATTAGTGACAGCATGTGGGCGATGTTCCAGCTCACTTTCGCGATCATTACTCCCGCCCTGATCGTCGGCGCCATTGCCGAGCGCATGAAGTTCTCCGCAGTCATCCTCTTCGTCGCGCTTTGGATGTTCGCCGTCTATTTCCCGCTCGCCCACATGGTCTGGTCCACCACTGGCATGATGGCCGGCGCCCTCAATCCTAACGCCGCAATCAAAGCCCTCGACTTCGCGGGCGGAACCGTCGTCCACATGAGTTCTGGCTGGAGCGCGCTCGTTCTTTGCTTGATCCTCGGCAAGCGCCTCGGCTTCGGCAAAGAGCCAATGCAACCCCACAGCATGGTGTTGTGCATGGTCGGCACTGGCATGCTCTGGGTTGGCTGGTACGGCTTCAATGCGGGCTCCGCTCTCGGCGCTGACGGCATCGCCTCCAACGCTTTCACCACCACCACCCTCGCTGCTGCCACTGCCGGTTTCGTCTGGGGTTGCATCGAATGGATCACCCGTGGCAAGCCAAGCGTTCTTGGATTCTGCTCAGGCATTGTCGCTGGCCTCGTGGTTGTCACCCCCGCCTGCGGTTTCATCACCCCGAACGGCGCTATGATCATCGGCCTCCTCGCTGGCATCGTTCCTTACTTCGCTGTTGCCAAGCTCAAGGCCATGCTCGGCTACGATGACGCGCTCGACACCTTCGGCATCCACGGGGTTGGCGGCACCATGGGCGCTCTCCTCACCGGTTTCCTCGCGGACGAAAAAGCGAACTCCATTGTCGGAGGTCTCAAGTCCGGCCTGGTTATGGCTCAAATCAAAGCCATCGTCGTCACTGTGTTGATCTCCGTCGTCGCGACCGCGGTGATCGCCTACATCGTGAAGATGGTGATCGGGCTCCGTCCGGATGAGGAAGTCGAAACCGCTGGCCTCGACCTTGCTGAGCACGGCGAGGAAGGTTACCACGGCGCGTAATCCACCCACAAAAACCGTTAAACGACACACGCACAAAATCAGACATGAGAGACAATAAAGACAAAAACGGCTCCAGCCCCAAAGGGGTCATCGACCTCGCCCGTAAGACCGGCGCGAAGATGGTCGACATCAAATTCGTCGACACTTTCGGCACATGGCAGCACTTCAGTGTGCCCATTGCTGAACTCACTGAGGAAGTGTTCGATGACGGCTTCGGCTTTGACGGCTCATCCATCCGCGGGTGGAAGAGCATCGAAGCTTCGGACATGCTCGCCATGCCCGATCCAAAGACCGCCTTCATTGATCCTTTCTGCAGTGTTCCCACACTCAGCCTCACCTGCACAATTGCGGAAACGGGAACGAAGGAAGCCTACAATCGCGACCCGCGCGGCATCGCGCAACGCGGCGAGAAATACCTGCAATCCACCGGCATCGCTGACACAGCTGTGTTCGGCCCTGAAGCTGAGTTCTTCATCTTCGACAACGTCCAATTCGACTACAAAGCCAACAGCAGCTTCCACATCGTAGATTCCGAGGAAGCCGCCTGGAACACCGGTCGCGATGAAGGTCCAAACCTCGGTTACAAGACACGCCACAAGGAAGGCTATTTCCCTGTGGCTCCAGCTGATACGCTCCAGGATTTGCGCACTGAAATGGTGCTCTTGATGGAGCAACTGGGCATTCGGGTAGAGCGCCAGCACCGCGAAGTCGCGACTGCCGGCCAGGCGGAAATCGACTTCCGCTTCGACACGCTGCTCAAAACGGCCGACACGATGATGCTTTACAAGTACATCATCAAAAACGTCGCGCGTCGCCACGGCAAAACCGTCACGTTCATGCCCAAGCCGCTCTTCGGTGATAACGGCTCCGGCATGCACACACACCAATCCCTCTGGAAAGGCGGCAAACCGCTCTTTGCTGGCAAGGAATACGCGGGCCTCTCACAAATGGCCCTCTTCTACATCGGCGGCATCTTGAAGCATGCGAAGGCGCTCTGCGCGATCTGTAATCCTACCACCAACTCCTACAAGCGATTGGTCCCGGGTTACGAAGCGCCAGTGAACCTCGCCTACAGCGCCCGCAATCGCAGCGCCGCAATCCGCATCCCGATGTTCAGCGACAGCCCGAAGGCAAAGCGCATCGAATATCGCCCACCCGATCCTGCCGCCAACCCATACCTCGCCTACACGGCGCTGCTCATGGCCGGCTTGGACGGTGTGATTAACAAGATCCACCCAGGCGAGCCCATGGATAAAAACATCTACGAACTCCCGCCCGAGGAGCTGAAGAAGGTTCCGAACGTCCCAGGCAGCCTTGGGGAGGCCCTCGATGCGCTCGAAAAAGATCACGACTTCCTGCTCAAGGGCGACGTGTTCAGCGCTGACTTCATCGAGATGTGGATCACGAACAAGCGCAAGGAGCATGACGCTCTGCGCCTCCGCCCGCATCCGTATGAATTCTTCCTCTACTACGATGTCTAATCGGTAGAGCAACAATTCCCTTCGCAGGCCGGAAGTTTAACCACTTCCGGCCTTCTTCATTTGCGCCTCGACGCGGCCCTTATTAACTTGCGCCCCACGCTCATGAGAGTGGTCCTCCAACGAGTCACACTAGCTTCACTGGTCATCAACGGCGCGGAGCATGCGAAGATCGGGCCGGGCGTCGTCGTGCTCGTGGGGATTGAACCAGCCGACGGCGCGGAAGACCTCGCCTGGGTTTCTGGCAAACTCGTTCGCCTCCGCATCTTCGACGATGCCGATGGAGTCATGAACCTCTCCGTGTCAGACACTCAGGGCGAACTTTTAGTTGTGAGCCAATTCACGCTCCACGCGAGCACGGTTAAAGGCAACCGGCCCTCCTACACCCGAGCAGCGCGCCCAGAAGTTGCCCAGCCATTATATGCATCATTTCTCAAGCAAATCGAAACAGATCTCGGCCGCCCAGTTGCCAGCGGCGTCTTCGGAGCCGACATGAAGATCACCCTCACAAATGACGGCCCAGTGACGATCCTCCTCAACTCCAAGCAGCGTGAATAAACCCGCTCCATCCCAACGCGCTCTCCTGGAACAGCACGTCGCTGAACTGCGCGCATGCGCTCGCTGTCCTGGAATGCACCGCCCTTCGGTGAGCGGCGGGGCCGTGCTCAGCAAGGTCATGCTCGTAGGCCAAGCCCCCGGTGCGAAAGAACCGGTGATGGGCCGCCCCTTTGCCTGGACTGCTGGCAAAACCCTGTTCCGATGGTTCAACGAAGCCACGGGTTTAACGGAAGAACAGTTCCGGGCCAAAGTTTACATGGCAGCCGTAGCCCGTTGCTTTCCTGGCAAACGGAATGAAGGCGGAGACCGCGTTCCTGATCGCGGGGAGATCGACGCATGCTCGTTTTGGCTCGAACGCGAGATCCGGATCCTGCAACCAGAACTCATCCTCCCGGTTGGCAAACTCGCCATCGAGCAATTCCTCGCCGCCGCGCCGTTGGAATCCACCATTGGCCGCGCGTTTCGCACCCGTTATGCTGGAGTGGAGTTCGACCTCATCCCCCTGCCCCATCCCTCTGGCGCTTCCCCATGGCCGCGCGTGGAACCCGGCTCCACCCTCACCAAAGCCGCGCTCCGCCTCATCGCCCAACACCCCGCAATGCAAACGCTGACAAATCCTACCGTTTGACGACACCATCGTGCTTGCAGTCAGAATAGGTTGCAAAATTCCGCAGTTCGGCCACAACTGGCTACCGATGAACGGGAAATCGCCGGACCTCCAAACCGTCGGGACGCAGGCCAGCCGATTTTCCAAGCAGTTCCTAATCACATTGGCAACGGCAGTTGCGGTGATTGCCTGCCTGGCAGTATCATTTAACCTTCCCCACGGCTCCCAGGTTCCAGGTGTTCTCTGGAATGCAATCATCGCGCCAACGCTCTACTTTCTGCCGACCATAATCGCGATAGCACGAAAGCGTCAGACCACGCTTGCGTTGTTCGTCCTCAATCTCGTCGTGGGCTGGACAGTCATTGGTTGGATTGTCGCGCTCATCTGGGCGCTCTATCAGGAGCGAGATTCTCAGCGTTACGAACCCCACGTTGCCCGCCTTCCAACCACAAGCTTGGAATGATCGTCCTTCCTGCTTGCCACAGCTATCCAATTGCGTGTGGGCTGGCTCTTCTCCCCGCTCCTGCTCCCGACCGCAAGCTGCTCTCCCCCTTTTCCAGCACACGTTTATAAGGGAAGCCCCGACTAGGTCTCCGCCCCTCTCTTCCTCTACCTTCAGGCCATGAGCGAATCAGCCCCTAATCGCCCAGTTATACTGCTTGTGGACGACAACCCCCATGACGTCGTCCTCATTCGTTTGGCTTTCCGTAAAGTCGGCATCATTGACACAATCCAGCTCGTCAAGAATGGGGGCGACGCCATGCGCTACATTAAAGGTGAAGGCCCATACCGCGACCGCAGCCAGTTCCCGCCGCCTACCCTTGTGCTTTTGGACTTAAAGATGCCCCAGACCTCCGGCTTCGATGTCCTCAACTGGATCCGCAACCAACCCGAGCTTGAATCACTCGTTGTCGTCGTCATGTCCGGCTCCCGGAATGACTCCGATATTGAGAAGGCTTACACGCTCGGCGCGAATTCTTACCTTGTGAAGCCAACTCGCTTTGAAGACCTCGTCAAAATGATGGAGTCACTCAAAGATTCCTGCGGCCCCCGCAAACGGGGATCCCGCGTTATGGCCACGGCCGAGCATCTCCCGGGTGTGCGTCCATTGACCACCGCCTCAATGGTCCCTGCTGGCGCTTAACCCGGCTTTCGAGCGGCTCCTCGATTTTGTTGGAGCCGCCTGCCAGCGGTTTATATACTCCCGGGGATGAACAGGGTTGGCATTGGTTACGACGTCCACCAATTGGTTGAAGGTCGCAAGCTGATTTTGGGGGGTGTCGAACTCCCTCATAACAAAGGCCTGGACGGTCATTCCGATGCCGACGTGCTCATGCACGCTATCACTGATGCTCTCCTTGGAGCCTTAGGCGAGCGCGATATTGGCCACTTCTTCCCTAACACCGATCCCAGGTGGCGCGGCGCGCCTTCCCGCACCTTTTTGCACGAAGCCGCGCATCAGGTTAGTTTCCGTGGAGGGAAGATCATCAATGTGGACGCAACGCTTGTTGCGCAGGCGCCAAAAATCGGGCCCCACGTGGACAAGATGCGCGAGAACATTGCTTCCGCTCTAAATATTGAATTGCGCAGGGTCGGCATCAAGGCCACCACCAATGAGGGACTCGGGTTTTTAGGGCGGGAAGAAGGGATTGCAGCGATGGCTGTGGCTAGCGTCGATCTCCCGGAGTAAATCATGGCTAAGGCAGAAATCAGTTGGAAATCGCGAAACGAGGAGGGGGTTCGCAGGGAGGTTTACGCCCGCCACATCGGCAACAAATGGGTCTTCTTTGTCCGGGAGAATCGATTCGACAACTGGGAGGAGCTTCCCGAACCACCGCTGGACGATTGGCTCGAGTTGCTCGATGCCGTCACGCGCCGCATTGGCCGCCGCCTGCTCCGCCCGGAGGAAGAAGCTCGCGTAAAGGCTTCAATTCGGGAACGCTTCCCAGACGCCAAACTTTAACACTATGCCAAGGCGCGCTCCCCTCATGATCATTTCCCCCTCGACGGACACTCGAGGGGCGGAGTTCAGCGATTACTCGCTGAATCTTTCCCATGCGTACACGCGCGCGCTGCTCCAGGCCGGTGGTTTGCCCTGGGTTCCCCCTTGCGCCCCCGACGAAGGCTTTGTTGCGGAAGCCGTGGACCGCGCTGATGGCGTGATGATCAGCGGCGGCGACGATCTGCAGCCGGAACTCTACTCCTCTGACATTCCCGCTGATCTCCGGGCGACGGTTGGACGGACCGATCCTCCTCGCGACCTCTTCGAAACGCTTCTCATTTGCGAAGCCTTTAAACAACGGAAACCTCTTCTCGCCATCTGCCGCGGCCATCAGCTCATGAATGTCGTCTTCGGCGGAACGCTCTTCATCGACATCCCCACTCAGGTGCCTGGGGCTTTAAAGCATTGCAAGATGGACAAGAAGAGCCAGCCCGTGCATGAAGCCGCGCTCCGGCCAAACTCCCAGCTTCAGCGTATTCTCGGCACGCCGACAATAAGCGTGAACAGCACACATCATCAGGCTGTCTCCAAGGTGGCGGATCTTTTTCAAGCGGCAGCCACAAGTCCCGACGGTGTCATTGAAGCCCTTGAACTCAAAGCGGAGCACGCCAAGCTCATGCCCTGGCTTGTTTCCGTGCAATTTCATCCGGAGCGCCTCATTGACGCGCATCCCCATTTCCTCAACCTTTTTAAGAGCTTCGTTGATGCGGGAGTGAAGAATTCCAAGAATCTATGAGCGCACGAGTCATGGTGGTTGACGATGAGGATCCTATTCGATCCTTGCTCAACACCGTCCTAACCAAAGCGGGTTATCAAGTGAGCGAAGCTGGGGACGGCGCCGCGCTCAAGGACGCCTTCAGCGGCCCTCAGCCCGACGTGATCCTCCTCGACCTGAAGCTGCCGGACGCGGACGGCCTGGAACTCTTGCCCATCGTTAAAAAGCAATGGCCCGGAGTGGAGGTCATCATCCTCACCGGTTTCGCGACGCTCGATGCGGCTGTCTCCGCCACTAAGCTCGGCGCCTACGATTTCCAGAAAAAACCATTCGACCACAAATCGCTCCTGCTCTCTGTTGATCGCGCCCTCGAGCACAAGCAACTCACCGAGCAAACCAGCGCATTGCGCCAGGCCCTCACTGCCATGAGCAATGGGGCTTCACCCATTTTCCAGAGCCCCGCCATTAAATCGATCGTGCGCACCGTCGAGCGTGTTGCCCCGAGCGATGTTTCTGTTCTGATTACCGGCGAAAGCGGCACAGGCAAAGAAGTCATCGCGGACCTTATTCACACTCTCAGCCCCCGTTCCAAAGGGCCGTTTATTAAAATTAACTGCGCCGCCCTCCCTCGTGAACTGATCGAGAGCGAACTTTTCGGCTCCGTCCGTGGCGCGTTCACTGGCGCCCAGGCGGACCGTGAAGGCCTCTTCCGTCAGGCTGACGGAGGCACTCTGCTCCTAGACGAGTTGGCGGAAATGCCTGTTGAAACTCAGACCAAGCTCCTCCGTGTGCTTCAGGATAAGGAGTTCCGGCCTGTCGGCGGCAAAACCACTTTCAAGACGGACGTCCGCATCGTCGCCGCCACTAACCAGGAAGTCGAAGTGGCCATTCGCCGCGGCCAACTCCGCGAAGATCTTTTTTACCGGATCAGCGCCATTACCCTCGCGCTGCCTCCTTTGCGTGATCGCCGTGAAGACATCCTGCCGCTGGCAAATGCATTTCTACGCCGTTATGCAGCCCAGGCCGGCCGGACGATCACCGGTTTTACACCAGCCGCCGCTGAGAAACTCCAGCGTTACGACTGGCCCGGCAACGTCCGCCAGCTCCAGAATGAAATCCAACGCGCGGTGCTGATGACGGAGCGCCAGGTGGTCGATCTCGCTGATCTTTCCGCTTCGACCGCCGACGCTGCTGCGACTCCCGCTCAGGAAACCGAAAGCGGTTACACCATCATGGAAGCCATGGAGCGCAACACCATCCTGCAGGTGCTTCGTGAAACTAATGGCAACAAATTGGAGGCAGCTCGCCGCCTCGGAATTGGCCGCCAGACCCTCTACAATAAGCTCAAGGCCTACAACATTGCGGACGCCGATTTCAAAAAGGCTTAACCGCTCGCGGCGCCTGTCTCCTCGATGAGGAATTTCCCTCAGTCGCATCCCCTACGCTTCCGCCCCCGCTCTCCGATAATCGATGGTATTGCCGAGTACGCGCGAATCGGCGCTCGCTCAGGTTGAGCAACCCGCAATCTCAGACGAGCTTGCACCATGAAAAAGACATTGTTGTTAGCAGCTCTGGCAACCGGCCTCTTCATTGGATGTGACAACGCTCACAAGACCATTGACGACGAAACGGCGACTGCCAAAGCAGAGCTGAACATCGATAAAGATCGTGTGGATAACGCGATTGACCGCGCCAAGGAGAACGTTGAGGAAAGCGCTGAAAAGGCCAAAGCTGACCTCGAAGCCAAGCGCGATTCCGCCAAGGCCCAGATCGAGGCTGACAAAAAGTCCATCGAAGCTGAAGCCGAAGCTGACAAGAAGAAGCTCGAAATCGAAGTGAATAAAGATTAATTCACGTTCTCAAACTTCGAGAAGAAGCGCCTGCCTAACGGTCGGGCGCTTTTCTTTTGTCCATTAACCGCCGCGCAGGCGCGTCATTCTTTGTTGACATGTAATCCGGTTCGAAATACATGTCATGCGCAGTGCCGCGCGGAGCGTCTAAGAACTATGGCGAATCAACTGCTAACCTATGCCGTCTACAATCTCTTGAAGATTGCCCGAGCCCTTTTCCCCGTCCTGCTCTCTGCGATCACGGGGTTGGCTGCGGAGCGCTTCACGGTCGCCACCTACAACATTGAGAACTACCTGGACGTTCAAGCTGCTGGCCGCGAACTGAAGTCTCCCGAGTCGCGCGCGAAAGTTCATGAATACATCCTCCTGATGAAGCCTGATGTTTTAGCGCTGCAGGAGATCGGCTCTAGCAACTCGCTCGCCCAACTACGCACAACTCTCAAAGCCGCAGGCCTGGATTATCCTCACACCGCCTTCGTGGATGGGCCAGATCCCTTCCTCAACCTCGCTGTCCTGAGCCGGTTCCCGATCATCGCCCAAAGAGCCCACACAAACGAGAACTACCTCTTGCGCGGGAAGCGATTTCGCGCTGCCCGCGGCTTTGCGGAGGTGGATCTGCGCGTGAACCCACATTACCAGTTCACCTTGGTTACCGCCCATCTGAAGTCCCGCCGCGCCTCCGCCGAAGCGGACGAATCGGAGATGCGCGAACAGGAAGCCTTGTTGCTGCGCGAAAAAGTCGATGCAGTTTTCCAGCGGAACCCAAACGCGAACTTGATCGTTCTTGGGGACATGAACGACGTTCGCAGCAGCAAAACCGTTCGCACACTGATGGGTCGCGGACGCACAGCCTTGCTCGATCTTCGGCCATCTGAGCGCAACGGGGACAATCGATCCACAGGCCGCGACAGCCTTGACGACCGCGCCATCACTTGGACGCACCATTTTGTCCGTGATGACACCTACAGCCGCTCCGATTACATCTTCGTCAGTCCCGGAATGTTCCGGGAACTGCGTCCAGAAGCCACTTACATTCCCACTTTGGCGAACTGGGGTTTGGCTTCTGACCGCCGTCCCGTGATCGCCACATTCGTGGCTGAAGAGGTTGGCAGTCGTTAACCCTCTTTCTTGAACTCACCCCTAAACCTGCCATCGTAGCCCGACGAAATGCGACATCTTCGCAAAATACTGGAGTTCGGCGGCCCCTACTTGCGGAAGTATTTGGGCCGGCTGGTCACCGGCATTTTGCTCGGTGTGATCTTCGGCCTATCCAGCACGCTCATCCTGGGCGCCGCCAACACCCTCTTCCAACGCCTCGACCCCGCCGAGCAGGAGCAGGCCCAAGACGTACGTAAGAAACCACTCACCGGCATCAAAGCACGAGTTGCCGAAATTAAAGCAGAGCTAAATGCGAAGGTTGATCCCTGGCTGCCATTAGCCGGACGCCACATTGACTCGAAGCAAGTAGCGGCTGTCCTGCTGATTCTTCCGCTCCTGTTCGCGTTCCGCGGCTATATTGGCTACCTCAGCAGCTATTGCATGGGTTGGGTCAGTGAACGCGTGATCAATGATCTTCGTGTCGATGTCCTTCAAAAGATGAACTCCCTCTCGCTCGATTTTTTCAATCGCTCCAGCATGGGCGACCTCGTTGCGCGCGTGAACATGGACACTGCCGCGCTCCAGAAATCGCTGAATCTCGGCTTTAGTGACTTAATCAAAGAGCCCGTCACCATCATTGGTGTTTATACCTTTCTCTTCATTATCGATTGGAAGCTGACCCTTTTCGTCATGGTCTTCCTTCCTGCCTGCATTGCGCCGATCATCGTGCTCGGCCGTAAAGCGCGGAAAGCAGGCGCGGGCAACGTCAAGGCAAGCGTCGCTCAGGCAAATCTGTTGCTCGAATTTCTCTCTGGCGTTCGGGTTGTCAAAGCCTACGCCCTTGAATCCATTCAACTGGCGCGCTTTAAGGAAGAATCACGCCAGCTCGTCCATCACGGCATGAAAGGCATTCAAGCTAAGGAGCTGCTCAACCCGATAATCGAAACCATCTCCGCCTTGGGAATCGGCATTCTCATCTGCTACATCTTCTGGAGCGGGCGCTCCCTTGCTGATATGGCCATTTTCCTCGGAGGTGTGGCCTCCGTCTACACCCCCATTAAGAAGCTCGGCAACCTCCACGTCATGCTTCAGCAATCCAGCATTGGTGTGGAGCGCTTGCGTGGCATCTTGAGCGAGCAACCGACCGTAAAGGAGCCAATCTCACCGAAACCCTTCAGCCGTTTCACTCGCGGCATCGAGTTTCGTGGAGTCACCTTTGCCTACGGCAAGGAGGCGGTCCTTCAAGGCATCGATTTGGTAATCCCAGCCGGCCACAAGCTCGGAATTGCTGGTGAAAGCGGCTCGGGCAAATCGACCCTGATTAATCTCCTGTTTCGTTTCTACGATCCGACCCGTGGTGCCGTTCTGATAGACGGCGAGGATGCCCGCGAACTCAGTTCAACCGCGCTTCGGAGCCAAATGGCATTGGTCAGCCAGGAAATCGTTCTATTCGATCAAACTGTTGCGGAGAACATCGGTCTCGGAAAACCGGGCGCCACTCAGCAGGAAATTGAGGACGCCGCGCGCGCCGCCCATGCGCACGATTTCATTCGTGCTCTCCCCAATGGCTACCAAACTCGTGTTGGCGAGCGAGGCGTCATGCTTTCTGGCGGCCAGCGCCAGCGCATTGCCATTGCAAGGGCTTTCATACGACAGGCTCCCATCCTCGCTCTCGATGAAGCCACCGCCGCCCTCGACGCGCAGTCAGAGTCCGAGGTTCAAAGAGCGCTCGAAAGCATCGCGGCAAACAAAACAGTGATTTGCGTCGCGCATCGACTCTCCACACTTGCGAGCATGGATGAAATCATTTTCATGGCGCAGGGCCGAATCGTTGAGCGCGGCAGCTTCGATTCATTGCTCCGCGCCAATGGCGGTTTTGCCGCCATGGCCCGGCAACAAGGCATCATGCCCCGCACTGTCGCCGCTTAGCTCTTACTTTAACTTCCATTCCTCATTAAAGAACCCAGCAAGAGCAATCCTGCCGGGCGCGCGTGAGGAGGGCGGCTGAGTGACATCAACAATTGCGTAATCCGGCAGCTTCGGAACCTGCCGAGCATTGTTTAAGTAGTCGTAATCGCGAAAGGTGAACCCGCTGTTCAGCACAACGTAACGCTTTGGCGCCTTCGGGTTTGGGTAGATTAGAATGGGGACATGGTTTTTCGAGTCAAACCTGTCGTTCCCGAGCTGAAGCGTTTCAGCAGTCCATTGTGCCGGTAACGCAGGCAGCAGGTGAGCCAGCGCCTTGTTGCTTCCTGGATCTCCCCAAAGAACAACATTGTTGTCCTGCATCAACTCCGGCGTAAGGTCAGTGTCATTTATTACGCGCGCATCACCGCGGAATTGCTTTCGCCAATGCTGGATCGCGCGCTCCAGCTCCGCCTTCGCCCACTTATCCGTTGCCGCGTGAAATCCCGGGGCCGTCGGACGAACAAAGATGAAGCTGTCCATAAAGGCGTCATCGATCGCGCCTTGAAGCCCATGCTCTTTGCGCAGGCCGCGAGCTGTTTCATTCGTAATGCGCCAGCCAGCTTCGGTTCTCGCGAGGCGGGCGCCCCACGAACGGTCGCTCTGGACGCGCGGACCTTGGACACTGGAGCCGTCGATTCTAATGAGAGGCTGGCTGGTGGCATTCAGAGGGCAAAGGCCGGAAGGCATGTGCAAAGTCAAGGCGGTCACATTGGTGGTGCTGACTTCAATCAGCGAAGATCCGGCAATCGTGGCATGCACATCCGCGCGCTTCCAATGCTCACCCAAGCCTTCAATCGTGACCCAGTAAGACTGGTTGTAGCGAAGGGTTGAAGTGGTGAACTTCACCGACCGCGGAAGGGGATCACGACCTTGAGCCACGATGCTGTCGATACGTGCGTTGATCTCCCTTTTCGCGTCTGGATGATAACTGTGGCCGGTCTTTGGCCCAATGACATGAGTGAGTTCCAGGCCCTCCTTCGCCATAGCCTGCGCCATGATATCCGCTGCCTGCTTCTGCTTATCCGTTTCGCCGCTGTAAGCAACGGTAGGCACGTTGAACAGGTTCAGCGCGTATTCGGTGCAGTCATAAAGGCGCCAAAGCGCGCGCTCATAATCAGGCGGCTGCAGAGATTCGTTCTGGAACACACGCAGAAAATCCGGCGTCTCAGCAAACCCAGCCCCCGGCGCGGATGCTGCCCAAAGCGTGGGGTAATGAACACTGAACTGCCACGCCGCCGCGCCTCCCATGGAAAAACCACGGTTCACCAGACGATTTGAGTCTATCGGATACTGCTGTTGAACGTGCGCCAGGGCTTCCAATAAATCGATCTCGCCAGCGAACTTGTTCGCGTTGCAGTACCGCCCGTAAAGATGCAGCACGAAGGCGTTCTCTGGAACAAACTGCCCCTTATCACGCATGCGATCACGAATGAACCGCAGTTCCGTGAGCTTCTCGTCCCGCCCATGATACCAGGTGTCCAACCGGAACTTCACCGGTGTGTTGGGGCTGTAACTGGAGGGGACGACCAAGCCATAAGGTTGCACACTGCCATCGATCCGCGAAACATAAGCGCGCACAACCAACCCCGTCGCCGTTGTCCATGGAGCGGTCCCCTGCTCCAGTTCCCCCGCGCGCCTGAGACCTTCCTGCACAATCTCCCGCGCTGCTTTGACGTCGTTAGTCGCATCGTAAACCTCATTGTAATCGAGCGCGTAGCGCAGCGCCTTTCGGAAGACCTCCACTTCTGGGAGATGCCGCCGCACCACCGCGTTCGTGCGAGACTGAAGCCTTGTGATCACCTCAGCCAATGACTTGGCTCCCCGTTCCATCTCGGCGCGATCAGCCTCTAATATCTGCACTCCCGGTGGAGGAACGGGGCGAACGTTCTCGGCCTTGTTATCAGCCGGACTATCTGCAAAGACGCAAGCGCAAGAGAACAGCAAACCAATGGCGAAATGCTTCATGTGGATGCACGCACCCTACCGAGACTTCGACCCCAAACAAGTGTCGAAATGCTTTTCACTCTGGAAAAGAAGCAAGGCTTTCGCCAACCTTTGGCCTCTCCTATGAAACGAACAAAGGTGGCCATCCTCGGCGCGGGTTTTATCTCCGACATTCACATGGAGTCATATCATCGCTTCATTCCTGAAGCGGAAGTGGTCGGTGTCTTTTCCCGCAGTAAACAGCGCGCGGATGAGTTCGCAAACCGTCATGGAATTTCCCGGACGTTCGAAACCATCGAGGCAGCCATTCAGGAGTCGGGCGCCGAAGTCATCGATATCTGCCTCCCCAATTTCCTCCACGCCAAAGCCACTCTCCTGGCTGCCGCCGCAGGCAAACACGTCATCATCGAAAAGCCGCTCTGCCTCAATTTCGAAGAAGGCGAAGCCATGATTGCGGCCTGCAAAAAGGCTGGCGTGAAGCTCATGTACGCGGAGGAGCTATGTTTCGCGCCAAAGTATGAGCGCGTCCGCAAGCTCGTGCAGGAGGGCGCTGTTGGCGAAATCTACATGCTCAAGCAGGGTGAGAAACACTCCGGCCCCCACAGCGATTGGTTCTACGACGTCACCCAATCGGGCGGGGGCGTGCTGATGGACATGGGCTGCCACGCTCTTGCTTGGTTCCGTTGGATGCTGGGCCGCAACCCCAAGCCCCTCAGCGTTTACGCAACGATGGACACCGTCTTCCACAAAGCCCGCACCAAAGGCGAAGACAATTCACTGACGATTGTTGAATTTGAGGGTGGCGTGACGTGTGTGGCGGAAAACAGCTGGGCCAAGCACGGCGGCATGGACGACTTCATCGAAGTTTACGGCACCGGCGGGGTCGTGTACGCCGATCTCTTCATGGGCAACGCGGCCATGACTTACAGCGAGAAGGGCTACGGCTACGCCATGGAGAAAGCCGGAACAACCCAGGGGTGGACCTTCACGATCTTTGAAGAGGCTTTCAATCAAGGGTACCCGCAGGAGTTAAAGCATTTCATCGATTGCGTGCAGAACGACAAACAACCGCTCGTCACCGGTGAAGATGGCCTGGTTGTATTGGAATTGATGTGCGCCGCCTACGAATCAGCCGGACGAGGTGCCAAGGTGCCGCTGCCTTTCAGGCCCAATGTTCGCACGCCTATCGAGCTTTGGCGTCGCTAATCGAGGGGGGCTTGTCGCCGTCAGGAATGACGGCAAACTGATGATCATATGAGCATGATGAAATGGGCATTGTTGTTGTCTCTGGCCGCAGTTTCAACCTGGGCGGAGATTCGAACCAAGGTGGTGGAATACAAGCACGACGGGCAGGCGCTCGAAGGCTGGCTGACCTACGATGACACCAAAGTCACTCCCGGCCAGAAACGACCGGCAGTGCTGATTGTTCACCAATGGAAGGGCCTCTCCGACTACGAAAAGAAGCGCGCTGAGATGCTGGCGAAGCTCGGCTACGTTGCATTCGCCGTCGACATTTACGGCAAAGGAGTTCGCCCAACGGCGCCTCAAGCCGCAAGCGCCGAAGCCGGCAAATACAAGAATGACCGCGCTCTGCTCCGCGGCCGCGTCAAAGCCGGCCTCGCAGAGTTGCTCAAGCAGGAGATGGTTGATTCAAAGAAAGTCGCTGCCATCGGCTATTGCTTTGGCGGCACCACTGTCCTTGAACTCGCCCGCAGCGGCGCGGATGTGGCTGGCGTGGTGAGCTTTCACGGCGGCCTGAGCAGCCCGACACCTGAAGACGCCGAAAACATTAAGACCAGAGTGCTAGCGCTTCACGGAGCCGTCGATCCCTTCGTGAAGCCTGACGAAGTGCTCGCTTTCACTGAAGAAATGGCCAAGGCCAAGGTTGATTGGCAACTCGTCGCTTACGGGGATGCTGTTCACAGCTTCACCGACTGGAACGCTGGCAACGACGCTTCCAAAGGATCTGCCTACAACGAAAAAGCCGACAAGCGTTCCTGGGAAGATATGCGGCAGTTCTTTGCCGAAATATTCAACGAGCAGGCGAAGTAAGCGATTTGCAGGCAAAAGGCCGAGCCATTGCTGGCTCGGCCTTCTGGGAGGAGAGGAGTAGGGGCAAATTCTTATTACGCGGGCGTCACGAATGTTTCGCCTGCTTCGCGCACGGCCAGCCTTTCGGTTTCCGAGCGAAAGGCGCCTTCACAACGCTCCATCGGTTCCGTGTACTTTTCGCGGCCGAAACGGAACGTGCTGTGATGCATAGGAATGAAATACTTCGCGCCTGCGTCGTTGGCCATCTGCACGGCTTGCTCCGGGTTGCAGTGCGACCAGATCCAGGGGTTGTAAGCGCCGATCGGCATGCAGGCCAATTCAATGGGGCCTTTGCTGCGGAGCGGCTTGAAAGTGTCAATCATCGCGGTGTCCCCGCCGAACAGCACACGCTTGCCCCCACGGCTCAGCACATAGCCGTTAAAGCCACGGTGGGTGTCATGGCGCCAGCGAGCGCCCCAATGCTTCACTTGCACCGCTTCCACTTCGACACTGCCATTGGCTGTTTCCACAGTGGCGGTCTCACCCCACGTTAATTCCTTGGCGGTCTTGCCCAGGGCAGTCCCGCTAAACAGGTCAGAGGTGTTCTTGGCAGTGATGACTTTCGTCCCGGCCTTGAATGTCCGGAGGGTCGGGATATCGAAATGATCCAGGTGCGCATGCGAAAGCAGCACCAGATCAATCTTCGGAAGATCCTTCACGCTCAGAGGGCAACCGAAACGGCGCTTGGGGCCCAAGCTGGTCAACCCAATATCGACACCAACACGGCTCATCATCACGGGATCGGTGATGATCTTTACCCCATAGAAGTTCAGCAGGACCGTCGCGTGCCCAAGCCAGGATGCGGTGATCGCGTTGTCATCCCACTTCAACGGCTCAGGGGTGAACTTTGGCTTGAGGATCGGCTCGGTCAGGTCAGAGATGGCTTCGCGCACGTAGCGGGGAGCCCAGAAGTCGGAAAGGGAGACCCATGCGGTGCCAGCAGCAAGACCGCTGAGGCCTAAAAATTTTCGACGCGACAAATTCTTCTTCATTCAACAAACCGAGCTGAAAATGCTTCCTCAATAACGCCGACCCATGGGGTAGATCGAACGTTGTGCTTAGTGGAAGCAGTCCTAGCAATGAGCCTGCCAAAGTCGCTCAGGTTCGGTTTTTTGCAAGGGTTTGCCTGAGGAATTCCTCAGGAGGGATGTAAGTGGCGCACAAGGTCAAAGGCGCACTCGCGAGCTGTGTCCCAATGCTGGCAAGCTTAAGACAGAATGCTGAAGGATATGGACAACCGTAAGCTTCCCGTAAAAGGCAATTGGACAAAATAAATACGCGTGGTACTGAGTCTGTTTATCTCATGCGTATTGCTGTTGCCATAGCTCTTCTGTCCAGTGGTGTTGCCTGGGCGGCTGAGCAAGAGGAGTTTGATAAGGAGATCAAGCCTCTCCTCAAGAAGCATTGCTACGATTGCCATGGTTCCGAGAAGGTGAAAGGCGACCTTAACCTTGAGACTTTTCAGACGGTGGAGGCGATTAAGGGGCAGCCCGAGATCTGGAATAACGTGCGAGAGCGGGTGGCCGCCTTTGAGATGCCACCCGAGGGCAAATACGAGATGAGCATCGATCGGCAGGGGCGGTTAATGCGCTTTCTGCGCACCTTGCCTCGGCCTGACCAGGTCGATTGCGATGAGATCGCCAGCGACCGCAACTCAAACGGCAGCGGCTATGCGATGAGCCGCCGCCTCAATCGCGCTGAATACAGCAACACAATTAGGGATCTCTTCGGCATGAATGTTCCAGTCGATGAGTTGCTGCCAACTGACGGCGGTGGCGGTGAAGGCTTCGACACCACCGGGAACGCCCTGTTTATCTCCACCATTCACATCGAGAAGTATATCGCTGCAGCCGGTCTCGTTCTGGAGACGGTGTTGCCGGATAAGACACGCGGCCTCCGCCCAGAGATAAAGCACGCCCGGGAATCTCTCCTGGGCCCGAAAGCTTCACCTTCGAAAAAAGAAGCTCGTGCAAGCGCTGAGGAGGTGGTGAGCCGGGTAATGCGACGTGCGTTTCGGCGTCCGGTTGAAGCAGTGGAAGTCGAGAAGATCATGGGCATGTTCGACCGCGCCTGGAATCGCGGTGATGGGTACGTTCCTTCACTCCGCCTCGCTTTACAAGCCGTGCTGGTCTCGCCGAACTTCCTTTTCCTGGCGGAGCCGGAGCCAGCGGAAAAAGGAGTCCAGCCCTTGGCTCCAATCCCACTCGCCAGCAAGCTCTCCTACTTCCTCTGGTCCTCCATGCCGGATGAAGAACTGCTCCAGGCAGCCGAGTCAGGCCGGCTGAATGATCCCAATGTTTACGTCGCGCAAGTCCGGCGAATGTTGAAAGACCCCAAGGCTGCTGCGCTCGGCAAACGCTTTGCTTTACAATGGCTGGACCTTGAGAAGCTGGGCACCGAAATCAAACCGGACAGCCACAAATACCCTGAGTTTAATCAGGCCCTTCGTGAATCCATGCTCGCGGAGGTCACCGAGCACTTTAATTACATTCTCGCGCACGACCGCCCGTTGACCGAGCTGATTGCCGCTGATTACACGTTTCTGAACGAGGAGCTGGCTGGGTTGTATGGAATTGAAGGTGTGAAAGGGGAGCAGATGCGGCGCGTTCAACTCGCGGATGCAAGGCGCGGCGGCGTCATTGGCATGGCCGCCGTGCATGCCTCCACCTCCTACCCGCTCCGCACGAGCCCAGTGCTGCGCGGACGCTGGGTTTTGGAATCGTTGATCGGCGAAAAGGTCAAACCTCCCCCACCCGATGTGCCTGCGTTGGAGGAACACTCGGAGAAAACGAAGAACCTTTCGCTCCGCGAGCAGTTGCAGATGCACCGCGAAAATCCCGATTGCGCCAGTTGTCATGACAAAATGGACCCGTTGGGTTTTGGAATGGAGAATTTCGACGCGTTGGGCCGTTGGCGTGAGTTGGACAAAGGCCTGCCGATCGATGCTTCAGGCAAGCTGCCGTCCGGTGAGGCCTTTACAGGGCCTGCGGGATTGAAGACTATATTAATGTCCCGAAAGAGCCAGGTCATGACGCACCTGGTCCGCAAGATGACCGGTTACGCGTTTGGCCGTGAGTTAAATAGATACGATGCTTGCGTCGTCAAAAAAGCTGTCGAAGCCCTGGAGCGGGAGAACTACAAGCCATCGGTGTTGGTCGAGGAGATCGTGCTGAGCTTTCCGTTCCGGCATAGGTTTTACCCGAAAGTGGATGTGAAACATGATGGATAAACATTGGAGAATTCCGAGGCGCACGTTTCTGCGCGGAGCAGGCGCGGCGTTAAGTCTGCCGTTGCTGGAGGCGATGGGTAAAGTGCTGCCGGGCGCTTCACCTGGAGCATTGGCGTCGTCCAAGGTCGCTTCAAAAGTGCAGGCCCCTGTTCGCATGGCCGCGCTGTTTTTCCCGAACGGCGTTTGGGAAAAGGAATGGTTCCCAAAAGAGCCAGGCGCCGATTACAACATGCCCCCGTCGCTGGAGCCTCTCGCGAAGCACCGCAACGACATGCTGGTCTTCTCCGGGCTGGATAAGAAGCATAGCCACCAGGGAGACGGGCATTATGCCAAAACCGCAAATTTCCTTACCGGCCTTACTGTCCGCAAGACGCCTGGCAAAGACATTAGCGTCGGCGGGCAATCCCTCGATCAGCTTGCCGCCCAACAGATCGGACATCTTACTCCCCTGCCCTCCCTAGAGTTGGGGATTGATCCTGTTACGTCCGGCATCGACTCCGTCGTCGGTTACACCCGCCTATACGGATGCTACATCTCATGGCGGTCTCAGAACACGCCGGTCGCGAAGGAGATCAATCCTCGCCTGGCTTATGAGCGTTTGTTCGGAGTGCTGCGCCCGAGCGGCGCCTCCGCTGCCGCTGCCACTAAGAAGGCGGGTGACCAGAAAGCCTTGCTGGATCTAGTGCTTGATGACGCGAACTCCCTGCGCCGCAAACTCGGCCGCGATGATCAATACAAATTGGACGAGTACCTCGACTCGGTCCGCGATGTTGAGCGCCGTCTTGAGTTCTTTTCGAAGCCTGACCCGCGCAACTGGAAACCTGAATCTCAGCCCCTGGACATCGCTGCTCCCAAAGGCGAGCCTGGCGATCACCAGGAGCATGTGCGTCTGATGCTCGATCTGATGGCTCTCGCGTTTTGGACTGACTCCACACGCGTGAGCACCTTCATGTTCGCCAATGACGTTTCGCCCAAGAGCTTCTCCCGACTGATTCCCGGCGTGAGCGAAGGGCATCACGAGCTGAGCCATCATCAGAACAAAGCGGAGAAGTACGAAGGCTACGCAAAGATCAACCGCTGGCACTCGGAACAGCTCGCTTACTTCCTGGACAAGCTCAAAGGCATCAAGGAAGGCGACGGCACAGTGCTCGATAACTCAATGATTCTATTCGGCTCCAGCATGTCCGATGGCAATCGCCATGATCCGGAGAACCTGCCAATTATTTTGGCTGGGCGCGGCGGCGGAAAGATCAAGCCAGGCCGCCATATTGCTTCACCGAAGAAGACTCCGTTGTGCAACCTCTACGTTTCCATGCTCGATTGCATGGGCACACCGGTCGAGTCGTTCGGTGATAGCACGGCTCCCTTGAGTATCGCTTAAGAAGATCCCCCGGTCGTAACCAAGCCGACGGGCATCTTCGTTGCCATTTGCTGCGGAGTGGCTAAAACAGGTGCCTCCCATGAAGAAGCACCGGGTTGGCATTATTGGCTATGGTTGGGTCGCGGGCGCGCACATCGCTGCGCTCCACGGAACGGGACGGGCGGAAGTCACGGCGATTTTCTCATCGCGCCCCCTCGATTCGGCACAGCTCTCCTCAAAGCACGGTTCTTCCATTACCGCGTTCACCTCGCTGTCGGAGTTTCTTAAGAGCGACATTGATGTCGTCAGCATTTGCAGCTACCCGAACGAGCACGCGCGGCAAGCGATTGCCGCGGCGCAAGCAGGCAAGCATCTGATCATCGAAAAACCGCTCGCCTTGTCGTGGGAAGATTGCCTGGCAGTAGAGGCAGCGGTGAAGAAGGCAGGCGTCAAAGTTTGCGTTTGCTTCGAGTGCCGTTATTCCAGCCAGTTTCTCGCGACCAAGGGGGTGATCGACCACGGCCTCCTTGGAAGGATCCACTATGCCGAGGTCGATTATTATCACGGCATCGGGCCATGGTACGGGCAATACCGCTGGAACGTGAAGAAGAGCGCTGGCGGCAGCGCCTTGTTGACGGCTGGTTGTCACGCGCTCGACGCGCTGCTCCTCTGCATGAACGAACCCGTCGTGGAAGTGACCAGCTACGACACTAAATCGGGGAGCGAGTTGTTCCAGCCGTATGAATATCGCACCACAAGTGTTTCAATCCTGAAATTCGCCAACGGCGCCGTGGGCAAGTGCGCCGCAGTCGTCGACTGCTTGCAGCCTTATTACTTCCACACTCACTTGGTCGGAAGCGAGGGCAGCCTGCTCGATAACAAGTTTCATAGCCAGCGCTTGGGCGGCTTGAACAAGGGAAAGTGGAGTGAGCTTTCCATGAAGATGCTCGACTCCGGTGATGTAAGTGATCACCCGTATCAAACGCAATTTGAAGCCTTCCTGAACGCGCTAGACGCTGGGGTGGAGATGCCGCTGACGAATTTGAAAGAGGCGCTTCGGACTCATGAAGTGATCTTTGCGGCAGACAGATCGGCTGCAACATCCGCCCCCGTGAAAGTCGCTGCACGATGAAGAAGAGCGTGACCACGCGGAAAGCAGCATTGGCAATTGCCGCGCATCCCGACGACATCGAGTTCATGATGGCCGGCACGCTGCTGCTCCTCAGACACGCGGGTTGGGAAACGCATTACCTGAATCTCTCAACCGGTTCCTGCGGCAGTATGACCATGTCGCCAGCAAAGACACGAGCCACGCGTAAAGCAGAGGCGCAAAGGGCAGCCCAAGCGCTTGGCGCGAAGTGGTGGCCAAGCATTTGTGATGATCTCGAGATCATGTATGAGCTGCGGCACCTTCGAAAGGTTGCAGCAATAGTTCGCTCCGTGAATCCAGCGATTGTGCTCACGCACTCACCTGAGGATTACATGGAAGATCATGTGAACGCCTCGCGATTAGCTGTGACAGCAGCTTTCGCCAAAGGCTTCCCAAACTTCGCGACCACACCTTCGCGCAAGCCCGTTGCTGGCCCCGTGACGGTTTACCATGCGATGCCGCATGGGTTGGTGGATCCCTTGCGGAGGAAGGTGGCGCCGGATTGCTGGATCAACACGGCCAGTGTGCAGGAGCAAAAGCGACAGGCGCTCGCCGAGCATCGCAGCCAGAAAGATTGGCTGGACCAGACCCAGGGGATGAATTCCTAC
This sequence comes from Candidatus Methylomirabilota bacterium, assembly GCA_035627835.1. GTDB lineage: Bacteria > Verrucomicrobiota > Verrucomicrobiia > Limisphaerales > SXQI01 > DASPKX01. Next base: position 66,857 of record DASPKX010000025.1, read on the forward strand.
GTGCAGGCGATGGACGATTTCGCCGCGGACGCTGGGAAGCAATCTAAGAAATTTCCTTTTGCGGAAGGTTGGCGGCGCCGCCTCCACTACGGCTTTTCTCCCGACGATGCTGATCCCCTGAAGGAGGTCTTGGGAAGCAACTATCTGGAAGTCCGACAAAGCTAACGATTATGACTGAACGCCCGAAGAGCCTTGTAGCGCCTGACTGGTGGGATTACACCACGCTCAACCCGGAGTTGGTGAAAGATGCAGCCGCACTCACGCCGAGGAAGATCCAAGGCTTGTCGCGACCCGGCTTCAAAGTCGTGTTCTACGAGACGCTGGAGGAATTCTATTTAGCGGAGGCCTTGGAGTACATCTCCGCCTGGAAGGAAGCGACTGCTGATAATCCCGTCGGGATCTGCGGGCCGATCGGGCCAACGGAGCAGTTGCCGTTGGTCGCGCGCATCGTCAACGCGATGGGCCTGAACCTCAAGCATGCCCACTTCTGGGGCATGGACGAGTGGGTTATCGGTGGCAAGGAAGCCCCGCCGACGCACCCGCTTTCATTCGAGCGCGCGGATCGAGAGCTGTGCTTCAACCGCATCGATCGCAAGCTGTCCCTGCCCGACAGCAACTTGCATTTCCCCAAAGCTGACACGCGCGAGTACCGTTCCACATGGGACGGAAGCATCCGTTGCGCGGTGATGCAGGGTGGCCAGGGAGATGTGAAGCATTGGGCTTTTAACGATCCCCTGCCCCGTCGCGGGAAGCACAAAGACCAGCCGCCGAGCGCGAAGGAGTATCGGGCATTGGCAACTCGCGTTGTGGACTTGCATCCGCTGACCATCGCGCAAAACGCGCGCACGTCAGGTGGCGGCAACATCTCCCTCGTGCCGACGCAAGCGATCACAGTCGGCCCAGTTGAAACCAGGAAGGCCGAGAAGGTTTCCATTTGGCACGCCGGCAATCACGACAACGCTTTTGGGCAGAGGCTCACCACCTTGATGATCAGCAAGGGAATTGTGGATACGGCGGTGCCGATGTCATTGCTCGCTGAGCATCCTAACGTGCAGTTCAATTTCTACACCGGCGGCCTTGGCACGTGCGACGTGGAAATGCATTGAAGCGCGTGTTAAACAAAGCGGATGGTCGCAGGGTAACGGTAGAACTCGCCATTACCAGCTTTCACAGCAGCAACAATCATTAAGACGACATCGATCAACACACCGATGATTGTTCCGATGATGAGCAGCGGGAGCAGAAACACGCCGATGACGAGGAATATCAGAAGGACGGTAACGCCCGCAGCCACGATGAAGTAGAGCGTGATCGAGAGCTGGAAGTTGAGCGCTTCCCTCGCATGCTCCGCAGCCGAAGGAGATTGGTTTCTTCGAAGCAGCCAAACGACCAAGGGGCCTAGAATATTTCCGAAGGGAATGGCTGTGAAGAGCAACAGGCCAGAGAGGTGCGCGATGATTTCCCATGTTCTATCCGCGCGCTCTAAAGGAGGCGGCTCCATGCCCCTCGTGATACGCCATCAGGCGCATTTTGCAACTCTGCAAAAGGGAGGGCGGGCCTCGGGCCCGCCCTCGCTGAGTTGAACTATTCTTTCTCGGATTGGCTGGAGCTGGAATCCTTGTCTGCCGAGCTTGAACCTTGCTCAGAGCCGGACGCGCCCCCCTGGGCAATGGGGTGATCCAGCGAAGGCCACTTGTCCTTCGTGAAGCCGGGATCCTTCGCCAACTGATCCTTTGTGGCGTTCATGACGAGGTGTTTTTCGCCCGGACGCGGCTTGAAGGCGTTGACTGGAAGAGCAATGTATTTCTCCCCAACACCAAGCAAACCGCCTGCGCTCATGACCGCATAGGCGATCTTCCCGTTCTTGGGATCGAAGACGAGATCTTCGATGCGGCCGAGCCGCTCGCCCTGCATGGATTGAACTTCCATGCCAATGTACTTGCTGGCCTTGTTAACGTCACTCACCTGCTTTGTGAGCTGGTCATCAGACACCTTGACCTGGTTAGGATCGAGCTTGGTCGCTTGAGATTTGGTGGAGTTGCCCGACTCCGCTGTGGCGGAAGAGCCTTGAGCATTGGTCGTGGCACTCGATGTGTCCGACTGAGCGCTGCTCGACGATGTGTCAGAGCTGCTGGTGGAAGTGTCGGAAGGTGTAGCCGTTGCAGCGGAGCTGCTGGTGTCGGTGGAAGTTGTGGAGCTGCTGGTTTCCGTTTCGCTCACTGCGGCTGCGCCCGTTGCTGTGGAAGTGTCTGTTGAGCTGTCCTCCGAGCTAGCGTCATCGCTGGCGCTGGCCGTGTCTGTGGAGGTTTCCTTTTCATCTGAGTCACTAGTGGCGGTCGCGGCAGCGGACTCAGTCGATGTGGATTGCTCCGTGCTTGACGATGTGTCGGACTTGGATTCGTCATCAGCAACTGCGTTGGCCGTAATGGCGCAGGCTGCGATTAAAGCGAGAATGAATTTGTTCATAGTATCCCTGTGTGTTCCTCGATGCCCCTGTAACCCTGGGGCTGGTTGAAGCGCCTTTTGCTTCAGAGGAACTTCGCGCAGCACGAGTGATGGTCAAGGTAAGCAAATCCCCTATTTACATGGGCGGCGCTGAGAGGAGGTCAGCGCGGCGGATTACTCCCGCACGGGCGTGATGACTACGTGGTGCGAAATCGTTGAGCGATGGGGATTCGGCGGCCGGTCCCGAAGGCGCGGGTGGATACTTTCAACCCGGGCGCGGCCTGGCGGCGCTTGTACTCGCTAAAAGTCACTTTGTTGATGACATCGTTCACGACTTGCGGGTCATGCCCCATTCTCACGATCTCAGCGCGCGTAAGATTTCTGACGACATAGGCGTCCAGGATGGAATCCAAAACATCATACGATGGAAGAGAATCCTGGTCTTTTTGGTCAGGACGCAGCTCTGCGCTCGGCGGCTTGGTGATGGTGTTCCACGGAATGATTTCCCGCTCGCGGTTGATCCACTTCGAGAGCGCGTAAATATCCGTTTTGAAAACGTCCGCAATGACGCCAAGCGCGCCGCACATATCCCCGTAGAGTGTGCAGTACCCGACCGCGAGTTCGCTCTTGTTGCCCGTAGTGAGCACGAGTGAGCCGAACTTGTTGGAGATGGCCATCAGCGTCATGCCGCGCAAACGCGACTGGAGATTTTCCTCTGCCTCGTTGCGGCGGGTTCCTGCAAAGAGCGGCTGCAATTGCGTTTCCATCGCAGCAAATGGCTGCTCGATGGGAAGCTCCTCGTAACGGATGCCAAGCGTCGCTGCGAGCTGTTGCGCGTCTTTCAAACTGCCTTCGCTCGAGTAACGGGAAGGCATCGCTACGCCCATGACGTTTTCAGCCCCGAGAGCTTCAACGGCAAGGACGGCAGTCACGGCGGAGTCGATTCCGCCGGACAAACCGAGGACCACTGATTTAAAGCCGCACTTGCGGACGTAATCCCGAACACCAAGTGAGAGAGCTTTGTAGAGCGCTTCGCTTTCATTCTCCCACGGCGTCGCCGCGCCACCGGCCGCAGAAAGATCCACCAGCAAGGTTTGCTCGGCAAAGGAGAGGCCGCGCGCGAGTTGCTGCCCAGCAGCATCGAGGGCGAGGCTGTTCCCATCGAAGATCAGCTCGTCATTCGCGCCGACAAGATTCACCTGAAGGAGTGGAACTCTTTCGTCGCGGGCGACGCGCTCAAGCATGGCAGCGCGTGTGCGCTCTTTGCCCTGGTGCCAGGGAGAGGCGGATAGATTAAAAATGGCGGTGGCGCCTTGCGCGACCAACTCCTTTACGGGATCGCGACGGTAAAGACGCTCGGGCCAGAAATCCTGGTCGTTCCAGATGTCTTCGCAGATGGTGATGCCCAACGAGCGGCCTTTGTAGACGAGCGGCTCAGTCTTGGATGCAGGTTCGAAATAGCGATCCTCATCGAACACGTCGTAGGTCGGGAGAAGCGATTTATGAACAAGGTGAATGGCTTCACCCTTGTGGAGCGTGACTGCGGAGTTGCGAAGCGGCTTGCCGGGACGCTCATTGTTCCAATCGACAAAGCCGACGCAGAGTGGGAACTCCTCCACTGCCGAGCGAACCACGTCAATCGCGTTTAGGTTACGGTTGATGAAGTCGCTGCGCAGCAGGAGGTCGCGCGGAGGATAGCCGCAGAGGAAGAGTTCAGGGGCGAGAACGAATTCAGCGCCATTCCGGCAGGCTTGCTGATAGGCATCAACGAGCTTGTTGGTGTTCCGCTCGAAATCACCAATCGTCGAATTGAGCTGAAGTAAGGCGACTTTCATTCTCCCCGCGCTCAATGTCGCGAAGCCAAGGGGTGGCCGTCAAATCTTACCCAAGAGTTGCTGCAGCTTGTCTTTGTACCCTCGGGTGAGCGTGAGCTTCGTCCCGTTGCGCAAAACGACTGCGTAATCACCGTGAAAGAGAGGCTCAAGCTCCTTGATGCGGTCGAGGTTCACGATGGTGGAACGGCTGATGCGCAGGAACTTTTCGACAGGGAGGCGCTTTTCGAGGGCGTTCATGGTTTCGCGGAGGAGGTGGCTTTGCTGGCCGACGTGCAGGCTCACGTAATTGTCAGCGGCCTCAACCCAATCCACGTCGTCGATCTTAAGGAAGATCATCTTGCCTTCGGAACGTATGACGAGGCGGTCGGTGGCTCGCGGGCTTTGTCGCACTTCGGAAAGAAGCGCGTTCAGATGCGAGCTGAGGTCGGTGGCTTTTTCCTGCTTGAGCCGGGAGAGCGCGCGGTTCAAAGCGGTGCGGAAGCGCTCAGCATTGAAAGGTTTTAGAATGTAATCTATCGCGTGGACTTCAAACGCTTTGAGGGCGAATTGATCATGCGCGGTGACGAAGATGACCAGGGGGAGGCGTTCGAGTTGAAGGGCTTCAATGACGCCGAAGCCGTCCAGCTCGGGCATTTGGACGTCGAGCAGAACAAGGTCGGGCTGCAGCTCCTCGATCTTCTCAGCGGCGGTGCGTCCGTCGCTGCATTCCCCGACGATCTCGATGTCGGGCTCGGCAGAGAGCAACTGGCGCAAGCGCTCCCGCGCCAGCGGCTCGTCATCCGCAAATATAGTTCTAATTTTCACGTGTGTTCCGTCTGCAAGACCCGAGCGGATTGATATGGGAAAGTGATGCGGACTTCCAGCCCGCCGTTGGGGGCATTCAGGTATTCGAAGGAGCAGCGCTTGCCATAGAGCTGCTCGAGGCGACCGCGCGTGTTGGAGAGGCCGACTCCCTCGCGGATGCGGCCAGTGGAAGGGAGGCCAGAACCGTTATCACGGACAGAAAGGACGAGATGCTCCCCTGCCCGTTTTGCGGCGATGTGAACCACACCGGGACGAGCATGCGGTTCGATGCCGTGACGAATAGCGTTCTCGATGATCGGCTGGAGGACGAGGGTTGGCACGTAGGCGTTCAGAGTGTCGGGATGAATGTCCCAGTGGATGTTGAGGCGCTCGCCGAAACGGGTCTGCTCGATGTGCAGGTAGCGTTTCAGGAAATCGACTTCCTCGCTGAGTTGGACTTCGTGCGAGCCGGAGCTTTCAAGCGTTTCGCGAAGCAGAAGGCTCAGATGCGAAAGCATGTCGTCAGCGGCGTTTACATCCTTGTGCATGAGCGCGGAGATCGTGTGCAGGGTGTTAAAGAGGAAGTGCGGATTCAGCTGCATTTGAAGGGCTTGAAGACGGGCGCGGGCGAGGCCCGTCTCGAGTTCGCGGTTGCGCAGCTCCCGAGCGTGCAGTTCCTGGTAAAAGGTCACGACCTGCGTGACCGAGACGATGATCCAGTAGATCCAAATGTTAAAGATGAAGGTTTTGGAGACTTCGTTAAACGCCTGGGCGAAGGTGACATTCGCCACGCCAGTGACGGCTTCCCAGCGGCCAACCCAGGCGCGAACGATCATGTAGGCGACGGAGAAGAGCGCGCTGACTCCGAGGTGAAAAATGGCCACGCGCGCCCATGGGCGGCCAAAGAGAACGAAGCGGCGCGCGAGGTAAATGGTGGGAATGGAAAGCGCTGCAAAGACGTACCAATCGGCCAGGGACCAGGTCAGCGCCTGGGTGAAGGAATAGGTCCGGCCCGCCTTGGCGCTCGTGTAGTAAAACTGACCGGCGTAAAGAAGGCCAATTAACGTCCACCCGACCAGAAAGAGAGCGGCGCGGGCGAACCAGGGATTGGCTCGCAGGGCATGGGCTGCTGCAGGTGGCACGGGGGGATAAAAGCAAACGCCCTTTGGGCAAGCAATGCCAGAGCGGTTATGAGAGGACACCGAGCCTCGCGCGCTTCTCGCGCAAAGCCGCACGCAGTTGCAAAAGCGGCAGGGTGTTTATGACGTCAGCTTTGGTGAGCCAACCCTTCCGGGCAACCCCCGCCCCAAGGCGCAGAAAGCCGGCTTGCTCCACCCGATGGGCGTCGCAGTTGATGACGCACTTAACCCCTTTGCTCTTCGCGTATTTCCAATGGCGCCAATCCATGTCGAAGCGATTGGGCGTGGCGTTCAGCTCGATCCAGGTGCCGGTTTCCGCGCAGGCATCAATGATGGCCTTGTGATTGATCCGGTAAGCTTCACGGGAGAGGAGGAGCCGGCCGGTGAGATGGCCGAGCATATGGACGTATGGGTTCTCGGCCGCGCGAATGAGGCGGCGAGTCATGTCGGCTTCGTTCGAGCTAAAACCATTGTGGATGCTGGCCACGACGACATCCAACCGGGCAAGCAGGTCGTCGTCGAAGTCAAGTTTGCTCTCGGCAAGGATGTCCACCTCGCTCCCCGACAGGAGGCGGAACTCACTGCCTTCGCTTTCGAATACTTTGTTGATGCGCGCGATTTCAGTGAGCTGCTCGTGAAGGCGTTCTGGCAAAAGGCCATGCGCCTGAATGGATGATTTTGAATGATCGGTAATGGCCCAGTAACTCAGGCCGAGCCGGTCCATGAATCGAGCAACCTCCTCGGGAGTTCCTTTGCCATCACTCCAGTTCGTGTGGTTGTGGAGGGAGCCTTTGAGGTCTGTCCATTCCACAAGGCGCGGAACTTCGCCCTTCTCAGCAGCTTCGAACTCACCCTGGTCTTCCCGCAGCTCTGGCGGGACGTATGTCAGGTCGAGCGTGGAGTAAATTTCCTCTTCCGTCGCGCAGGCAACCAACAACGCCGGGTCGCGGGTTTCCTCAGCGGAGCGAAAGAGCCCGTATTCATTGAGCCGAAGGCCGCGTTGGATAGCGCGCTGGCGCATGACGATGTTGTGCTCTTTGCTGCCGGTAAAGTAGGCCAGAGCAAAAGGGAATTCTTTGTCGGTGACGACGCGCAGGTCCGCTTGAATGCCGCCCTCCAAGACCACGCTCGCCTTGGTGTCGCCTTTGGCGCTGACGCTGATGACGCCCTTTTGTTGAACGAAGTATTCAATGACGTCCGCGGGAGCTTTGGAGGATGCGAGAAAATCGATGTCGCCAATGACTTCTTTGTTTCGCCGCACACTGCCAGCGAGGCTGCAGCGAATGACCTCGGGATGCATGCGGAGGCTCTCGAGGACTGGCTCGGCGACGGCCAAGGCGCTGCTGAGATGGTGCTTGCTTGCGTATTTGCTGCGGAGAGAGATGCCTTCAAGGATGTTGGTCTGCGTCTTCTCGCCGAAGCCATCCAGGCCGGCGATTTTACTCTCTCTGCACGCCTGCTCCAGAGCTTCGATGCTGGTGATGCCGAGCTTTTCGTAAAGGGCTTTGACCTTCTTGGGACCAAGGCCGGGGAGCTGAAGGAGTGAGAGGAGCGTGCAGGGAAAAGAGGCTTTGAGTTTCTCGTAATAGTCGAGGCGACCGCTGGTGACTAGTTCAGTGATCTTCTCCTGGAGAGCGCTGCCGATGCCCTTCACCTCACCGAGACGGCCCTCTTGGACGAGTGTTTCGAGCGACTCGTTCAGGGTTTCGAGCGCGCGCGCGGCGTTCGAGTAAGCGCGAGTCTTGAAAGGATTTTCGCCTTTCAGCTCCAGCAGCACGCCGATTTCGAGGAGGATTTCTGCCACGCGTTCTTTGTCCATAAAACGAGGGTTTCACGATACTGCGAGCGGGCGCAAAAACAACGCCGAGGTTATGGGGCGCGCCTGGTGCGATTGGGCTAGAGAGGAACCTCCTGCAAGGTCGGGATTATTTTTAATGTGTTTTTGGCCGCTCTGAGTGTGTTTTACGGCCATTTCTGTGTGTTTTCGAATGTGTTTTTGAACGTGTTCCGAACGTGCTCGGAAGGTGTTTATGCACGTTGCAAGGTGTTTTTCGCCAAAGCCAAAACGAATCATTGGCTCGAGTGGTTCAAGTGGCTGAGCGCCGCGTTCGTAGCTAGGGAGAGGCTCAGCGCCTCCCTTTGTAAACGCGCACGAGGTTTGAGGCATTTTCGCAGAGGTTTAAGGTGAGTCCGTGCGCTCTGCCATCTTCCGGCACCCCCTCTGCAGTTCCTTTGCAGACCCTCCGCCTACCACTTCCCGGCCGGGCAACGCTCAGCTCTTAGCCAAGTCTTGGCCCGGAGGAAGCACCCGCAAGCCTTATGGCTGCACCGCCCCCCGGCGAACAACTCGCACCCTTCGCAGATCGCCTTCCGACGCTCGATCTCCGCGTCATCTGCCTTGAGATGGCCGCCCTCCGCCACGGCCACGACTGAACGCACCACCGCTTTCGTGGCGTTCTTCGCCAGAGCCACCGGCCCTGGCATCTTCCGCTGTCCGCCGAGGCTCACCACCTGCCTTCCAATCGGGAACCTCATACCAAAGGAACCTTAATGAAGAACCCAGGCTCCGCCACCATCTCTAGGGACGTTGAGACCTGGCTGAAGTTCGCGCAAAGCGTCTGGGCGATGTCCACACCACGGCCTGCTGTGAAGGTTCCTGCTGGAGCGTTCCCCGCGTCGAGGGTGCCGGAGGAAATCAGAACAAACTCCTGGCTAACCTGCTCCTCGTCAGCAAACGACCGCCAGCCAGTCGCGCCATCGTGCAAGAACGGAGTGCAGCCAGGTCCATTGCCGCCCGCTTCACAGCAATCGGAATCAGCCACACTCGTCGCTTGCACTCGCGCATGCCACACCGTCTTGGTTTCCAAGGCCAGGAACCCACCCATAGACGTGATTTGATCCCTCCATGAGAGCGGGATCGCCTCTTCCCACCCCTCGGCGAGCTTCACGTTGTAATTCAAACGGCTGCGTGAGGTTCTGATCGCATATCCTCCATCTAGGCAATGGCCGAGGGTCGCAGTGGTCGCCACCGATATCTGAGTTGTTGCGCTGTCACACGCCCCAGGGACCGAAGACACCAACCCGCCCAGCCCCGAAGGTGGCGTCCCCGTCCAAAGGATCTTCCACCCCGGATCTGATGTGTCGCAAGGCATCGCTGGGGACGCGGGCCAATCCGGCGTGATCGCTCGATACTCAAAAGACGAAAGACTCGTGCACTCTAGCTCCCAAGGCAGCATCACCCGCGCGGTCGTCAGGAGGTTCACCGCTTTGACGTACTGATTGAACACCTCAGCGTAAGCGATCGTGTTCGGCAGCGGCCCCATGCTGAAGGGCTGATCCGGCCGCACACTCTCCGGGAACATGCTGAAGTGGCGGCCGCCGAAAGCCTCAAGGCACAGGTTTTCAAATCGG
>DASPKX010000026.1:0-33385 GCA_035627835.1 Candidatus Methylomirabilota bacterium
AAATGCCCGGATGGCGGTTGAGCGCTTGAATGCGGGTGGCCTGTTGGGGTGCGGCTTCAGACTCGGTAAAGCAGAAGTAACCAGCGCCAGCATGGGAGTCTGTCTCCGAAGCAAGAGCGGGTGGCGCACCGCAGCACAATAGAGCGACCGCACACGCGATCAACCCCACCGCTGCAGCCATGTGGCGTACAACGCGCATTCCAATCCGCTAACAAAGGTATTCGGCGAGTGAGGCAGGACAATGAGGGTCGGCCTGAAAGGGTGGGCATCCGGGGGCTTAGCGCCACAGGCCACCAGCCCTGACGCCAATGTCTTCGGGGTCGTGGCTTGAACAAAGCCGGGCGCTTGCGAACGGGCCTGGTTAGGGCAACATTTGAGCGCGAGGTTCGAGCTGAATTTTTCTTGCTGCCCCTGTGGGTGTGAATTACCGTTCGCGGCTCTGTTGGGATTCCCGGCGGATGGGTTGGTAGCTCAGTTGGTAGAGCAGTGCCCTTTTAAGGCATTGGTCCAGGGTTCGAGTCCCTGCCAACCCACCACTTCAAAACACGAAACAAACCAACAAAATCAATGGTTTCCCCGGTTTCTTCCTCGATTTGCCCAAGTGCAAGGGAATGCACCGAGGAGCAGCTATTTGCCACAAAATGACAAGAATTTGGCAAATCGGCTGGCAAATCCCATTATCATCGGCTTGCGCACCAAATTCGTTCCCCAGCTCCCGAATCCGGTGGCAGGCTGCTGACGGTGGACCAGTTCACGGATGATCGCTCCGAGCCGGTCGCTAGGACTTCCATAAGTAAACTCACCTTAAAGGTTGAGATACTCGCAGCAGCCCACGCTTGCAGCCCAAAACCTTTCGCCCCCTCCCCTTTCTGGCCGCGCTCTTTCTCGACGCGGGCATTAGCGCGAGGCATCCAACCCCTGCCAGAGTCAAAACCCACGTGCCAGGCTCAGGGACAATGTGAAGGGAGGCTACTTTACCAAACATCACGTCGCCCGTTTGTAAATCGAACGAATAACGGAATGCGGTGCCAGTGAAGATTGATGGCGCGGAGTCATCATAAGAAAGCCAATCCGGGAAGGAGGCCGCAGGGAATGAAACCGGCTCCGAAAAAATAAGCGTCATCAGCAGAGTCCGCGCTTCGGCATCCCTTACACTTAAACTTAACGTGCCAGAGGTGATTGGATCCGCCAACATGCGAACCTGCTCGCGAGTAACAAGTCCACTAGTGCCTGAGAAGGCGCTGCCCTCATGTTGAATCTCCCCGCTGCCTATCGCTGAACGTGTATAATATCGCAAGGCCCCATTTTCGGTCCAACTCTCCGAGACATCCAACCCGCTGCCAGTTATTGTGAGTGTGTCACCAGTGGTGATTCCTCGCCTGGCAAACTCACCCGAAGCCGCTGTGACACGGAGTTCAGCGGTCCATGAAAAGTTACCCAACGAAGTTTGTGCGTGAACATCCACGGCAAGCGTAAGGATTATTAAAGTTGTCATCCTCATTCGCCGAGATTACCAATCGCAAAAACCTGATGGTAATGAGTGATTCCCTGAAAAATTTCACACCCGCCTCGCCTATTCATTGGGAAGGGCTTGACGCGAAACGTCACGGTGGTGTCTGAAGAAGACCAGAAAAGGCCGTAGCGAACGGCGAAGTGAATCACGAAAGCACGGTGCTCTTCCGTTTTGACGTCCCGAAGCTCAAATTCCTGCGAGACTTTTCGGAAGTTCTCCATGTCAATCTGCCACAAAGGCACGTTGGTGGAGGACCAATTCACGGCTGGAAAATAAACGACATGGCTTCCGCGCCATCAAACAGGAACCGATCCGATAAGAGCGGCCCTTAGGGGACGCCCGCAGTCGAAAATTACCCGACTATGAAGCGGAGCTTTTGGTTTTTGCATTGGCTGTTTTTCTGCTGATTCGGCTGGAGGGCTTGCCCGCATCACCCGCTTGAGGAAAGCGCTCGCCTAGCTTGCCTTCGCTGTTTGTTCTTACCTGGCGTCCCGTGGAGTCCACTTCTGGAACTTCACACGTCATCCAATACTCGTGGAGCACTTTCATTTGATGCATGAGCGCCCCGTGCGTGCGGGGCTTCACATGATACGAGCTTGCTCCCAGCATGTAAGCTTTCTTGATGTCATCCAAATCCGCCGAGGAGGACATCACGATTGTGGGAATGACCGCCCACTCGGGATTGCTTTTCAGGAATTCAAGCACCGCAAAACCGTCCATGCGCATCATTTTCAGGTCAGTGAGAATGAAGGTCGGGTAGGCATATTTATGCCGGTCCGAGAACTTGCCCTCGCCCATCATGTACTTGATGGCCTCGTCGCCATCGGAAAGGAGGTGAATTGGGTCAGTGACTCCCGACTTTCTAAGAGCCCGTTCGATCAGGAACTGATCGTCGAGGTTGTCTTCAATGATTAGGATGGTGGGGTTGCTCTTTTTCATGGGCTTTTCGCTTAGTCCACGATCCTACTCTCTTCTGCCGACGAGTCCAAGGTAAGTGACACGGCGCTACTTTCGGTGACGCTTCAGTCTCGCCTGCCAACACCATCTACACTCGAGGCTCGCCCGAACTCAGCGGCCCTTCGTCAGCTCGAACGTGTCAAACAAGCGGCCCTCCAGGTCGTATGCTTTGAACTGAATCGTTCGGTCGTGCACTGCGGCGTAACAGTAATGGTGGCCACGCTGCACGTGGACCGTGAACCACGCCCGCTGCGGCGCCGCCTGCTCAAGCCCACCACCTCCACCGCCGCTTACGATGTAGCGCACACCGTTCTTCTGGTTCACTTGCATCTGCAAAATGGGCCAGGCGCGTTCGTAGCTGTGGATGTGCCCGGCAAAAGCGACATCCACGCGATACTTTTCATAGAGCTCCACTAAACGCTGCGCGTTCTCATCGCCGGAACGAAAGCCCTCTGGCGCTTTGCCTTTCCATCGGTCCCCGTAATCATTCTCGTCGGAGCTGAAGCATGGATGGTGATGGCAGGTGAACTTCCATGTGGCTTTGGATTTGCGTAGCTCCGCCTCGAGCCAACGGTACTGCTCGCTGCCGGGGGAAAGATCTTTGTTCGAATCGATCATGAAGAACTGCGCATTGCCGTAAGTGAACGTGTAGTAGTACTCCGGCTTGGGCAGATGAAAGTAGTCATAGTACCAGTGCGCGTTTTTCTCATGGTTCCCGATGACGGGGAACAATGGCACGTGGCTGAAGAGTGTTGCGCTCGGAGCGAACAAATCGGAAACCCACTGGTGCTTGGCAAAACCGTCGTCCACCACATCTCCGCAATGAATCGTCATGTTCGGCCGCAGGGCGAAGATCCCGTCGGTTGCCCGCTTGGTCACCTCGGGATTGCGTTGCGTATCACCGATAATGCCGAACGCCCAAGGGGTTTCCGGGCCCGGCGCGGTTTGAAGCGTTAGAATATCACTGCGCGCGACATTGCCGTTCTTGTCCGTGCACGTCACCCGATAGAAGTATTGTGTGTGCGGCTTCAAACCACTCAGCGTGACGGTGTTAATCAATCGCGCCTCCTCGCTGCGGGTTCGGGAAACGAGCGGTTGGCGCTCCGCATATTCCACCAACATCTGAGCTTCAGCGGAGGTTTCGCACATGATCGTCATCGAATCCCGCGTGCCGAACTGCAGATAGGGAGCCACGACAAACTTCAACTCCTTGTTAATGGATGACTCATGGTCCAGGAGCGCGCGGTTCTGGCGGGCTGCTGCCTGGATCTCCGTTGCGACCATAGCGCGACCGTAAACCTTTGCCTCGTAGAGCGCTCCGTCCATGGCGTGGAACTCATTGTCATCAATGTAAGCTCCGATTGTGAAACGACCCTTTGCGGGATAGAGAATTTTCCCGCCCTGCTCTTTGGATGTGGCTTCCTCGCGCCCGTTCACGAAGAGCTTCATCGTTTCTCCGTCGTAAGTGCCCACCACGTAGTGCCACTTTCCCGCGGTCAGTGGTGTGTTGGCGCGAATGCGCGTAAGCTTGCCATCGCCGTCATCGGCCTTTTCTGTCGCGAGCGAGAAGGTGAAGCTTCGCTCATCAAAGCCTAGCGCAAACCCTTTCTCCTGCGGACCATTGTCCTGCGCGTAACTGATGATCCCACCGTCAGCCATCGTCTCGTTTACGATGACCCACGCGGCAAGGGAGATCGCGGTCACCGGAAGATCTTCGGGTTTAATCGGCACCAGCATGTGGTCTGTGTAACCGTTAAATTGCAAGGCAACCGCTGGTCCAATGTTTGTCAGCGTCGGCGTCCCCTTTACCTCCGCGAGGTGACGGTGGTTGATGTCTTCCCACCGACCGTTTGACGGCGGATGTCCGCCGGTTGCGAAGTGCATCACGAGCCGGTCTTCCACTTTGTCCGCGTGGGGAAAAACGCGCACGGTGGCGCAAAAAAGAAAAACCAGAGCGGCGATCAGGCGGTGCATGAAGTTGCCTATCTCTCAATTCAGGGCGGAAGGAAATCAAAAACTCGCAACCGCCAACCGACACCCCGAGCTTGGGGTTCCGCTGCTAAAGCTGCGAGGCGCGTTGCTCAGTTTGCAACCTTTCCGCCGGTTGCATATCGTTAGCCATTGCGCTCGAACGCATCCAATCCAATTCTCCTCGTCGAGGATAATCCCGACGACCTGTTTTTTATGCAGCGGGCGTTGGGAAAGACTGGGCTGCTCGACCGGCTCGTCGCAGTGGCTGACGGGCAGGAGGCTATTTCTTATCTAAGCGGAACAGGGAAGTTCGCGAATCGCGCGAAGCACCCACTGCCCGCGTTAGTGCTCTTGGACTTGCAATTGCCATACTTCACCGGCCTGGAAGTTCTGGAATGGGCACGCGAACAGCCGCAACTTTCAGAGGTGCCGATTGTCGTGCTCAGTTCATCCCAGCAACGCAGCGACCAGGAACGAGCGTTCGCCCTGGGAGCAAGGGCCTATTTCCCAAAGCCGACCGAGCCTGGTTTGTTGGGTGAGTTGATTGAACAGCTTCGGTGCGAGTATCTTCAAGGCTGAGATCGGTCACGAAGATGTCCACGCAGCCAAGCATTCCCAGTTCCTCGAGCGTCCCAGCGGACATGGATGCGGCGCTCGCGGAGATCGCGGCTCTGCGCGCCGAAGTGGCTCGGTTGCGCGCAGCAAACTCCCAGGTTCCAGAAGGAGCCACGCGCGACGAGCGATTGCGTGTGGCGCAGGTGTATGGCGGCGTCGGTGTCTGGAGTTGGGATGTGGCTACTGGCTGTGTTTCCGTCGAGCCGGAGTTCGAAATACTTTATGGCGCACCGCCAGGGAGTTGCCATCACTACACCGACTGGGCGAAGTTTGTTGAAGGGGAGGAACTGAAGCGTGGCGAGGCTGAGCGCGACCAGGCTCTGCGTGAGCGCCGTCCGTTCGAGGTGGAGTTTCGCATTCGCCGCGGCGGGGATGGCCAGGTCCGTTGGCTGCTCAGCCGAGGTCGTGGCGAGTACGATGAAGCTGGCAATCTAACGCGTGTGCTTGGGGTCAATATCGACATCACTGAGCAGAAGCGCGTCCAGCAGGAGTTGGCGCGCACCTCAGAGCGCCTGGAGCTTGCGCAGCGAGCTGCGTGCATTGGAGTTTTCGATTGGTACATTCCCACTGGCCAACTCGTCTGGAGTGGTGAGGAGGAGCGTATCTTTGGCTTGGAGCGAGGCGCCTTTGAAGGCCACATTGACGGCTGGGCTCGTCGAGTCGTTCCGGAGGATCGTTCGCGTGTGCAGGGCGAACTGGCCGCAGCCATGGCGGCAGGGAAACGCGATTTGGACTTCCGATTTCGCATTATACGTCCCGACGGGGAGATCCGAGTCATCGAGGGCGCTGGTCGTTTCGTTTACGAGAATGGCCAAGCCTCTCGAATGGTGGGAGTGAATATCGACGTCACCGATCGCGAAGCGGCTCACCAGGCTTTGCGAGCCAGCGCCGTGCGTCTCCGGCGAATTATCGACGCGAATGTCGTGGGACTGCTCCTCGCGGATTTCCAAGGCAATGTCAGCGAGGTTAATGATGCGTTCCTTTCTATCGTAGGCTACAGCCGAGAGGACTTTAAGGAGGGCAAAATCAATTGGCTAAATTTAACGCCCGACGAACATCGAGCCCGTGACGAGCAGGCCATGGAGGAGATGCGACGTTCTGGGCGCCATGCGCCATTTGAGAAGGAATATATCCGCAAGGACGGAACCCGGGTGCCCGTGCTAATCGGGACCGCTTACCTGCCCGACGAGCGGCTGGGGATCGGTTTTATCATCGACCTGACGACGCAGAAAAAGACTGAGCAAGCGCTGCGAGAAAGTGAGGCGCAGCTCCGCACACTGGCCGAAGCGGTTCCTGCCCTCGTATGGATCACCGAGCCGAATGGGCACCTCATTTACCTCAATGCCCGCTGGGTGGAGTACACAGGCCAGGCTGAGCATGAGTATCGCGGCTACGGCTGGGCGGAAACGATCCATCCAGAGGATAGGCCAGCTGTTCTCGCCAATTGGGAGCGATGCACCCAAACGGGGGCCACGTACGAAGGTGAAGCTCGCTACCGTCGCTCCGATGGCACGTATCGATGGCACTTTTATCGGGGTGTGCCGCTGCGCGACTCGCAGGGGCTCATTCGCGCATGGTACGGCGCGTGCGTCGATATCCACGAACGCAAGCAGGGGGAGGTCGCACGGCAGGAAAGCGAACGCCAGTTCCGCGAAATGGCCGACATCGCGCCGGCGATCTTGTGGATCACCGACGAGAACGGCTACTGCACGTTTCTTTCGCGAGGCTGGCACGAGTTTACGGGGCAAACAGATGCTGAAGCCAGCGGCTTAGGGTGGACGAATGCCATCCACCCGGATGACCGGCAAGACGCGCGGAATGCGTTTCTACAAGCAAGCCAGAGGCGCGAGAGTTATCAATTTGAATACCGCTTGAAGCGCAAAGAGGGAGATTATCGTTGGGTTCTGGACGCTGGCCGTCCCAGGATCTCTCCAGATGATCGGTTCCTGGGCATCGTGGGCTCCGTCATCGACATCCATGAACGCAAGCTCGCTCGGGATCGCCTGCGCAAAACCAACGAGGAACTCGATCAGAAAGTTCAGGAACGGACAGCGAAGCTCCAGGAAACAGTGGGCGAACTCGAAGCCTTCTCCTACAGCATCTCACACGACCTCCGCGCGCCATTGAGAGCCATGAGCGGCTACGCCCAGGCGCTGGCGGAGGATTGCGCTCCCAAGCTCGATCCTGAGCATCGGGATTATTTGCAACGCATTCAACGCGCTGCCACACGGCTCGACGGCCTCATCAATGACGTGCTGAATTATAGCCGCCTCGGCCGCGGCGATCTTAACCTTCATCCAATTAACCTAGAGGCCCTCATCGCGGACGTTCTGGAGCAGTATCCAACCCTCCACCCTGCCAAAGCCCGAGTGGTCGTTCACAAGCCCATCCCGCGAGTCATCGGCAATGAAGCTTTGCTCTCCCAGGCGGTTTCCAACCTTCTGATTAATGCGGCGAAGTTTGTGAAACCCGGTGTATTCCCAGAGATCGAGATTCGCGCCCTGGCCGTTGCGTCCGGCCGCGTTCGAATCGAGGTGCAGGACAACGGAATCGGCATTGCTGCACACAACCTCGCGCGAGTATTCAAGCTGTTTCAGCGTGTGAATCCGGAGACTCTTTACGAAGGAACAGGCGTGGGCTTGAGCATCGTGAAAAAAGCGATTGAACGGCTCGGCGGTGAAGTCGGCGTCAACTCCGAGCCTGGGAAAGGCAGCATCTTCTGGTTCGAGCTGCCTGCAGTGCAGCAATTGTAGATTTTGAAGTTTTTCGCAAACGGCCTGCCGCCATTTGGGATGTTAAATAACGCGAAGCACTCCCACGTCGCGCTTAATTTACGACTCGGGCCCGGAAAAACTGCTCACGCGTGAAGGGGCGTGGCACAACGATCTCTTCGCCTGAACGGGCATTAGCTTCGAGCACAGCCCAGGTTTGCAGATCCGGGCTTGCCTCCACCACCATCATACGCCCAGTTGGGCCATGCACTTCCAGCGTAATGCCGCCGGAGCTTGCAGATTTGATGGTGAGCAGTGGCGGCGTTTGCACGTTATAGGCCACCACGGTCCCATCCATTCTGCCTGCCAGGACAGTCTTCCCATCAGGCGAAGCGGCGACGGCGCTGATGAAGGAGGCTTCGTTGGTGATTGTGCTCAGCAGGCGGCCGGTGGGCGCATCCCAGAACTCCAGACGATTGATAATCCCGTAAACGACCGTTCGTGAATCCGGCAGAATGTCGAAACCGACTGCCGGTGCTACACGATCGCGCAAACCTAGCAGCTGTTTGCCCGAAGCTATTTCCCAAACGTTAACTTCTGGATTGTTCAAATCCGCTCCCACTGCGACCAACTTTTCATTGGCTGAAAAGACGAGGCGGAACGGAGTGTACGTGCGGTTTGACAACGTCGTTATGAGTTCTGCCGTCTGCGAGTTCCAAATCTTGACGCTCGAATCGACGTAATCGGTCCTGCGAAAGTAGCCGCCGGAGGTCGCGATTAACTTCCCGGATGGAGACGTCGCCACCGCGCGCGCTCCTCCGCTGACATCACTCCGCAGCCTCCGAATCAGACTCCCATCAGCATAATTGCGAAGTTGAGCCACATCCTCCCCGTAACCTGTAACCGTAAACCATTCCGACGACAGATCGGTGGGGCTCCCCAGGTATGGCTCCACCGCAGGCAGAAATCGTTTAAACTCACGACTCTCCACATCAAACACCGCATTTCCAACAATAACCGTCCGCCCATTCTCGGTGAAGAGGAGCGGGCGATGGCCTCGCATAATTGAACTGTAGCCAAGCGTTTCGCCGGGCCCGGGCGTGCTCGCCGCGCGCAGTTGCTCGGGAACGAGGAGACGGCGCAGGGTGCGGCCTGTTTTCGCGTCGGCAATGTGTGCAAACCCACGGTTCTGTGTGGCAAAAAGCGAGCCGTCCGGGCTAAACGCCATCGCATCAATGGTGTAGTAAGCGTCACTCAGGGGATGAACGACCCCATCAAGAAAGCGAACCATTTTTGCCCCTGCTACGAGGAACGACCCGTCCTGCGCAAAAGCGATGCCCTCGTCGTACCCTTCCTGCGGCACATTGAAGGTCTTCACCTCCGTGCCTGTGCGCGCATCCCAAACAGCGATGTTTCCAAGCTGCGTGTAAGCGGCCAGCAGGTTCGCATCGGAAGAAAACGCAATGCTGGTTAGCTCACCGGCTGGCGCTTCGAGCGAGTGCAGATGTTCCCTCGCGGCCACGTCATACACGAAAATACTTCGGTTGGGGTCTCCACTGCTGGACCATCCCGAGCTAACCGCCAGGCTCGCCCCATCTCGCGAGAACGCCGTGACGCCAACCTCCAGCGCCGGTGCAGGCCCTAGAACAACTTGGGTTCGTGACGCAAGCGAATAGAGCGTTACCATGCCGTTGGTCACAACGGCCGCCACTAGGCCGTTTGGCGACGGAACTGCTCGCGCGTGCAGGCCGACGTAAGTCGCTTCCGGCAGGTACGCTTCGCTGGCAAGATCCCAATAATGAACGCGCCCTTCGGATCCCAAGACCGCCAGTCGGTTTGAGGCTTGCTGGAACCCAACCACCGCATCAGCCCCGGGTTGCGTCACCGGAGGCACACGCCAAAGGCCGGCGGTCCGCACCGGACGAACTTCGAACCCGCTCCGCGTTCGCGTGATCAGATGATTGCCCGAAAGCGTCTCCACCTTCCCTAACTCGTCGGAATGAAGCGTCTGCACGAACTGTTTGCTATCCAGATCCCACACCTGCACGGCGCCATAAAGTCTTGGCCCGACAAAAAGAAGCTGGTCGTGGACGACATGCCCCGAAGCGCCGCCGCTGAAGCCAGGTCGTATCCATGCAATCTCTCCGGCTGACAACTGCAAGCCCGCAAAGGAGACGAGAAGCGCGACGCGAAGGGATTTCACAACGATGAATGTTGTCGAATGGGCCAACTTATCTCCATCAGGGCAGACCTGACTTATGGCCACAATCCGGGCACGTGCGAAGCGCTTGGAAATGGAGAAAGCCGCCTGTGGTGGCAGGCGGCTTTCATAGTGTTGATGTTTACGAGAGGACCAAGCCGCCCTCGCCTTCAAATGTTTCCAAGGCATCTTGGGCGCACTTTTCCTCGAATGCTCGCTCACATTTCACTCTTGCAAAGTGATGTTGAAACCATGCTCCAAACATGGCCATGAGAGCGACCGACGCGGTAAGGCTCGTTTTCGCATTCATGGCCCAACCTACCCCGTCAGTCGGCCACTTTTCACCCTCATCCTGCCCCGAGAAGCTCGTGGGCGACTTCCCCATCTTTGCCGACTGCGATTCGTTTGAAGGCAGTGCCTCAGGCGAATTTAAGGTTCGAGCGTTTCCTCGCTGTTCTGATTGCCGAGTGGTTCGCCATTGAATAGCGTTTGAGCGCATGACGCTGCGCGGCGCGCTGACCACCATCTTTTTAGCTCTGGCCCTTCTCGGGCTGCCGAGCTGCGCCCCCTACTCGGCCGATCCCCAGGACGAGGAGAAGGAAACTTACTACATGGCTGGCAAGAAGCACTTGCAAAACATGGATCATGAGGGCGCGCGCGAGATGTTCGAAAAGGCCGTTGAAGCCAACCCGCGTTCTTCAGCGGCGCATTTCCAGCTCGGTGTGCTGAACGAAAACCACTTTAGCAATTACGTCTCCGCTATTTATCATTACGAGAAGCACCTGAAGCTCCGCCCGCAATCAGACATGACTGAAATTGTGCGGCAACGGATAAAAACCTGCCAATTGGAACTGGCGAAAGCCGTCACACTGGGCGTGGCGAGCCGGGAGGTCACTCGCGAGCTGGATCGGCTGAACCAGGAGAACGCCAACTTGAAGAAGCAGGTGGAAACCTACCGCCTTCAGCTAGCGGCCAAACCACTGGTCATTACAAATTATGTGCAGGTGCCGCAAGTCCCCGCCCCTGACCTGGGAGCCATCGCCGAAAACCCGCGGCGAGAGCCGCCGCCTGTAAACACCCGCCCATCCACTTCACTGCAACGCGCAGGTTCACCGACAACCACGCAACGGCCCAGCAACCGCACCCACATCGTGGGACGTGGCGAAACATTCAGCTCTATCGCCCGCAAATACAATGTCAGCCCCGCCGCGCTGCAGGCCGCCAATCCGGGCGTTGATTCGCGCAAAATGAAAGTAGGCGCAACCCTCCGCATTCCGAGCAGGTAGCCCGCTGGCGGCAGGGAATGTTTCGTGGTTTGCTAACGTCATGAAGAAACACCTGCTCGTCGGAATGACCGGTGTCTTCTGGATCACCATGATGATCCTCCTCTGGCGGGCGGAGTATCGCGGGGAAGCAAGCCTGGGCAGCTCTGTTTCTCCGGAAGTGGTGTGGGAGAAGATTCTGACCGCGCCCGACGATTCCACCCTCTCGATAGCGGTCAAAGGCCGGAAGATCGGTTATTGCCGTTGGGTTCCAAACATAGCGGACCCCGAGAGCACCGGCAAAATCAGTTCCGAGAACACGCCCGAAGGGATGATTCAAAAGCCGACGGGCTACACGCTGCTTCTGGAGGGCTCTTATCTGTTTGAGGAAGATGGGGCGCGCCTCCGGTTCGAAGCCAATGCCGCCCTCCGCACCAATTACACATGGCGCACCCTGGACGTGAAAGCGAGTGTGAACCCGCAGCAATGGTCCATAAATGCCGATGCCGTCCGCCAGAAGGTCAGCATCAACTTTCAGGAGGGGGCAATGAGGCTTGGGCACACGTTCAACTTCGCCCAATTGCAAAATCCAGCGGGCATCTTAGGCGCGCTCGGAATGCCCAGCATTCCCTTGCCAATGGCTTCGCTCAGCACCCTCACGAACAATCCGAATATCTCCCTCGGCCTGGACTGGAAAGCTTACAACGACGTTCTAAAGATCGGCCCATCGCAACTGCGTGTTTACCGACTGAGGGCCAAGCTGCTCGAATCGTACGAAGTCTCCATCGTCACCACACGCGTTGGGGAAATCCTCAGGATGGAGTTGCCGAACGGGATCGTGCTCGTGAACGATCTGTTGATGACCTTCACCCCGAGCTAAGCTGATGATCGAACTTGTTGACCTTGTTAAGCGCTTTGGGGATCTCACCGCGGTCGATGGGATCACGTTGACCGTGCCTAAAGGGGAGTTCTTCGCTGTTCTCGGGCCAAACGCCGCCGGCAAAACCACCACCATCAAGATCCTCGCCGGATTGATAAAGCCGACCTCTGGAATCGCGCGGGTCGCTGGTTTCGATATCCAAACAGAGCCTTTGGAAGCCCGCAAACGGCTGGCCTACGTTCCCGATTTTCCATTCCTCTACGACAAGCTCACCCCTTGGGAGTTCCTCCAATTGATGGGCCGTTTGTTCAGGATGGAAGAGAGCCATATTCGCACAGAGGCTGAAGCCTTGATTCCACGATTCAACCTCGAAGCATTCATGGCGAAGCCGATCGAAGGTCTTTCCCATGGAACAAAGCAACGTGTGGCTATCGCCGCCGCCCTGTTGCACGACCCGGAAGTCTTCGTTATCGATGAGCCAATGGTTGGCTTGGACCCGCACCACGCGCGGGTGGTCAAGGACATCCTGAAGGAACGCAGCTCCCGGGGCATGACAGTTTTTCTCTCGACGCACCAACTCAGCGTTGCGGAGGAGATGGCGGATCGCATCGGCATCATTCACAAGGGGAAGTTTGTGGCCGTGGGCACCGCGGAGGAAATTCGCGGGCAAAGCGGCATTGGAGGCGCATTGGAGAAGACCTTCCTCGCGCTTACCGCCAGCGATAAAGCTGCGGATTCAAGCGCCAGGTGAACCCGCCCCTATCCCGCTATCGGGGAGCTTTGCCTAAACGGTAATGCTTTCTGTCCCCATCAATTAAGTGTGCGTTCAGGTTTAACACTGGCCCGGTTGCCTCATATTAACTGCGTGGCGGAACAGTCGCACAACGTCGAAGATCTTGAGCGAACTATCGCAGCCAACCGGGCGCGCTTGAAAAGTTCGCGCAAAGCCATAGCCCGGCTCGATGGGCGCCTTCGCGAAAGCAGCAACCAATCGAAACGCGACGACAAACGGTAACCTCACGAACCTTGCGCCAGAACGTGCGTGAGGTATGGCAGCAGCTGCTTCTTCCGCGAAACAACCCCTTCCAGCTCGTAGATCCCCGGCTCCAATTCGGGATAATCGACCCGGTTCAGGAATGATTCCGGCCCGCTGATCACCAGCAGCGAATTCTGCGTCACAATGTCCGTGACGAGTAGCGCTGTGAAATAATATCCCTTGCGCTCCATTAGAGTTTGAACTGCTTCCAGCACGCTTTGCTTCCGCTTCCAGAACTGATCAAACCCAATCTCCTCGATCTGCGCCACCGCGAAGGTTTTTCCTGACTCGGTGTATTCCTTGGAATCCGCCGTGACGGCCTGGAACGCTGGTTTTGACACTAGCACCGACCCCGAAGCGAAGAGTTTCTCCGTAAACTCACGGGCGTTCACCTTCGCCATCACTTCAAGGATTGAGAGGATCTCCGCGTCGCGCTGGGTGGTGGTTGGAGACGTGAGATTCAGCGTGTCCGAGACCACACCCGCGAGGAGCAGGCCCGCGATGTTGTCGGGCAGGAAAACGCGATTGCGAATGAATTGCTCCGCCACAATCGTGCTGGTGCTTCCCACCGGCTCATTGCGGAACAGGATCGGCTGCTGAGTGGTCAGGCCGACCCGGTGATGGTCCACAACCTCTAGAATATCAACTTCATCGGCGCCGCTCACCGCTTGGGAAAGTTCGTTATGATCGACGAGGATCAATCGGCGCCGAACCTTCTTGATGAAGTCCGATTTCGAAAGAATCCCCACCACCCGCTTCTCCTGGTCCACCACCGGAAACGCCTGGAAATTCGACGCCGTCGCCACCGGGCGGGCTGCCACCAGCGACTCGTCTTCACGGAAGGTTAAAAATCGGTCGTGAACCATCCGGTCCACCACAATGGCGGCCCGCGTCAGCATGGCTGTTGTTGCGGAGTCATGCGGGGAGATCAGCAGGCTCACCTCATTCTTCCGGGCCATAGCCGCGACTTCGTCCGACACAGGCAACCCGCCCGTGACGATCACGACTTTAACTTTCTCCTGAATCGCGATTTCCTGGATGTCTGTGCGATCGCCCACGATCACCAGCACCCGCTCCTTCGGATAACGCCCCAGCCGCTTCGCGAAGGAATCGACGCTCATCGCGCCGATCATCAGGATCAACTCCTCTTCCTTGTCCGGTTCGAACTCCAGGATGACCTGCGCCGTCAATGTGCGCGCCAGGTTGCGCAAGCTCGCCACCACCTTGCGCGAATCGAAAATTCGGTTCGGCGCGGGGAAGAAGAACTTGCTCATCTTGAAAACGGAGACAAGCGCCAGGCAATGCTTGTTCTCGTCCAGGATCGGCAGCACACGAATGCCATGCTCATCCATCATCGCCAACGCTTCCGCGACCGTGGTGCGCGGAGGGACGCTGATGATCTCCGGCTGCATCACATCCTTCACGCGAGGCGTGACGTCCGGGACGAATTTGGGCGCAGGCACCCCAAAAGTGCGGAGCACGAAATCAATCCGGTCATTGGTGTCTCCGCAGCGAGCCGCGACGGCTTCGGGGAGGTCTGTTCGCCGCTTGAATTCGGCGTATCCAATCGCGGAGCAGATTGCGTCCGTATCTGGATTCTTGTGCCCGATGACCAAAACCTCGCTCATTACATTCCTTGAGCCGCAGCTTAACGCAGCAATTTTGAACTGCAATCCCGACGGGTAAAAACTAAAGGGAATCGAAGAAACGAAGGGAGATGGTGCGCGGTAGAGGGCTTGAACCTCTGACCCCTACCGTGTCAAAGTAGTGCTCTACCACTGAGCTAACCGCGCAATAGAGGAGATAAAGTGCTTAACATGCCGGGGCTTTGCAAGCGATAATTGCGCGGAAGATGAATCAGGCCGAGGAAGCTTATCAAGGCGAACTTGGGCGCGCATACCATGAGGGCAAACGCGCTCTGCCTGTGAACGCCTTTCCATGGGTCGCCAAGATTCGCGCCGTGAAGTTCGCCCCTTTCATCAAGCCTGAAGACGTCGTCTTCGAATATGGCGTCGGCGCTGGGTGGAATCTTGCCGCCCTCCCCTGCAAGGCGCGCATTGGTTGCGACATCTCTGAGTTCCTCGCGCCCGCTGTGGAAATGCACGGCGTCGTTTTTCTCACCGACTCCCGCAAGCAGCCCTCCAGCAGTTGTGATGTTGTCCTCTGCCATCACGCGCTGGAGCATGTTCCTGAACCGGCCGCAGCTTTGCAGGAGATGCGGCGCATCCTGAAACCGGGTGGCAAACTGCTCATGTATGTGCCCTATGAAATCGAGCGGCGCTATATGGAATACGACCCGCATGAGCCGAACCGGCACCTCTATTCGTGGAACGTTCAGACGCTCGCCAGCCTTGTCCGCGCCGCCGGCTTTACCATCGACGTGGCGGACGTGCAGCGTTACGGCTACGACCGAGCGGCTGCGTCTTTTGCCGCGAAAATGAGGCTGGGCGAGCCTGGCTTTCGGGCCGCGCGGTGGGCAGCCCAGGCTATGAAGCCGTTGTGGGAGGTCCGCGTCTTCGGTCTCAGGGAAGTTTAGGCTAGCGCCTCTCCACCTGGTTGGTATTCGACAACAGCTTTTCGCCTTCCGCAATCCATTCGCGATGCGCGGGATTGTTAGGCTCGAGTTCCTGCAGTTTTTTCAACGTGGCCACAGCCTCCGCATAATCCCCTTGAAGCCATTCCATCTGCGATTTGCTTCGCCAGGCCTCCAGATGGTGCGGGTCGAGTGCGAACGCACGTTGCAGCGCTTTACTCGCATCGCCAAATTGTCGTGCATCGATGAAAGCCTGCCCGAGGTTCGCCCATAACGATGGGTCATTTGGACGAAGCTTGGTGGCCGCGCGGAACTGGGCAACTGCCTGCTTCATCTCACCACGTGTGACATGCAGGATCCCGAGCGCCGCCGCGACATCTGCGCTGGGCGGGATCGTTTCCACTGCGGAGTTCAAAGCTTGAATTGCCAGCAGGGCTTCAATTGTCGTCGGCGGCTTTCGGAGACGAGCTTTGCGGGTGGTTTGGTTGAAGTCGAACACTGCCCGCACAGGCGCTTGCGAGAAGGCAGCAGCGATGGCGTTTTGCTCCACACGACGCGACGCGTAGCCGCGTTGATACTCGCCGCCGAAGAGCGCGATCTCATCACGCCACGCTCCAGCGCGCACAGCCGCAAGGCTTGCCCAACAAACCAGCACGACCGCGAATGCCGTAGCGCGGACTTCAAAGCGCGTTGTAGAAAGCCGGAACCAAAGCGCCGCCATCGCCATCAGCCATCCGACCAGCGGCAGGTAGAGGAAACGCTCGGCCATGTATTGCATCATCGGCAGCAGGTTGGACACGGGCAGCAGATAGAAGCCGGTCCAGGCGAACCCAAATGCCGCGAGCTTGTGCTCTGTCCGCGCGAGCCAGACGGTGAAAGCAATCATCGCCAGCAACAGAGCCATTCCGAGGAGAATGATCGGTGATCCCAGGGTAAAACCAGATTGTTGGAAGGTGTAATCCGCAATGAACGGCGGCGCTCCAAACAACAACCGGAAGTACTCGGGAACCACCTGCAGGGTGTCCAGCAGAGTCTGCCCGTAGCTGCCGGAAATCGGCGCTGTTTGGCTGGTCCGACCGATTACGAGATGGCGATGCACCACAAACACGAAGGCTGCGGCTGCAAAAGGGATGAGCGTGCGAACAGCGGTTTGCGGGGAGCGGTTGCTCCACCAAAGCAACAGAAGGAAGTGCGAGAACAGCAGCGGCGCGGCTGATTCTTTCGAGTAAAGCGCCAGTCCATACCAGAGCAGGGACAATCCCATCCTGCGTTCCAGCAAAGCCACAGACGAGGCGAGGACAAACGTCGTGGCCATCAGATCGTCCAGGCTCTTGATCCAGCAGACCACCTCGGACACGACTGGGTGCACCGCAAAAGCCACCGCCGCCAACCATGCGACTCCAACACTGCTGTCACCCCTCCCCTCGCGCCCAAACAGAAGCTTCAGAAATCTGAAAAGCAAGAGGCTGGCGGCGAAATGCCAAGCCAGGTTTGCACCGTGGAAAATCGCGGGCTGGAATTGGGCTCCGCCCAGCAGAAAGAGCAGGCCGTAGTGCAGCGTGCGGAGCGGACGGAACAGGACGAACCCTTCCGGCATGGATGATTGGGCGTCCAGACGCCAGAACATTTCGGGCCATTTCGCGACGCTTTGAACCGCGTCATTTTCGAGGATGAACGGCCGGTCATCCCAAACAAAATCGAACGCGAGGCTTTGCCCCCAAACCAGGAGAATCGCCGCCGCGATCGTCCAAGGGGTGAACAGTTTTTGAAAACGCTCTGGAAATTGCGTCACTTCCGCAAAGCGGTTTGGCCAGGCAAAGGCCAATCTTCACGCAGCCAATCGGCAATCAATCCCATGGCATGCATATCGAGCACGTTGTCCGCGCCGAACGCCGGCATTCGGTCATTGCGCTTGCCGTAAAAGCGTTCATGGGCCGAGTTGCTGATGATGCCGATCAACCATTCGCGCGACCCCCACCCAGTCAAGCTCGGGCCGGTGGCGTCTTCGTCCTTGGTCCTGAACTCATGGCATTCGGTGCAGCGCATGGTGTCGTTCTTCGCCAACTCGCGCCCTTCCGCAATGATTGCCGCGTTCATCTGATTCGTGGCCCGTTCCGCAGGAAGATCCGCCTCGGCGGCGAGCGCGATGATCACCTTGCGCAACTGCTCGCGCTCTTCCGGTGTGAACTTGGGAATGTCCCGTTTCACGAACCGCACCATGCGGCCTTCCTTGAACTTAGTCCCGCCATAGAACTTCGGCGAATCGATCTGGTTCGTGTCCATGAACTCTGTGAGCCATTTCACACTGCCAAACCCCTTCAGATCAGGCGCGGTGGCCGGATCAGTGGGCATGCCCCCCATCCCGTCGTGCCCATCGTAGCGGTGGCAACTGGCGCAGTTCTTTGCAAAGAGTTTTGGGCCTTGCGTGTAAGGATCCGTTTTCAGCAAAGCCAGAGCGCCTTCCGGCGGAATGCCCTGGCTGGCCAGCACCTGCGCGCGAGCTGC
Organism: Candidatus Methylomirabilota bacterium; assembly: GCA_035627835.1. Lineage (GTDB taxonomy): Bacteria > Verrucomicrobiota > Verrucomicrobiia > Limisphaerales > SXQI01 > DASPKX01. The sequence continues at coordinate 18,184 of DASPKX010000026.1, forward strand.
GTCGCGATGCGCATCTTTCAACGTGGCGAGGTAAGTGGGATCGCTGAGATCCTGCCGTTTCGCCAGGTAAGTGAGCAATCCAGCGCCTGCAAGCAGCGCAAAGAGGAAACCGACATTGAACCGGTGCCCAAACCTCCAGCGTCCCGCCAGCGGCATTAGGAACAGCACCAGCATGACCAGGCTGGGGATAATGATGGCGCCAACGATTTCGCTGTGGCCGGGGAAATATTTCAGAAACTGGAACAGGAACAAAAAGTACCATTCCGGTCGCGCCGCCGAGAAGGCTTCCGACGGGTCTGCCGGCGCGCCCAACTCGGCGCCGAGATGCGCGTTTGGATTCGTCAGCCGCGGGTAAAGGATCAGAAAGAGAACCGTCGCGAGCACCGCGAGGCAAGCGACCGCATCTTTCAAAACCTGCTCAGGCCAGAAAGCTTCATCGCGTTTGCGCAGCGGCTGCTTCGGGGTGATGCCGTGCCGACGGAAGAGATAGACATGCCCCACGATCATCAACACCAGCAAGGCCGGGAGCACACCCGCATGCAGGGCAAAGAAGCGAGTTAGCGTGTGATGCCCGTAATCCGTCCCGCCCATGATCAGCTTTTGCAGCGCCGTGCCTGCGCCTGGGGTGATGCCGACGAGGTTTGTGCTCACCTTCGTGGCCCAATACCCTTTCTGATCCCACGGCAGCAGGTATCCTGTGAGCGAGAGCGCCAGGGTGATTAACAACAGGAACAGGCCGAACCAAAAGTTCACTTCGCGCGGCGCTTTGTACGCGCCATCAATCACCACCTGCATCAAATGCAACGCCAGGAGGATGATCATCAATTGCGCCGTGTAATGATGAAGGCCGCGGACGAGCCACCCGCCGGTCATCTCGAACTGGATGTAGTAAACGCTTTCCCAGGCGCCGGTGGTGTTCGCGCTGTAAGCGGTCCAGAGGAATATCCCGGTGATGAATTGGATGGCGATCGCGAACGTAAGGGTGCTTCCCCAGACATAACGCCAGCGGGAGCCACCCGGGATGTTCTCGTAAAGAGCTTCCTGCGCGAGCTTCTGGTAACCCGTCCGATTATCGAGCCAGGCGAGCAGTTTTTTCATGCGACCGGCACTTTCTGGGCTTTGCCCGTCTGGAAGTTTTGGAAGCGCACCCAGACTTCGTTACCGCGCACTTCCACCTCCAGGCTGTCCAGGCCGCGCGGGCTTGGGCTTTTCTTGTCGGTGATCTCGCCGTTCAGCCCAAATGCGCTGTTATGGCATGGGCAAAAGAATGAGTTCATGTCGCCGCGATAATCCACGAAACATCCAGCATGCGGGCAAACGACATTGAAGGCCTGCACCTGCTTTTCCCCCACCTTGCGCAGATAAATCGCGCCGACCGGAGTGTTCGGCAGTTTGTTCCAGGCATCCACCCGGCTGGCCATGATCGGGAACTTCACTGGCCGCCCGTCCGCAGGCAGCGCGTCCAGGTTCGTTATGCGGAGCTTGTCCGACGCGCCGCTCTTGCGTTTTAGCGGGTCGAGCACAAACGCCAACCCAGCGGCCAGCGGCGTGAAGATGGCCACGCTTCCCAGCACAACCGCGAGGAGACGTTTAAAAAATCCGCGGCGTTCCTGCCCCTCCTGCGGCGCAACCTGTTCCATTTTTGCCATAGGTATGCCAGGAACCGTAAACAACGACCCCTCCCGAAATCAACGCAATTGGAGGACAGGCAGCCACACGCAAGCGGCGCCCAACTGACAATTTGCGGCTACGAGGACGCGTTTTGAGATTGCGACGGGGCGCTGGGGACTTCTAAATCCCGGCGAGATGAAAATTGTCTTAGCGTATTCTGGCGGCCTCGACACTTCGGTTTTGCTTTCCTGGATCAAGGAAACCTACGACGCCGAGATGATCGCCTTTTGCGCCAATATCGGCCAGGAGGAAGAACTCAAGGGGCTCGAAAAAAAGGCCATGCGCACCGGGGCCTCCAAAATTTACATCGACGATCTCCAGGAAGAATTCGCCCGCGATTTCATCTTCCCCATGATCCAGGCAGGCGCCATTTACGAGGGTCAATATTTTCTCGGGACGAGCATTGCCCGCCCCCTGATTGCCAAGCGCATGATCGAGATTGCCCGCGCAGAGGGCGCTACCGCCATCGGCCACGGCGCAACCGGCAAGGGCAACGATCAGGTGCGGTTCGAACTCACCACCGCCGCCTTGGCGCCTGATTTGGAAATCATCGCTCCATGGCGCGACGAGCGCTTCCGCAAACAGTTCCCTGGCCGCGCCGAAATGATCGCCTATTGCGAAAGCAAGAAGATCCCCGTGCAAGCGACAGCCAAGAAGCCGTACTCGATGGATCGCAACCTTCTGCACATCTCCTTCGAAGCGGGCATTCTTGAGGATCCATGGCTCGACGCTTCCGCGCCTGAGCACAAGCAGATGTACGTGCTGAGCGTTTCGCCCGAGGAAGCGCCGGATAAGCCGGAGTATGTGACGATTGATTTCGAGCAGGGCGTCGCGGTGTCACTCAACGGCAAGCGGATGAGCCCGCTGGAGATCATGCGCGCGCTGAACAAGCTGGGCGGCAAGCATGGCGTGGGCCGCGTGGATTTGGTGGAGAATCGTTATGTCGGCATGAAATCACGCGGCGTTTATGAGACTCCAGGCGGGAGCATTCTGCACTTTGCGCATCGCCAGATCGAGAGTCTCACGATGGATCGCGAAGTAATGCATCTGCGCGACAGCTTGATTCCGAAGTATGCGGAGCTGGTTTATTACGGATATTGGTTCGCGCCGGAGCGTTACGCCTTGCAAGCCCTCGTGACCGAAAGCCAAAAGAACGTCACTGGCACCGTGCGCGTGAAGCTGTACAAGGGCAACATCATCAACGCGGGCCGCAAATCGCCCGTGAGCTTGTACAACCCGCACATCGCCACGATGGAGGCGGACCCGACCAAGGCTTACAACCAGGACGACGCCACCGGGTTCATCCGCCTGAACGGCCTCCGTCTCCGCGTCGCAGCCCAAGTGCACGGCCCGCTCGGCCCAGTCGCTGGCGGGCGGAAGAAAAAGAAGGCTTAAAGACCCGCGCGCGTGCGCGTCTGCAATCCCGCAAGTAGGAGGGACGCCCTTGCAGGGCTTTTCTCCTCAAAAATGGTGTGCTTCGGCTTGTCGAGGGCAAAACGCGGAAGCCCTGAAGTGGCTGCCCGTCTTAATCACCCCTCATTGTGGCGCTCGCATGCATTTGGTAGCTTGGGATAAGAAAGAAGGACGCAATGAGGATTCTCCAGCTATTCGCTTTAACCTGGATAACTTCCATGGCCGGCCACGCACAGAGCGTCCACCCTTTTATCCATCTGAACACGTTCATCGACGGGCGCGTTAATGCGCCAGTTTCCCGACCCGACGGATCACCGGCTGGCGCGGGATTTACCGCGGAGTTAGTTATCCTAAGCGGAGGGCACGCGACTCTCTTGACTCCTGCAACCACATTCCGCACCACAAGCTATCTGGATCAGTTTTATGTCGTGCCAGTCGATGTCCCGATCCCTGGCGGTGTTCCCGGAGAGCAGATAACGGTGGCGTTGCGAGTGTACGACACAGTAGCGACCTCTTACGTTGTCGCTATTAACACACCAACTTTACACCGCGAATCCAATCCGGTGACGGTGGTTTTGCGTGACCCTTCTGAAGGAGGTGTTGAGTTGATCGGTCTTCAAGGGTTTGTGTTGGGAATTCCGGAACCTTCGGTTATCGCCCTCGCTGGCTTGGGCGTCTCCGCGCTCTTGTTGTGTTCGCGGAAAGGATCCCAATTCGGACGGCGGCTGTTCAGAACCTATCGCTAATGCTTAACGGGAATGTTTCCGAAGGGTGTGACGCAGCGTATACAAACCGTAACTGAGGGCGGTAAATCCCGTTAGTCCAGCGGGGATGTAGAGGCTGGCGTATTTCAGGCGGTGGAAGGAGAGCGTGCCCGCGATTCCGCCGCAGAAGAACCCGGCAATCACCACTCCGCACAAGCGTAGCCGCCGGCCTTCCACGGGGCGACCGCGTGTCAGGTGACCCAGATAAATACCGAGGTCTGTAAACATGCCGGAGAGGTGAGTGGTGCGGACAACCGAGCCGCTGTAGGTGCTGGCCATCGCGTTCTGGAGCCCGCAGGCGCAAGACGCCAGGTACATCCCGATCGCGCTGCCGCGATTCAGCAGGGGAACGGCAAGGATCAGCAGAATAGACTCCAGCAAAAGAGTGACGCCATAACGGCGGCCCAGTTGGAGCGCGCTATCCCCAATGATCGCACCGCTGAGCGCCGCGCCCGCCATGAACGCGAGCAGAATGCACACTAGACGAAACGCCATATCAGTCTGCGCGTGCGTGACTGCGGCAGCGAGCATTGAGGTGGTCCCCGTGAGGTGAGTAACAGCTTGATGTTCGAACCCCAGCAGCCCCACCACGTTGATCATCCCCGCGATGAAGGCCAGCGCCCATGCTCCCCGCCAAACCCACGGAGCCAGTTTCGAAATCATGAGTTGAAGCATACTCCAACGGGCCATTAGGTCAGAGCACAAAACGAGGGACGAGAGCCTGCTTGGTGCGCTCGGCTCATCGTGAAGGGGCTCGCGACTTTCTGTGCGTTCGTCCGGATATCCGGCGCAGCATCCCCCATCAATCCTGACGCATTGCTCCCCGACTCACTGATTCGCCCTCGCTTCTGTATGAGTTCTGGCTTGCATGCAGCCAAATGGCGACATTTTGGCGGTTCATGCACAGGGTTTGCGCTTGGATTCGGTTGCAGGAACGCTATAAGCGGTGTTAAGCGTGCAGATAAATTGTGTAGCCATAAAGGGTCGCTTTGGGTCGGCGAGCCCGTTTACCGGGTTCACGCTGGGAAATCTGCGCGGGTTTAGTTTGGTGGAGCTTCTGGTGGTGATTGCGGTGGTGGGGATGATGGCGGCGATGTTGTTGCCGGCATTGGCGCGCGGGAAGTCCGCAGCCCGTTCAGCTGCTTGCAAAAGCAATCTCCGGCAGATTGGAGTGGCGCTGAACTTGTATCTGGAGGACCACCTTTTTTACCCGGGTGATGTGCCGAGCACTGCGGTCGCGCTGAGCAGTGATGTGCCCGAGTGGTTCGGCACAACGGGCTGGGTCGCGAGGCGAGGCTTGGCCCAGATGGCAGAGCACGCGGGCGCGGGAAGGATCGAGACGGATACCCACGGGCAAACGAGCTTCGTCCCGAAATTTCCCTCCGTTTATTATTGTCCAGGGCGGCCTAAACCGACGAGGGGTTCGGGGTCGTTCATAGACCTGAGTGGATTAACTGGCTTCCCGCCGTTTGGTTACGGGTACAATGCGCTCGGAACTTTGTGGCGGCCTCCCACGAGCCGGCCGTTGGGTCTCGGCCCCGTGAATGTGAGCAACTCGATCGTGCGGGTGAACGCGGCGGCAGTGAGGGCGCCCGCAGCCATGATCGCGGTGGGTGACACGGAGCGGGACTTCCTGGGCAATATCAATCCCTATACAGGCGCGAAACCGACGCGGAGCCTGGGCGCATTCCATAATTCTGGAGCGAACGCCGTCTTCTGCGACGGGCATGTGGAATATCAGAAGTTCGTGCAGTGGACCGCGCGGACGCCGTCAGCGCGGCAACGGTGGAATAATGATAATCAGCCGCACCCGGAAACATGGGAGTAAAGCAACGTTCCTCCTTCGCGCCAGGCTTCGGAGGCTAGGGACGTCGCCATCCGAGGAACGGGGATTTCGCGCTTCTCTAAATTCGCTAGCCTCCTTCCGGCGGCCTGCCACTCGGAAAAAAGTGCGCTGGACGGGGGTGGGCAAAGGGCCTACGCTCCGCGCTTCAAATGGGCGGGTTCCCATTTAAAAGCGGCCCCGCCCAGCATCATAGATCGCATTTACCAGTTATGCCGGAAGCATTCCCGAAGATTAAACGGATTCAGTTCGAAGGGCCTAAATCCAAAAACCCTCTCGCCTTCAAACATTACGACGAAAACGAAATCGTCGAAGGCAAGTCGATGAAGGAGCATCTGCGCTTCTCCGTCACTTATTGGCACACATTCCGCGGAACGCTGTCCGACATGTTCGGCGCGCCGACCGCCATCCGCCCCTGGGATGATGGCAGCAACACCGTTGAGAACGCCAAAAAACGCGCACGGGTCGCTTTCGAATTCATCGAGAAGCTGGGCGCGCCGTTCTACGCTTTCCACGACCGCGATGTGGCTCCTGAAGGGAAGAATCTGAAGGAGAGCAACAAGAACCTGGACGCAGTCGTCAAGGTTTTGAAGGAAGAGCAGAAGCGGACGGGGATCCAGTTGCTCTGGGGCACAGCTTCGCTGTTTACGAATCCGCGCTATGTGCACGGGGCGTCCACGAGCCCGAATGCGGATGTGTTCGCGTTTGCGGCGGCGCAGGTGAAGAAGGCGATGGAAGTGACCCATGAGCTGAAGGGAGCTGGGTACGTTTTCTGGGGTGGCCGCGAAGGTTACACCACACTGCTGAACACCGACATGAAGCGGGAGCTGGATCACTTGGCCGCGTTCCTCCACATGGCGGTGGATTACAAGAAAGAGATCGGGTTCAAAGGCCAGTTCTACATCGAGCCGAAGCCGAAAGAACCAACCAAGCACCAGTATGATTCGGATGCGGCGGCTTGCTTGAACTTCCTTCGCGAATACGACTTGCTCGGTGAACTGCAGCTGAACATCGAAGGCAACCACGCCATCCTGGCGGGCCACACGGTGCAGCATGAATTGGAAGTGGCGGCGGCTGCGAATGCGCTCGGGTCAATCGACGCAAACATGGGCGATTACCTGCTGGGCTGGGACACGGACCAGTTCCCGACGGACATTTACCTGACGACGCAGATGATGCTGACCATCCTGAAGATGGGCGGCTTCACCACGGGCGGCACGAACTTTGACGCTAAGGTTCGCCGCGAGAGCTTTGAACCGGTGGATCTCTTCTACGCGCATATCGCAGGCATGGACGCTTTCGCGCGCGGGTTGAAAATCGCGGCAGCCCTCCGCAAGGATGGCCGTCTGGATCAGTTCATCAAGGAGCGTTACAGCTCCTGGGACACAGGCATTGGCGCGAAGATCGAGGCGGGCAAGAGCAGCTTCAAGGAACTCGAGGCATACATGCTCAAGAAGGGCGAAGCCGCGCCGAACACGAGCGGCCGCCAGGAGTATCTCGAAAATATCATCAACGAATATCTCTAAGACATCGCTCTCAAGAGTGTGCACAGGCAGCTCACGGCTTTTGCCGGGGCTGCCTTTTTACTTTTGAGTCGGGTTGCGCGGCTTGAATCCGGCGCGATTTAAACCGCGCTGGACGATGGAACTGCGCATGAAGGTCTTCCAGACCAGCTCACTGCGGAAGTTTTCGATCATCAGCACGATGGGGCCCTGGTCAATGCCGAGGGCTTCATTATCGTGCCATCCGACACTGAGATTGAAAGCGTCATAGAACCCGTACGGCCCCCAAAGATTCGTCCGCTGCGTTTCATATATGTTGCGCAACGTGGGGATGGTGATCTGCGGGGCGAACACGATTGAGCCGCCGACGGCGGTGGGGGCGATCGTGCCATCGTCATTGAGGGCGGGAGGAGCGCCGCGGGCCATGTAAGGAGCGACACCGGCATAGCCGGGGCCGTCGCAAGCAGTGAAACCCCACATAAATTGACCGTAACCTTTGTGGGCTTTGGGATTGGCCAGGGCGTATTGCTGCTGGGCCAGAGCCGCGCGGTGGGAGTTCTCGAAATAATCGATGCCGCGCTTGCGCATGTAGTCGTCAGAGATCATTCGGAAATCGACCCAGCAATGGGAATATTGATGGCCGAACATCGGCTCGAAATGGAGAAAGCTGAGGCCGTGGCTGCGTTTCCAATCATAACCCTTTGTCCAGGCGCGCCAGCTATCAGGCCCAAGCTCCTTCCCCTCCCCTGCGCCCAGGGCGAAGATGTAGAGAAGCATTGCTTCGTTGTAACCGATCCAGCGGGACTTGATGAAACCGCTTTCGGGATGCCAACCCATGGTCAAAGACTTCTCGCCGTTAAGCATCCACTTCCAATCGATGCGGGCGAATATGCGGTTGGCGAGTTCGCGGATTTGTCGATCTTCAGGATGATCGCCCTTGAAATATTCGCGGACGAAAATGATGCCGCCGAGGAGCAAAGTGGTGTCGATCGAGGAGAGTTCCGAATTCGCAAAGCGAGTGGCGGAATCCATTTCGAGGAAGTGATAGAACCAACCTTTGTGGCCGATCATGCCGCGAGCGTCGGGGCCTTGAGGCCCATCGGCAAAGGTGCGGAGAGTTGTCAGCACGCGCTGGCGGGCTGGAGCGAGGGGGATCCATTGGCGCTCGACAGCAATGGGGATGGCCGTGAGACCGAAACCCGTGGCGGCGATGCTGGAGAATGAATGGGGATGGCTGCGGTCGCGGGTGAGGCCGTTGGTTGCGTTGGCTTGCTGCCAGAAATACCAGAAGCCGGTGTGCTGCAGATGATCGAGGAAGGCAAGGTCATCTACGTAGGCGGCTGGGCGGGCCTGGACGGTTTCCGAAGGATCCCCTTCCCCCGTGAGGTTCTTTGCGCGGACGCGGTATTCGTAGGTTTGGCCGTTGGCCACCTGGACATCAGCAAAGGCTTCGAAGCGGATGGGATCAGCAGCAACGGTTTGCCATTCGGCGGCGGGGGAGACGCGGCGTTGCACGAGGTATTCATCCACCACACCAGCGCTGGCATTCCAATAGAGGTTTACGGAACGATCGCCGACTACGGCGCGGAGAGCGGTGGGTGGCTGGGGAAGAGGGGCACGTTCCGGGGGGATAAAGTGAACATTGTCGATGAGCAAAGAGTAAGTTTGGGCATCGGCGCCACTTTGAGCCAGAGCGAGGCCGCGCAAACGACGGGTGACAGGGCCCTCGTTGAAGCGGCTGATCGGGATTTCGACGCGCTGCCAAGTGGCTGGATGGGCGTCGATACCGTTGGTGAGAAGAGTCGAGATTGAGAAGGCACGGCTTTCTGGGCCGGTTTCCCAAACGATCGTAAGCGTGGGCAGAACGGCGGCTGGGATGGGTCTCTCGCTGTTCACATCGAGCACGAGCATGCTCCCGGTCGGGACTTCCTGGAGCTTCCAATGGACAGGCGAGAGCTGGGCGCGCCAAGCGCCGCCCGAGCGGGAAGCGAATTCGAGGAGCGCGGGCTGGCGTCCAGGAAAAGCGGACCTCGGGAGAAGTGGGAGTTTGTTGCGTCCGAAGCCGTCTGCCTTCAAGGCGCTGGGAGGGGTGGCTTTGGCGTCGGAAGGATCGTACGCGAGGCCGTTTTCCGGGTTATCCTTGTAGATAAAGATGGCTTGAGCGTGAGCGGCGACCGAGCAGGCGAGCAGAAGCGCCGCGATGATGAGATTGCACGGGGACACAGGGGGCGTAGTGTAAGAAGTTGTCGGCGAAACTGCAAAGCAGGAAGGAACGGAACGTTTTGCGGGAGCCGGTGTCTAACCCTCATCATTTAGCTCGCCGCAAGCATCAAGAAAAGGCAAGGTCATGAAAAGCATGAGCGACCAGGAGCAGAGTCCGGAACTGCGGGATTTTCTCGCCCGTGCAGCGCTGAGGAAGCGTTGGCAGCAGGGGCTGCGCGGTCTCTGGATTGGGTTGGCGATAGGGGCGGCTGCGTGGCTGCTCGTGTATGCGATTTATAAGATCACGCCCATTCCGGAAAGCGCATTGCTGGCGGCTGGGATTGTTGCTCTGGCGTCAGCGGTTGCAGGATTGATCGCAGGCTTCTGGCGCAAACCCACCCTCTCCGAAGCGGCACGTTGGCTTGATTACAAAGAGAATCTCAAAGAGCGGCTGACGACGGCGTTAGAAGCATCGAGCAAAACGACGACGGTCTGGACTGAATTGCTGGTGCGCGAAGCGAAGGAGGCGATGAAGACGATTGAGCTTCGACGCTCGATGCCGTTCACGCTGCCGAAGGCGGCGCAATGGACAGCGATTCTGCTCGTGGGCGCCTTCGTGTTGAACTTCGTCCCCGAATACCGCACCCAGGCATACGTCGCAAAAAAGAAAGACGAGAAAGTCATCAAAGAAACCGGCCAACAGGTCGCGAGCTTCACGAAGAAGAATTTGGACCGACGCCCCCCTGCTCTGCCGGACACGCAAAAAGCGCTGGAGCAGGCGTTGCAAGCTGGGGAGCATTTAGCGAAGGCGGAACTGACGCGGGCGGAAGCGCTGAAGGATTTGGCGAACGCCGCGGACAAACTTAAGCAGGAGGCAAAGGAACTGGGGAGCAGCCCAACGGTGAAAGCGTTGCAGGACGCGGCGCGGAGCCCGCAGACGGGCGGGAGCCCTGCGAATCCTGAGTTGCAGAAGCAGATCGATCAATTGCAGGAGCAGTTGGGATCGAAGTTCGCAGGCAACTCCGATTCGCTGCAGAAACTGAAGAGCGAATTGCAACAGGCGCGGGATTCGGCTGAGGGCTTGAAAGATGCGACTGCGGGCGCGGCGGAAGCTTTGAAGAAACAGCTGGAGCAGAAGTTGGCGGACATCGCCCGGCAAGCTGCGGAAATGGAGCTGCCGATGGAAGCGCTGCAACAAGCCATTCAAGCCCTGGCCAACAACAAGGTGGATGAGGTGCTGAAAGACTTGGCGATGGCGGAGCTGGACCTGGAGAAGCTGCAGCAGATGGCAAAGGCGCTGGAGCAACTTCAGAAAGGGCAGCCAATTGGCAAAGATTTGGCCGAACAACTGGAGCGCGGGCAGGCGAGCGCTGCAAAGGAACGCCTTGAGAAAATGGCGTCGGATTTGAAGAACGGGAATCTCACACCCGAGCAAGCGCAAGAGATGCTGGCGGAATTGAAGAAGGCTCTGCCACCGGCTTCGCAATATGGAAAAGTTGGCGAGGAGCTGAAGAAAGCGGCGGCGAACCTGGAGAAGGGTCAGAAGAACGAAGCTGCTGAAAACATGATGGCTGCGGCGCAAGGTTTGAGCGAAGCAATGCAGCAACTCGGCGACATGGAGGGGATGCTGGCGACTTTGGAAGCGCTGCAGCAGGCGCAATGGGCGATTGCCAACGGGCAAGCGTGGTCGGAAGCGGGCGCGAGCATGGCGGAGATGCTTGGGCAGATGGCTGGCCGCAGCCGGAATAATCGCGGGGCGGGCGGCTGGACTGAGGATGACAGCTGGGAATATCCAGAGTTTGCGGAGAGCTGGGACAACAGCGGTTTGGAGCGCGAGGATCAGGGCGCTCGCGGCCAAAAGGATCGCGGCGAGCCGGCGTTGGCGGACAATCTCTCCCCCACCCGCTTGAAAGGCCAAATGCGCCCTGGCGGACCGATGCCGAGCATTACGCTGAAAGGTGTCAGCATCAAAGGGACGAGCAAAGTGGGCTACACCGACGCGAGCCCGGGCGCGCAGAGCGCTGACGAGAGCGCGTTGAACCAGGACCAGATCCCCCGCGCGTATCAAGGAGCGGTGCGCGATTACTTCGATGACACCAAGGAATAGATTTCACCCATGAACGTTGAACAAAGCATCAAATCGTTTCGCGACAAATACGCGCTGCTGCGGCAGGAAATTGGCAAGGTGATCGTCGGCCACGAAGCCATTGTGGAAGGGACGCTCATCGCGCTGTTCGGCGGCGGCCATGTGCTGCTCGAAGGCGTTCCGGGACTGGGAAAAACGTTGTTGGTGCGGACGCTGAGCGATGCGTTGGATTTGACGTTTAACCGGATTCAGTTCACGCCGGACCTGATGCCCGCGGATATTCTCGGGACGAACATCGTTGTGGAAACTGCTGGCGGGTCGCGTGAGTTCCAGTTTCAGCACGGGCCGATTTTTGCGCACCTGCTGCTGGCGGATGAGATTAATCGCGCGACGCCCAAGACACAGTCTGCGCTCCTTGAAGCGATGCAGGAGCATAGCGTGACCGCAGGCGGGAAGATTCGGAAACTGGAAGAGCCGTTCTTCGTGCTGGCGACGCAGAATCCGATCGACCAGGAGGGAACCTATCCGCTGCCGGAAGCGCAATTGGACCGCTTCTTTTTCAAGCTGGTTGTCACCTACCCGACCGGCCAGGAGTTGCATGAGGTTCTGACGCGCACGACGGAAGGCAAAAAGGTGAAGGTGGAGCGGGCGATCACGCGCGAGGAGTTGATCCAATATCAGGATCTCGTGCGCGAAGTGCCGGTGGCGTCGCACGTGAAAGATTACGCGGTGCGCTTGATCCTGGCGACGCATCCGAAGACGGAAACGGCGGCGCCGATCACGAACCAGTATTTACGTTTCGGCAGCAGCCCGCGCGGAGCGCAGACGCTGTTGCTGGCCGCGAAGGTGCGCGCTCTCATCCAGGGGCGCTTCAACGTGAGCTTTGAAGATGTGCAGCATGTGCTGATTCCGACGCTGCGGCATCGGTTGATCCTGAACTTCGAAGCGGATGCGGAAGGCATCACGACGGATCATGTGCTTCGCCAGATTTTGGCGGATGTTCCGCGTGACGCGATGGTCGCGGCCTGAGCAGCGCCATGGCAAATCCCCTCCTGCCGCCCGAGTTGCTTCGGCGCCTGGAACAATTCCAGTTGCTGGCGCAGCGGCGCGCTAAGAGCTCCCTTCGCGGCGAGCGCCGCAGCCGCGCGCGCGGGCAATCCGTGGAGTTCGCCGACTATCGAAACTATTCGGTGGGCGACGATTTCCGGACGCTCGATTGGAATCTATACGCCCGCCTGGACAAGCTGTTCATCAAGCTGTACGAGGAGGAGCGGGAGTTGCCGATCACGATTTTTCTCGATGCGAGTGAATCGATGGGCTTTGGGACGCCGCAAAAGTTTCATTACGCCAAGCAGCTCGTGGCGGCGTTTGGCTACGTGGGTTTAGTTGGTTTTGATCGAGTGTCCATCCATGCGTTCCCTAATTCGCCTGAGGATGGGCCGATGCGGAGCGCATTGCGCTCGGTGCGAGGGCGGAAGACGACATTGCGCTTCTTCGAAAATGTATCGCAGCTGAAACCTGGCGGCGCGGCGACCTTCAACGAATCGTTGCGGCGGGCGGTGATTGAAGCGCGTCATGCTGGGCTGGCGATTGTGATCAGCGATTTCCTGGACCCAGCGGGATACGATGCGGGGCTGACCGCGTTAATCAGCAGAGGCTTTCAGGTGAGCGCGATCCAGGTGCTGGCCCCGGAAGAGATCAGCCCGCCGAACTTTGGCGACCTCAAGTTGGTGGACAGCGAAACCGGCGCGGTGCAGGAGGTCACGTTCATGAAGCACCGGTTAAATGCGTACCAGCAGACGGTGCGGAACTTTTGCCAACGGTTGCGCGAGTTTTGCCAGACGCGCGGGATTAACTTCTTCCAGGCGAGCACGGACATGCCATTGGAAGATTTGCTGCTGAAACAATTGCGGGCGGCGGAGGTCTGGGGATGAGATTTTTGACCCCGGAAGCGTTTTGGTTCGCGGCCTCGATACCGGTCGTGATCCTGTTCTATTTGCTGAAGCGGAAGCGGATCATTCAGGTGGTCTCAAGCACGCTGCTTTGGCAACGCTTTTTGGCGGAAAACCAGGCGAATGCGCCATTCCAAAAGCTGCGGAAGAACTGGCTCTTGTTCCTGCAACTTTTGCTGCTGTTGCTCGCGATCCTTGCGCTCGCGCGGCCGTATTTCTCCGGCAAAAGCAGCGGTGGGCGAATGATCGTGGCGATCATTGACGCGTCGGCATCCATGCAAAGCGCGGATGCCAAGCCAACGCGATTCGATGTCGCGAAAGAGAAAGCGCTGGAATTGGTGCGATCGCTGCATGACACGGATGAGATGGTGCTGCTGGTGTCCGCCGCGAACACTGAGGTGAAGCAATCCGCGACGAGTGAGAAGGGATTGCTAAGGACGTCGATTCAGCAACTGCGTCCGACAGACGCGGCGGGCCGGATCAATGAAGCGCTGAAGCTGGCGGAGACGTTGATTCAAAATCGGCAGAAGCCGGAGATTCATCTTTTCAGCGATGGGGCTTACGAGAATCTGGAGGAGTTTGAGAGCCGCGCGCTGCCGTTGTCCTACCACCGGATTGGGGAAGGCGCAAATAACGTGGGGATTGTGAACATGGATGTCCGCGCGAATCCGGACAACCCGAGCCAACGGGCAGTGTTCGCGACGGTGCAGAACTTTTCCAGCAACCGTTGGGAGCTGCAGGCGGAATTGCGGTTTGAGGATGCAGTCGTGGAAGTAAAGCCGATCACGCTTGCGCCGGGCGAGGCATCCCCGCAGGTGTTCATCACTTCGCAGGCGAAAGACGGGGTATTCACGCTGATGTTGAGCGGGGATGACGACCTGAAGCTCGACAACCGGGCGCAGCTCGTAAGTTTGCTGCCGCAGCCAGTGAAGACGTTGCTGGTGACGCCGGGAAACAGATTCTTAGAGAAGGCGTTGAAAGCTGCGCCGAATGTTTTGCTGGAGAAAGCAGCAACTTACAGCGGGGACGCATCGCAGTATGACCTGGTGGTCCTGGACACGCTCACACCGCCAGAATGGCCGAACCGGAATGTGCTCGCGTTCGGGATCGCGCCGACAAACCTTTTCGCGGGCGGCGCGAAGGAACTGGAAAGCCCCGTGGTGGTGGATTGGAAAGGGAGCCATCCCCTGCTCCGGTTCGTGACTTTTGACAATGTGCAGGTGGGCACCGCGCTGGGCGTGCAAACGCCGACGTGGGCGATGAGCCTGGTGGAATCGCACGAAACGCCATTGCTCCTGGCGGGGGATGTGGGGAAACAACGCGTGGTGTGGGTGGGCTTTGATTCCGTGAAGAGCACCTGGCCGCTGCGGGTTTCGTTCCCCATCTTCATCGCGAACGCGGTGGAGTGGCTGAACCCATCGAGCATTCAAGCGGCGCAACTCAATCTCACAGCGGGGCAGCCGTTGCGGCTCGGCCTGCAGGATCATACGGAGGCGCAGATTACGCTGCCGAGTGGGGCCAGCGTGACGCGAGCGATCGATCCGGCGCGGGGAGAATTGGTGTTTGGGGAGACGCAGCAGCAAGGGGTTTACCGTCTAAAAGCGGGAACGAACAACCTGGCATTTTGCGTGAGCTTGCTGAACCAGCGGGAGAGTGACATCACGCCTAAATCGGAGCTGCAATTCGGCACGTATGCGAAGGCGGCGGCCACAACCGTGCGGCAGGCCAACCTGGAGTTTTGGCGGTGGATTGCGTTGGGCGGGTTGCTC
>DASPKX010000027.1:0-5598 GCA_035627835.1 Candidatus Methylomirabilota bacterium
TCCTGTTTGCTCCCCTAGCTTTCGTGCCTCAGTGTCAGGTGTTGTCCAGGGACTCGCCTTCGCCACTGGTGTTCCTCTTGATATCTACGCATTTCACTGCTACACCAAGAATTCCAGCCCCCCCTCCAAACCTCCAGCACAGTAGTATTCAATGCCATTTCAGGGTTAAGCCCTGAGCTTTCACATCAAACTTACCACGCCACCTACGCACCCTTTACGCCCAGTGAATCCGAACAACGCTTGGGACCTCTGTATTACCGCGGCTGCTGGCACAGAGTTAGCCGTCCCTTCCTCTTTCATTACTATCAACTCACCCGCTATTCACGAATGAGCATTGTTCACAAATGACAGGGGTTTACGGATCGAAACCCTTCATCCCCCACGCGGCGTCGCTCCTTCAGGCTTTCGCCCATTGAGAAAAATTCTCGACTGCTGCCACCCGTAGGTGTCTGGACCGTGTCTCAGTTCCAGTGTGGCTGGTCGTCCTCTCAGACCAGCTACCCGTCTTAGCCTTGGTGAGCCGTTACCTCACCAACTAGCTGATAGGCCGCGGGCTTATCGTGAAGCGTCAGGCCTTGCGGTCCCCAACTTTGGTTGCCAGGAGATGCCTCCCATTAACCACATCCGGTATTAGCTCGCCTTTCAGCGAGTTATCCCCAACTTCACGGCAAATTACCCACGTGTTACGCACCCTTGCGCCACTCCAACTTTGCCATATTGCTACGGCAAAATTAGCGTTCGACTTGCATGTCTTATCCACGCCGCCAGCGTTCGTTCTGAGCCAGAATCAAACTCTCCGTATAAAAGAGTTCGGAATTCCGTTTATCTATCACTATTTCCACTTCCGTTACAGAAGCTCCAGTGAGAGATCGCAATTCACAATTTATTGTGTTTAAAACTCAAGATTCATTCATTGCTGAATGACTTGAGGGCTCTCAAAAACTTATCGCACAATTCAATTTTCAAAGAACAACCCGCGTTGTTAACGCCTCCAGATCGTTTCCGATCCTTCAGCCAACCAGGTTATCAAAAATCATCTTCAGAACCACCGTTTCACGCTTGCCTCAGCTCGCGCTTGCAACCCGCTTTTATCCCTCAGCCACCGTTTTAGGCGACAGAAAACCCGAGCCAGCTCATTTTTCAACAAACTCGCGGCTCTCGCGAATCACTCAGTTGCTCCGAATTGTTAAAGAACTTACACCAACTTCTCTCAAGGTCAACTGATTTTTTTATCAGTTTTTCGCCGCTGCTCTCTACCACTCTCACCCGCAGCAACCTCAGGGCTTCTCTTTAGAAGCGGACGGAAAACATATTCATCTTCTTCCATCCTGCAAGGTTTTTCAGGAACTTTGTTGTGAGTAGTTATTCACAATCAACCCCCTGCCACTGACCCTCTTTCAAAAGATCTTTCACTTCGCTCTTCGGCTCACCAAGCTTCTGGCCGCTTTACCCGCTCTCCATCGACGCACTTAAGCTCCGGACGAGTATCAGGTGTTTCGGACCGCCTTGGTTTGCCAACCGGATCAGCATCTTGTCAGCCGCTCCGTATCGCGAAGGGCCGATAACTTAGCCACTTCCAGTTTCACCGCAAGAGCTTTTCCAAACTTTTTTCAGGAATCTTTTCGCAGCGATTCTTCAAAGAACACACCAGAAAGTAGATTGCCAGGTAGCATGCTGCCTTGTTTGGTTTGCGAAAGATCAACCCTTTCTTGGCCGAATCAGCCGGAACGGACGATCATCATAACCCAGGTTGTGCAGTGTGCAAGTGAGGCGCCCAGGATTAATGGATGGCAAAGGTTCGCAAAGGCGGAACGAAAGTTGTGGCGTTTTGTGCGCCCTCTACGAGGGCTGGGAAACGCTGGGCGGGTCTTACCCACAGGCTCCGCTCGGCGCTTCGCCTGTGGGCTACTCTGTTCGGCTCCTCCGGAGCCAGGAGCAGGGCTTCGCAGCAAGCGGCCTGCGAACCAAATGTAGCGATACGCTGAGGAGGGTAGTTCTTTGTTGGCTCAGAGGGAGATTCGAGCAAGTCGGCAGCTCTGGCGCAAACTCCTGATAGACTGCAAACGATGCACAGTCTTGCCGCGGTTTGGTGGAACTTTCGATTTGCCGGTGTAGTAGCGGCGCACTAAACTGGCCGGTCATGATTTCCCATCGCAGGCCAAAAGGTTCCATTCCGCTAATCACGGCGTTGATTGCCTTCGGTTGTGTGGGGGGCCACGCGGCGCAGGCAGTCGATTTTACGAAGGACATTTTGCCGATCTTCGAAAGCCGCTGCTTTGAATGTCATGACGGCAAGAAGTCGAAGGCGGACCTTCGTTTGGATGATCGAGAGCATGCGTTCAAGGGGGGAGAGAGCGGCCCAGCTATCGTTCCACGAAAGAGCGATGAGAGCCTGCTGCTGAAGCGGATCGCCACCAAGGATTCCGATGAGAGAATGCCTCCCAAAGGGGAGCCTCTTACGGCTGAGGAGATTTCCAAGATTCAAAAATGGATTGATGCCGGCGCCAACTGGCCGGCTTCCAATCAGCCGAAGAAAACGCATTGGGCGTTTGTTCCACCGACTAAACCTGCCGTTCCCAAAGTTAAGCAGACGGAGCTGACCTCGCCGATCGATCGTTTTATTCAGGCCAAGCTTGATGAAGCTGGGCTGGCGCCCGCGCCCATGGCAGACAAGATCACGCTCTTGCGGCGCCTCAGCCTGGACCTCATCGGTCTGCCCCCAACGATTGAGGAAGTGGAAGCGTTCGTGAATGACGAGAGCCCCGACGCTTACCGCAAGCAAGTGGAGCGGTTGCTGAAGTCACCTCATTACGGGGAGCGCTGGGGGCGGCACTGGCTGGATGCGGCCCGCTATGCGGATTCAGACGGCTTCGAGAAGGATAAATCGCGGACAATGTGGCCGTATCGCGATTGGGTGATCAACGCGTTGAACCGCGACATGCCTTACAACGAGTTTGTTCGGTGGCAGATCGCAGGGGACGAGATTCCCAACAGCGGGCAAGACGGAACGGTGGCGATGGGATTCCTGCGCAACGCCATGGTGAACGAGGAAGGTGGCGTGCATCCCGAGCAGTTCCGCATGGACGCGATGTTTGATCGCATGGATGCGATTGGGAAAAGCGTCCTTGGGCTCACGATTCAGTGCGCACAGTGCCACAACCACAAGTTCGACCCGATTTCGCAGGAAGAGTACTACCGGATGTTCGCCTTCCTGAATAACGATCATGAATCCCAACTGCCGGTGTACAGCCCGGATGAGTTGATGAAGGTGGAATCGATCACACGGAGCATTCGTGAGATCGAAGCAGACCTGCGGCACAAGCATGCTGATTGGGAGGAACGAATGGCGAAGTGGGAGAAGGAAGCCAAGGAAGGCTTGCCCACTTGGACAGTAGCTCAAGGTGTGCCTGAGGACATTTCCACAGGCGGCCAGAAATATCTGCCGCAGCCGGACGGATCATTTCTCGCTCTGAGTTACGCGCCAACGAAGCATACGGTTCGGATTGATTGGAAGACGGACCTGACCAACATCACCGCCGTTCAGCTCGAGCAACTGACCGATCCAAATCTGCCCTTCAACGGCCCTGGCCGCTCGCTTAAAGGAACGAGCGCTTTAACGGAATTCTTCCTCGACGTTGCGTCTGCGGATGAACCCGACAAGAAGACGCGCGTCAAGTTCAGCGCGGCGACCGCGGATTATTCGAACCCGGAAATGGAGCTGGAATCCCATTTTGACGATCGGTCAGGAAAAAAGCGGGTCACAGGCCCTGTCGCGTTTGCTATCGATGAGAAGCAGGAGACCGCCTGGGGCATTGACGCTGGGCCTGGGCGACGCAATCAGGCACGGAAAGCTGTGTTTCAACTCTCGACGAATATTGGGGTTCCCCAAGGCACGATCGTCACGTTCCATCTGCAGCAGAACCACGGCGGGTGGAACAGCGACGACCACATGAACAAGAACCTCGGCCGCTTCCGGTTGTCCGTGACGACGAACAGCGAAGCGAAGGCCGACCCTGTTCCCAAAGCTGTTCGTGAACTGCTCGTGATCGAGGCAGAGAAACGGACTGAGAAACAAACTGCCGAAATTTTTAACTACTGGCGCACAACGGTCCCCGAGTTCGCCGAGGCCAATTCCAAAATTGAAGAGCTTTGGAAACAGTGGCCCACAGGCGCGAGCGTGCTGACCTTCACGAAACGTGAGGAACCCCGCGAAACGAAACTCCTCAAACGAGGTGATTTCCTCAAGCCCGGCAAAGCGGTTGAAGCTGGTGTGCCTGCCTTCCTCCATCCTCTTCCGAAAGATGCGCCAGCCACACGGCTGACGTTTGCGAATTGGCTGGTGGATCCGAAGTCCCCTACTACAGCTCGCGTGATCGTGAACCGGGTGTGGCAGTCCTACTTTGGAACCGGGTTGGTCACAACTCCTGAAGATTTGGGAACCCAGGCGGAAGCTCCATCACATCCTGAGTTGCTGGATTATTTAGCCATCGATTTCATGGAAAAGGGATGGAGCTTAAAGGAGCTTCATCGAATGATCGTCACTTCGGCGACCTACAGGCGCTCATCGAAGACTTCGCCGGAGCACGCGGAGAAAGATCCAACGAACAAACTGCTGGCCCGCGCCGCACGATTCCGGGTGGAGGGCGAGATTGTCCGTGACATTACTCTGGCAGCGAGTGGCTTGCTGAATCCTGCAGTAGGCGGCCCAAGCCTGTTTGCGCCAGCGCCGGCTTATTTGTTCCAACCACCCGCGAGTTATGGGCCGTTCACTTGGAATGAGGAGGCGGGCACAAACCGCCATCGCCGGGCGATCTACACCTTCAGGCGGCGTTCAACGCCTTACCCATTCCTGCAGACGTTTGACGTGCCTAACGGCGATTTCTCGTGTGTGCGGCGCTTGCGCTCGAACACGCCGTTGCAGGCATTGATGGCCTTGAACGAGACGGTGTCCATGGAAGCAGCTCAAGGGCTGGCTAGCCGGGCGTTGCGCTATGGCGGCGCAACGGATGAGGCGAGGATCGAGTATGCCTTCCGCCTTTGCTTGAGCCGTAAACCGACAGTCGCTGAACGCGAGGAGTTGATCGCGTTTTTGGAGAGGCAACGCCGTCACATTGTTGAGGGTTGGGTGAATCCATTCGAACTCGCCACCGGCAAAAACGAAAGGCCGAAGAGCCTTCCAGAGGGCGCGAACCCAACACAGCTCGCGGCTTACACCGCGGTTTCGCGCGTGCTGCTGAACCTGGACGAAACAATTACCAAAGAGTGATCTATGACCAAGCTGGAGCATTTTGTTGAGGAAGCGCGCAAAGGAATCACGCGCCGGTGGTTCTTTAAGGAGTGCGGTGTGGGGCTGGGAGCCATCGCGCTGAACTCGCTGCTCGCTCGTGACCTGCAAGCGAGCACGCTGGAGAACCCGCTGGCGCCGAAGAAGCCGCATTTCGCTCCAAAGGCCAAGCGGGTGATTTTCCTCTTCATGGCAGGCGCGCCATCGCACCTCGAACTGTTCGATTACAAACCACAACTCGAGAAGTTCGGAGGCACATTGCCACCGAAGGAGCTTCTGGAAGGGTATCGTGCGGCGTTTATTAACCCTTCATC
>DASPKX010000028.1:0-33473 GCA_035627835.1 Candidatus Methylomirabilota bacterium
AGAAAGCAGAGATCCTGAAAGGAGCGAAGAACAGTTAAGCATCCAAAAAGCGCAGAGGCTCGGCAGAGCACATTTTCTAATCTGCGAAAATCTGCGAAATCTGCGGATCTCCTTTTCCTTCTTCTTATCTTGGTGGTTAGCTCTCCGCTCCGACTGCTGGGAAGACCTCCCGCATCGCCGCCAAGTGCGCCGTAACACGAAGGCTCAGCTCAAAATCCGAAGGCGTCTCCAACGTGTAATTCTGCCGGCTGCGATGCTGAATCAACCAAAGAGCCTCCGCCCATTCGGGCCGCTCCTCTGGCGGAACCGCAGGACGAATAATCCCTGCTTCGCATCGCCAATTATCCACTGTCTCTGCCGTTTCTATGGGACAGACCGGCCTCACTGCGTCAATCAGTCGCTCGGCTAACGATGGAAGCTGGTTCGGGTTCAGTTCATAGACATAGAAGCCATTCGCCTCCCAGTCCTCATGCAGCAGGATCGCCAGGTCGAATCTCCCTTCCCTTTCAAGCCAGGCCTTGTGCGCAGCCACAACCGCCGTCCGCGTGTTTCGATAATCGCGATTCAGGTCGATCCCCGCTTCGTTCTCCCGCGTGTTCAGCTCGAACCCGCGTGGATTAACACACGGCACCAGGCTTACTTGAACGCCATCGGGCCAGAGCTGTTGCCGGAACAGTTCGAGGACACAGAGAGGCCCCGAAGGCTCATCACCATGAACACCGGTCGAAACGTAGAGGCGCTTTGCGCCGCTCCCTCGGGTGTATGCGAACAGGTCAAAGTCGCCGGAGTAAAATCGTTCGCGCGTCCAGCCCCCGTGAGTCGCGCGCTCATCAATTTCGCGGAGCACATCCCAGATTGGGATGCGCTCGCCAAAATAACGCCCGCTATTCTTCCCCAGCCGCTGCCACATTTACTGGGCAAGCGCGCCCTGCAATTCCGGCTCTTTCTGCGCTGGCTCCTGGTCGCTGAAGCCGTGTTTATCCCAGCACGGATCCAGACCCAAATCCTTCAGCATTTGCAAATCCTTCTCCACAGGCTGATTCAGCGTGGTGAGATAATTACCGACCATCAACGCGCTGGCGCCTGCCATGAAGATCATGCTTTGCATGTCCCGCAGGTTCACGGTGCGTCCGCCTGCAATCATGATTTCCTGCTTCGGCAGCACGAAACGGAAGCACGCGATCATGTGCAGCGATTCCAGCGGAGGCAGAGGATCTTTCCCCGCGAAGGGCGTGCCATGAATTGGGTTGAGAATATTGATCGGAACAATGTTCGCACCCAGCTCACGCAGCGCCAGGGCGAGTTCGCAACGGTCCTGGCGCGTTTCGCCCATCCCCAGAATGCCCCCGGAGCAAATCTTAATGCCCGCAGCCTTCAAGTGCTGAATAGTTTCGACTCGATCTTGATACGTGTGCGACGTGCACAGCTCGGGATAAAATCGGGAGGAACTCTCCAGGTTATGGTTGTAGCATTCAAGGCCGGCTTCTTTGAGCTTCAGGGCAACCTTTGGGTTTTTAATGATGCCCAGGGAAGCATCCGGGCGAGCCTTGCCGCTGGATTTTAACTCCGAGAGCCGCTCGCAGATTTGATCGAGCACTGGCCCTTCTTCCAAACCACGCCAGGCAGCAACCAATCCAAGCGCAGTAACCCCATTGCTCTTGGCTTCATCCGCCGCTTGCAATACCGGCGGCAAATCAACAAGGCCGTAACGTGGGGAGTCGGTTTGGTAAGCCGCGGATTGCGCGCAGAAACGGCAATTTTCCGAGCAGCCGCCCGCCTTCACATTTACGATGGAGCAAAGGTGAACCTTGTTCCCCTTAAAGTGCTCGCGAATGCGATTCGCCCACGACATTAAATCGTAAATGTCCGCGCTATTTTGAAGGTGGAAAATCCAGGCCGCATCTTCGGCGGAGATTTGCCCGCCGCCCAGGACCAGCTTGCCCAGGCTGCTGATGCGCTCGTGATTGCTGATCGACTCACCTAACATGCCGTCAGAGTATTCACCGAATCGATTTGCGCAATGCTTCGCTCACCTCAAACCATCGAAAGGTGCAAAAGGCGCAGCTCACCATACTTGACAAGTAATCTAACAAGGATAAACTCTCCTCAACGCTGCGAAACCGCAGCCCATTGTAATTTTGGCAGCCGACGGAAGGAGGCTCATTAATAATTCACACTGAATCAACGAGTGACCAACCAACGAGAGGCCTAAACGAAAACGACCCTTTACCGGCTGATACCAGCTTTTCCCGGCTATTCCCTGCTAATCCCGGATAATACCGCCTTTTCCGAAACTTTTTTTTCACAGCCACAATGCAACGAACCATCATCCCGCTGCTATTTGCCATCCTGCTTGCTGCGTGCGCCACCGTCCCGCGATTCGAGCCCCTGGATCTTAATGCAGGCCAATGGCAAACCCAGCACGGCCACGCCGTCTGGACGCCGGAATCGAAGAAGCCCGAAGTCACCGGCGAAATTATCATTGCCACCAACCCTGCCAATGACCTCATGGTGCAATTCAGCAAAAATCCATTTAACATTGTGACGGCCCAAAAGCGCGCCGGAAAATGGCAGCTCGAATACGGCCCGGAAGGCCGGCGTTACTCCGGCCCCGGCGAAGGGCCGCCGCGGATCATTTGGCTGCGCCTCCCCGAGCTTTTCAAAGGATCACGGCCGCCACTGGGCTGGACCGTCGTTGAACGAGGTCCGAAGACGCTCCTGATCGAACATCCAGAACGTGGCGAGCGGCTGCAGGTCGTGCTCGAATGAAGCGCGCCCTTCCGATTTTTCTCCTCTGGCTGCTGTTCGTTGCAGTCGGGCTGAGCAAGCTCCGCTTCGATGTGCAGGTGCTCAATCTTTTGCCGAAAGACATCCCTGCCGTAGAAGCTCTCGGGCTGTACGAGGAGCGCTTCGGGCAAACGGACGAGCTGATCATCGCAATCCGCGGATCGGACCCCGAAGCTTTGGAATCCGCAGCCAAAGCCCTCGCGGAAACTCTGCGACAGCAAAGCAACCTCGTCGCGCATGCGCATTGGCAGCCGCCCTGGCAGGAGAATCCTGGGCAAACGGGCGAACTGTTGGCCTACATGTGGCTCAACGCCAATCCGACCAATGTGCAGGCCCTGGCCGCTCGCCTCGCGCCTGCACGTCTGGCCAAAAACCTGGAAGAGCTAAAAACAGCGCTCGCGACCACGCTGTCACCCCAGGATCTGATGATGCAGAGCTACGACCCTCTCGGTCTCAGCCGAGTTGGCTCCAATGAATCCGCGTTGCAGCAAGGCGCCTCCGGCCGCTCCTTCTTTGCGTCTGAGGATGGGCTTTTCCGGATGTTGTTTGTTGAGTCTGCGCACCCTTTGAAAACATTTCCTGAATGCCGCGACTGGCTTCAGCAAATTAGAACCCTCGTGGAGCGATCGAGCCTGCCCGCGATCGAATCGATCGCATACACCGGCCGGCCCGCCTTTGTCGCGGAAATCTCTGCGGGTATGGAAAAGGATGTGAGCGGCTCGGTGGGCGGGACTGCCGTGGTGATTGCGATCCTTTTCTGGCTCGCGCATCGCTCGTTCAAGCCGCTCTTCCTGCTGCTGGCCTGCCTCGCCGTTGCGCTTATCACGATGCTCGCTTTAGGTGGCCTCGCGTTCGGCGCGCTGAATGTGGTGAGCCTTGGGTTTGCAGCTATTCTGCTTGGGCTCGGTGTCGATTATGGCCTCCTCATTTACCAGGAGCGAGCCGCTGATCCCAACGCTGATCACAGGGAGCTTCGGCGGCATACTCAGCCTGGAATTTTTTGGTCAGCGGTCACCACCTCTGGCGCTTTCGCGCTGCTGAATTTCGGAGGGTTGCCGGGGCTATCGCAACTTGGATCGCTCATCGCTATCGGGGTCGTCGTAGCCGCGGTGGTGATGCTTTATTTATTTCTGCCCGGCGTCCTCCGCTTGCGACTTCCCGGCGGCGCTCCACAAAGCGACGCCACTCTTGCCACGCCCCCGGCATTGATCACCGGAATCCTCGTTTTCGTCACCGCAACGGTCCTCCTGGCCCAAGGCTTCCCGCGGATGGACACCGGCACGGAAGCGCTGCGTCCCCGCAACACTCCTGCCTATGATGCCATGGAGGCGGTGAAAACAAATGTCACCGGCCGCACGGATCCCTTCTGGCTGTTGGCTCGGGGCAAGACTCCTCAAGAACTCACGACAGTTCTCGAACGCGCTGAGCAGTTGCTAAATGCCGCAGTGGGAAATGGCATCATCAGCAGCTTCGACCTACCCACGACCCTGGCACCCAATTCAGATCGGGAGCGCTTGAATAGAAGTGTGCTGGAAGGCTTGCTGCGGCAACGTGAAGCCATCCGAACGGCCTTGTTGCAAGCTGGCTTTGATGAGACCAGCTGGGCGCTCGCCTCGCACATTTTCATAACCTGGGAGCGCGCGCTGAGCCGCGAGACTCCGTTTGTCCCACAATCCACCCTCAGCGGTTGGGTGCTTAAGCGCGCCTTAGTCGTGAACAACGAACGGGCTGTCGCGCTTGGGGCGGTGCAACCCTTGGACCGCGGACCCGCCTGGCAAAGGCTGAAGGCTGATCTGCACAAGGCCGGTGCGCTGGTCGCAGGATGGGATGAGCTTGGGCGCGATTTATTTGCGCGCGTGCGCAGCCGTGTGCCGCTCGTGCTCGGCGCGATTGTTCTTCTAAGCCTCATCTGCCTTTGGAAAGCGTTCGGCTCCTGGCGTGAAGTTGCGCTTGGTGTACTCACGCTCCTCTTTGCGCTTTGGTGCTTGCTCGCGGTGATGAAGTTGGCGAATTGGTCATGGAACTTGATGAACATGGTTGCCTTGCCGCTCCTGATCGGCGCGGGTGTCGATTACACCATACACGTGCAGCTTGCGCTCAAACGCGAAGGCGGCTCGCTGCTGCAAATGTGGCGCAAGGTCGGCCGCGCACTTCTCTTATCCGCGGGCACGACCATCGCAGGGTTCGGCTCATTGGCTTGGGCCGGGAACGCCGGCCTCGCTAGCCTGGGGCTGATTTGCGCTGTTGGGCTGACGATTATTTGCTTCACCGCTATCTGGCTGCTCCCGGCCTGGTGGACGCTCTTCGCGCGGCCCAACGTCCCGGCTGCCAAATGAAACCTTCGGGACTTTATCGGGGGGAACTCTGGCAGGCTGGAGGCGCTCTCGCTCGCATCCTGCCTCGCCACCTGGCGGAAGAACTGGCCGCGTTTGCCGGAAGTGTTTATGCCGACGCGAATCCGGAGCGGCGACGGATCGTGTTGAATAACGTGCTGCCGGGGCTGCAAGGGAGCGGCGAAGAGGCGGCGACTATTTCGCGACGGTTGTTTGAGAACTTCGCGCGAAAGTTGATTCACCTCTGGCTGTACGAAAGCGGCGCTCCGGTGGAGTCGTTGCTCGCCCCGCCTGTGGGCTGGCAAACGTTTGAGCGCGCTTACGCTCGCGGCAAAGGGCTGATCATCGTCACGCCGCATTTGGGCAACTGGGAGTTTGGCGCGCCCCTGATCACCCGGCGCAAGATCAAGCTGCAGGTGATAAGCTTC
Organism: Candidatus Methylomirabilota bacterium; assembly: GCA_035627835.1. Classification (GTDB taxonomy): domain Bacteria; phylum Verrucomicrobiota; class Verrucomicrobiia; order Limisphaerales; family SXQI01; genus DASPKX01. The sequence continues at coordinate 5,549 of DASPKX010000028.1, forward strand.
ACCGAGCCGGATGAGCGTCTGGGCTCACTCCGCCAAAAAGGCCGCGAACGCTGGGGCGTGGAGACGGTCTTTATCGGCGACAACCCATTCGCATTCGTGCAGGTGATTCAACACTTGGAACGTGGCGGCGTGGTCGCTCTGCTTATGGATCGCCCTCCAAAAAGCGCGATCCCAGTGACGCTCTTCAACCGGCGCTTACTGGCAACCGCTGCAGCCGCCGAACTGGCCCGAGCGACTGGATGCGCCATTTTGCCCGTGACCATGCTTTGGCATGGCGTGAAATATGAAGCTCGTTTGTATGATGAGGTCGAGTACGACCGTCTAACCTTGCGAATGCCTGAAGCGCGCCAGGAACTGACCCAAAAGATCATCAGCCGCTTCGAGCCGCTCATTCGCGAGAACTTGGATCAGTGGTATCATTTTGTTCCAATATGGCCCGTGTAATCATAACGCTGTTGGCTCTCCTATTCGTTGGCCGTCCGGTGGCCCGCGCGGCTGATGCTGAGGGCTTTCCGCCTGTGGTGCATCAATGGCTGGCCACCCAAACGAATGTTCAAACCTGGCACGCAGATGTCACCCAGCAACGATTTCTGAAGGCTTTAAAGCAACCCCTTCTTTCGACCGGTGAAGTTTGGTTCAGCTACCCCAATCGGTTCCGCTGGCAACTGGGCAACCCGCCGCAGACCATCGCGTTGCGGGCTGAAGATGAGATGACGCTGCTGTATCCCAAGCTCAAGCGCGCGGAACGCTACGCGTTCAAATCAACGGGCAACAACCAATGGCGGGATATTCTCAAGTTGTTGGAAGCTGGGTTCCCAAAATCGACAGCAGAGCTGGAGCAGCAGTTTCGCCTTAAGGAATTGACCGTCACCAACGATCTGCATGAACTGCGCCTTGAGCCTCGTTCAGCCGCCGCGCGAAAAATGATGCCAGGTGTGGCCATTATCTTCTCCACCAATACCTGGCTTTTAACCGGGACTGAATTGGAATTTGCGGATGGCTCTCGCATGCGCAACACCTTCTTCAATGCGCGGACCAATGCACCGATTTCGATCGAAATCTTCGCGCTGAAACCTGGCCCCGATTACAAGGTGGTCGATGCTTTGAAAGGCGCGAAGTGAGCGAACTTGCCTCTGCGTTGCGGGCCCTTCCTCATGGGCCCGAGTTCCGGTTCCTGGACCGTGTGGTTGCTTTGAATCCGGGGCAATCCGGGAAGGGTGAGTATCTCGTGCGCGGTGATGAGCCTTTTCTAAAAGGCCACTTTCCAGGCGATCCGCTGATGCCCGGCGTGTTGTTGGTGGAGGCTTTGGCACAATTGGCGGGTGTTGTTGTACAAAGTGATCCGCAGGCCGGCGCTTTGCCCGCCCTTAAACTCACAGCAATTCGGGGCGCTAAAATCCTGGGGGCCGCGCGCCCAGGCCAGACCATGCAAATTGAAGCGCGGGTGAGCGGGCGCATGGGCAACCTCATTCAGGCTGAAGGCCAGGTAAGTGTCGCTGGCGCCACTCTGTTGCAGGCGCAGGTGACACTGGCTGGAGCGGTTTAGCCGTCGAGGATCTCCAGCGAGAGCACCTCGCCCATTTCGCACTCCGCCCGCACTTCGAACGGCCGGCAACAGACTTCGCAATCGGTGGTGAAGGTTTGCGAAGGGACACTGGTGTCGATCACCAATTCAAACGCTTGCCCGCAATAAGGGCAGGAGATTCTCTCCGCGGCTTCCATAGGCTGATTCTGGCTGAGGCTGCATCGGAAGCAAAGCTCCACGCGGGCTTGCTCCATCGAGAGCCGCGCTGTCTCAAGGAAACGAACACTTGGCCCCTGACAGGTTCCTTGACGGGAATATCAGGGGTGCGGCCCATTGCTGATGACTCCGTTGAAATCGAGGTTGAGGCAGAAAGCAAAAAGGTTTGAACAGCAAACGCAGGAGAGACCGTTATGAAGAAAGCTTTACCAATCATCGCCGCTGCCCTCGCGTTCGCTGGATGCGCTCAGCAGGATTCCCACACCACCACTGGAGTCGCAGACGATGCCGAAAACGCGTCGGTGATGGCCGCCAATAACACAGGCGGGAATGTAGGCACACCAGGCCCAGCGGGGCGTGAAGCAGGCTCGGGATCATCCGCTGACGAGGAGGCGTCCCAAGGCGCAGTGGCTCCCGGAACTCTGAACGAGTCGTCCGATCCAGCTCCGAAGAGCGACGCTGGAGTGGCGCCCGCGCGGACGTTAAGCGCAACCGACCGGGCTTTGATGAGCCGCGTTCGGAATAACTTGCTGAGCCTGACGGACAGCCAGGGACCAGCCGTTTCCAGTGAGACGCTGAACAATCTGCAAATCGAAGCCCATCGTGGAATCGTGACGCTCAAGGGCAACGTGAAGAACGAGGCGGAGAAGCAGGTGGTTGCGGATCGAGTGCAGCGGATGGACGGGGTTGTCGTTGTGAAAAACGATCTGCAGGTCGCTGGCGGGCAGCCACCATTGAACGTGGGGGGCGCAGGCTCCCAGCAATCAGGCAAGGAGCGCGAGTCGACGGCAAAGGCAGCGCAGGAAAAGTCGCCGACCAATAAGCCAAGCGCCAATCCGACGACGAATTAAGAATTGCCCAGAACAAGGAGGAGAATAACTGGGGGAGCCCACGAGCGAGCCTCGTGGGCTTACGCTTTCAACAGAGAACGAGGAAGGACTTATGAACGAGAACAAGAACAAGGACCAAAAGTTTCGGCAGGACACACCCAAGACCCAACAAGGCGGGAATCCTCGCCAGCACGATGACCCGAGCCATGACGAGCACAACGACCAGAATCGGGTCAATCAGTACGGCCAGGAACACGCTGGCTAAGTAGTTTTGCTGGGGCGGGACGCGTTGCACACGCACTCGCCACAGCCGTGCCGTTCGCGCTGCGGGATTGTCAAATCCCGCAGCGCAGCCTTGTCTTCACAACGAAGGTGGCTAGCGTGGAAAGCGCATGCCACTCCTGATAACACCGGTATACCTTCAGAAGCGTGGGGATCTGTACGATCAGCTCGCGCGCACCTTGTCCGCTGGCATGCCGATCATCCAAGTGATCGAAATGCTCAGTCGGAGCAACAGCTCAGACATCGCCAGAGCGCTGACTGCGGTTCATCAACGACTCCTCACAGGTCTTACGATCTCAGAAGCATTGCGGGCGCTCGACGGCTGGGCTCCTGAGATCGATATTGCGTTGATAGAAGCAGGCGAAAAAAGCGGCCGGTTGGATCAATGCTTCCGGATGCTGGCGGACTACTATTCCCAACGCGCCACGATGGGCCGGCAGATGCTCAATCAGCTCCTTTACCCTGCCTTCATGCTCCATTTCGCGATCCTGATCTTCCCGCCACAGATGCTTTCACGGCTGGTTTGGCAGGGTGAGGTTGGGCCGTTCCTCACGCAAAAACTGGTCGTGCTGGGGCTTCTTTACGGGGGCGCGCTTGTGTTCCTGATTGGGCTTCAGAATCAGCGGATGCACTTTTGGCGCAATTTGCTGGAGACGATCTCCCGCATGATTCCAATTTTGGGGAGCGCACGACGCGCCATCGCTTTGGCGCGGTTGTCAGCGGCCTTGGAAGCGCTCGTCAGCGCAGGCCAGCCAATGGCGCGATGCTGGGAACTGGCGGCGCAAGCGAGCGGATCCTTGTTCTATGTGCGCGCGTCACAACCAGTGATCACCAGCGCGCTCGCAGGAGAACCGCCAGGAGAAGCATTGCAACGGAACACTGCCTTTCCCGAGATGTTCTCGAATTTGTATCGAACTGGCGAGATCAGCGGCGATCTGGATGGAACTTTGAGGCGGCTGAATGCTTACTACGCCGAGGAAGGCACACGAAAAATGCAGGCGCTCGCGCAATGGATTCCGCGCTTAATTTACCTCCTGATTCTGATCGGCATCGCCTACTTCATTATCTCCTTCTACATGGGCTATTTCAGCGGGATTTCTGATGCCATGCAGGGTTTTTGAAGGTCAGGGTAGCAGTTCGACGCGATAGAAGTGCTTCAGGAAGGCGGCCCCAGGATCGATGAATGTGCCGAAACTCGAGCTGGCGATCACACCACCGAGCACAGTCCAGCTAGAATCAACCTCATCCTTTGCCAAGATGCGATACCGGCCGCCGGGCCGTGCAGCCCACCCTAGTTGCACCGCGCCAGTGTCGATATTCAGGACGAGCGCGGCCCTAAACGCTGAGCTGTCGGAAGAGGGATTCGACCCCGCCAATAGTTCGGCGGCATTGGAAAGCCCGTCTGCGTCAGGATCAGCGTTGGCGGTTTGTGCGAGGTCGTTGAAGTAAGCCACTTCCCAATTATCGGGAAGGCCGTCGTTGTCCGTGTCTCCGGCGCTGAGATCAAGAGCGAAGATATCCGCTGTGGCGTTGTTGTCGTGGGCTGTAAGTTTGGAGCTGGTGGAACTGAAAACGACTGTCTTCGAATCACCGGAAAAGACCGGCAAGGCGTATCCGCCCAACTCATCGCCAGCGGCCGCGCCGAGGTCGATGACACGGCCATCAACGGTGTTGAAGATCCAGACTCGCCAATCGCGGTTCGTTTCTCCTGCAAAAGTGCGCGTTCCACGCGCAGCGACGAACTCGCCATTGGGGCTTATGGACCAAGCGGTGAAAAGGTCGTTAGTGGCGCCGCCGGGAACGGAAAGAGTGTTCGTTTGCCCGGAGGCAAGATTACGGAGCCGGAGTTTCCGCACGCCACGATTCAATGGCTCGGAGCCATGAACGAGGAGATCGCCATTGTCGCTGAATTCCAGGGAATCAGCGCCAATGGCCTCTTCGAGGAGTGTCAGGGTTGCTGGTGAGACGGCGAGATTGACCTTCGAGAGATTCGGCCCGCCTGTCGTGCGAGTGGCAAACATTTCTCCCCGGCTGGTGATGCTTAAGGTGCTTCCAGCGCCTAGAAGTGTAAATTGATTCGAAGAGCCGTCCTGCAGGTTCATAGTGATGAACTGGCTGCTCGGCCGCGGGATCAGCAGGTAGTTCCCGCCTCTGCTCAGGGCTGCAGCGGGAAGCGGCGAGGGATTGGGAGGGACTATGGCTACGCCATCCGTCCTTACAAGCGCCGAGGTGTAGCCAGCGCCCGAAACACCGTAAGTTATCAGCACTGCGGAATCGTCGTAGGTCCATTGAATCCGCACTGGCATCCCTCCCCAGTAGCGAACGCTGCCAAGGAACCTCGGCTCCGCTTTTGCAATCGGACTGATAAAAACCCCGTAATTCGTTCCAAGTGTCGGATGCCAATTCGTGCCGCTGGCCAGAAAGGCAACTTGCGTCGCGTCACGGCTGAGCACAGGAAAAACGGCTGAAATCGGCTGGCCATTTGTGGCATGCGCGCTGAGCAGGCGAGTCTGCCCAGTCGCACGTTCGTGAACAAAGACATCCCACGAGCCGTTGGTGTCGCCGTGCACGAGATCACTGGCAAGGCTCGTGAATACAATCACGGAAGCATTGGAATTCACGCCCCCTGGATGAATCCGACTTAAACCGTTTGCGGTGATGTTTGTGAACCCATTGCGGTTTGTGGTGAGGATATGACTGCCGTTCGTGGACGTGAGGTAAACATCATGACGGTCATTGCGGTCGCCTGCGCTCAACATACCTGCGGTATCACCAGCAACAACATAGCCGTCACGGCTTAGGACGGGCCACTCGGCCTCTGCTTCAGCGTTCACGCTGATTGAGGCCAGGACAATCTGTTCCCCCGTGGCCAAGTCTCTGCGAAAGAGTTTTCGAGATTGGCCGGTGTCATCGCCGGTGACGGCGGGAACCGCCGTGCTGAAAACAATGGCTTTGTCTTGCTCCACAAAAGCCATGTCGCGAAATAGATTTGTAAGGACCGTCAGCGTTGGTGTCGGCGCTATGATCTGGATGTCTTTCCCCTGCTCCCAAAGCGCGAGACCTCGCGTGCTGACGAACAGGAATTTCGTCCCGTCACTTGCGGCAGCCATGCTGGGCCGGGCGTCGTCACTTCCATTGAACTTGCCATCCTTGAGGATGAGTTCGGCTCGCTCCGTGAGCAGGTCGAGGCGCACCAGATACCGGTCGAAAGTATCGATTCGGGCGAAGACTGAATTGCCATCTCCGGACAAGTGCGCATCCCGCAGAGTCATGAGCCCGACCGCTGCGTTCGTGCTGACGACTGAAAATAATTTATCGAGAGCCACGGGAGAATTTGATTCTCCAGGTTTAATGATATGAACACGCCCGAGCACATTGACCGTGAACTCAAGGAATAAAGGGCCGGTCCTTGGCGGAGGGTCATAATAGAAGCGGTGTGGAAGTCCGTAAGAAGGGGTTCTCACCGCAATCATGACAACCTCGCCCTTGGCGCTCACCATCACATTTGTTGTCGGCAAGCGTGCTCCGGACGCATCCAGGTTCAGGAGCAGGTTAGTTTTCTGCTCACGATCATAACGAATAAACTGCCCGAACAGCTCGCCTGGGCTAGCGGGCTCCTGATAGAAACAGAACCGGCCGTCTGAAGAGATGTTGAAGTCGAAACCAACATCGACTCCGTGACCGGAATTTACCTGAGTGACGACATTCGAAAACGAGTCGTGCAGGAAGATGTCGAAATTATTGTTCGTGTCGCCTGGCGAAAGGTCGGAAGCCGCTGTGATGTAGGCGATGAAGCGGCCGGTCTCGTCCATCTTGGCGTCCATAATGTGCTCGTTCGGCCCCGTGCCGTTCGTGCTCTGGCTAATCAGGAGGATGTTGGTTGTGGCCAGATCGGCTAGGTAAAGGTTCAAAACGGAGCGGCTGGTGGCGTTGGTGACCAGGCCGGGCGCGCTGCTGACGAATAGGAGTTTTGAGCCGTCGGCGCTTAACTGGAGGGCTGTCGATTCGCCCGGACCCGTCAGGCTTGGGAGCACTGATCTTGAGATCGGCTCAAGCGCGGAGATGGTCCACGTTGCGAATAGGATGAAGACGAGCAGGAGCCGCATAGGTGCCTTTAAAGCTGTCCAGAAGGATTAGCGGGGCTGCTGAAAGTTGGCGAGGGAATTCGGGGCCAAGCAAGGCCAACCGATCCGCCAGATTGCGCAGATTTTCGCTGAGTAAGTGGCAGGAACAAAGGGGCACGCCAAGCAGGGCGCCGGTCACGGACCGACCCACGATCTAACGAGCACCAGATGGGGCGGCAGGAATTTGTGTTGCCGAGAGGGAGGAACCAATAATGAGCCTCCTGACGTCGGGCTGCTACAGTTGGAGATTAATCGCGGCCGGCGAAGAAGTCTTTTTGGACTTTCTCGAGGTCTTTCTTTAGGCGGGAAAACTTGGCGGTGTTCGGCAGGAAATAGGGCGCCCAAGCGGGACGAGTTTCCATTTTTTCGAACGCTTCGAAGAAAGGGATGACGCCTTCAATGGTGCAGCCGGCGTCCAAGGCGTTGCGCGCGCCTTTCAAAAGCGCTTCGCGCCATTCTTCTTCGCTGAGAAGGCTGTTGATGGGGATTGTCTTTCCATCTTTGTCCTGAAGGCGGTCTTTGTATTTCTCGTAATGGCCGAGGTAGTGGTGGGCGAGCTTAATGCCCACAACCATCCCGACGATGGAGTTAAAGTTGCTGAGCTGCTCGTTGAGCATGTCATCGGTCCAGTAGGCTGGGTTGGTGTCGCCGGGCAAGGGCTTCAGCTCCATTTCGCCAGTTTCTTGCGCGAGGCTCATCACGTATTTGTCGAAGAAGCCTTTTTGTTTGCGATCGATGGCTTTGGCGTGGGCGACGTGGTTGACGAGGTCGATGAAGCCAGCAGAGATCCAGACGCCGCGGATGGGTGGGTTGGGATCGTCTGGGTAATAGAGCAGCTTCACGAACGGCATCAGGTCGGTCTCGATGGAGATCGGCTGGGCGGAAATGGTGTCGCGCTTGTCTTTCTTGAGGCCGGTGTAGAGGTCGCGGCCAAGCTTCATGATGCTGGAGTAGCCTGATTTGTAAACGAGGCCATCCGGGCTGTTGGGTTGGGCGCGGAGTTCGGTGGTCCAGCATAGCGGCGCCAACAGGAGGAGAAAGAGGCCGACGCGCCGAGGGAAGGCAGCAGCGAAGGGGTTGGTTAGGGAACCGAGCATACGCAGAGGGTTAACGGAACCGCACATGAGCGTCAATGCAAGGTGAAAGGGGGGCATAGGCCATTGGGATTACTATGCGAAGCGACGGACGACGCCGTCTCCATCCATGCGCGCCAGCAAGGGGAAGGTGTTCCAGTGGAGGCAATAGGAGACGTCTTCGCGGAGTTCAGGAATTCCGAGGAGACGGCGGCCGTTGCGGGCGTGGGACATGCCGCTGACGAGATCGTGCTCGCGGGCCCAATAGACGTCGCGCGCGATGTGGGCCGAATCGGCGACGTGGCCTTGCTCATAGGCGCTCCAAAGCAGATGGACGAGCGCGCCGGCGGCGAGAGTGTCCTCATAAGAAGCTTCGTCCTCGGTGCCACTGCAGATGAGGATGAGATTGGCGGGCGGATGCTCCAGGAGATGCTCGGCGAGGCGCTTCATGTTCAGGAACGAGCCGACCAGAATTTGGCCAGCGCTGGAGCAGGAACGAAGGGCGCGGGTGCCGTTGGTCGTGGTGGTGATGATGGTTTTGCCAAGCACGTGCGCGGAGGCGTATTCGCGCGGGGAGTTGCCGAAGTGAAAGTCCACTCCCCCACTCTGGCCGGCTGTGATCCGAAAGCCTTGGCGCTCGCCACCGAGGAGGTAGTGAGGATTGGCGCGATGAAGCTCGACCGCCTCAGAGATTTCCATAACGGGCACGAGCCCGGCGGCGCCATGACCGAGAGCGGTGATCATCACGCTGGTGGCCCGCAGGATATCGAAAACCACGCAGACGCTGCCTTGAAGGCGCTCTGGAGTGAGCGCCGTTTGCTCAGCGGGCGCTAACAGAACTTCCAATCTCGTGCTCATGCGGGTTTCTGTTGTTGAGGTCGAACGACGCGCATGTAGTGAAACAGATATTGCTGCGCATAGCCAGCATGGGGCCCAAAATGCTCTTCGGTAAACCGGAGCAGGCGCTTAAGGGGAACTTTGCGGTTTCGGAAGTAAAGCTGGCAGAGGGCTTTGATGACCCAGACATCGACTGGGAAAGCTTTTTGGAAGCCGAACGCGAAGAGGAGGACGCAATCCGCAATTTTGCGGCCAACCCCCGGGAGGCGAAGGAGTTGCTCGCGGGCAGCCTCGAGAGGCATTGCGTAAAGGCTGGTAAGGTCGATTTGACCGCTTGCAATCATTTGCGCGGACCCGTGGAGGTAGGGGGCGCGGAACCCCATCTTGCAGGCGCGCAGTTCCTGCTCGGTCGCCGCAGCTATCGTTGCTGCTGAGGGAAAGGAATTTGCGGGTTCGTGGCCTGGCGGAACAAAGACCGATTCCCCAAAGCATTGGCAAACAGACGCAACGATCTGGCGGATTTGAACAATTTGTTTGGTGGACGAAAGGATGAAGGAAGCGAGGCATTCCCATGGATCCTGCTGGAGCAAGCGGAGGCCGCGACACGCTCGAACGGCTTCGGTCAATTGGGCGTCAGGAGGAAGGGTTTTGAGCACTGCTGCAAGGTCCACGTTGGTTTGCAGGTAGGTTTCGAGCCAATGCCAATCGCGTTGCGGTGTCGCGCAAGTGGCGTGAATACCATCGGGTTCCTGGCGCAAGGAAACCCAGCGCTCGTGAATAACGGCTTCCCATGCGCCACTGCTCGATTGCGTCCAACGAAAGGCTTGGCCGGAGGTGAGCGTGCTCGCGAGGTCGTAATCAGCGACGTAGAGCTTGGTCGTGCGGCTCACAGGAGTTCCCGGCAGGCGAAGAGTTGCACCGTCCGCACTGGACGGCCGCGGTACTGGATCTCGCGCAGACCTAGGTCTGTCACAGATCTGAATTGGGATGTGAGCGCCTCTGGAGCGGGCTCCGCTTCTGTGGCTCGACGGATGAAAATCGCGTTTTGGCCACGGCGGCTTTCGTAGGTGGGCCAGAAATAGAATTGGTTCAGCGGGATTGGTGACTTCAGGTAGTAGGTGAACGGCGAACCTTTAAGGTGCGCGGCTTTGGCGGGGGGATTGTAGAAAGTCATAAGGCTGGTGATGCCATAATGGCCCCCTATGACGAACACTTCCCTACCCTCTTGCTGCAACACCTGCCGCTCGGTTTCCAGCATTTGAGCTGTGGCTTTCCACCCGCGAACGCGCACGAGGGGATCGACCTTGGTGGGCAACGGGCGTCCCGCAACTTTGTTGATGAGGTTGGTGTCGTGCAGGAAAACGATCACTGGAATGCCGATGCAGAGTGCGACGGTGAGTTGAAGGCGCGCAGAACGGGGCGCTTCGCGCCAACTGCGAAGCAGATGGAGAGCTGCGAGACCGAGGAGCGGAACCACAGCGGGGGCGATCCAGTTCGGCTGCACGCGCGAGCGGAGTGACAGGAGCAGATAGAAGATGAACACAGGCGCTCCCATGCAGACGAGGTAGGCGGGAAGTGGGTTCTCGCGCAGGCGGCGCGCGTAATAAACGGTGGACACGATGGCCAGAACCGCGAAGACAGGGTTCAAGAGAAAGAGTTCCCCGCCAACAAAGTCGATGAAGTATTTGAGCGTGAAGCGCCATTTCTTCACGAGCCCGCCGCGCTCCGCGAGGTGGGTCATGGTGATCCAGTCGTGCTGCGCGTTCCAAACGAGGACGGGAGTGAAGCTGAGGAGAAGGATGAGAAGCGCCAGCCATGGTCCTGGGCGGCGCAATTGAGCGCGCCAAGCAGGATTCACTGTGAAAACGAGGGCGAATGAGAGAACCTGGAAAAGGGCGACGTACTTGCTGAGGAACCCGAGGCCGAGACAAACGCCCGTTAGCATCCATTTCCAGAGAGAGTAGCGCTGGAGCGCTGACCAGCCCGCGAGCATCGCCATGCCCCAAAAGAAAACGGAGAGGGCATCAATGGTCATGAGCGTGGCGCCAACCGCGAGCATGGGAGATGCTGACAGCGCGGCGAATAGAAGCAGCCCTGCGCGTGAACTGATCTCACGGGAAAACCAGCGGACAAAGCAGGCGCTTAGAATTGCGGCGAGCAGCGGCGAGAGAAAGCGGACGCCGAATTCGTTGTGGCCGAACAACGATGTGCCAAGGAATTGCGCATAAGCGATGAGTGGTGGCTTGCTGTAATAGCTTGGCGCGAGGTGTTGAGACCAGAGCCATTGATAGGCTTCGTCTTCACTCAGCTCGATTTTCCCGCCACCGATGTAGGCCCATCGCAGGAGCGAGAGCGCCCCAATCAAGACGTAAGCGAGGCGCTCCCATTGGCGGCCGCGTGTGCGTTCATAGTTCTGATCTGTGCCGGAGAGGTGAAGCTCGGCAACTGTCTCCAATCCGCCTCGAGGCGGGAGAAGCGAAGGCAAACGAGCCCACCAGAGCGGGAACCATTTTCGACCGAGGCTCCGCCAAAGCGCTTGCAAGATCCCGAGCACGAGAAACGTTGAAAGCACACCCACGCCCACGCCCCCCAGCACATCGAGTGGATAATGAACCCCAACGTAGATGCGCGAAAATCCGACGAGCGAGCCGAGGGCAAAGACAATCCAGAAGGCTCGACGGTAGTAGATCCAGACAAGGCTCGCGGCCGCGAACCAGTTGGCTGCATGGGAAGATGGAAAGCTGCCGCTGCCGCCTTTACCCACGAGCACGCGCGCGTCGGGAATACTGAGAAACGGACGGTCACGGCCGACGAGATCCTTGATCTTATCGCAAAGGAAGCCGTCCGCGACGGACACGCTCAGCACTAAAAGGAGCAAAAAAAGGCGCCCTTTCAGACCGCCCTTCCAGATGAGCCAAATGGCGAGCAGAAGGAGGGCGGGAATAAAGAGCTTGTTCCAGGCAAAGAAAGGCATGGCCCAATCCAGGATTGGATTGGCCAACCCGCGGTTGAGCAGGAGAAAAATTGAGCGATCCAACTCGAGCAGTGAGCCCATGCTCGCGAGCTGATCAGTACGTTACGAGAGAACGGATGTTGATGCCCTGCAGCTTTTGACGGCCGTCCAGGAAGCCGAGTTCGATGAAGAACCGGGCTTCGAGAATTCGGGCGCCGATCTTCTGGACGAGAGCCGCAGCAGCTCCAGCGGTGCCGCCGGTGGCCAGCAAGTCGTCCACCAGCAAAACACGGCTGCCCGCATGCAAAGCATCGGTGTGCAGGGCGATGGTATTGGCGCCGTACTCAAGGTCGTAGGCTTGCTCGATCGTGGTGTAGGGAAGCTTCCCTTTTTTGCGAATCGGGACGAACCCCGCTTTCAGCTTCACTGCGGCGGCAGCGGCAAAGATGAAGCCGCGCGCGTCAATGCCCACGACGGAATCGATATCGCCAGGAGCGTAGCCGTCGGTCAGCAGATCAATGGCGCCGCTGAACAGGCGAGCATCCGCCAGAACAGGAGTGATGTCCTTGAACTGGATGCCGGGCTTCGGAAAGTCAGGGATATTCCTGACTTTCGCTTCAAGTTCAGCGGGCGTGACAACGGCTTTGCTCATCGCCCTGCTAGATAATGTTTTTCCCCGGAGGGTTAAACACTATTTTTGCACGGCTTCGAGCTTCTCGATCATCTTGCGAAGCTTGTTGAGGGCGATGTTTTGAATCTGCCGAACACGCTCGCGAGTGACCCCGAATTTTTCGCCGACTTCCTCCAACGTCTTCTCCGAGCCGCCATCCAGGCCGAAGCGGTAGCGGAGGATCGTTGCTTCACGGGAGTCGAGCGTCTTGATCATCTCATGAAGCATCTTGGTGACGGTTTTGTCCTCAAGCTGCTCGTATGGAGTGTCGGCGTTCTCGTCCTGGACGACCTCGGCGAAGTTGTTGGAATCATCGTCACCGATGGGGGCATCCAGCGAGGCCGGGCGAATCGCGGCGGTGCGCAATTGCGCTACGCGCGAGGCGGAAATGCCCAACTCATCACCCAACTCCTCGTCCGTTGGCTCGCGGCCAAGCTCTTCCTGGAGCTTGAGACCTGTGCGGCGCATCTTGGAGATTTTATCCACCAAGTGGACCGGGAGACGGATGGTTTTGGATTGATTGGCGAGGGCGCGCTTAATGGATTGCTTGATCCACCAGGAGCCGTAGGTCGAGAGCTTGCCGCCCTTGGCGGGGTCAAAGCGCTCCACAGCTTTCATGAGGCCGATGTTGCCTTCGTTGATGAGATCGAGCAGAGGAAGGCCCAAGCCTTCGTAATCGTGCGCGATCTTCACCACGAGGCGGAGGTTCGCCTTGATCATCAGTTCGCGAGCCTTCTTGTCGCCCTTCTTGATCTTGGCCGCGAGTTCGATCTCCTGATCCGGAGTCAATAGCGCGACCTGGCCGATCTCGCGGAGGTAAAGCTTGATGGCGGTGTCGCCATCGTAAGCGCTGCGCTGCTCCTTCTCGGGCAGGAGATTACTCTCGGTGTCGCGCGGGACGATGGGCGATTCCTCGCCGAACTTGTCTTCGGCCTCCACAGCGGCGAGATCCTCGGGCTTTGGCTCTGCTTCTTCGTCCTCCTCCTCTTCCTCAGCCTCCTCGTTGGCTGCTGCCGGAGCCTTGGGAGCCACAGGTTTAGCCGGGACGTTCTTGTCGGCGAGCGCGCGGGGGCGGAGTTCCTCGTCCGTCTCAGGAGCTGGGTGCCGGTGAGATTTGGCGTCCTCGCCCTTGGCGGCCCGGCGCAGTTCGCGGTCCTCGCGCTCCTCAAGCTCGGCAGAGCTGTGTTGAGTCTTACTGCGGGGTTCTGTGCGAACGGCAGCCTTGGGCCGTGCGGCGGGTTTAGATTTGTTCTCCTTCGTTGCCATAACTTTCATTCCAACGCGCGGTTTGCGCTCCTTGCTAAGTATCACGATGCGCTGAGGCTTGATTGGCAGGTATCAGGAAAACGCCTATTGGGTGTTCCCGAATTCGATGGAGCGTCGCCTCACTGAGTTCGACAGAAGTGTGGCGGGTTTGTTCGATAGGGCGCTTCGGGGATTTAGGCTGAAGGTGAACATCCTTTGTCCTTGAGGTGACGGGGATTACCGAGGTGGGACAACGCATGAGAGGACGGTGCAGGGGGTTAAAGCGCAGGTAGTGCAAGACGAACACGCCCGGTCGGGGACCGGGCCTACCAAACAAAAAGCCGCCCCGGGTGAGGCGGCTTGCGAAAGGTTTTGGTGCGGGGTTAGGAGCGGTCGTTGCCGCTGCGAGCCATCATGATCAGCTGCAACAATGTCAGGACAGATGAGACCATGGCTGCGACGTAGGTCAAAGCGGCGGCGTTCAGAACCTTTGCCACACCCGGGCGTTCTTCGCTGCGAATCAAGCCGAGCTGGAACAGTTGATCCTTGGCGCGACGGCTGGCGTCGAACTCCACCGGCAACGTGATCACTTGGAACAAGGTAATGACTGCAAAGATGCCGATGGCGATCGGCAGCATCTGCTGGAACATACCCATAATCATGCCCAGCAGGAGGATGCCCTGCCAAGCGTAGGACGCGAATTGCGTGGCCGGGACCATCCACATGCGGGCCTTTAACGGAGCGTAACCGACGCGATGCTGAAGGGCGTGGCCGGCTTCATGAGCGGCGACACCGACGGCAGCGACGGAATAGCCGTGGTAATTCTCGCTCGAGAGGAACAGGGCTTTCTTCGTGGGGTCGTAATGGTCTGTAAGATGGCCGGGGACTTCATTGACGGGCATCCCGCGGAGGCCTGCGGAATCCAGAATGGCGCGGGCAGCCTGGGCGCCAGTCATCCCGTTGCTGACGGGAACCTGCACGAAGCGGCTGTAAATGCTCTTGAGCTTGAACTGGGCATAGAGGCCCAGGATCAAACCAGGAATTGCGAACCACCAAAATTGACCAAGTATCATATCTCCTTGTCCTTATCTGACACTCCAAACCAGCGGGACATTCAAAGTAACCGCCCCACTAGAAGGTAGCGCCGGTGGTGTTTAGCGAAAGGTGTGCCAGGAGAAAAGGAGGTAATTGAGCGTGTGGGAGGGCGCCGTTGCGCCAGAAGTGACCAACGGAACAGGATGTGTGACAAAACTACTCGCGAAGGGCGACCCTCAGCAACCGAGCAAGAGATCGGAAGCGTCTCCATCCCCAGCATCGTTCTGCTGCGACGGATTTAGCTCAGGCGCTTTCGTGCGTGGAGCCGGGAGTTCCAAAGCCCCTTCGTCATCGGAATTGATGATATTGTTCATATCCAACAGCCGGGCAGCAGAGCTTGCGCGGCCATTGGGGAGTAAAGCGCTGGGAAAGGCTGGACTCTATCGGGCTTTGCCGGAAAGTGGGCCTCAGGGCTATTCGACTGCGGCAGATTCCGCCAACTCACGGCTTTTGGGGGCGCGTTGAGGTTTGCGCGAGGAGCGCGAAGCGGCCCAACTGTAATGCTCGCGGCCTGCGCCCTCTTCCATGCGTTCCGTAACCTGTTCGAGATCCGTGCTGTTCATTGTTTGTGCCTCCGCCAGGGTCATAGCTTTCCTCTCGGAGCCATCATGGAGACTGAAATACCTACGTAAATCAGCGTAGCCCTAAGAAGGGTGTCAGGTTTTGGTGAGGATGAGGGGCAGAAATCCTGAATAACTGCCCGGTGTGGTTAAAGGCCACCGGCGAAAGATTTGTAAACACCGAGCAGGCTTATGGCAGCGGAGGTTCTGCTTTGCACGACCTGCTCCTGCAAAGCCAGCAGTGTGCGCTCCGCGTCGAGAACGCTCAGGAAGTCGGCGACCCCTTCACGATAGCGTTGGCGAGCCAGGTCGGCGGCTTCGGCGGCAGCCCGCTCGGCTTGCTCCAGAAGGCCATGGCGCTCGCGTTCACGGCTGAGCGAAACCAGGGAGTTTTCCGTTTCTTCCAAGGCGAGGAGCACGGTTTGCTCGTAGATGGCCAAAGCGGCCTCAGCACGGGCATCGGCTGCTTTGATGCGCTGGCGGACGCGGCCAAGGTCGAATGCGGCCCAGGAAAGTCGCGGGCCAAAGCCGAAGAAGCCAGCGCCGCTATTGCCCAGGCCGGAGACGCTGTCGGACTGAACGCCGATCCGGCCGCTGAACGTCAGACGGGGGAAGAGTTCGGCGACTTCCACACCGATGCGTGCAGTGGCGGCGGCCAGGGAACGTTCCGCAGCGCGAATGTCTGGCCGGGAGCGAAGGACGGCTTCAGGGGTTTCGACGATGATCTCGCTGGGCGCCACCGGGAATGGGGCCGGAGCCCGAAGCTCTTGATAGAGGGCCGTGGGTTGCGCGCCAGTGAGGATGGCCACCCGATGGGCGGAACGGTGGATCTGCGCCTCCAACGGTGGAATGGAAGCGAGGGTGGCGTTCAGAAGAGAGCGGGCGCGGGCGACGTCGAGTTGGGTTCCCTCCCCGCCTTCGCGAAGGGCTTCAGCCAGTTGCAGTGTCTGTGTCTGGTTGGTGGCGTTGCGTTGGGCGACGGCGAGCAGGGCTTGCGCGCCACGAAGTTCGAGGTAGTTCACCGCCAATTCAGCACGGAGAGCGACAAGGATGTCGTCGCGAGAGGCTTCAACCGATTCGACGGTGGCCCGAGCTGCTTCAACGTCGCGACGAACAGCGCCCCAGATATCGAGTTCCCAACTGGCATCGAATCCAGCGTCATAAAGCTCACCACGGCGTTGCTGGCCGGAAGTGCGGCTGCGTTGGAACCGCTCGTAACCGGCGCCGCTGCGGACGGTGGGTGCGAAATCGAAGCGACCCTCGCGCCAGAGCGCACGAGCTTCGCGCAGACGAGCCTCGGCGATCCGGAGGTCGTGATTGTTTGCGCTGGCCTCCCCGATGAGGCGCGCGAGAAGGGGGTCGTTGAACGTTGCCCACCAATGAGGCGCTGCGAGTGCGTCGTTGGTTGTGGCGTTATGGAAGGCAGCGGGAACAGCCACTTTGGGCTGTTGATAGCCCGGGCCGACTGCGCACCCCGCGAGGAACAGGGCGGCCAGACCGCTTAAAATTACATTACGCATGTTGGGCGCCCTCCTGGGGAAGCAGTGAAACTTGTTCGGCTTTGCGGGCGGCCCGGCGTTCGGTGAAACCGCGAATCACCACGTAAAAAACAGGAGTCAGAATGAGGCCGAAGAAAGTGACTCCGATCATCCCGTAGAAGACGGCTGTGCCGAGAGCCTGGCGCATTTCGGACCCAGCCCCGCTGGCGCGCAGAAGCGGGACTACGCCAAGAATGAAAGCGAAGCTGGTCATGAGAATGGGGCGGAGGCGGAGCCTGGCCGCTTCAATGGCGGCATCGAAGCGATTGAGGCCGGCGTCCTGGCGTTGCTTTGCGAATTCGACGATGAGGATGGCGTTCTTGACCGCTAGGCCGACGAGAACGACCAGGCCAATTTGGGTGAAGATATCGTTGTCGCGCCCGCTTATCCAAACGCCGCCGATGGCGCTGAGCAAGCACATGGGCACGATGAGAATGACTGCCAGAGGAAGGCTCCAGCTCTCGTATTGTGCGGCAAGGGTCAGGAACGCGAAGGCCACACAAAGGGGGAAGATATACAGGATAGTGTTCCCTGCCTTGATTTGCTGATAGGCAAGGTCGGTCCACTCGATGGCGAAGCCGTCGGGCAACTTTTCCTGAGCGAGCCGCTCAAGCTTTTGGATCATTTGGCCAGAGCTAACGCCAGGGAGCGCGCTTCCGCTGATATCCGCGGAATAAAAGAGGTTGTAGCGCTGAATGCGGTCGGCGCCGCCCACCTTTTCCAGGCGTGCGACAGCGGCGAGCGGGGTCATCTCACCTCGAGAATTGCGGACTTTCAGCTGCCCGACGCTGTCGGGGTTGACGCGAAACTGAGGCTCCGCTTGCGCGTAAACCTGCCAGGTGCGGCCGAAGAGGTTGAAGTCGTTGACGTAAACGGAACCAAGAAACGTCTGCAGAGTTTCGCCAATGTCAGCCATGCTAATGCCCATGCTCTTGGCTTTTGCGCGGTCGATCTGAACACGATACTGCGGAACATTGGGGCGGTAGCCGGAGATCACGGATATGAGTTCGGGGTCGCCCTGAGCGGCGTCCAATAAAGCGCGCGTAGCGCCTTCGAGAGCGAGCAGCCCGGCGTTATTCAAGTCTTGCACCTGGAGCTTAAACCCGCCGGCGTTGCCCAAGCCGCGCAAAGCAGGTGGAGGCAACACGAGCACACGGCCTTCCTGAATGACCGAAAATTTCTTCCGAATGGAAGCGAGCATTTTTTCGCCGCGGAGGTTGGGATCTTTGCGGTTCTCGAACTTATCGAGGACGAGGAAGGCAGCGCCGACATTCGGCTGATTGGCCTGCAAGACGGAGGAGTAGCCCGCAATAGCAAAGGTGTGGGCAACCCCGGGGATCTCGCGGGCAAGATCGTTCACGCGCCGAACAACTTCATCCGTCCGCTCGAAAGAGGAGCCATCCGGAAGTTGTATCACCATTATGTAGTAGCCCATGTCCTGACTGGGGATGAAGCCAGTTGGGACTTTGGTAAATGCGAACAAGCCGAGGGCGACCAGCCCAGCGTAGAGAACCAGGGCGGCTCCGCTGCGACGCAATGTTCCGCGCACAAAGCCGCTGTAAGCGCCTGCGGTGCGGCTAAATAAGCGGTTAAAGGCGCGGAAGAACCAGCCGAAGAGGAAATCGAGCAAGCGAGTGAGCCGATCCTTCGGAGCGTGATGGCTCTTCAGCAAGAGAGCGCAAAGCGCTGGGCTCAGCGTGAGTGAGTTGAATGCGGAGATCACGGTTGAAACCGCGATGGTCAGCGCGAACTGCTTGTAGAATTGGCCGGTGATGCCGGTGATGAACGCTGTTGGAACGAATACCGCGCATAGAACCAGGGCAACCGCGATCACGGGGCCGGTCACCTCTTTCATCGCGGCGATGGTGGCGTCGCGGGGTGTCAGGCCTTCAGCAATGAAGCGTTCCACGTTTTCGACCACCACAATGGCATCGTCCACAACGATGCCGATGGCGAGCACGATGCCGAACAGGGAAAGGTTATTGAGGGAGAAGCCGAACACCTTCATGACGGCGAGGGTTCCGATGAGCGACACGGGCACAGCGAGCAGAGGAATGATTGAGGCGCGCCAGGTCTGGAGGAAAACCACGACCACGAGAACGACGAGCAGAATCGCCTCAATGAGGGTGTGCAGAACGGCCTTCATGGAGGCGCGAATGAAGTGAGTTGGATCGTAATTGATTTGATAATCCACGCCGGGCGGGAAGGATTTGCGCATGGCGGCGAGGGTTCGGTAAACCTCATCGGCTGTATCCAAGGCGTTGCTGCCGGGTAACTGGAAGACGCGGAGGGCGACGGCGTTGTAACCGTCCATGTAGGTTTTGCTCGCGTAGTCGCGAGCGCCCAACTCAACACGCGCGACATCCCGAACGCGTGTGACCTCACCAGCGGTTCCGGTTTTAAGAACGACATCCCCAAATTCATCCGAGGTGACCAGCCGCCCATGCGCAGTGAGGGTGTATTGAAAATCGTTCGCGCCGCTGACGGGTGGCTGGCCGAGCGTGCCCGCGGCGATTTGAAGATTTTGTTCCCGCAAGGCCCGGGTGACGTCGCCTGCCGTGAGGTTCCGGGAGGCGAGTTTCTCTGGGTCGAGCCAGATGCGCATTGTGAAATCCTGGCCGCCGAGCGAGTTGGCATCCGCCACACCGTTAATCCGCGCGATGCGGTCACGAACCTGCAAGGTGACGAAGTTCGCGAGATAGGAGATGTCGCGCGAACCGTCCGGACTGAAGAACTGGACTGCCAGAGTGAGGTCGGGGGATTGCTTTCTCGCCGTCACGCCGGAGCGGCGCACCTCTTCCGGAAGGCGAGGGAGAGTGGAGTTCACCCGGTTTTGAACAAGAACCTGGGCCGCGTTCAAATCGGTGCCCAGCTCGAAGGTGATGGTGATTTGGACACGGCCATCGCTCGTGCTGGACGACGACATATAGAGCATCCGCTCGACCCCGTTGATTTCCTGCTCGAGCGGAGTCGCGACCGTTTCAGCAAGTGTTTGGGCATCCGCGCCTGGATAACTGGCCGTGACGATGACGGTGGGTGGCGCGACTTCCGGATATTGCGAGACGGGGAGCGTGAGGTAAGCCAGAGCGCCCAGGAGGGTAATCAGGATGCTTAGGACGGCTGCAAATATTGGGCGATCAACAAAGAAGCGTGGAATGCTCATTTGGCTCCTTGAGATTGGCTGGAGGCGAGAATGGCGTTGGTGGACATTGGCGCGCCTTGAGGGGCGACCTTCAGGCCAGGGCGCGCGCTCATCAAACCTGTGACAATGACGCGGTCATCCGACTGCAGGCCTTCGCGCACAACACGCAAGCCGTTGACGATCGGGCCAGTCTTCACATTTCGAGCAACAGCCACGTCATTGGACCCAACAACCAGCACGTAAGGCCGCCCCTGGTCGCTCCCGATGGCGCTGTCACGAATGAGAAGCCCTTCGTACTCCGCGACGCCCGGAATGCGAACGCGGGCAAAGAAGCCGGGAGCCATCAGGCGATCTGGGTTTTCGAAAACTGCGCGGGCTCTAATCGTTCCAGTGGCCGGATTTACCTGGTTATCAACGAAATCAACCTGGCCCTTGTGGGGAAAACCTTGCTCATTTCCCAACGCCATTTCCGCGGGAATGTTGCCGAAAAGCGCGCTGGTCCGTTTGCCTTCACGATGCCATTGGCGGTACCGGAGCGCGGAAGCCTCATCGGCCTCGAAGTAGCAGTAAAGCGGATCGAGAGAAACGATGGTGGTCAGGAGAGTCGCGTTTTGAGTGTTGCCGCCAGTGATCAGGTTGCCGGAGGTCACTCGCGCGTTACTGATGCGTCCAGTGATGGCCGCACGCACCTGGGTGAACTCCAACTCCAACTCGGCGGAACGGGCGGCAGCTTCGGCGGCAAGCAACGCTTCGTCCGCTTGCGCGGCGGTTTTGACGCGGGTCTCGTAGGCGTCGGTGGAAATGGCTTTGGAGGCAGCGAGGTTTTCGGCACGTTTGGCTTCACCTCGCGCAAGTTCGGCGCGGGCACGGGCTGCTCCAACTTCAGCTTTGGCGCGATCGACTGCGGCCTGGTACGGGCGACGATCTATAGTGAAGAGGAGATCGCCTTGCTGAACATCAGCCCCCTCCTTGAAGTGAACCTTGTCGATGTATCCCGAGACGCGCGCACGGACATCAACTGTTTCGGGCGAGGCCAGCCTGCCGGTGAACTCATCCCATTCAGTGACTTTCTGGGCGATCGGAAGGGCAGTAGTGACAGCAGGCGCAGGCGGAGCGGCCGGTGGCTGGCGTTGTTTGCCGCAAGCTGCCAGCAGCGAGAGGAGGGTCAACGAAAGGACGGCTAGGTAGTTTTTGCTCATTCTGGGCCCTGAAACAGGGTTCTTGAAGGATAGGGCGAGAAAGCCTGCTGAGTAGACGAAGGTTTGAATAACGCTTATACACTTTCTGAATGACAGCCTTTGAGGATATGCGGCTGCTGCGGTCGTTTGTGCGGATCGCGGAGAGTGGAAGCATTTCGGCGGCGGCGCGGGCGATGAACACCTCACAGCCGACAGTGAGCCGGCAACTAAGCCAACTGGAGCAAGACGCAGGGGTGGTGCTGCTGCGACGGGACACGCACACGATGAGCCTCACTGCGGCCGGGCACCGGCTGCTGGAGGATGCGCGGCGCATCCTGAACATGGCAGAGGCCGCGGCTGAGCGGGTGCGTGAGGACAAAGAAGCGCCTCAAGGACATCTGCGATTGGTGGCTGTGCTCGACTCTGGCCAGTGGCTGTTGCCACGCGCTCTGGCGAAGTTCAGGGAGCGTTATCCCCGTGTGACGGCAGAACTGCACCTTACCAATAGGCCAAGCAAGTTTGCGGAAGAGGGGTTCGATTGCGGGCTGTTGGTTGGGCCCATCACTGACACGTCTCTGGCCACTCGCAAGCTAGGGCTTATGACACGCTCCCTTGTGGCCGCCCCTGCCCTGCTCGCGCGGACGGGAGTTCCCAAGTCACCGAGCGACCTGCGGTCACTGCCTTACTTGGGGATCCTGCAGCCGCACTTTTTCTCGCGCGACCGAGTGTCTCTCGTGCGCAAAGGGCAGCCGAGGAGTGTCCGCCTCTCACCAGTGTTGGTGCTCGACGGGATGACCGCGTTGCGTGAGGCAGCTATTGCGGGCGCCGGGATGACAAGCTCCCCGGATTGGCTGATCGCCGACGCAGTGCGCCGAGGAGAACTGGTGAAGCTGCTGCCCGGCTGGGAGGTGTCGCCCGCAGGTGTGCATATTGTTTTCCCGACCGGGCACTTGCCCAGCCGGGTTCGAGCGCTCATAGATTTCCTGGCCGAGGAGATACCAGCAATGCTCGAGGGCAGCTCGCTTAAACGAGCTTAACGGTCAGGAAGCCTTCACGCCTTGCCGAAGCAGGCGGACGCGGTCGCAGAGCGCTTCGACAAGTTGGCGGATGAGCTTGCGGGAAGTGTCGTGCGTCAGGCGCCCGCTTTGGTCGAAGGATTCTGAGGCGTTCCCCACCATCACTTCGGGTTGGTTCACAACGTGCATGTCGAGATAGACGAAGACCTGCCGGAGGTGGTATTGCGCGCGGGCGGTGCCGAAACGGCCCACAGAGGCGCCCATGATTGCGGCGGGTTTACCCATCCACGCACTGTCGCCGTAAGGGCGAGAGGCCCAGTCGATGGCGTTCTTAAGGCTGCCCGGGATGGAATAATTGTATTCGGGTGTGGCGAAGAGGATAGCGTCTGCGGCGCGGATGCGCTTCTTGAGATCGTTCACCTGCGGTGGGACGTTCGCTTCCAGGTCTTCGCTGAATACGGGAAGGCCGTTGAGATCGAAAATATCGAGAGTGACACCGGGCGGGAGAGATTCTTGAGCGGCTTTGAGCAGCGCTGTGTTGTACGATCCGTGTCGAAGACTTCCTGAAATACCGAGAATTTTGATTGTGTCCATATTTACCCCTTGAGCGGACGATAGAGGAACGAGCGGCGTTTTCAAGTGAGCGCGGTGGGTAAATTCTGGCATAAAACAGAAGGAGGATATCCGCATCCTCCTACGCCAAAGGCTACGGAGGACGAGGATTTCGCAGATCAAGACGGAACACAGAGGAGATGAGCGGCTGTGAAAACATCACGGGGCAGCGTTCAGGAGGCGCAACCTAAAGGTTGCGGCTACAGAGGATTTCGATTGGGCAATGCTTGAAACTGGGGGGGCGTTGATTAAGCTGCTCTCCCTTTATGGCGGAAGCTCCTAAAACACCGGTGGAACGCAAAACGCTCGATCAACGCGAGCAGATGAGCGAGTTGGAACGACTGCGCCACTCCTGCGCGCATATCATGGCCACAGCGGTGTTGCGCATTTGGCCAGACGCCATGCTGGATATCGGCCCGCCCACAAAGGAAGGGTTCTACTACGATTTCGATCTGCCCAGCCACCGCCTCAGCCCCGAGGATTTTCCAAAGATCGAGGCGGAGATGCAGAAGGTGGTGAAGGAGAACCAGGTCTTCGAGAAATCGATTAAGACACGCGATGAAGCACGCGCTTACTTCGAGGTGCGGAACCAAAAGTACAAGGTGGAGCGTCTGGCGGATATTCCTGAACGCGAGGCGATTTCTTTTTTCCAGAACGGGGAGTTTGTGGATTTGTGCGCCGGGCCGCATGTGATGCGCACGGGGAATGTGAAGGCGTTCAAGCTGCTCACGGTGGCTTCGGCTTACTTCCGCGGGAATGAGAAGAATCCTCAGTTGCAGCGCATCTACGGAACAGCGTTTCCGAATAAGACAGAACTGGAAGCGTGGTTGGCTGCGCAAGAGGAGGCGAAACGCCGGGATCATCGGAAGATCGGCAAGGAGATGCAGCTGTTCACCTTCGACGACGATGTCGGGCCTGGGTTGCCGCTCTGGATGCCGAAGGGCGCGGTGTTGATCGAGGAGCTGGAGAAACTGGCGAAGGAGACGGAGTTCCGGGCGGGGTATGTGCGTGTGCGGACGCCGCATTTGGCGAAGGAGTCGATGTACAAGACCTCCGGCCACCTCCCCTACTACGCTGAAAGCATGTTCCCGCCAATGGAGCTGCGGGAGGAGACAGCGGGCGGCGAGCGCGTGGTGGAGAAGTATTACCTGAAGGCGATGAACTGCCCGCATCACCACAAGATTTTCGGGTCTGTTCCACGGAGCTACCGCGACTTGCCGCTGCGCCTGGCCGAATACGGCACTTGCTATCGCTATGAGCAATCGGGCGAGCTGATGGGCTTGATGCGCGTGCGCTCGATGCAGATGAACGATGCGCACATTTACTGCACACCAGAGCAGTTCGCGTCGGAGTTCAAGGCGGTCAATGAGATGTATCTGCATTACTTCAAGATCTTTGGGTTCGAGAAGTACCAGATGCGCTTCAGCACGCATGATCCGAAGCGGCTCGGCGAGAAGTTCGTTGATGAGCCGGAGCTTTGGAAAAAAACCGAAGACATGGTGCGCAACGTCCTGCAGGAGTCGGGCATCAACTTTGTTGAGATTCCAAACGAGGCGGCGTTCTACGGGCCGAAGATCGATGTGCAGGTTTGGAGCGTGACGGGGCGTGAATTTACCATCGCGACGAACCAGGTGGATTTCGCGGTGCCGCGTCGGTTCGGCTTAGTTTATAAGACCCGCGAGAACAGCGAAGGAACGCCACTATGCATTCATCGCGCGCCGCTGGGGACGCACGAGCGCTTTGTGGCCTTCCTGATCGAGCATTACGCGGGCAACTTCCCGCTGTGGTTGGCGCCTGAGCAGGTGCGCGTGCTGCCAATTGGTGATCCGCAGCATGAGTATGCTCACGCCATTGTGGCTGAGATGCGGGCCAAAGGCATTCGCGCAGAGATCGATGCGAGCGGTGACAAGATCGGCGCTAAGATCCGGAACGCGGAGAAAGACAAGGTTCACACCATGTTCATCATCGGCCAGAAGGAACAGGACGCTGGGAATGTTGCGGTGCGCGTGCATGGCAAAGGCGACCAGGGGGCCAAGCCGAAGGACGAAGTGGTCGCGCAACTGGTGGCGGACATTGAGTCCCGCCGCAGCTAGTCAGTATCTTCGTCAACCGGCCGGCCTTCGAGATGAGCCTCGAGCCGGTCGAAGTTCTGCTCATTGGCTGAAGCGATAAAGCGCCCGAGATCCTTGTTCTGGGTTAATGACTCGAAGTTCATCTCCCAGGTCAAAATGGTTGCGCCATCGTGCTCCTCGTAAGTGGTGATCATCCGAAAGGTGTGCATCGGCTGGATATGATCAAAGACGATGCGCTCCAAAGGCACGACCTTGACGAAGACTTTTCGGATCTCAAAGTGAGTGTTGTCCGGCCCGTGCATTGTGAACTCCCATCGGCCACCAGGCTGCAGGTCGAAGACTTGAAATTCATTCGTGAAACCGTTCGGCCCCCACCATTGGGCTAAACGCGCCGGATCTGCAAAGGCGCGATAAACTTCCGCGCGCGAAAAGGGGAACGCACGGCGGCTGACCACCTGGATTTTTTCCCCGTGGGTCATGCCGGAGGTGATAAATGAGTCCTTTGGCTCTGAGGAGTCTTCGTTCATGCGCCTAATCGTTTAAGCTGCGGGCGTAGAGCGCGAGGAGCGTTTTCCGTTTCTTGTGGGCCTGCTCGTAGTCGCGGAGTTGGCGGATTTCATTTTGAGAAAGCGAGTGGAGCTTGCTCCGAATGCCCGGGATTGTCAGGTGCCGGTAGCGCGGCAGCGGGAGGTTTTTGTCGGGCGCATCGCCTGCTTGCTCTTGCACTTTCTGTCGGCGCGTCTCTCCGAACTGCTTTCGCTGCTTGTTAACGATGCGTGAGGCAACTTCATCTTCGCGGCCTTTGTAGCGGCCTTCTTTTTTGAACTCCCGTTTGAGAGCTTGGTATTCGCGTTCCCGTTTTGCGCTGGCTCCGGCTGGCATCGATTCCCTCCTGCTGCGGGTAATGTCGGCGCGAGAGCATCGCAGGGCAAGAGTGGATGCGCCCCAGACGACTCCCGTCACAAAGGGATTCGGTGTCAGGCAGGGTGAATGGGTTTCGCCCTTAGGGGTTTTCAGGCGCCGCTAAGGTTGTTGCAAGGCAGCCCGATACATAGATTACGGGCAGAATATGATCGCAGTCGAACGCAAGCCACTTGCGAGGGACGATGAAGGCAACGAGGAGAGATTTGGCGCTTGCACTGTGCTCACAAGAATTGATAAGCGGGGGATAAATCACCCACGATAACGAGAGAGCGAATGCTGCTATGATGGTCGTTCAAGCTAATTGCCGCGCGCACTTCACCCAGGAAGATTTCGACTTCATTTTAGCAACCTTCGGCCGCAAACAGAGCGACCGGAATGCTTTGGTGGACCTGCTGAGCGATCCTGACACTCGCGACATGATTTTAGACGATGAGGCGCTCTTTCACGGGCTCTTGGAGCATCGCGGATGCTTGAGTGTCTCGCACCACTTTTACTTCTACGTGCTGGTCCGGACGACATTGAAACGGGCGGGGATTGAGGAAAAAGATGTCGCTGATTACGTGGCGGAGGTGCTCGCGGAATACTCTGAATCGGAGCGCACGCGCGCAGTAATTCCGGGGCAGAAAGGCACGATCGATTACTTCGTTGATATGGTGCAGGCGCTTGAGACTGCGGATGATCACACCCGCTTTATGATCCGGGCGCACATAGGGAACCAATCGCTATTCTTTGCGGGAGTGTTTCCGCAACGGATCCTGCATCGGATGGAGCGGCGCGGCGCGCCCAGCCTGAGCTATTATGAAGCGCTCGGGCAAACCAGCTTTCGGCTCGCGAGCGATCATCGGCTCGCAGCCAAATACGATTTGGCCTCGGTCTTCGCCACATTAGCGGAGAAGTTCCGGGCCACACGCTTAGCATTGAACGATATGGCGGAGAGGCTGTTGACCCTGGGTGACAGTGACGCTCACGACAGTTTCCTTCGCGCGACGTTCGCCGGGAATTAATGCCCGTCGGTATCTTTCCACTCGCGGCGGCGAGTGCGGCCAAGCGCCGCCCCCGCCGCGCGTGGAGGACGCTTCTATGACCCGTGTTGCATCTCTGTAACTGCCGCGCCCAAACTGGCAGCCCTCCATGCAACACGGCTTAGCTTCCTGTCTTTGCCAAAGTGAAAGATGACCATGTGAAACTTCTCCCCTGTGCTAGAGCCGACATACCACTCGTTGTGAGGATGGAAGTTGCTGAACAGGATGTCTAAATGGGTGTAGGTCCATGTTTCGCCGCTCTTGCCCTTGCTTACAACCGCAGGCTTGCCAAGAAGGCGCTTAATGTCCGCAGGCATCATTCCCGTGTGAATACGGACTTCAGGTCGATCATGTGACGCGGTTATGTTGTCTCTTGGTGAAGCGCATCCGGTGGCCAGGAGGAGAGCGGGGAGCGTCGCCAGCAACAGCAGGGGAATGATAATGCGCGCACTCATAAACGCCGTGATTTAGCCGGACAGTGACGTGGCGCGTGCAGCGCGTCAACAGCGTGCCGCTCGCGTGGCATTGCCAAAATCGCCTCGGCTGGGAAACGGGATACTACTTGGCGCCGGTGGTTGTGATCCTGGTCACACGGCGGTCTGGCCCGAAATGCACGACGACGGCTGGGAAATTTTGACTTTCCGTTTTGCTGATGTTCCAGTCGCGAGTCGCTTTGGAGTCAACGAGCTTCAGGACTTCGCGATAGGTGTAGATCCAGGTCTCCCCTTCCCGCCTTTTGCTAACGCGGGCAGGTTTACCGAAAAGCTTCTTAACCTCGGCTGCGAGCATTCCATGCTCGACTCGGCTTTCAGGTGAGGACACGTGAGCTGAGGGTCTTTGGCGAGTCGAGGAACAGCCCAGCGAGGCAAAACCGAGCGTGATTGCGAGGAGCGCGTGAACGAAGCGGCGTTTTATCATGGCGGAGACGGCTTAAGCGAACGGGGGCATTTCTAGAGCTTTAGAAGCCGTCTCACAAGTACCCAAGCAGCGTCTTGCGGGTCTTTTGGCCGG
>DASPKX010000029.1:0-27790 GCA_035627835.1 Candidatus Methylomirabilota bacterium
CCTTGGAAGAACCGCTCATTTTGATCAACGAAAAGAAGATCAGCAGCATGAAGGACTTGCTCCCGCTCCTCGAGCAGGTGGCCAAGATGGGCAAACCGCTCGTCATCCTGGCCGAAGAAGTCGAAGGTGAAGCGCTGGCCACCCTCGTGGTGAACAAGCTGCGCGGCACCTTGAACGTGTGCGCGGTGAAGGCGCCTGGCTTCGGTGATCGCCGCAAAGCGATGCTCGAAGACATCGCCATCCTCACTGGCGGCCGTTGCATCACTGAAGACCTCGGCATCAAGCTCGAAAACGTGCAGCTCGAAGACCTCGGCCGCGCCAAGAGCATTGTGGTGGACAAAGAAAACACCACCATCGTCGAAGGTTACGGCAAGTCCCAGGAAATCCAGGGCCGCGTCAACCAGATCCGCCGTCAGATCGAGGAAACCACCTCGGACTACGACCGCGAGAAGCTGCAAGAACGCCTGGCCAAACTCGCCGGTGGCGTGGCCGTCATCAATGTCGGCGCCGCAACTGAGACCGAGATGAAGGAGAAGAAAGCTCGCGTGGAAGACGCATTGCATGCGACTCGCGCGGCTGTTGAAGAAGGCATCGTCCCTGGTGGCGGTGTTGCTCTCCTCCGCACCTGGAACGTGTTGAACGACCTCAAGCTGGAAGGCGACGAGCAGATCGGCGTTGAGATCGTGAAGCGCGCTATCGAAGCTCCTCTCCGCGCCCTGGCGAGCAACGCCGGTGTGGAAGGCTCGATCATCGTGCAGGAAGTCAAGAAGCGCAAAGGCAACGACGGTTACAATGTCGCCACTGGCGCATTCGAAGACCTCGTCAAAGCTGGTGTCGTTGATCCTAAGAAGGTCACCCGCACCGCGCTGCAGAACGCGGCTTCCATCGCAGGCCTGTTGCTGACCACCGAATGCTTGATCACTGAGCTTCCTGAGAAGGAGAAGCCAGCTCCAGCAGGCGGCCACGGCGGCCACGGCGGCATGGGCATGGATTACTAATCCACCCTTAGCTGAAAAGCTTCACAGGGCTGGGACGTTCGTCCCAGCCCCTTTTTATTTGTTAAGTCGGCTTAGAGCTTTAGCCGCCGGTTTGAGCCCCTGCTTCGCTGCTTGGTCATACCAGTAACGCGCCCTCGAAACGTCACGCTCAACCCCACTCCCGCGTTCAAGCATCTTTGCGAGTTCGTGTTGCGCCACGTCCACGCCGGCATCGGCAGCGCGTGAATAAAGGGAAAAGGCTTTCCTGAGATCGCGCTTAACTCCTTTCCCCGTCTGGTAGAGATACCCCAAGTTCTTAAAAGCCATGGGATGCGGCTCCTTCAGACTTTCGAAAATTTGCTTAGCGCGCTTGAAGTCCTGCGGCACACCCCAGCCTCTCAGGTAACAATACCCCAAATTGTTAACAGCAACCCGATTCCCCCGGTCCGCCGACCGTTGGAAAAGGCGAACCGCAAGCTCGCGATCTTTAGCCACGCCACATCCGTGCAGGTAAAGGTGACCTAAATTCGTAAGCGCTTGCGGATGGTTTCTTAGAGCGGCGCGCTTATACCAATGAGCAGCTGCTTTTCGGTTCTTCCTAACGCCCCACCCTTTTTGATAGTACAA
Organism: Candidatus Methylomirabilota bacterium; assembly: GCA_035627835.1. GTDB lineage: Bacteria > Verrucomicrobiota > Verrucomicrobiia > Limisphaerales > SXQI01 > DASPKX01. The sequence continues at coordinate 1,605 of DASPKX010000029.1, forward strand.
GCCAATGTTGTAGTCCGCAGCAGGATCGCCGCCTTGCGCTGCTTTTCGGAAGAACTCCACGGCCTTGCCTCGATCTTGAGGCACTCCTTTTCCATCTCCGTAGAGGAGTCCTATGTTGTTGAAGGCTCTGTTGTTTCCCAATTCGGCGGCACGCTGGTAGCATAGCAGCGCGTTAGCATAATCCTGAGGAACGCCGCGACCTTCCCTGAAAAGGTTTCCGAGGTTTAACCATGCGTCAGGAATCCGTTGGTCGGCAGCCCGGCGATAAAGTCCAGCAGCTCTCACCCAGTCCTTGCGCACGCCGAGACCATTTTCATAGGCATGCGCTAGGTTATACTGCCCCCGCGGGTCACCTCTTTCTGCTGCTCGCGAATACAAACTCGCAGCTTTCTTGAGATCGAGACGTCCAAATTCCGCGTTGGCGTGGAGATACCCGAGATTTACAATGTCATGCACAGAGCCGAGCCGGGCTCCACGCTTTAACCAGCGAATGGCCTCCTGCACGTTTACGGTCGTTCCAATTCCGTGCATGTAGCACCTGCCGACTTCATTGCACGCCTCAGCGTGGTTCTTCGTAGCTGCTCGGAGAAACAGGTCTAGTGCGCGAGCCGAATCCTGGCGCACAGCCGCGTAACCATCTCTACACCACACCCCAAAAATCCACTGTGCATCTAGGCTCCCACCATCGGCTGCTGTTGCGAACCAGAACGCGGCGCGCTTTTCGTCCTTCGGCAGCCCATCTCCGGAGCGGAATATTTCTCCTAAATAAGCAGCGGCTTCCACCGTCCCGCCTTCAGCTGCTTTGGTTAAGAAGGACACCGCTTTTTTGGAATTTTGCGGAACCCCTCTGCCTATCCAATACATCACCCCCAAGTAAAGATTAGCGTCCGGGTCTCCCTCTTCAGCTCGACGCTTTTGCAGCTTTAAGAACCCTGAGGTGCGACGCCCTGAAGCTGCTTCATCAGTTTGATTCCAAAACTTGCGCACCAGCGCCGTCATTCCTGGGTCTGACGATGCCGCTATTTCCTCGCGTGGGGGATTGGCTAAGAAGTTGGTGAGTTTTAGCCAAATCTCGATTTCGCAGCCTGACCCGGTGAGCGGTCGTCCCGTAACTCTTTTGTAGGCTAGGCGAGCGAAATCCCGCCATTTCTTTAACGGAGGCAAGCCGTCTAATTGAATCTCTGCGACTTTATACCGATCGTCGGCCAACTTCCTGTAGAACTGCTCGCCTTTCAGGATAGCTAGGCTTGCAAGCTCATAAAAGCTACAGCGGGTGAAATTGTTTGTTCGGGCTTTCGCGGCAGTCCAGAGCGAAGGCTCAAGCAAGCGAACAATCTGCCGTGCCCAAAATGTGTTGAATGCTTCGATCCTGTCCGGGGACAGCTTCGTGAGCGCGCGAGAGAGGGATGTAAGATGTGCTTCGGGTGACGCGCTCTCAGGGCGAGTTTGCTCAATCAACTCCCAATCGGCCTTATATCGCCCGTCAAGGTTTGTCGCAGAAGCCATAGTTCCTCCGGGTCAGTGTTGCAGTGCGTCAGGAGCGAACAGCCTTACCACACGAACGCGGGATCCTCCTACTCCTATGGAAGCCTCTCCTTGGAGGTCAATACGTTTCTGGAATTCTTGCGGGTGCGCCTGTATCTTCCGCGACCTGCGATGGCTGCCATCACCAATATTGCTGCTTACAAGTTTGTTCCGCTCACTGACCTGAAGGAGAAACGCGGCAATCTGCTAATCCTCTGCAAAGAAGCTGGCCTCCGCGGAACAATTCTCCTGAGCCCTGAAGGAATCAATTTGTTTGTCGCAGGCCCACAGCAAGGGATTGATTGCTTGCTCGCGGAACTGCGCTCCTGGCCGGGAATGGAAGCTTTAGAGGTGAAGGTCAGCTTGAGCGAGCATCAGCCTTTCAATCGAATGCTGGTGCGGCTGAAAAAGGAGATCATTGCTTTTGGCGTGGAAGGGATCGATCCAGGCAAACGCACTTCCCCAAAACTTGCGCCGAAGGAACTGAAGCAGTGGTTGGATGAAGGCCGGCCCGTCACTCTGCTGGACACCCGCAATGATTACGAAGTGAAGCTCGGGACGTTCAAGAACGCGCTCCCAATCCATATCGACCATTTTCGCGACTTTCCAGAAGCCGTGCGCAAGCTGCCTGAGGGGCTGAAAGAACAGCCGATTGTTATGTTCTGCACGGGCGGCATTCGTTGCGAGAAGGCTGGCCCGTTCATGGAGCGGGAGGGCTTTAAGAACATATACCAGCTCGAAGGCGGCATTCTCAAATATTTCGAAGAATGCGGCGGCGCGCATTATGACGGTGAATGCTTTGTCTTCGATCAACGCGTGGGCGTGGACCCGAGCCTGCAGGAAACCGATAGCACACAATGCTTCAACTGCCTAAGCCCACTCACGAAGGAGGAGCAGGAGGACGAACGATATATTCCGGGGCAGTCATGTCCTCACTGCTACAAGACGAGCGAGGAGGCTCGGGCAGCCGCCCTCAGGGAACGGAACGCTGAACTGTTAAGAATCATTAACCCACTTCCGGGCAGCGCTCCGTACGACAACTATAAGCCCCTGACCGTTCCTGAGCGTTGCGATCGCTTCACACTCGCTGCTTTTCTTCGGGAGGTTCTCCCTCACGTGCCAGTAAGCGAGTGGGAAGCTCTCGAGGCGCGCGGGTTGTTGGTTAACGGCCAGAAGCAGCCCGCAACCCTCAATACAATCGTTCGGGCCGGTGAGCGTTACTTCCAAAAGATGCCCGACAACATTGAGCCTCCGGTGAATGCGAGCATCACCATCCTGCACGAAGACGAAGCCCTGATCGTTATCAACAAGCCCGCTCCCCTGCCCGTCCACGCTTCGGGTCGGTTCAATCGGAACACCGTGCAATACATCCTGGACCAGCTCTATCACCCGCTCAAACCAAAGCCCGCGCATCGGCTCGATGCAAACACCACAGGCTTGCTCGCGCTTACGCGCACCCGCCATTTTGGCGGGCGATTGCAGCCGCAGTTTGCCAAAAGCGAAGTGGAGAAGGTCTATCTCGTGAAGGTCTCCTCCCATCCGTCGGGGGACGAATTCATTTGCGATGCCCCTATCAGCGTTGGTCCGTCTGAAGCTGGCGCTCGTGAAGTGGACCACGAAGAGGGCCTCGAGGCGCGCACAGAGTTTCGTGTCCTGTCGCGCCAATCCGATGGCTCGGCAATCCTGGAGGCCCGGCCAGTTACTGGAAGAACAAATCAGATTCGCGTCCACCTCTGGGACTTGGGAATGCCGGTGGTTGGAGACCCCCTCTACCTGCCGGGCAGAGCGCTCGGCACGACACAAACCTTGCGCGTAGAAGATCCACCCATGTGCCTGCACTCGTGGAAGCTCAGCTTTCGCCACCCGCTCTCGGGCCACCGTGTGACGTTTGAAGCCCTGCGTCCGGGCTGGGCGCAGTCGCAATAAGCCGCGTGGGGAAGCTTCTCGACCCGTGATGCGTTGCGGCTTTTGCAAGAAGGGGCCGCCCTGGAGGAGCGGCCCCTTTGCATTCAACGGCTGCGCCGTTGAGACTTCCCGTTAATCGCGTGAGTTCGACTGGCTCGCATCGCCCGCGGCGCTTCCCGAGATCGAGCCGCTCGTCTGGCCCTGGTTCTGGCTGCTCGTTTCGCTCGAGCCCGTTTCGCCTCCGGCTGGGCTGCCACCGCCAGTTCGCGCCCCGGCGCCGCCACTGCCAGCCCCTCCTGGAGTTGGCGCATTGTTCGTCGTGCCCACTGCGCCAGTGTCCACTGTAGCGCCGCCCGCTGCGGAAGAGCTTCCAGTGTCGGTCGTGGTTGTCCCTGTGCCGCCATCGCCCGTTTGCCCGCAGCCTGCGAACAGCAGCGCCGCGCCAAGAAGTGCTAAAGTCTTTTTCATATTGGTCCTGTTTAAAAATCCGTTGTTGTTATTGCTGCCCGCCGTTAGTGCGGTCAGAGGGTTTCGTCGTGTTTTGGCTTTGCCCGGCAGAACTGCCGGATTGTGTGCCGCTGGAGCCTGCGCCGCCGGAGATGCTGCCCCCCGCCCCAGTCGCGCTGCCCGTGCTTCCCGAAATGGAGCCACCGGTTGAGCCTGTGGATGAGCTGGTGCCCAACGTCCCTTGAGACCCGGCGCTGCCGCCCTGATAAGTCGTGCTTTGGTTAATGTCGGTTGTTGAGGTTCGCGTGGTGGCGCGGCCGGAGACCCCCGTGTCGCTTGTGCCAGCGCTGCCCGTTCCACTCGTGGAGCAGCCGACGAAAACGATCGCCAGAGCTGCCATTGCTGCAATTTTGAACATACCTGTTATTTACTCCTTTGTCGGCGGGCGCTGTCATAACCCATAAAGACCGCTCCCACACGCGCACCACTCTGGGGCGTGGACGAAACCGGCTCAATCAGGAGCGTTCGTAAACAGGATTAGGCAACCGTGCCTATGAGGCGCTCAGGAAAAGCGAAACCTCCATAGGGGCGCGCCTCGCTACAACCGGGGAAGAGGGTCGGGCGCAGGCACGTTGTTAAACGGCATCGTTTCGATTTCCCGCTGCAGCAGCTCCACCCATCGCGGCTTGGCCTGGTTGGGACCGAACCATCCCGCCGCGTTGGCTTCCATGGCGAATCGGGTCAACCGTTCTGTGTCGCCGCGCTCAAGCAAAATCCGGAACACACGACCCAATGTCTGGTAGGGCGCGCTCGGGTCAAACTCGAACAGGGATCGCGCCCCGCGAACTCCGCGAGGATCCAACCCTTCGAGCCCCAGCTTCAGGCAGCGCTCATCATCCCCGCGGTCCCAGGCAATTTCCGCGAGCTGGAGCGTGTACAACCTGGCCCGGTCAGGATCCGTTTCCATCAACCGTTCCAAACACATTTCCAGCGCTTGCGAGTCTGGAACGTGGAACACCGACCGACGTATTCTGTGAGACCGAATGAGGCTCAGTGTGTAAAGGCGGAGCGGATGTGGATCCGTCGCGGCCAGCTCGATTAGCTCCTTCTGGCGAGGGGCCCATTGCAACGCCTCCACCTCAAACCGCGAACGAATGCCTCCACCAAGGGTGGAAGCTTCCATCGGCAGTGTGCTGCGCGGATCCGCCCGCTGCCATGCCATGAGCAGGCTGCGAAGGTTCTCCTCCGGTGGATACGCGTATTGCACGTAGTACTCTCCGAACGCCTTGAAGTCCTCGATGCCGAGTGGGCGCTCGCGAACCCAGCGGCCCAGCAGCGCCGACGAGCGCGGCAACATGCTTTGCTGAAACTCATGCACATAACTGCTGCCCGCTCCAACGAAGAACCCGCGCTCTGCAAGCTCCTCAAGGACCGGGAAATTATCTGTGTGCAAGAGCGTGTCCTCCGGCACAAGAAACGCGCCATGCTTCATGCTCACCACTTCGTGCGCCAGGAAAACCGGGAATGCGACCAGGCCGAAGCTGGCCAGGTGGCTCTTCACAGGCCCGCGCTGATAAGCCGCATGGCTTTGCTCCAGCGAAAACTCCCGCTCTGTGCGCGATCCCACCAGGATTAAGTCACTCCCAGCCCCGCGCCAGATCGCCATGTAAGGGAACACCGATGAAAACGTCGCGAGAATCGTCTTCACACCATCGTCCGCCATTTCATATAGCTGGACCCACTGCACCATCAGCCCATCCTTGCCCAAGCGTTTCTCGCACGATTGGTAATACTCACGAGTGAACACACCCGCCACACCGGCCATCCATGGGTTGGACGGCTCGCTCACGATTACGTCGTATTGTTTCCCTTTCACCTGCAGGAATGTTTTCGCGTCTTCAGTCACGATTCTGTGCCGTGGATTTGTTAAAGCGTCATCATTCCATCTCCCGAAAAACGCAGCTCCTTCAGCCACTTCCCTGGAAAGCTCAACAGTGTCCACACTCACCACGTTGGTGTGACGCAGCGCGGCGCCCGCCGTCATGCCGCTGCCCAGCCCTACAATGAGCACGTTTGAGCTATCCGGTTTTAGAATCAGTGGGATATGCGCTATCAACAACTGAGTCGGGACATCCGCAGCGGTGCTGGCGTCAGTCTTGCCGTTGACCTTCAATGAGAGGTTAGTGATAGCGGCGTTGGTCGTGGTCATTACCGCCACCGAACCACTGGGTCCATCCTTGTAGTAAACCAGTTGGCTGGACTGCCAATGGTTCTCATACGCTTTCCGATTCCCGCGATCCCGGAAGAGGCCTGTGCTGAACAACCGTTGCCACTCAGCATTGAATAGCTCACCGCTGATGAAGGTGAGCGCCACCGCCGCCACCACCGCGCCGATGATGGATCGGGAAATGGAAATGCCTTTCCGCCGCGCGAGAATGCTTGCGCCGATGAATGCATTGAGAGCCAATCCAAGCCCAAACGTTCGTGCCAGCCCCAGTTGCGGCATGATCCACAACCCTGTCACTGCAGCCCCCAACACTGTCCCGAGCGTGTTCACCGCAAAGACAGAACCGACGCTTTGGCCGCTTCGCGCCACTTCGTTCGTGGCGATGCGGCTTACGAGCGGCAGCGTCATTCCCAGGCAGAGGCTCGGGATGAACATCACCACGAAGCAGATCGTCGCTTGAACAGCCTGGTAGAGGTAATAGCTCTCCGGCCTCCGGCTGATGTCGTTCGCCAGCCGCGAAAACCAGAACGGCAGGTCGTCGTAAAAAAACATCGTGCCCAGCACGCTGGCTGCCAGCGCCAACTCGGCCCACGCGAACGCTCCCAGCGAATCTTTGCTGCCACCCGCTTTCGATACGATCCAGGCTCCAACGGCAATTCCGGTGATAAAGGTCACCAGCATGATCGTGAATGCGTTGCTGCTCGATCCGAGCGCCAGCGCAAGAAGCCGAGTCCACGCGACTTCATAAAGCATCGCGACAAAGCCGGATAGGCCGATTCCCCAAACGGCCAACCGCAACTCCTCACGGCTGTACGTTTCCTCAGCTTGTTGCGGCTTTTCCTCGCGTGTCGCGAGAACAGGGGCGGCGAACCGCGCGCTCCACCAAAGAGTCACCGCGCCCACGCCCAGGTTCAGGGCTGCGCTCGCATAGACCGTTGCTTCCAGGCCCAGGGAACGTATCCAGTAAAACTGCGCCACCAATGCGCCTGCAACCGCGCCCGCGGAGTTGATGAAATATAACAACGCAACCTTCTGCCGGAGGTCGCCAAGGGAATGCGTCACAAACCGCACCAGCGCGGGGAACGTGGCGCCCATCAAAACAGTGGGCAGCAAAATCGTGAGCAGGCTGAAGCCAAACTTCAGCATCACAGTGGCGGGCGATCCAAGGGAGACTTGTGAAGCAGCGGAGATGTACGCGCTATGGACCAATTGGTTGTAGTGCGGAAAAAGCAACGCATACAGTCCAATGCCGATTTCAAGCCACGCATACAGCGCCAGCGGTTTTCGAATCCGATCAGCCATCCGTCCGAGCACGGCATTGCCAATCGCTAAACCACCCATGAAGGCCACCAAAACGGCGACGACCGCGTAGCTCGTGTGGCCCAGGAAGAGCGCCAAATATCGCGACCACGCCACTTGATAGACCAATCCGGCAACGCCCGAGAGAAAGAAGCAAATCAGCACGAGGAGCGTGGTCCACCTGGGATTCATCGGCGCGAAATTACCGAAGGCTGGTCGCAAAACTCAACGGTATTCCACTCTTGACCAGTGGAACCAGCCGCTGCGCATCCTCGCCAAACAAAAAACCTCCCGAGCAGAGCCCGGGAGGTTGATAAAGCACCAGCCGTTAGAGGCGCCTAATCCTGAAGAAGCGCCTTTGAGGTGGCTGCGTCACCGGATCATCAGGTGGAATCGTGATGATTCTGCTCGTGGTGTTCCCCGTGCCTGCAGCCGGGATCGGCCCGGCAACATCAACCCAACCAGGCGCCAGAGCGTTCCCCGCCGCATCGAATCCAGTCGCAGCTTGAATCATGTAGTTCTGGCCAGGAAGGGACTCCCAGAAAATCTCCACCGTATTTGTGCCATTAGTCGGCTCAGCAATGCGAATGCTCGTAATCCGCAGCTCCGATCCCGGTTCGGGCGGGGCGGTAACGACTGTTTGACGCACGACCAGGTTGAACGGCACCGCCACTCCACCCGGATTGTAAACACCGATCCACCAGGGCCCAGGTGAAAGCGGCACCGGCGAGCTATTGCGTGTGACTGTGATCAACTCCATTCCAGGCCCCGGCGTCCCGCTGAAGTAATCAAAAAGATCGAGCGTCGGCGGCTCGCCTCGGCTCACGAGCAAGCTCAGGTCGCCACCCGACGGCGTGAGTTCAACCTCGATGCGCGTGGCATTTGGAACGGCCACAAACTGAAACAGGTTAAACAAGTCACCACCAGCGACACCATTGGTGCTTGTGTGCACAACATTCGGCTGAAGCACAATGACGTCCTGGCCTGTATTGCAGTTCGGCGAGACCATCGCCTCGATCGTGTAATTGTTCGTCTGGCGCACATTCACGTTCTCCACTGCGAAGTAGATCCGTTTGCCAGGCTGCACGGGCGACACCGGGCTCATCAGATCCAGCGAGAATGTCGCCACGCCGGTGTTGTTCGTCTGCCGCGTGATTAACGGCGCAAAATCATCCGTTTCATCAAACCGGGTGGGGAAGCCTTCGCGGTCCGCCATCAAGCGAAGCCGCCCTGCCCGGCCCGTGAGAGTCACTGTTACGTTCGTCGAGTCCAGACATGTGTCCACGTAGAACATGTGCGTGTCATTGGTAAAGATCGTCACACTGCCATTGGGGGGAAGCGGCGCGGCAAACATCTCGGGAAAACCGAAATCCAGCTGCAGATTCCAATCGACAACCATATTCGTGGACACGCTGTTCGTTGCGGACCCAGGGCCCGCTCGCGTGTCCCACACTTCCAGTGTCCAATCCCCCATCGCCCGTTCGCCACGCAGGATCGTCAAAGGTTCCTCCGGCAGGAACAACCGGCTTCCCGTCTCCACCAATTCAACACTGTCAAAGGCGATTCCAGGGAAGGTGGCATACAGCTCCAACTCCACCGTCGGAGTCGTCGGCACGAATGTAAACGTGTTTGTCAGCCAAGTGTCTGTGGCTCGTATCGCTCGAACCTCGTGGCCGACAATTCGCGCAATTCCGCGGGCGAACGATGGTTGAGTATCGTTTATCGGGCGACGTGCTGTCACAAAGGTCAAACGATTCTCCACCCCAGGTGACACAAAAAGAGTCCGGGTAACTGCGGCATTCGTCGAATCCAACGCGAGGTAACGCGAGCTGTTGTGCCCCCCGCCTGCGGAACCGACGCGAACCGTGTTCGTGCGGACGAGGAACCCATTCAGCCCGTCCACTCGTTCTCCCACTCCGTACGACCGCTCCACAGCGCCATCGAACCCGCTTTCATCCCACAGAAACGGCTCAAAGAACGGCAGCGTTTCCAGGTTCGCAAACTTGATCAGGGTTGCGCCGTTGGTTCGCTCTGTGAACACGGCGTAGCTCATGTTGTTGGTAAAGCCAGAACCAAGGCCATTCGTGCTATGCCCGCCGCGATTCTCCATCAAATTCACCCGCGTTCCTTGCGGGCTCACCAGGCGAAATGCCAAATCCGAGACTCGCGGATGATCCACGCGCAACCCCACTCGCGCCGAGCGGACCGCCATGTCACGCCGCACCGTGATCGTCGAATTGGTGAGCGCATTATCCGGAATTGCAAAGCTGTTGGTTGGATGGAAGCTCCCTTTCAAGTTGAAGCTCGGGCTGTATTCCAGGATCACAGTTAATTGCAACCGAATCGCCGGTCCGTGATTATCGACCAGAAGGAAATAGCGCCCTGATGAGAGAGGCGGATTGTTCGTGATCGAATGCTTCAGCACATTCGTGCTCACGGTGATGTTCGTCCCTTTCACATCGTAAACCTGCGCGGTGGGGAGGAATTCCTTCCGGAGATACATGTCGATAGGACCGCCCCCATTCAAAATCGAACCGATGGTGGTAAACTCAATCAATCCCGGCGGCAAATCCGCGTAGAAATACGATTGGCTGTTCGCCGGAAGATCAACCGTGATGCTCCCGGTTGTGGAATCCGAGAGATCAATATTTTGCGTAATCTCGACAAGCACACTGCCAGCGGTAAGCCGACCCACATCTTCCGGGGCATTATCCACCATGAATAAGAACCACGGTGAAAGCGATGGCTGGCCCGCGAAGTTCTGGAGATTGCCAGGGCCGTCCGTTGGGATGCTGCCTGGATACAAGCGCTCAGCTTCACTTTCCAAATCGTCGTAGATCGCTCGGAAAATATTCGTCGGTGGATCAACCCGGGTGTGGTTATTCAGAACCACCGACTGATCAAAGTGCCGCAAGTAGCCGAAGAGATCCCCGACATTCTGGTGATCCAATTCAATTTCCGCCAGCGTTCGGCCAACAATGCCCTGCGTCAGCGGAATGCCCACCGCGATGCCTGCCCGTGGCAAGCTCGGCGAGCCATCCTGGAGGAACAATCCTGTTGGGAACAAACGAACTCGGCGCAGGCCATTCTCCTCCTGCTCCTCGAAAGGCTCATCCGTCGAGATCACCATCAACCCATACTCGGCAGCCTGTTGATCCTCCGATTTGATGGCCACATAGAACACGTCACCAAGATTGGCGTTCGTGTAAACCACGAACTCAGTTCCCGAGCGGCCAACCGACCTCCTGGTATTCACAGGGTGGTTAAGAGCTGCTGGCGCGAGGTTCGTGAGCTGCGGATCACTAGAGACGAACATATCAATGTCCGCTTCGCTGGCGCGAGGCCGGCTCAGATTCGCGGGCAAGAAGCTAACGAAGGCCACGTTCGTGCCGTTCGTCATTGTGTGAAACTCAGAGATGTTCGTGTCGTACGTGTTCGTGAAAACGTAGAATGACCATTGGTTGGTAACACCATTTCGGGGCATCAACGACGGATTGGCTCCAACCGTTTGGTTCATAAGCGGCAACCCGTTCGTCATCACGCGCACGGAATTCGTAAACGCCACAATGTTCGTCGTAACCGGCGTCATCCGAAACGCGTTGGTGATTGGCGTTGAGCCAGACGAAATGACCAGCGCGTAATCCTGCACCACATCATTCGTCCTCCGCCCACCACTCGTGAGCTGATGAAAATCGTGAACCGCATTCACATTGACCCGGCGCCCGACCACCGAAATCACAAAGTTCGTCCCAAAGGCGCTTGGGTTCGGAATGAACACGTTTTCCACATTGTTGACGAAATCCCTCGCCACAATCGTGTTCGTGTCGCCTTCCGGCACCGGCACATTGAAATCCGAGTCCGCGGGGATGTTATTGCCGTAAAAAACCTGACCCGACTCTGGCGCGCGAATTACGAGATCGAGGTCGTTGACGAGCTTAATGCCGGAAATCGGATTGCCTGGAGGATCCGTCCAAACGAGCGTCACGCGCAATGGAGCATCCTGCGCGTTCGTGCTGAGTTGCACGTTCCACGCTTTCGTCTCGCCGGTCGCCACCGCGTTCGTCACATGCTGATCCACAAAGCGCAACGACCATTGATCTTCAGGCAGTGTCGCCATAGTGCCCGGCAACGACCGGGTGATATCCGGCAAACCCCAGCCTTGATAGTTGATCATTCCGCGCGGGCTCACATCATAGAGCGCATTGACAGAGCGTGCGCCGCTGATAATTAACGCCTTCATGAGCGCGGGCGAAATTGGCCGCTGCAAATCGCGAGTAAAGAACTCCTGGATCAGCGCTGCCAAACCCGAAACCACGGGGGCTGCGTAGCTCGTGCCCGTCGCGAAGCGATAATCCTCGCCCAGGTCTTCACTCGCGCCACGCAGAGCTTCCTGAATATTTGTGTTGCTGGACTCATTCTCAGGTTTCCAGGCGTCCGCGCGTGTCGAAATTACGAAGGTTCCCGGCGCGACCACGTCGGGTTTGAAACGGCCATAATCACCTTCCACGCCAATCGCAACATTTCCGCGGCTCGAGAAGGCAGTCACCTCGTTGTCGCTATCGGTCCATTCCCGATAGGGCTGCACCGGCTCGGAGTTGGTGATGCCTGTTTCGGGATCAACCGTCACATTCGTCCAACCGATCGCGATGTTCCGGAGATGCTCAATCGAGCCAACAGTGATCACGTTCTTCGCTGTCCCTGGGGAGGTAATGCCGCCCGCGATGCCACCCAATCCATGGCTACCCCCCTCACCAAGGTTGCCGGCCGGAAACACAAATAGAACCGGTTGCTCACCAGTCCTCGTGAGCAGCGCATCACGCACCGCTGAGTCGTAACGCGCCGCCGAGCTGTCGTAGTCTGTTGAACTCGGATAGTTCCAACTGTTGTTTGAGATCAGCGCATTCGTGCGGGCAAGCGTGATGAAGTTCGTCCGCGCCGCAATATCGATGAGGTAGTTGTCGAGCACATGCGCGTGAACGTCTGGTTGAAACTCGAGGCTAAGACCAAAGAGTTTCGCTTCCGGCGCCATGCCTTTGAAGTTCGCGTTCGTGCCAGAGCCATACTCAGTGGCGGAGGGGGTTGATCCACCCCCGTTACCGGCGAGCGTGCCCGCGACGAATGTTCCATGGCCATTCGGGTCCTTGATGAAATTCGTGGCTCCAGGAATGGAGAAAACGCGCCCAGCCAAAGCTGGATGGTCACGATCGATTCCCGTGTCGTTAATATTAATCCAGACATTTTCCCCCGTGAGATCCAGGTGGGTTGAAGAACTTGCTTCCGAGTTGGTCGTTATCCCAACCTGCACACGCGTTAAATCATTCGCTGGCGCCCGGGGTGAGTGCCATTCAATCAGCTGCACTTCATCCATCTGAGCCAAGGCGGCAAGGGTCCGGTCCGGCGCTTCAAAGATATATTGCTGCCCGAATGGCGATTGCTCCTCCGCAATGATCTCCGAGCCAAGTGTGCGCACCTTTTCCCGCAGCGTGTTCTCAGCTCCGGGGAAAGTCGTGACCCGCAACACCAAATCCACTCCTTGCGGCCCGCTCTCCATCCACCCCTTCAACAAACTCGCATGCAGCTTGTAATACGGCTCGTACGGCAGCGCGGCTTTGACACCTTCCAACTGCGCCAAAGCTTCCTGCGAACTCTCCTTTGCGCGCACGAGGTAAGCATTGTTCGGAACGTAGGACACCACGGTGGCTCCTGCTGCAGTTAAGCGCTCGCGAAACTCCGGCGTCACAGCGCTATTTGCCTGCACAATGAAATTCCGCGTCGGCCCCGCAGCCTTGAGGTCAGACGGAATTTGGAAACCGGGGAGATCCGTGTCGATCAATGCGTTGGCCAAAAGAAGGGCCGAGTCACGCTGCGCCAGTTCCGACACCGGCTCAGCCGTGTTCCGCAAGCGATGCGGGAACTTCGGGTCCGGCGTGACTTGCGCCAAGGCTGCGGACGCTGGCGCCACGCTGGTGGCGTTTGACCGCGCCGGCACAAGCGCCTCAACAGCGTTTGATCCCTCCGGTCGAGTCAGTTGCCGCTGGCTCGAGACCTCATTCCCCTTCAACCAGAAAAAGATCGCGCCAATGAACAGCATGACGCTGAGCAGGGCCCATGTTCGGGTGGAAAATCGCATAACTTTAAATCGCCTTGGCTACGAATCGTTCAAACTAGCACGGCTTCACCTGTGCCGCAGAGAAATGTTGGCTTACTCCGGCGGCAGCGGCTCGTAACTCTCGATCACTGAACGGAGCGGGTTGGCCGGATTGTTCAACTCTCCTTCGTACCGAAGGATCGCTTTCACCGCGAACTCGCCCGACACCTGGTAATTCGTCACCAAATTATAGTAGTTCGCATCGGTCACCGCCGACCGAGGCGCTGGCCGCAGCGTTTGCCCAAAGGCATACACAGTGAATCGCGGCTGCTCCTGCTGGACCAGCGACATAATCTGCTGCGGAATGCCCTCGTAAACTGGGTCTGGAATCGCGTTCAGCACCTGAACACGGTTCGTGTTCAGGAATGGCGAGGCATCCGTCAAACCTTTCGCCGCAAGAATGCTGCCAGCATTAAAGAACACGTTCGTGACCTTGTTCGACGCCAGCGTCGTGACCCACCCTGAGCGCGCTGCATTAATGTCCGCCACGATCTTGGCCATTCCCGGCCCAGCGGGATCCACCGGCACACGCTCAAACTGGAGTTGTTCTTTGCGAGGCTCGGCGCCAAGCAATCCATCAGGCACCGAGTTCGACCAAACGGTGATGCCGCTCAACAGCGCGGACCAAGCCGCGAAGTTTGTCTGGTTCACACCCAACAAGCCTTTCGTTGCGTTTTCATGCGGTGCCGTGGTTACGGTGTCGAACAGCACGAAGTCCAGGCTCGGATGTGTTCCCAATGAAGAACCCCACCGGTTCGTCCAATCCTTCGGACTGATCGCCTCCGACTTCATGTAGATCGTCTGCCAGGGAGTCCCGCGATGAATGCGTCCAAGCCAGCCAATCGTCGGGAAACGGAAGCTCCGATTCGTTGCCACCCCTGGATCATCAATCGGGAATTGCCAATCGTCTGAACGGAAGATCAAAGGATCTTTAACCGCAGGCGACGCTGCCAGCCTGTCCGCCTGGAAGGTGGTGTCGGGATTCCCCCCCCACGGGCGATAACGACGATTGAGCTTGCCAATATTGTGGTTTTGGTTGGCCACTGCTGCAGATGAGTTCGGTGGCATCACCGGCATGAAGTTCGTGATGTTAAAAGCCGTGAAGACCGGGTCATACAGATCCTCCACAAGGCTGTTCACCAGCGGATCGTTCACCTGATACGAGGACGTGTAGAGCAGCTTTCGCTGCGGCGTGAATGGAGCCTGATGCTGTCGGCTGGACAGCTCAGGACTATTCAATGGCACCTGCGTGTTATACTTCTCCGACAACCCCATGAAGACGCGGAATACATCAATCGATGGTTCCTTGTCCCGCACTTGCCCGAACACATCCCTCCACAGATGAGTTGGGATCTCAATCTCACCTAAAGAGGCCTCGAGTTGGCGTTGAATCCCCACCGTTAGGTTCCCGGACCCTGCCACTCGATTCGTGTCCCAGAACTCGCTTTCGGAGATGGTTCCGGTTGCCACCTGCGCGTTGTTCGTGCGCGCAGAAATCAGCTGCGTGATGTCGATAAAGTTCGTCAGCCGATCAAAGTTAATGAAATCCAGCAACCGCCCCGTCTGTGCGTCCACCATCGTGTAAACCAGTCGGTTCGTCATGTGCAGATGCAGCCGTGGAGGTTCAAAAGTTCCATCCAGAATCCCAGCGCTCTGATTCTTGATGGACCCAGGGAACAAGAAAGGAGGTCGATGGCCAATGTAGATGCTGTTCGTCAGGAACAGTTTATTCGTGAAGATCGGAACGATAAACGAGTCAGGATTGACGTTCGGGAAATTCGTTGCTCCCGGCCAGGTATTCGTGCCTGTGCGGCCAATGACCGTGCTGAAGATGCCGTTTGTGCGCAGCAGGAGATTGGAAACAGTGGTCGCCCCACCGTTCGTTCCGCTGGTTGGAAAGTTGTAGAGGGACAGCCAATATTCATTCGTTGCGACAATCCGAAATGGCCGCGAGTACGTGTTGGAGTACGAATTCCAAGCCTCCATCCCAAAAAGGTTTGAAATCGCAATCAAGTGATTCTGGTTCGTGAGAACGACGTTCCCCGGGACAGTCGCCTTGTGCAGATCAACCTTTCGTGTGACGGAGATCGCCGTCTGCACCATGAACTCGTTGAATTTGGGATAGCCCTTCTTCGCGCCAATCACGCACGGAACACCGAAGATGTTCACCGTCATGTTGGTTAGGTCTCCGGTGATGGTTCTTCCCCAGTCTTCAAGGTTAACCCATACGTTGCTGGTCATGAACCCAGCGGTTTCCTCCCGGCGATAACCGCTGATGATGACGTTCGTGGCTGTTTTATTGAACACGGGACGGAACACAGACGGGAGGTATGGGGGGCCGGAAATCTGTCGTGTCTGCCCAATGTCGTTGGTCCGGCTATCGTAAATATTAGCAGCCACCTGCAACAGCCGATGGATCGTCGGACCATATTCCCGGTTGGTGTTGAAGTAATTGGTGCGGAATTGCCATTCCGTCGAGTCCAGCGTTAGGTCAGGGGTTCTGGTCGGCGACAATTGCGTGTGGAATAGCTGAATGTTTGTGACAGAAATGTCCGGCCGGACTCGAGTTTCACCGATGTAATAATTTGTCGCCAGGCTCACGCGGCCATTGCTGTTTGTCACCCGCTCAACCGAGTTGCTGATGCTCGCCTTGATGAAAGCGTCCGCCAGCAGCATGAACAGATTCGTTTGAGGAGAAAGCGGGAAGGATCCAACTGAATTCTCAATTTGATGTTCCACTAGATTGGTCGGGATGGTATCCGACAAATTGGTGTAGTTCAGGTGAACTTTTGTGAAGGTTCTGCCCGGCAGGAAGGGGTTGTACCACGTCAAGGACGGAGCGGAGTCAACGCCGATCTGCTCCAACGCGCGGTAGAACGTGTAGGTGTCGTAAGTGGAATTGGTATTCCGGCCTCGCAAGGAGTCACTCAAGTGAAGCGAACCCCGCGTGAAGAACTCCTGCACATCCGTGAACAAGTTGGTGTTGATCGAGCCGGGCCAAGGCCTCGTCAGATCATCGTTCTCGGGCCACGATGGATACCCCCACCTGTCAATCACCGGAATGCTGTCCCCGTACCAGTCCACGTTATCCAAACGCAACCGCGCAATAGACCCAGCCTCATAAATGTCATTGGCAGCCAGGAGCGTTAATCGGTTCGTGGCATAACGATACGCAAGGATCGCCCGCGCATCTTCGAAGGCGAGGCCGGAAGACACGCCCGACAGAGGATTGTAATTATAAGTCGCGCGGGGCCATGCCCATAGATTCGTGTTCAGATCCCGGAAGAACGCCGCCAGATTCATCTCCCACGGCCCCACACCTTGGCCGCGGGTGTAGCCAAAGTTGCCATTCAAAGCCAGATTGTCGCTGGCAGCAGCACGCGCGTGATTGTGAATCGTGTTGATGTCCAGTGTGCGGCCTGTGGGAAGAACTAAAAATGCATAACGCCCAATGAAGCGATTCGTTTCCGAATGAGGCAGATGCGGATGTTCCAGCACACCGATCCACTCTGGATCCCCCACAATTTTCGCAACTTCCCCAGCAGCGCGCCCAGCGTTGTCCCGCGCAATGATGAACCCGTTCGTCTCAAACCGCCGATTGCGATTGAAATCGAGCCAAAAACGAAAATCCATTGCCCCGTTTGCGTTCGTCTGCACGAACACAGGCGGGCGCGGGTCATGCTGCAAATTTGCAAGCATCCGAAGATACTCATCCCCCTGCACCAGCGGCCCGAACGGATTCCCAATCGTGTAGCCAACATTCGTGGTGCGGTCACCCAGGCTCGGATCAAAGTAGCCCTTGCCCATATAGTTGGTCGAAACCATCAACCCCATCGCGATCGGGTTTTGGCTCGCCATCATGTTGGCAGCCACCTGCGCCTGCACCCGCGCGATCGCCGCATCCGCAATGAACTGCGCTGAGTCCTGCTCCTCCGTTAAAGACATCCGCACCCGCTCGCGCCGGGTGATGCTCAGGAAGACAACGGCCATCAACGTGACCACTGACAGCATGATCAGCGTGGTGACGAGCGCCACGCCTCTTTGCTTCGATTTACTTGGATACAAGCCGTTCATCTCTCTGTCCACTCGCTATAGGAATTCGTTTGCGGAACACATGCACCGCCTCAGGGCGCTCGCTCAAAAACGCATTCGCGCGTGTGAGCGCCTGCGCATTTCCCGTCGCTGCTGCGTCCGACGCCAGCAACCGGTACTGATCATAGATCGGCTCCTCCAGCACCCCCAATTCCACTTCCAGAGCCGCCGGCATCGCCCGCCCGATAAACCAGACATCATCTACCTTCGTAGTCCCTCCCTGGCCAGCATTGTTGCGGAAAGACGAACGCACCACGACGTTGCTGGCAAATGTGGGGGAATCCACGCTGTAATAAGTGTACCCGCTCGTTTCAACAGCCGCATAGTTCGTTGGCGCGGGAGTGGTGTAGGGCCGGCCGTCCGCATCCAACGGCGTCACTTTGAAATGGACCACACGCTCAGCAAGGCTCGCCTGACCGGTGCGCGGCCAGTCATGGGCTGCTCGGAGCGGTTGTCCCGCGCTGTTGGTCACGTAGAAGTTCGGGAGCAACCGGTTCTCCTGGTTGATGGCCGTTGCGTGAAAATTCGTCGAGAATCGCGCGAGCGTTCCCACATGCAGCAAAGGCATGTTCGCTTCGTTCGTCGTGCCTGAGAAACGATACATCGTGGGGATCCAAACCTGTTTGTCACGGCGCAGGAACCAAACGGTTTGGATCACGTTAGTACGGACAGCAACTGTCGTGTTGTTCGTCTTCACCACCTGAACAAAAGGCGGTAAGAATTCGAACGTCCGCACCTCGACGTTTGTGCCATCGGGATCGAACGGAGCAAAGGACAGCGCTGTTTGCAGCTCCGCGCTGATCAATTCCAATGCCGGCGCTCCCAACTCCTGCACGTTCACTTGCTTCACGCTGGTGCGAAGCGCGCGCTGCGTCTGATCAAAAATCTTGTACAGCACCAGCACGATCAACCCGGTCAGGGAGATCGACACCATCAACTCAATTAACGAGAACGCGCGGCGGCGCCGTTCAACGAAATTGCTGGGGTAAGAGCGCGAGAGCCGCATTGGTATATGAGTTTGGCTCGAAGAAATAGTAGCCAGCGATGTTGGTTACATTCCCGTTGAGCAGGGTTCGATAAGTCTTCCGGTTGCGCCCGACGCGCCATTCATTGTTCACCTGATAAACCGGCCATTCAATCGTGAGCCGCAGTTCATGCAGGTTCGCCACGCTATTCGCCGCAAACAACATTTCGTTCGTGTGCAGGTTGGCGATGTTGGTGTCGGAAGCTTTGCTGTCGTAAGGATTTGGGAGCGGCTGCGCTGGATTCAACTCCGTAGTCAAACGGTAGCGAAAGATGTTCGGGTCATTCGCATCCCGCCGGTCCACCGTGGAGCGGTTGATCGACCGCACGATCGCTTGCACATTGGTGCGGAAATACGGGCTCGGTTGTGAGTACGGGAGAATGGGTCGCCGAATGGCTGGAGCCATAAGGGAGCCCACCACCTCTTCACCTGACCGGAATCGCGTTCCAATCGATACTTTTTTAAGCTGCGAAACCAGGCGGCCAGTGCGATCGACCTGTTTCTGCACGAGGAACACTTCCTCCACATGGTTGGTCAGATAATCCATCCCGCGCGCGCCGGTGCGAATGGCATTCATGAAAATGGCCGCATCGTCACCCACGAGCGAAGTGTCGCGATTCTCTTTCTGCGTCTCCATGCCCGCAGGCAGGATCCCCAGGATCGCCACCATGGCGATCACGACCACGCCCATCGCCAAGGCAACTTCCACCATGGTGAACCCATGGTCGCTGCGCGCGTTTTTCCTGAGCAAAATCTTCATGGCTTGTCTCCTACGAGGGGCAGCACGGACGCGCGGCCGGTTAACGGGTCAATCGCAATCACCGGGTTGTTCGTGGTGTTCCCACGCGGCGTCTCAATCACTTCAGCAACCGGGTAAGTGCCGTTCGGCAAGCGAACCACGTTCCCATTCAAATCTCGCTCCAAAATCAACGTGCCCTGCGTGATCTGGATGTATTCGTAATCTTTGCGAAACGGTGCGTCCGAATCGTACGGGGACGACAACAACCGGCCGCGGTAATCAAACGCAATCGTCGGCAACGGCACCGGGGCATTCGTGGCCGTCGGAAAGGGAATAGCCATGTAGAAGAATGGCCGATTCGTCACACCGATAGCCGGCCAGTTCTCCCATTGGCTCCGCGTGATCGAGGCCAGTTTGTTGGTTGCGATGAAAATGCCTTCCGGCAAATACCGCCACTCGCTTAGGTACCGCGGGTTTTCCGCGCCCGGTTGATCGCCGAGATTCCGTTTGGCGAACATGATGTAACCGGAGTACTGCGCCTTAACACCTTCGAGCAGTTGCTTCTGCTGGTCCGCGTTCAAGCCGTTCCAGTTCTGACGAGCAATGTCCGGTGGGATGAATGCCACGTAAACAGTGCCCCGCCCATTGATCGCGCGGAGACGCGCTTCCGTGAGATCGTCCACCAACTGTTGCAAGGCCCCGCCGGTGATATTCGACTGGGTCAATCCCTTGAATGATGGCAGTGCAATGGCCGCAAGCGCGATGATCAACGCGATCACCACCATCAATTCAATGAGCGTGAACGCGAGCGTCCGCCGCGCGCTCCGCTTCAAACCTGGATTGACGACGCCGAATCTCATTGCCAGCTCAGAATGTTATCTTTGTTAGCATCGGCGTTGGCCTTTGCGCTTCCGTTAACTGCTTGGTCGGGGCCTAAAGACCAAACCATGAAGCCACCTCGGTGCGCGTAAGCCTGACTTTGGGGGGTGGGTTTTGCGAGGCCAGTCAACCCGCGGATATTCTCGCCCTGCGCGGAACTCACAGCGGCCGAACCATAAAAGTCATCAATGGTTGATCCATCATAATTGAGGTCGAGCGAAATAATGTATGGGGAACCCCATGGATCGCGATAGACAAGGTCCGCGCCCACGCCAGAGCTGGTCACATCACTCACCATCTTTGCGTTTAAGTAAGGCGACTTCGTGTTCTCAGGGTTTTTTGAACGAGTGGCCGCATCACCAATGCCCATCAAAATCCCGATCACATGGGCGTTATTCGTGTAGTTGTTGCCAACTTGAACCGCGTTGCCGCGCTTGTTCACGAAGTACGTTCCGTTGTTCCCTGTGCCAAAGGTGTAGTCAGGGTTAACATCCGTGACACGCGAGCGAACATCACGAGCCGCCGGGTATCGGTTATAGTCCGTGTTGTACTGTTGAATCGCCGCTGCAATCGTTTGGATCTCCGTCTTTGCCTTAGCCACAGCAGCCTTTTTCTTCGCGTTCCCCAAAACCGGCAGAAGCATCCCTGCCAGAATCCCGATGATGGCGATCACCACCAGCAATTCGATCAATGTGAAACCGCGCGCCCTTGAGCGCGGCACGGCGTTGCTCTTGTTCATATGAAATTTCATGAGTTTAGCGGATGTGCGTGTGCTCCAACGAAAACTCAGAGTTGCGCCCTGCGCAACCTCGCCCGGGGCGATCTCTATCACCGGCTCCCAGCTCTTGCTCTCCCAGCGCACCGGCACTTGAAATTGTTTCTCTGGCAGCGGCATACAGTTAGTCCTTCCAGTTACCAATAATGGTCGTCCGCCCCCCGATTATCACCTCAGCCCACAAATCGTAGGTCTGGCGATTGTGCCGGTTAGGGCTGGAGGCATCGTAACGCCAGGGGTTCAGCATGACCGGCCCACGTGTGTCTCCCTGCCGTTTGCCTGCGATCATCCGGGTCGGCGGGCCTGGGAACGGAACAACCAGGATCTCAATATCGTCAGGGTCATTGATCTCCGCGTACTGCGTGGCCTTTGGCGTAAACCTGGTGAACTTCACATCCAGCGGATCGCGCGCGGAGTTCTGAACGCCGCTTAACTTAAACACCCGCTTGTAAGTCTCCGCCGTAATTTCCTCATATGAGCCCAAGGTCAGAAAGCGGGAAGGATTGTTTGTGAAAATGCATCCGGTCAATTCGTAGTAGAGGGGCGGAAGCGAAGCGTTGTTCGTGTTATCCGGCGGATAAAACCCAACGGCAGCTTTGTAATTTTCAATCGCGCTCACCAGTGCCGCTAACTCCGTTTTGACGCGCGACTCGCGAAGTTTGCGGCTGGACACGCTCGAAAGGCCAACGACCAGCGCCGCCAGTCCGCCCATGATGGCGATCACCACCAGCAACTCGATCAGTGTAAAAGCAGATTGAGGGAGCGCCGCTCGCTTGAGCCGAGCCGCTGCTCCCTCTTGGGCACATCCCGTTGGGGCCGAGCCCAGTGGAGTTCCCCACCCCGTTTTTCTTGCCCCACTAAATTGTTCGTCGAGCTTCATCGACTTATTGCTTTCGCATTTCCTGTTCCAACCGCTCACTCAGCCACTGCTTTATCATGCTCTGATAATTCAAGAACCGCGAGCGGGCCAATCTCTTGATCCGCGCCAGCATCCTTGGATCCATCCGCAGCGTGATCGTTACAGACTCACTCCCCTCAGAACTCGCCGCCACCGCGCTTTCCATCAGGCGCATCGAGAGCTGCGTCTCCCCCCAGAAAGCGCCCTCTCCCTCCTCGCTGTCGAAGAGAGGCACATCTTCCCAGGTCGTAATCGTCTGGAGTTCGGCCCGTTCCATTATCAGCATCAACCCTGGCTGGCCAGAGAGTGATTTAATTTCTTCTGGTAAAAAAATCCTTCCTCCGGCGTGAACGCACGCGCGGAAATCACGCGTATTTGTTTCCCGTTGGTGCGATACACACTAAACACCCCGCCGCCGGTCGCCGACCGGCCCAAGTTAAAAAACCGGGCTTGAGCAGCGAACCTGCTTGAATCGGGCAGCAACCTCACAGCAAAAGGGTCTTCAAAGGACTCTTCTACGTCTTTTGTGGTCAAAGAACCGTGTAATTGGATGGGCTGCCGCCAATCAAACTCCATACCCGGAGCTGTTTATAAGGAACCTGCGGCGTCCATGCAATGTAATTACATTGTAATTACGTCCACACACCCCGTTTGTCAACAGGTTCCATGCCAAGTTAACCCGTTCTTGCACTCTGAATGGTAGGCCCGGTCCCCTGACCGGGCGTCCTTTCCTGATCTGCGGTCCCCCGACCGCTGCCCTCACAACTTCCCTACCGCCTTCGGCCTCGCCCCCTCCTGAATGGCGTACAACTTCGACATCGTCCCGATGTAAACCACACCATTCGCCGCAGTGGTCGTTGCGCTGATTGGTTCCCGGAAATCGTGACGGAACAACACCTCCAACTGCTTTGAAGCTTTTAAGACCCAAAAATCACCCCTCCGGCTGCCAATATACACTTTCCCATCCGCCACCAAAGGCGACGACCAGAAATCCCCATTCGCGCCATGAACCCAGTTCGTCTTCCCGGTTTTCTGGTCCACGCAGTGGATGTTCCGGGAAGTGTCCGCGATGAACACCATCCCGTCGTGAATGGCTGGGCTGGACAGCACATGCTTCTCAAGCGCGTAGGCCCAGACCTCGGCGTCTTTTGCGAAGGTGCCCGTGTTGTCCGCTCTGACTGCCTTTAGCCAAGCCTCGTTCTTCCCCCAAAACACATCACCCCCGCCCGCAAGGTAGATGATTCCGTCCTGAAAAACGGGCATTCCATAGAAATTGCTCGGCCCTTCGCCACGGTTACCGTTAAAGCGATGAACTTCCTGCTTCGGCGCCTTAGGGTCGAAATCGTATTCATACACCTTCTGCAAGGTGGCCACCCCGGCCTGATCAGTAGGTTGATAAGGCGCGAAGCCATACAAGATCCCATTCCCGGCTGCCAGGAAGATGACCGGCTTCCCATCAATGCTCCCGAGCGAAGGGGCGGACCACGTCGCGTGAAAGATGTTCGGCGCAATCCCGAGGCGGTCCCGGGCCACCACTTTGCCCGTGTGCTTGTTGAAGACCAGGATGCTCGGAGCCTCAGGCGTGCGGATTTTCTTGTGCGTGTTGTCCACACCCGTGCTGGTGTTCACATAGAGGTAATCACCGTGGATCAGGATAGAGCTGTGGGAACCGTCATGCGGCCAGATTCCACTGTCCGCCATCATGTCATGAGTCCAGATGATGTCCGCATCCAGTCTACCCAACTCAAGTGGCTTTACCGGGGTGGTATTGGTCCAGCGGGTCATGTGCGCCGCTTCGTTGGTGAAAGAGCCGTCATTGCCGTTGGCCAGCCCTTCAACATCGAGGCACATCACCTCATGCCGATTGCTAACCAGGTAAACCCGTTTCCCTTCAACCGTGCCCGGTGACGAAATCCCGCTCTTCGGCCAATCGTGGTAAGGATCCTCCTCCCGCTTCGGAACCACCAGTTGCCAGAGCAGCTCTCCATCCGCTTCGTTGAAGCACATGAACACCCCACGGTCTCCTTGATGCTTCGGGTCGCGAGGCTCGCCATTGTTCGTCCCGATGAAGACCCGGCCGTCCGCAACCACCGGCGTCGAGTGCGACTCAGTTCCCAGAGGTGCGACCCATTTCACATTTCGGCCGCTCGGCAGATCGAAGCTTGTGGGCAGGCCAGTATCCCGGGAGATCATGTTGCGGCCCCAGGCTTCGCCCCACTGCGGCTGGTCCTTGGCTATGGAAACACAAACGGCTGCCGACACCAGCAACAGCCCACAAACACGCGGAAACATGATGCTGCAAGGTGCCTGAGCGGAGAGGAATTGTCAGCCCTGAAGGAGTTGCGGCGCTTGCAAGTCTTGCCACTTGCAAGCGCCGTTTCTTAACCCAAACCAACCATGAATAGGACCGGCGACTACCATCCGGCCCAAAAGTTGTTCAGCAAGAGCCTTGCCAACGCATAAGTGAGAAATGCTTTCTTCCCCCGCTCTGTCGGCGGTCCTAAGCTCAGTCATGCGTCTTTTGCTCGCATCGCTCGTCGCCTTCACCATGACCGGTCTGGCTGCTCCGAGTGATTACCACACCATCGAGGTTTTGGACGCGCAAACGCAACGCGGAGTCCCCCTCGTCAAACTCGAAACCACCAGCCGCGTCCGCTATGTCACGGACAGCGCCGGTCGAGTTGCTTTCCATGAACCAGGGCTGATGAACACCGATGTGTTCTTCACCATCCGCAGCCATGGTTATGAAGCGCCCAAAGACGGGTTCGGCCTCACAGGGATCAAGGTTAAGTCCGCTGCTGGGAAAACAACTCAGCTAAAGCTCAAGCGGAAGAACATTGCCGAGCGGCTTTATCGGACGACCGGCGAGGGCATCTACCGGGACACAGAGTTGCTCGGCTTGCCTGTCCCGTTGAACACCCCGCCCATCCGGGCGGGCGTCACCGGCCAGGATAGCGCGCAAGTCGTCATCTACAAAAATCAGGCGCGCTGGTTCTGGGGCGACACCTCGCATCTCAATTATGGGCTCGGCAACTTCCGCACTTGCGGCGCTGTCGTCGATCTCACCGGGCTGGATACCACAAAGGGCATCGCGCTCAACTACTTCACCAACGAGAACGGCCTCTCAAAGCAGATGTGCCCGTTCGAACCAAAGGATGGCGTCGTCTGGATCGATGGCCTCACCACCGTTCGCGACAGCAAAGGGCAGGAGCGGATGGTGACTCGTTTCACCCGCTTAAAGGGGCTCTCCGCTCCCTTGGAGCACGGCTTGGCTATATGGAACGACGAGCAATCAATTTTCGAGCGGTTGGCGCGATTCGACCTGAAGAACCAATGGCAATGCCCCCGCGGTCAAGCCTTCACCGCTCCAGATGGCTACATCTACTTCGCAGCCCCATTCCCCACTGTTCGCGTCAAAGCTCAGTTGGAAACATTGAAACAACAAGCCAACTACGAAGCATGGACACCTATTAAAGATGGCCAAGCATTCGCCGGCAAGGACACCGCCCTGGTGCGCAACACCGACAACTCAGCCTACTACCGTTGGACCACGAAGGCACCGCCACTGACGACAAAAGAAGAGCAGGAGCTGCTTCGCGCTGGACGCCTTCTGCCAAGCGACCTGCGCTGGAGCCCTGCGGATTCCGCAGGCGGCAAATCACCGGTCATGCACGCCGGCAGCGTCCGCTGGAACAACTACCGCAAACGCCACATCATGATCGCCACTGAGATTGGCGGCACATCCATGCTGGGCGAAGTCTGGTATGCCGAAGCGGAGCAACTCACCGGCCCCTGGAACCGCGCGACAAAAATTGTCACCCACGAAAACTACGATTTTTACAACTCCGTCCACCACGCCTTCCTCGATCAGGACGGCGGCCGAAGGACTTTCTTCGAAGGCACCTACACCTACACCTTCTCCGGCCAAACCAACGCCACCCCACGGTACGAATACAACCAAATCCTCTACAGCCTCGACCTCTCCGACCCTCGCCTCCGCCACTAATCACCAACTTTCGTTCCTCACAGCGCCTCACAGCGCCTCACAGCGCCTCACAGTGCCTCACGCACCTCACGCGCCTCGATTGGGCCGCGGAGCGGCCGAACAGAGTAGCCCACGGGCAAGCGCCAGCGCAGCCCGTGGGTCTCACCCCCCCGCGTTACAGCCTTCGTAGAAGGCGCACAAATCCGGGTGATTGCCGCTTTCGTTTACCCCTTTATCCACTTCG
>DASPKX010000030.1:0-5915 GCA_035627835.1 Candidatus Methylomirabilota bacterium
GGGATGGGGCTGCTCAATAATTGCACAGAGTTGCGCAGGAAGAGGTTAGCTCGGGGGACTATATTCCCGGATAAGAATAGCACGAAAGTTGCTCCCGTTGAATTTGGTGACTCGCAAACCCTTCATCTGGAAAAAAGCGCCCTGCCTATGGCTATGGGTGGTGGTTGGGCTATTTTCACCGTCCATCTTCGGTCAAGCAGAGGATGAGTTCCTTGCTTCAGTCGAGCGGCTCGACTCCCCCTGGCGCATTCGGTCTTTTACGGAGGACGCGGGGTTAACCCGGAGGAATGTATTTGGCGCGGCGTTTGAGCCAAACGGCAACATCTGGGTAGCGGGTTCCGATGCTGTTTATTTCTCGGACGGTTACTCATGGAAGCGGTACACCACTGCGGACGGCCTCCCAACAGACTTCATCCGGTCTGTGTATGTGGCCCGCGACGGCGTCGTGTGGGTGGGAACAGCGAAAGGTCTGGCGATTTTCAAACAGGGAAAATTCCAGGCCTTCGGAGCCGTTTCGGACCTTGCGGGACCATCCGTGCGGCGAATTGCGGAGGATCCCGACGGCACAATGTGGTTTTGCAGTGATCGGTGGCCGGATCCGAGTCTCCCTGGCGGGATCACCTCCTTTAAGCAAGGGAAGTGGCGGAAGCACACGACCGCGGACGGGCTTCCTTCAGACCATGTGCTGAATTACTTCCGATCCTCCAATGGGCGGCAGTATGCCTTAACCACGAAAGGGGCTGCCCGCCGGGATGGTGATCGATGGATACCGCTGGGCGCCCCGGGTATCCCCCGCGGAGAAGAAGCCTGGGAAATGGCGGAATCCCCCAAATGGGGTTTGTTCCTGCAGACGCAAAACCACCTGCTGCGATGGAACGGCTCGCAATGGGAGCAGCAGCCGCGGCCGCTTTCTCCGCTCATGGTAACGCGATCTGGAGATCTGCTCACGTTTCAAGGGGGGGCGGAAGGGACACACTTCCTGCAATGGGATGGAAAGCAGTTCAAGCAGGTTGCGCTGATCCCACGGACCTTCACCTATGCCGAGGCCGTTGTCGAAGCTCCGGATGGTGGTGTTTGGGCGCTGGGCTACAACAATCTGGTGCGTTGGAGCCGCCGCGGGGCTGAGTGGACCGAATACAGGAATTTGCCTTTGCCCTCACTGGTGGATTCCAAGGATCGTGTGTGGCTCACGGGTGAGGAGGCCAGTCTGGTCTTCGATGGGGAGAAGGCAGAGTGGACGCCTGTGTTGAAGAAGAATGTCGTGAGCAGCCCTTCGGGTGTTCTCTGGGGTTGGACGGCTGATGGTGTCGTCACAGCATTGAACTCAACCACGAATGTTTATGGCCCCTCACAAACCGGCGTCGAGTCCGCTGAGCGTTTGTTGATCAATGATTCAGGCAACCCGTGGCTCATCGGCAAGAATAAGGAAGGTCAGGTGGTGATCTCGCGCTTCGAGAACCAGGCTTGGCAGCCGCAGTTCGCGCCAGAACTGGAAGGCAAGAATGTGATGGAAATTCATCCTGACCTGAAAGGGGGGTTCTGGTTTATCACGGGACCAATGCCAAGGGAGCTGATCCATATCAACGGAAGCGCTGTTCGCCACGAGATCAGCCTCGATTTCACCACGCATGCGGATCCACGTTTTGCCGTCTCCAAGGAAGGGTTGTGGATGTTCGGAAACTTCGGTTTGTATCGGTTGAACGAAAGCCTTTCTGTTTGGGAGAAGATTCCGAACATCAGGAACAACATCTTTGCGGCGCTCGTTCACTCCAATAGCATTTGCTTTCTCTTTGACGGCAACACGGGCGGCCGCAGCGGCTACCTTTCTTATAGGAACGGTCAATTTACTCCGGTTTACACCGACGTGAGCGAGTTTTCAGCCGCATTGAGCGGAGGCCATCTGCTAATTAGCGAAGGGCGCGGCTTAACCATGCTGGATGCGGCCACTCACGCTCGCTTACAGCATCTGACGCTCCCAATCGAAGCAGGCATCCTGTCAGTGGTCCGGCGAGCGAACGGTGAGCTATGGTTGGGGTGCAACAACGGCTCCACGCTCCGATACAGGTCTGATGAGCTGCCTCCGTCCACTCAGGTGGTTCGCTCCCAGCGGACAGTTGAGCATGGCGGACGCCTTCGGGCGGAGATTCACGCCACGCAGCGATATCGCCCGCGCCAATTAGTTGCGGAGTATAAATTCTCGTGGCGGTTCGATAATGGGCCTTGGAGCGCATTTGCCGCGTTCCCCTCGGAGGGCTTCCCTGTGGATAATCTGGCTCCCGGCAAGCATGTGCTTGAGGTGCGGGCGCGTGATGAAGGGCTCCATGTGGACCCGAATGCGGCGCGCATTGAGTTCACTGTCCTGCCTCTCCCCTTGCAGTCCCGTCCCTGGTTTTGGGCGGCGGCCAGTGGATTCATGCTGTTGTTGGTTGGGTCCACCCTTGTTGCAGTGCGTCGGGCGGAAGCCCACAAAGCAGCCAATCGCGCGCTGAGGGCTGAAATGGAGCAACGCGAAGCTGCCCAGCGGGCGCTTCTGGAAGAACGCCGATTGCTGGAAGGGCTCATGAACAGCGTTCCAGACAAAATCTTCTTCAAGGACAAGGATGGAAAGTTTTTGCGGATCAACCAGTCCATGGCGGAGATGTTCAAGCTCGGCCATCCGCAGGAGGCGATCGGAAAAACGGACTTCGACTTCTTCACAGAGGTGGAAGCCCGCCGGGCGTTTATGGATGAGCAGCAAATCATCCGCACGGGCACGGGGCTGATCGGGCAGGAAGAGACTTTCAACAGCACAGGCGGACTGACATGGGTTTCCGCAACGAAGATGCCTTTGCGCAACGCCGCAGGGGAGACAATCGGGGTTGTGGGCATTTCACGCGACATCACGCAGAGGAAAGAGGCGGAGCTGGAGATGGAGCGTCAGCGCGTGGAGTACCAGACGATTTTCGATACGGTCCCAGCGCTCGTTATCTACAAGAACTCTGAAAACCGTATCCTGCGCGCGAACAGATACACGGCGAAGTTCTGGGCGCGGTCCCCTGATGAGATCGCTGGGCGGAGCGTCGCCGACTTGGATGCGCGGCATGGCCGCGGCTTTGATGAGGCGGATGCATCGGTGATGGCTTCAGGCACGCCGATGTATGGAACCGTGGACCAGGTTGAAGTGCGCAGCGGAGAAAGCCGGTGGCTGCGGGTGGATAGGATTCCGTATCGCGACGTTCATGGCGCGATTATCGGCGTGATTATTTTCGCGGTGGACGTGACTGAGCGCCGGTTGGCCACGGAAGCCCTTAGGAAAGCGAAGGAAGAATTGGAGGTGCGGGTCGAGGAGCGGACTGCTGAGCTGCTCCAGGCGAATGCCGGCCTGCAGCGTGAAATTGCGGAGCGTGGCAAAGTGGAGGATGAGCTGCGCCGGGCAGAGTCATTCTTGAAGTCGGTCCTCGAAAACCTTCCAACCGCGGTTTTCATCAAGGATGCGAAGACTCTGAAGTTCGTGCTGATGAACAAGTTCAACCAGGAGCTGACGGGTCGCACCGAGGAGCAGGTTCTTGGAAAAGGAGATTACGATCTCTTTTCCCCAGAGCAGGCAGCTGCCTTCGTCGCAACGGACAGGCAGGTGATTGCGTCCGGCGCCCTGCAACAAACAGAAGAGCCGCTGGACACGCCGCATCACGGCCGGCGGATTCTGCAAACAAAGAAAATTCCTGTTTTCAACTCCAAGGGCGAGCCGCAGTACCTGGTCGGCATCTCGGAGGATGTGACCGAGCAGCGATTGGCTGAGCAGGAACTTAAGCAAGCGAAGGAAGCTGCCGAAGCAGCTAGCAGAGCCAAAAGCGATTTCCTGGCAAACATGAGCCATGAAATCCGAACACCCATGAACGCGATCATCGGCATGACCAACTTGCTGCTGGACACCCCTTTGGCCAGCGAGCAGCGGGATTATGTCGAGACGGTGCGCGGCAGCGGGGAAGCATTGCTCACAATCATCAACGACATCCTCGACTTCTCGAAGATCGAGTCAGGCAAGCTCACCTTCGAGCATATTCCGTTTGATCTGCGGGAGATCGTCGAGAGTTCGGTTGATTTTCTCGCGGAGCGCGCCAGGTCTAAACAGATCGAGCTGGCCTGCCTAGTTGAGACTAACGTCTGGACTCACGTCAAAGGTGATCCAGGTCGGTTGCGCCAAATCCTCGCCAACCTGATCAGCAATGCCGTCAAGTTCACTGAGAAAGGGGAGGTCTTTGTCCGCGTGAGCCTGGAGTCTAACGAGCAGGCAAGGCAACGCATTCGCGTGGAAGTGAAAGACACGGGCATCGGCATTTCCAAAGCGGCGCAGGAGCGCCTCTTTCAGCCATTCTCCCAAGCCGACAGCTCCACGACGCGCAAATACGGAGGGACCGGGCTGGGGTTGGTGATTTCACGCAAGCTCGTGACGCTTATGGGCGGCGATATTGGCATCAGCAGCGAGCCGGGGCGTGGCTCCACGTTCTGGTTTACCGCTGTCTTAGAGAAAGAAGCGACTGCGACTCCATCATTTGCGGCAGATCACCTCGCGGGGCTGCGGGTGTTGATCGTGGACGATAACGAGACGAACCGACTGGTGCTTAAACATCAACTGAATGGCTGGCGCATGGCCCATGGCGCAGCGCCCGGAGCTGCGGAGGCCCTGCAGGAATTACGCAGAGCCGCCGAAACAGGAAGCTCGTATCACTTAGCCATTCTCGACATGCAGATGCCAGAGATGGATGGCCTCGCATTGGCCCGAGCGATCAAGTTGGATCCTAAGCTTGGATCCACTCGCACAATCTTGCTGACATCCCTGGGGGATCGTTTGCCGCCGGATAAAATGACGGAAGTCGGGTTGAGCGCTTCTCTGCTCAAACCGATTCGGCAGTCTGAGCTGTTCAACTGTCTTGCCACAGTGAGCGGCGGTTCAACGCTGCCAACCCGGCATGTGGCCATTCCTGCTGAGGCTGCGCCGAAGGGGACACGCAACCTGCGCGTGCTGCTTGTTGAGGATAACGCTGTTAACCAAAAGGTGAGCGTTCAGCAGTTGCGCAAACTCGGATACACAGCGGATGTGGCCGGCAACGGTCACGAGGCCATTGAGGCGTGGCGGAGGATGCATTACGACGTGATTCTGATGGACTGCCAGATGCCTGAGATGGACGGCTATGAAGCCACGCGCCAGATCCGGGTTCTCGAAGCGAAGGAGGGTCCGGCTCCGCTTCGCCCTCATGTCTATGTGATCGCGTTGACAGCCAACGCTTTGAAGGGTGACAGAGAGAAATGCCTTGAGGCAGGCATGGATGATTATATCAGCAAACCGGTGCGAATCGCTGAACTCGAGGAAGCGATAAACCGCGCAGTCGATGCGCTCTCGCCACTGTCGCGCATCAAGTCCAAGGCAGGGGCAAATGACGCTGCTGCAACCCTGAACTGTCAAACTATCCAAGGTTTGCGCGAGTTGGCTTTGGACGGCGGCTTCGATCCGCTTGCCGAACTCGCTCCATTATTCGTGGAAGATAGCAAAAGTCTTTTGCGGCGGATTGAAGCGGCTTTGGAGGCGGAAGACTCGAACGCGGTCAAGCACTCGGCTCATGCTCTGAAGGGAAGTTCCAGGAACCTGGGCGCCGATCGGTTGGGCAGGCTTTGTGAGTCATTGGAGAAACAGGCTCTTGCCTGCAATTGGACCGTCGCCCGCGCCCTGGCCACGCAAATCGCCGCGGAGCTGGAGCTGGTGCACCAAGCGCTCTCTTTTGAATTGGGGAAAGCAGCCGCGCGAAACTAAGCAGCCAAGCCTATCCGGGCGCTGTTGCCAAAGTGCGGTCGCGCAGACAGCCTGTTGCGCATGGGGAGGCCAATCCAGGCTTTGATCCTCAGCGACATTCACTACGCGTGCGCTGAGGAAAAGAAGC
>DASPKX010000031.1:0-3127 GCA_035627835.1 Candidatus Methylomirabilota bacterium
GTTGGCATTGCTGCCTCCGACGTCCTTGTGAATGGGCGGCCAGCGAACAGCATATCTGGCGGAGGACGGGAGTGGAGCTTTCACTTTGACCGACCGCCCTATGGGAATGTCAGCGTCACCTGGGATGCAGGGCTGGAGATCTCTGATCTGGCCTCGCCTCCGAACCGCTTCGTTCCAGAGTCGAACGTCATCGCGACCTATCAATTGATCGATGAAACAGATCCGCAAATCCTCAGAGTGTCACCAGCGCCTAGCTTTACGGTCCGCGACGCTTCCGTCGTCGAAGTCGTATTTACTGAACCGGTGACCGGGATCGACGCCGACGACTTGCGAATCAACCAGACACGCGCGTCCGCCGTGACGGGCAGCGGGTCGGGACCATATCTTTTCACCCTGCCGCCGGTGAATGCGGGCCAAGTGCTCGCGGAATTTCAGCCAAATCACGCAATCACCGATCTGCAAGGGAATCCATTCGCTGGCGCTAACTGGACCTTCAGAGTGGACCCGAACTTTGTGTTTCCCTCCCTCCGGCTTAACGAATTTCTCGCCGCTTCCGCTGGCGGCGGAGGATTGCTCGATGAGGACGATGATGCTTCGGATTGGATCGAAATCTACAACCCGACCCCCGCCGCCGTGAACCTCGTAGGTTGGGCGCTCTCAGA
Organism: Candidatus Methylomirabilota bacterium; assembly: GCA_035627835.1. Classification (GTDB taxonomy): domain Bacteria; phylum Verrucomicrobiota; class Verrucomicrobiia; order Limisphaerales; family SXQI01; genus DASPKX01. Next base: position 663 of record DASPKX010000031.1, read on the forward strand.
CGAGGAGGATGATTTAGGCAAGTGGGTGTTCCCGGAAACGCTGATACAGCCCAACGGCCACGTTGTTGTCTTCGCTTCGGGCAAAGACCGCAAACCCGCTTCCGGCAACCTCCACACGAACTTCAAGCTGAGCGACGCTGGGGAGTATCTGGCGCTCTCACCGCCAGGCGCTCCGCGGCAACCGGTGTCCGTGTTCAAAGATTATCCCGAGCAGCGCGTGGAAATTTCCTACGGTTATGACGCCGATGGCAATCTTCGACACTTCGCATCCCCCACTCCCGGAACAACCAACGGCGCCAGCAGCATTGCGGGTGTCGCGCCCCCTCCGCGCTTCAATGTGCCGCGTGGGGTGTATGACCAGGGCATAACCTTGCAAATAACCAACACTCTGCTGGGCGCGCAGATCCGCTACACCATGGATGGCTCCGAACCGACTGCTTCTTCGGGGCTTATCTACAACTCGCCTCTCGTGCTATCGAGCAACGGGGTCATTCGCGCGGCGGCCTTCAAGCCCAACTACCTTCCTAGCCGTGTTGAAACACACACCTATGTTTTTCCAGCGGTTGTGGCCAAACAACCATCCAATCCGCCAGGGTTCCCGCAAACCTGGATCGACACCGCTGGTCGCACCTGGGCTGCGTATTACGAAATGGACCCGGAGATTGTAAATTCGCCAACTTACACGAACCGGATCGTGGGTTCTCTAAAGTCGCTGCCTGTGATCTCGATTGTCACCGCGCCGCGCGATATGTTCGACAACTCCACAGGCATTTACCCGAAGTCACAAGCGCGCGGCCCTCAATGGGAGCGGCCAGCCTCCGCTGAGTTCATTTTTCCAGGCCAGGGAGAATCTATCCAGGTCGACTGCGGCGTGCAGATGCAAGGCAACTCCGTGCGTGACCCGGTCAAAACCGCGAAACATTCGTTCCGATTGGTGTTCAAAGGAGATTACGGCGCCACCAAGCTCCGCCATCAACTATTTACCGAATCGCCGCTGAAGGAGTTCGACACGATCACGCTGCGGGCAGATTTTAACAACTCATGGCTGCATTGGGATGGATCCCAACGGCTGCGCGGCCAGCGTGTGCGCGACGCCTTTTTCAAGGACAGCCAACGGGCCATGAGCGGCTTGGGCGCGCACAATCGTTTCTTTCACCTCTACGTCAATGGGCTCTACTGGGGAGTGTATGATCCGACCGAGCGGCCCGATGCGGCCTTCGGCGCTGCCTACCTCGGCGGGAGCAAAGCAGATTACGATGTGGTGAACGAGGGGCAATTGGTCGATGGGAACATGAATGCTTACAACGCCATGATCGCCCTCTCGAACCTGGCGGATAACGGCCAGTTTCAGCAGATGCAGCAGTATCTGGATGTCACTCACTATATTGACTACATCCTTTTGCACTTCTACGCCGGGCACGAGGATTGGGGGCTGAACAAGAACTGGTACACGCTGCGGAAGCGTGCCGCTGGCGAAGGTTTCAAATACATTGCGTGGGACGGCGAGATGATCCTGAACTCGCCGACCCAAAATCGCGTTTCCAGCTCCGACACGGCCTCCGGCTTGCACACAAAGCTCGTGGCCAACGCGGAATATCGTCTCCGCTTTGCTGACCGCGCGCACAAGCACCTGTTCAATGGCGGCGCGCTTACACCCCCCGCTGTTTCCGCGCGCTACCAGGCGCGGGCAACTGAAGTCGATTTGGCGATGGTTGCGGAGTCGGCGCGATGGGGAGATTACCGGCGGGACGTGCATCAGTATTCGAGCGCGCCGTACCTGCTCTACACCCGCGACGATCATTTCGTCACCGAGCGCAATCGGCTGTTAACCCAGTACTTTCCTGCCCGCACCGCGACAGTGCTGAGCCAACTCCGGGCGGCGGGGCTGTACCCCACGATCGTCGCACCCGCGCTCTCGAAGCATGGCGGGCATGCAAAGGCAGGTGAGCAAATCACTTTGAGCGCGCCCGCGGGGACCATCTATTACACGACCAACGGCTCCGACCCGCGCGTGGCCTTCTCGGGAGAAGTCTCCGCCACCGCTCGTGTTTACGCGAGCCCGCTCACGATCACGAATGACACCGTAGTAAAAGCTCGTGTGCGAAGCGGGGATGCCTGGAGCGCTTTAGCCGAGGCGACCTTCACCACAGGCGCACTCTTGCCCAAACTCGCTATTACGGAGGTGATGTACAACCCTCCAGACGGTTCGCCGTACGAGTTCATTGAGCTGCACAATTTCGGATCCATTCCCCTCGATATTGGCGGTTTTTCACTTGAGGGAGTCACGTTCACCTTCCCTTTCGGAACCACCCTTGAGGCCGGGGCGGTTTTGGTGATTGCCTCTGGTTCCAGTCCGTCCGCTTTTGCTTCCAGGTACCCGAACGTGCGGGTTGGCGGATACTTTGAAGACAGCCTGAGCAACGGTGGTGAACGAATCGCTGTCGTGGATCGCAACTTTAATCGCG
>DASPKX010000032.1:0-27826 GCA_035627835.1 Candidatus Methylomirabilota bacterium
ATCTACAACTTCGTGACCAAGCGCGGCTTGGCTCGCGGTCGCAAATCGAAGATTTCCTGGACCCAGGTTGAGACCGGTTCCGCCATTACCTGGAAATACCCCAGCGTCATCCTGAAGGGTGATGAATCGCAGGGGGAGTTCTACTCCGTTGCGCTGACCAACAACTATCAGCAAGCGGACACCGGCACCAAGATGATCCACATCGGGAAGAACACCCGAAGCACGATCGTCTCCAAGGGCATCTCCGCGGGTCGCGGCCAAAACAGCTATCGCGGCGAGGTGAAAGTGATGAAAGGCGCTGAAAACGCCCGCAACTTCTCCCAGTGTGATTCGCTTTTGATCGGCGACAAGTGCGGAGCCCACACGTTCCCGTATATCGATGTGCGGAATAAGTCGTCGATGGTGGAGCACGAAGCTTCGACTTCCAAAATTGGCGAAGACCAGATTTTCTATTGCAAGCAGCGGGGGCTTTCCACGCAGGACGCCGTGAACATGATCGTGAACGGCTATTGCAAGGAAGTCTTCCGTCATTTGCCGATGGAGTTCGCGGTGGAAGCGCAGAAGCTCCTCGGCGTGAGCCTCGAGGGGAGCGTCGGTTAACCGGCTCGCCTTGGCGTTATCGCCCCCGCAGGGCAACTCCTGCGGTCGGCGGCGCTATCCTGAATCTATTTGGAGTAATCAGATGCTTGAAATTAAGAACCTGCACGCGCGTGTAGAGGGTAAGAACATTTTGAAAGGGTTGAACCTCACCATCAACCCCGGCGAAGTCCACGCCATCATGGGCCCAAACGGCAGCGGCAAGAGCACGCTCTCGCAGGTGCTTGTCGGCAAAGACGACTACGAGGTCACTGAAGGCTCCGTCACTTACTTCGGCAAGGACCTCCTTGATATGGAGCCGGAAGATCGCGCGCGCGAGGGCGTTTTCCTCGCATTCCAATACCCGGTGGAAATCCCCGGCGTGAACAGCACCTATTTCCTCAAGGCTGCGCTCAATGAAACCCGCAAGTATCGCGGCCTGGAAGAACTCGACGCCGTTGATTTCCTCAAGCTCGTCAAAGAGAAGATGAAGATTCTCGAGCTGGATCAGTCGCTCTTGAATCGCCCAGTCAACGAAGGCTTCTCCGGCGGCGAAAAGAAGCGGAACGAAATCTTCCAGATGGCTGTGCTCGAGCCGAAGCTCGCAATCCTTGACGAGACCGATTCCGGCCTCGACATCGACGCGCTTCGCATCGTGGCCAACGGCGTGAACAAGCTTCGCACGAAAGACACCGCGCAGCTCGTGATCACGCATTACCAGCGGTTGCTCAACTACATCGTGCCCGATTTCGTTCACGTGCTGGTGGATGGCCGCATCATTCGCTCTGGCGATAAAACCCTCGCGTTCGAGCTGGAGAAGCGCGGCTACGATTGGATTTTGCCACCTCGCGAAGCGACCGCAGTGGGCCGTTAACCATGGACGTCACAGACAACATTCAGGCGCCCAATTTACAAGCGGCTGTTTCCCTCTGGGAGCAATTCGCCCAAGCGGATGACGCCCCAGGCTGGATCCAAAACCTTCGCAAGGGCGGCATCGCGCACTTCGGTGAGATTGGCGTTCCGACTACGGACAACGAGGAGTGGCGCTTCACCAATGTCGGGCCCGTTTCCAAGATTCCGTTCCACCTTAGCAAACGGCAGTTGCCGCAGGTGACCAAGACCGACGTCTCCACTTACAACTTCGGTGGTCTCGACGCCCATTTGCTCGTCTTCATTGATGGCCGGTTTGCTGCGAACCTCTCCTCGGCTTCCGCTGGCGAACCCAACCTCCGTTTTGGCAGCTTGCGCGATCTTTGGGCTGCCCCTCAGGGGAAGCTCCAACGCCACCTCGCCCGTCATGCCCGCACCGATGACAACGGATTCGTCGCCTTGAACACTGCTTTCCTTCAGGACGGCGCGTTTGTGTTTGTCGAAGCGGGTGGAGTGGTTGAAAAGCCCATTCACATTCTGAACATCGCCAGTGGCATCAGCGGCGTGAGTCACTCGCGCAATCTGATTATCCTCGAGCGCGGCGCGCAGGCTAAAGTCATTGAGAGCTACCTGGCTTATCGTGACGCGGCTTATTTGACCAATGTCGTCACCGAGATGGTGCTCGAACAGGATGCTCTGCTGGAGCACTGCAAAGTGCAGCGTGAGAGCAAGCAAGCCTACCACGTCGCGGCGATCAACAGTTACCAGGAGCGCTCCTCGAACCTGCTCACGCACTCCGTTTCCATCGGCGCCTTGCTCGCGCGGAACACCATTACTTCGGTGCTGGATGGGCAGCATTCGCAAGTGACGATGAACGGGCTCTACATCGCGTCCGAGAACCAGCTCGTCGATCATCACACCGCCATTCATCACGTTAAGCCGAACTGCCCCAGCCATGAGTATTATCACGGCATCCTGGACGGTAAAGCGCAGGGTGTGTTCAACGGCAAAATCTTCGTTCGCCCAGAAGCTCAAAAGACGGACGCGAAGCAAACCAATCGCAATTTGCTTCTCTCCGACGAGGCTGTCATCAACACCAAGCCGCAGCTCGAAATTTTTGCGGACGACGTGAAGTGCACACATGGCGCGACCATTGGCCAGCTCGAGCCGAACTCGTTATTCTACCTGCGCGCCCGCGGCATTCCGCTGGAGAAAGCCCGCAAAATCTTGATCCACGCTTTCGCGACGGAAATCATCAACCGCATCACCATCGATCCAATTCGCCAGGAATTGGACGCCGCGTTGTTCGAGCTTTACGAGAAGGATTAAGCCATGTTCGACGAACTAGGCGATCTCTACCAGCAACTGATCCTTGAGCACAGCAAGAGCCCGAGGAATTTTCACAAGCTGGAGATTGCCAATCGCATGGCCGAGGGGCACAACCCGCTTTGCGGCGACCGCGTCACCGTTTACGCCCTCGTGCAGGATGGCTTGATCAAGGACATCAGCTTTCAAGGCTCCGGGTGCGCGATCTCCAAAGCCTCCGCCTCCATGATGACGACCATCCTGAAAGGCAAATCGCGCGAGGAAGCCACCAGGATTTTTGAAGCCTTCCGCGATCTTGTCACGAACGGCGAAACGCAGGAGGATGTCGGCAAACTGGCTGCATTCGGCGGGGTGAGCAAATTCCCCGCGCGTGTAAAATGCGCCATTCTTCCTTGGCATGCTGTGGTCGCAACCTTGCAGGAAGCCAAACCAAACGTAGTTTCCACGGAATAACTCTCCCGAGTTGCCTGTCAGCAAATGAACACCAGTGATCCAGTTAAGTTGACGCGCGATGTGCAAGCAATTGCCATCCCGGCCGGCACTCCCATTTTCCTTCCCGCTGGCACCGACGTTTACATCACGCAATCTCTCGGCGGCTCACACACCGTTGTGGCTCCTGGCGTTATGGCGCGCATCAACGCCAAAGACGCTGACGCCCTCGGCCTTGATGTTCCCGAAAGCGCTCGCGACCAGCGCGCCGTCCCCGCGGGGCCCGTCAGCGAAGACGCTCTCTGGGACGCGCTCAAGAATTGTTATGACCCGGAAATTCCGGTGAACATCGTGGATCTTGGGTTAGTCTACGACTGCAAGGTCACGCCCACTGACGATGGCGGGAACAAAGTCGATGTGAAGATGACCCTCACAGCGCCCGGCTGCGGCATGGGCGGCGTGATCGCGTCGGACGCTGAGCAGCGCATTCGCGAAGTGCCCGGCGTGACTGATGTGCACGTCGAGGTCGTGTGGGATCCAATCTGGAACCAAAGCATGATGAGCGATGCCGCGCGCTTGCAGCTTGGTTTGATGTAATTTAACAGAAGAACGATATGGCCAACCTGGCGAACAAATACCCTCAAAACGTCCCCGGCAAGTTCTACGTCGATGATCAATGCATCGATTGCGATCTCTGCCGCGAAACCGCGCCCGCCAATTTCACCCGCAACGATGATGGCGGGCACTCCTACGTGCACAAGCAGCCAACCACTCCGGAGGAAGAAGCCCTCTCCAAAGAAGCGATGGAAGGCTGCCCTGTCGAAGCCATTGGCAACGACGGCCAATAATAAGCGTGGCGGGCGTGAATCACACGGACACCAAACAGCCTTCGATTTGGGAGCGCGTGCGCGCGGACTTCCCGATCCTCGACCAAAAGGTCAATGGCTACCCGTTGATTTATCTCGATAACGCCGCCACGAGCCAAAAGCCGAAGGCGGTCATCGATGCCATCAATCATTACTACACCCGCGACAACGCGAACGTGCATCGCGGGATTCACGAGCTGAGCAATCGGGCGAGTGTCGCTTACGAAAACACGCGCACCCGCGCCGCGAAATTCCTCAACGCCCGCAGCGTTGATGAAATCGTTTTCACCCGCGGCACCACCGAAGCCATCAACCTGGTCGCGCATTCCTGGGGCGGAAAGTTCTTAAAGCCGGGCGACAAAATCCTGCTCACAGAGATGGAGCACCACAGCAACATCGTGCCGTGGCAGCTCATCGCGGAGCGCACGGGAGCGAAGCTCGTTTACCTCCCCATCACAGGGGGAGACTGCGGCGTTCTCGATCTTCAACGTGTGGACGAATGGTTCACGCGCGAAGTGAAGATCTTTGGCTGCACACACATCTCCAACACGCTTGGCACAGTGAATCCAGCCGCGGAGCTTTGCGCAAAGGCGCGCAAGCTCGGCATCGTCACGCTCATCGACGCTGCCCAAAGCGCCGGCCATCGCCCCATCGACGTGCAGGAGATCGGTTGCGATTTCCTCTGCGTCTCCAGCCACAAGATGTGCGGCCCCACCGGCATCGGCATGCTCTATGGCCGCCTGGAATTGCTCGACCAGATGAGTCCGTACCAAGGCGGCGGGGACATGATCTCGAGCGTCGATTACTTCCAGAGCGCCTGGAACAAAGTCCCTCATAAGTTCGAAGCAGGCACACCGCACATCGAAGGCGTCATCGCGCTGCACGCCGCGATGGATTACCTCGACCAAGTCGGCCGCGACAAAATCGCCGCGCACGATTTGGAGCTGAGCGCCTACGCGCAAGAGAAGCTGCAGGAGCTAAAACACATCCGCATCTTCGGCCCGGAGCGCGGTCGCGCTGGCCTTGTGAGTTTCCTTTTGGAAGATGTGCATGCGCACGATGTGGTCACCGCTGCGGACCGCCGCGGGATTGCGATGCGTGGCGGGCATCATTGCAACCAGCCGCTTATGAAAAAGCTGGGCGTGGAATCCACCACCCGCGCGAGCTTTTACTTTTACAATACTCACGCTGAAGTTGATCGCCTCGTCGAAGTTCTGCGCGAGATCCAACAATTCTTTGGCAATGCCTGACGCCGCTCTCCAGCCCGGCCCGCTCACGCCGCAATCACCAGTGGCTGATGCGCTGGCGCGGTACCCGGGCGCCCAGCGAGCGCTCTTTCGCAAATATCACATTGGCGGCTGCAGCTCGTGCGCCTTCGATCCAAACGAGACAATCGCGAATCTCTGCGCCCGCAATGGCAATCTGAACGCCGAGGAAATGCTCACCTACCTCGAGCAAAGCCATCGCGAAGACGAGAAGCTCCTCATCGAACCGAGCGCGCTCGCGGAGTTGCGCAAGCGCTCCAGCGAAATACGCCTAGTGGACATCCGCACGCGCGAGGAGCACGATGCCGTTCGGCTCCCCGACGCGCATTTCTTTACCGAGCAACTTCACCAGGAGATCCTCGGTCGATGGCCCAAAAGTTCGCCCGTTATCTTCTACGATCACACCGGGAAACGCGCCCTTGACGCAGCCGCCTACTTTCACGGCCACGGCTTCACCGAAGCGCGCGCGCTGCGTGGTGGCATCGATGCGTGGTCGCGCGAAGTTGATTCGAGCGTCCCGCGCTATAAGTTGGATTGAGTATGGCCGAGAACTTTGAGCAAAAGGTGGCGGAAGCCCTCGCGAATCCGAAGAACATGGGCGAGATGGAAAACGCGGATGCGGTCGGCACTGTCGGCAGCCCCGGGTGCGGCGACATGCTCCGCATGTGGATCAAGTTCAAGGAAGATTCCGGCAAGAAAGTCATCGATCGCGCGACCTTCCAGGGCTTCGGCTGTGAAACCGCCATTGCCGTCGCCAGCCTCGCCACAGAGTTGATCAAAGGCAAAACGCCTGAGGAAGCGATGAAGCTCTCCGGCGCTCAGTTGGCTGAAGGTCTCGGCGCATTGCCCCCGATGAAGATCCATTGCGGCCAATTGGTTGAAGGCGCCCTCCGTTCCGCGCTCGACAGCAACGCTGCCCCACAACCTGCAACCGCTCCGGCACCGCAAGCGAACACGCTCCTCGACAACCTCTCCGAAGGCGCCCGCAAATCAGGCGTCAAAATCACCTTCCTCCCTCAGGAGTAGGAAGAGGACATCCGCAGATTTCGCAGATTAGAAGCCGTCTCATAAATAACCAGCAAGTGGATTGCGAAGGATTTTGGCTGGAGGCGAGGCGCGACGAAGGAGCATATCCGCATGGATCTGCGACTGAGGAGCAACGAAGCATCGGCCAAAAGACCCGCAAGACGCTGCTTGGGTATTTGTGAGACGGCTTCTAAGGGAAGAACAGGAATTTTCCCGCAGAGACGCTGAGAGGCAGAGGAGGAAGGGCAGATATAAAACGACGGAACAGAGATAGAATAGACGGAAAAACCCCGTCGACAACAGGGGTGTAGATAGATCTATTTTCTCGTACTTTAACGAAAGGTTTCCCTCCTTTCACGAGCCATCTTCACTCTTACTTTCCCTGCTACCTCTGCTTCCTCCTGTTCAATCTTCTTTTTCGTAATCTGCGCAATCTGCGGACGTTCTTCTTCTCCGCCTCCCCTAGCGCTCAAGCACGTTTTCTGCTCAATTGCTCTCGAAACGAATGCAAGCGTTAAGCCTGGGAGGGTTAAATCTGCTGGTTCTCGAAGATGAGCCGTTGCTTCGCAAGCAAGCTCACGCTTTTCTCCAGAACCGCGGGGCGGATGTCACCAGCGTCGACACCATCGAGCGCGCCCGCAAAGTCATCAACGATCTCAATTTCGATTACGCTCTCATCGATGTGAATCTTCCCGACGGCCTCGGGACCGATCTCCTCAAGGACAAGGCCTTCTCGCCGAACACCGGTGTCATTGTGATGACAGCGCAAGGGGGCGTGAACGGCGCGGTCGAAGCCATGCGCATGGGCGCGTTGGAATACCTTGTTAAACCATTCGACCTCGAAGAAATCCCGCTCCTGATCAGCCGCGCGCGCCGCTCGCAGCAAACCGAGCGCATCGAAGAGCACCGCCGCAAGAGCGACACGGAAGAAACCTTCTTCTTCGGCTCCGCCCTCGCAGCGATGCAGACCCACCTGGAGCGCATCATCGCGGCTGACAAACGCCTGACTGACAAACTCCCGCCCGTGCTGATCCAGGGAGAAACCGGCACCGGCAAGACAACCATTGCCCGCTGGCTTCATCATCAAGGCCCTCGCTCGAGCAAGCCTTTGGTCGAGGTCAACTGCTCCGCCCTTCCGGAGACGCTCGCTGAATCCGAACTGTTCGGCCATGAACGCGGGGCCTTCACCGACGCTCGTTCAGCGCGGATTGGGTTGTTCGAAGCTGCCGATGGCGGAACTCTCTTCCTGGACGAATTGCCCAGCCTTTCACTTTCCCTTCAGGCCAAGGTTCTCAAGGCCATTGAAGATCATCGCATCCGCCGCGTCGGCGGCAGCAAAGAGATCCCGGTGGATATCCGCATCATCGCCGCCACCAATCGCGACCTAAAGAAAGTCGTGGCCGAAGGCGAGTTCCGCGAGGATCTCTACCACCGGCTCGATCTTTATCGAATCATCATTCAGCCCCTCCGCGACCGTGGCGAGGACATCATCAACCTCGCTGAGCGCATGTTGGTGAAGCTCTTCCAACGCCATCGCCTGCCCGCCCGGAAGCTCTCCGCCATTGGAAAGCAACGCCTCCGCGCCTATTCCTGGCCGGGCAACGTCCGCGAGCTGGCGCACGAGCTTGAGCGCGCTATCGTCTTTGAGGAAGGCGCCGAGCTGAATTTCGATCACCTCGTCGGGCAAGCCACAACACCCAAGGCCGCCGGGTCAGCGGACGCGACCGATTGGTTCGCGCCTGGCTATGTGTTCCCTGCGCAAGGCTTCAACCTTGAAGAAGCCATCAATCGGCTGATTCGCCACGCCTTGAAGCAAACCAACGACAACGTCTCCGCCGCCGCCCGGCTTCTGGGAGTGTCGCGCGACTACATCCGCTACCGGCTCTCGGGCAAAGCCCAGCGAGCGGACGGTGGGGATATTCCCCCAACGGACGACACCGCTGGAGCGGGTTAATGCTCCCAATGCTCCGGGTTGTCAGAGGGTGCCATTCGAGGCGAATTTCAGAACACCTTCTTACCCAGCGACCTACAGAGTTTCGGCATCATTGGCATGCCGTATGCAGTAGAGCCTTCCGTCGGACGGTAAAAAACCCAATACCTAGTTTATGAAACTCGTTAAGATTCTCTCCTTGATTGTGGCCTTAGGGGTGGTCGCCCCTCAAGCAGTTCTGGCGCAAGACGCCGCTCTCACCGAACGCCCAACACGCCCTGAACGGCCCGAACAGCCAGAGCGCCCCGAGAACCCAAATAACCCAGATCGCCCAGAGCGTCCTGAGCGCCCGGAACGGCCTGAGCAACCCGAGAAGCCAGAAAAGCCGGAGAAGCCTGAGAAACCAGAAAAACCAGAGCGTCCAGAACGCCCAGAGAAGCCAGCGAAACCGGAGAAGCCGGAGCGCCCTGAGCGTCCTGAGAAGCCAGAGCGTCCAGAACTCCCGACTGAGATCAAAACGCTTCTCGACGAAATGGCCGCCGCCCGCGAGAGCTTCCTTGCTGAGCAAAAACAGCTCCATGAGCAACTCCGCAACGCTCCAAAAGAGCAGCGCGCGCAGCTCCGCGAGCAGATCAAGCAGAATCAGGATGAGCTGAAGCAACAGCTCTCCGACCTCCGCGCCCAGATCAAGGAAGTCAAAGACGAGCTGAAAGATCACGCTCGCAAAGTCGGCGAAGAAGCCAAGCAGACCGGTGGCAAGCCACGCGACTAAACGAATCTTCCTCCTCTAGCCTTGCGCTAGGAGCCAACTAAGGGCGGCCCACCACTTCGGGCCGCCCTTTTGCTTTACATAAGGAGTTCAAGGCGAAAACAGACCGACAGAGAAGAGACGGAGGAAACAGAGAAGGACCATTTGATTGAAGTTGGAGCAGAAAGCCAAACCGAACACTTCTCCGAAACAACGTGTCGACTTCTCAAGGCTCACATCTAAGTTTCCCCACTGCCCTCTGTTTCCTCCGTCCCTCTGTTTCCTCTTGTTCCCCGTGTTCTATGTTCCCCGCACAAAGCAAAACTCCTGGCCGTTGCCGGCCAGGAGTCGCTCGCTATGCCCGAACCCCGTGCTTAAACCGGATTACTCGAGCAAATGTCTTACTGCGCGCGCACGCGGAAGAATCGCCGCGGGCTCAAGCTCACATTTTCCGTGTGCGTTGAGCCATTGGCATTCCCCACAGGGCTCCAGGTTGGATTCTGCAAGCTCATCGTCGATTCCAGCACGCCACCGGTGTAATTAATCACCAGGTTGCCGCCGGAGAAGGTGTAGCCGGTGATCCGCGGCTGCGCGACAGCGCTGGCTTTCCAATAAGCCTTGATGCCGGTCGGTGAGTTGATCAACGTGCGATAACCCGTCACCGGGTCCACGCTGAAAAACTCAGCGCTCGCATCTCCGCTGCCTTCCCACCAGAGCAGGCGGAAAGGAAAAAACCCGTCCACCGGCGCAACGAAGCTGAAGAGCGTGTCCGCGGCTCCGCGACCCGTGTTGAAGATGCCCAGCACCGGCCCATTGGTCGCCTTGGCATCCGTGCCAGTCGTGACCTTGAACCCGTCATCGCTGTTCACGCCGAATTGGTAAACACCCGCCTTGAGCTGCAGGTAAGCGAACGCCTCGGCCACGATGTTGTTCGGATCCCCCGATTCAACACCGGGAATCTCCGTGTCGCCTGTTCCGTTGGCGCTCGTGAAACCGCCGCGTTGTGGATTCTGCTCAAACTCCTCGCTCCAGTTGATGACTGGAACGATGTGTGTGCCATTGGGGCCGGTCCCCGGGAGAGCCATGTTCTCGTACGGCTGGCCCGTCGATTCATCGATGTAACCCCGGGCGATGTGCCGCTCCGCCGCTTCGTTGCTGTTGTTATCTGTGAAGCCGCTTCGCCCAACCGAGGTTTGGTAAACATCCACTTTGAAGCCGCTGGAGGTCTTGTCGATCGCGCTTTCCGGGACGACCGCCGCCGCTGGCAAAGCCGCGAAAGCGCTGTAATCGGCAATCTTGAAGCTCCAGCTCTGCGTGTAGGTCTTCGCAGGTGTGCCCTGGTCCGCGTAGGTGATCTCAGCATTCACGGTGGCGTTTGCAGGAGCATTGCCAGGGTAATCAAACGTCAGCGTCGTCACACCGCCAACCTTCGTGGCCTGCGTTGGGACTGTTTGCCCGTTCAGCTTGAGAACGACAGAGGCCGGGTTCACAACCGCGCTGCGATCCGTGATCTTTGCGGTGATAACGTCCGTCGGCCAAACGCCTGTCTCGCCATTGTAAGGGGTGACCACGAAATCAGGCGCATCGGCGCCCGCCGCAGCGGAAGCATACGCATTAATGCCACCCGCCGCCCGATCATTGATCAAGGTGCGCTTGCCGGTGGCGTCCATTGAGAAGAACTCAATGTTCGCGCCGCCGCCGCCTTCAAACCAAATGAGGCGCACAGGATAAATCCCTGCGTCCATCACGCGAACATAGAACAAGCTGTCCGCGGAGCCGCGGCCGCCATTGAAGGAGCCCAGCTCCACATTGCCAGCGCCATGCGGATCAGCGCCTGCCGTCAGGCGGAAGCCATCGTCACTGTTAACGCCAAAACGATAGAGGCCCGGTTGCAACTGCAGGTAACCGACGAACTCGGTCGCAATGTTATCCAGCAAGTCCGTCGAGGTTTGGTCAGGCTCCGTGCCTGGGATGCCAGGAATGGCCGCATCAGGCTTGGATGGATCGCTCGAAGTCTGGAAGTTGCCGGCTTCGGTGCTGTTGCCGCCGTCGTTCATCTCCTGGTTCCAATTGATCGTTTCGACCACATACGCGCCCCCATTGGGGCCTGGGACCGCGTAATTCGTTACTGCCCTGCCAGTGGTGGGGTCGATCAAGATGCCAGCGAGTTGCTCTTCAGCGCGCCGAATGGTGTTCGGCAAGTCATTGCCTGGCCACATCGCGGTGGTGCGGAATTGCGCCACCCGCGCGGTGAACCCAGAGGCCGCAGTGTTGACCGAAGCTGCGGGAACACTTTGGGCCGCTGTAAGAGTCGCATAGTATTCCACGATGAAATCGAAGGTGTTCGTCGCTGTTCCTCCTGTGGAGAGCCCGTACTCGACGGACACTGTATTGGTGGACCCAGACGGCAGAGGCGTTCCCGCCGTGTAAGAGATCGCCGTTACCCCATTGGCTTGCGTGACGGATCCCGGCGTGACAGGGGTGCCGTTCAAGCGGACGACCAACCCTGCCTGGTTTACCGAGGCCCTGCTGCCATTTTCCAGCTCAACATTGAAGCCATTGAGCGTTCCGGCGCTCGCAGCCACGAACGGCTGCTCGGGCACCGGCTTGACGATCGCTGTCCACATGTTCTGGCCGCCCAGGTTGTTGCCCTGGAGCTGAAAGGTTCCAGCGGGAAAGACTTTGGAATAAATGGAGAACCATTGATTGAGCCCCGCGCCAGGACCCGCGCCGTCGGCCGCTTCGTCAATGCCCGCTTCATCAGGCACCTCTTTGCTGCCCGTGCGGTTCCCCCCTTTAAGCACGGGTTGGAATCCGGCATCGATGACCCATTGCAGGTTTACTTCAAGGGTGGGGGGGTTGGCGTTGTTGCCATCGCCATTCCGATTGTCGATCAGCAGGTAAACAATCACGTCCTTATTCACGGTGACTTCGTGAACGAGATCCATGTTATCCCGTGCGTCATTGGCGTTCATGATATGCTCACCACCCACGAGGTAAGCATGCAGGCGCTGGCCCGGCGTGTGCCCGGTCAATTGATGCACTCGGTCATTGTAGTTCGGCATCTCGTCGTGCGCGGGTTTGACGAGGTAATTGGCTCCGAGGTTCGGATGGTTGAAGGTCACCCCGGTCCAGCGAACCGGCTTGTTCGCTTCGCCGCCCGAGATTTCAGTGATTCCCGTGATGACGGGCAGCGCATGCACAGCGGCTGCGCCCGCAAGGCAGAGGCCAATGGCGCTCCACCTCGCTATGCGTGTTGGGATTAAGTTTTTCATATTTTCAGCAGGTTGGTTGCCCGCGACGCCGCGCAGTGTCGCCTTCGCTTGATCCGCAGGGTAGGGCCTGCAGGTCGGGATCAAACGACAACGCCACTGGGCAAAATCTCTCGGGCTAATGAGCAGTAAGAGCCTTCCCGCGATTGCGGTCAACCGCCCAGTTGCGCAACTTGCGGCAATTAAGCGCAACGAAGGCAGCAGGCATATTCAAATTTTATGCCCCCTCATCAAAGCGCCTCCCATGCTCGACTCATCCGCCCTTCCCGCACGGGATTGCAAAGTTCCCCCTGCCACGGTATTTCAGAATGATGCGCTTCCGCCGTAAAGCTTCACATCCGGGCGGTTTCTCGCGGGCCGATCTGCTTGCGGTCGTCGCAGCCCTCTTTGTATTCGGGCTGCTTCTCGCGCCTGGGTATGGGCAATCCCTGGGCAACGGCCAACTCGCGACGTGCATGAACAACCTGCGCCAGCTTACCCAAGCCTGGCAGCTCTTTGCCGAAGCGCATGATGGCAAGCTGCCGAAGAACACCGCTGGCCCAGACTCCGGCAATAACATGCGCGGTGAATACTGGGTGGTCGGTTGGCTTAGCTGGGACACTCAATCAGACAACACCAACACCCTCAAAGTCACAGACGCCGGCCTCGGCCCTTATGTGGACCGCAATCCTCGTGTGTTCAAATGCCCGAGCGACACCTACATCAGCCGCCCGCAAACTCTTCGCATGCGCGAGCGCGCTCGCTCCTATTCGATGAATGGCTTCGTGGGGCGCTCAAGGAGTGAAGCTGTGTTCGGCCCCTCGTGGCATCACCACGAAAAGTTGCAGGACATCCGGCCAGTCCCGCCGCATCAACTCTTCCTTCTCCTCGACGAGCATCCTGACAGCATTAACGACTCCGCCTTTTTCGTTGATCCGGAAGCGCCTCGCTTCGTCGATTACCCTGCGGGCTACCACCAGAACGGCGCGTCCCTTTCATTTGCGGACGGCCATGTGGAGCATAAAATCTGGCAGGAAGCCGAAACTGTCCCGCCAGTTAGGTTTCAATTCACCTCCGTTCAGGCCCGCGCCCCGTACCTGGATTACAACTGGCTGAAAGCCCGCACAACCGCCCGCTGGCCGCAGTGAGCCTCTCTGGCAGCTTGGCGCTTCTGCAGGTTTTGAATTGCGCGTACTAAAGCGCATCGCTATCTGACAGCGATGCACCTGCGAGGCAAAGGTTGCCGGCCATGTGGTTTCACAAGAGCTGACTTGCTAGCGCTCACGACCGCGCTCTTCGTTCTCGGCCTGTTCTTAACCCCGGGTTATGGGCAATCCCTCCGAAACGGCCAGCTCGCCACCTGCATGAACAACCTCCGCCAGCTCACCCAGGCCTGGCAGCTCTTCGCGGAAGCAAACGATGGCGCTCTCCCCAGAAACCTTTCTCGCACGGAATACCAGGGGCTCGAAGCAACTGTCTGGGCGCGCGGCTGGCTTTCCTGGCAAATCGAGTCGGAGAACACCAACACAACCCTGCTTACAGGCGCTGCTCTCGGGCCGTACATTGATCGGAATCCGCGCGTCTTCAAGTGCCCCAGTGACGTTTATCTTAGTCAATTGCAACGGACTCGTTATACCGAGCGTGCGCGCTCCTATTCGATGAACGGCTTTGTTGGGCGTAGCAGGGCTGAGTACTTCATCGATCCGAATCAGCAGTACCATGCGAAGGTGCAGGACATCCGCCCGGTCTCACCGGATAAACTGTTCGTTTTCATCGAGGAGCATCCGGACAGCATCAATGACCCTGTGTTCTGGCTGGATCCGACCGCTCCGCGAGCAGTCGATCTGCCAGCTGGTTATCACTTGCATGGATCAGCTGTTGCATTTGCAGATGGCCATGTTGAGCACAAGATTTGGGAACAGCCTGAAACCGTCCCACCAATGAATATTGGGGTCTACAACCCTCAATCACCTCGCGCCCCCTACACCGACTACAATTGGCTAAAATCCCGCGCCACCGCGCGCTGGCCGCAGTGAGCCTACGGATGGGCGGGGAACATCGCGCCGGTGTTGGCTCACCGCACCTCGCCTCGATCCGGCCCTTCTTAATCTGCGGTAATCTGCGAAATCTGCCGATCGCTTCTTCCTCCCCGCCGCACCTTGAGCATCACGGGGCGGGAGGTTTGGCGGCCGGCCTGGCTCTCGATGGCGAAGCAAAGCCGATCCATTTCCTCAACCCACTTCGCCGCTGTTATGAAGATCTCGCGCTCGTTTTCCCCTTTCGGAATCAGCACACCGTTCAAGCCGATGTTATCGACGATCACTCCGTGCGGGAGATTATCGACTGAGAAGGTGATCAGATCGTCGTAGCCGTTGCGCTCTACTTTGAGCATCGCGGGCACTGTCGAGCCGGGCGCGATAATAATGGTCAGCGGCTCGTTGGTGGACATCACAGCGCCGGCGGCCACAGCTTTCGCTTCCGGTTGCGCTGGCAGCATTGTGACCAACAACTTTGGTTTGGCGCCTACGTTCAACTTCGTGAACCCAGCCACTTCTTTTCGTGTTTCCGCTCCATCAATCCTGGCGCTGGCATGCAGCTTGATGGCCGACGTGCTGTTCTTCGCCCCCGGCAGGGCAACGATCGTTCCGCGGGCTTCCGTGTGCCCGGCCTCGATAATCACCGGCGTGGAAATCACAAAGCCCGCTGGCATGTTCTCGACATCCACGCGGATCGCCTCCTCAAACCCATCGAACCGTTGCGCGGACACTGTAAAGCTTTGGCCGCTCCCTTCGGGAATGGTCATCTCGCGCGGGTTAAGAGTGACCGCGAAATCGGGCCGCGCCTCGCGCAGGTTTAATGCGTAAGCGTGCCGCTCGCCATGCGCGTTGCGAGCCTCAGTCACACGGGCGTAATAGATGCCCGCAGCGGGCGCCGTGAAGTGCAGCTTCGAATCCGCGCCACGATCCCGTTCCCCCGCGTCATCATTTTCAAAGTGCACCGGAAAGACCGGCAGCCCATTCGACGGCAGTTTAGCTCCGGGCGCATGCGGCACGACGACATAAGCGGGTTCATCGAGCGCGTGGGCGGTGGCGGTCGTGTCGAAGTAAGCGCGGCGTTTGCCATTGAGCGTGAACATCAGAGAGTCAGAGTCCGGGCCTTGCGGCATGCGGAACTTCCGCATCACGTCCCCCTGCATGTAGATGTACTCCCGCAGGTCCATCTCCTCCCAATTCACGAGCCGCACCCCAGGCTGCACGGAATCCATTGGCCGAAACGTCACGGCTGAGTCGCGCACCGCCTGGAGGAGCAGCCGCTCAACTGGCTTCCCATCTTTGCCCAGGATTTCAATCCGCGTATCCGCAGGACTGCCGAGCCGTTCTGCGTGGGTCTCCAAAATCAGTCGCTGGCCCGCGGCGGCTTCAAAGGAATAGACATCCGCATCGCCTTGCTTCGCAAATGAGCCGCTCACGACCGAGCCGATCTTTAACGAAGCGCTCTCGGAAATACCGTTGTTCGGCTCCTGCTCCGCCAGGGCTTCGCCGCTCGTGGCCAGCAGCTTGATCGCTCCTTTGCTGCGAAGCGTCATATCCTTCAACGGCAGCTCGAACTCCCCCTCGCGCGTCGGCGCAAATTTCACTGTCGTGTTCGTACCCAGGTTGTGCCCGATCAAGGTGAATGCCGATTCAACACCCACTTTGGCTGCCAACGGATATGCGCCGGTCACAAACGGCAACGCCCCTGCTGTGACTCTGTAAAAGTGCTCCGCGGAACCCGCGGGAGTCAGCTCAGAAGCTTCCAATGTGTAACGCCCCGCGGCAGTGAAATGGTGGGCGAGCAACGGGTCCGGCGAAGCATCGAACTTCCGCGCAACTGCAATCGTCTTCCCTGTGGCATCCTTCAGTGTCAGCACAAGCTGCGCTTTGCTCCCCAGGCTCCGCGCGCTGCCTTCGAAGACCAGCGTGGTGTTGGCTTCAGCATTGAACTCGAACGAATCCACTGCGCCCGCTTTTTCATGCGCGCCCCAAAACACCAACGGCAAAGCAGCAGGTTCGCTCGCGCTTGGCTCATGGTCATAGACATGAGTTGGATGATCGACGAAAAGCTTCAGCTTCGCCGTTTGCCCACGTGGGCTTCCCAAGCTGATTTCGTAGGATCCGCGTGGGAGATCGTTTTCCGCGCGCGCTTCAATCGACACGCTCTGCTCTGTGCGGCCATCCTCAACCAGCGTCACCTTCAGCTTGTCATGGTTGGAAATCGCGTTGGTCACGGCCCCCAGATTTTTCCCGCTGATCTTCACCGTCGCCGAAATGCCGGTTTGAATTCCGCGCGGCTTCAGAGAAAGGGCCTCGGGCATGGGAAGCGGAAGAGGCTGGCCGCTCTCAACGGAATAGAGTTCGAGCCCACCATCGATCCTGCCAACGGCGAGCGCCTTAGCTTTCCCTACGTAAGCCAGCGCTGCCGGCCAATCGTTTTGCTTCTCGAACGATAGTTTTGGCTTCAGCTCTTCGCCTTCCCAAAGCTTCACAGTCTTGTCGTCAGCCGAGGAGGTGAGGAGCTGCCCATCATCCGAAAAGGCGAGTCGGAGAATCGCTCCTTCATGCGCAAACGTGGAGAGCAGCAGTGGATTGGTCGTCTCGGTGGCCTTTTCGCTGATGGACCATATGCGTATGCGATTATCGACCCCACCAGCAGCCAGGCGCTTGCCATCGGGTGAAAACGCCAGCGCGAAGACTTCCTTCAACGGTTGGGAAAGCGTGTCGCGGCGTTCGCCCGTTTGCACATCCCAGAGCTTAACCGTGCGATCCGCGCTCGCGCTCGCCAGGATCTTGCCATCCTGCCGAAAGGCCACCGCATAAACACAGCCATTGTGCCCGGACAAAGTGCGCACTTCGGCTCCGGTCTCCGTATTCCAGATCTTGATCGTTTGATCGTAGCTCCCGCTCGCGAGCAACTTCCCATCCGGCGAAACGGCCAGTGAATAGACGGTGTCGCCATGTGACTGAATCGTGCGCGTGAGCTTCCCGTCGTTCACGTTGTAAAACCGAATCTCCCCGCCAACACCTCCAAGCCCGCCGCCGACATAGAGCTGCGACCCATCCATCCCAAACGCGACTGCCAATGTGTTCCCTTCGGCTGCCGGCAGCTTGCGCACCACTGCGCGTGTTTCCGGCGAGCGCAGTTCGACCGCATCTGGACGGGCTAACGCGAGCAGGTTTTTGGAAGCATGATACGCAATGGCATTAATGGAGGAGGCGGGCTTCACCCGCGGCTCGATCTTCGGAATGGCCACGCCCACGGGGACATCATTCGTGGGTGCCGGCGCACCTGCATCGATCCAGGCGCGGATGACGGCGATCTGCTCCGGCTTCAGTTTCTCCCGCTTCCCGGGAGGCATGATCTTCTTCTTCCCCTCCACTTCGAAGCCTTCGATGAACTTCACCAGCAAACTCTCGCTCGCTTTGCCAGGGGCCAGCGCTGGGCCGCTGTCGCCCCCCTTCATCAATGCCGCGTGGCTCTCCAGGATCAGCCCCCCTTCAGTGTCGGCCGAAGAATGGCAATCGACGCAATGCTCCCGCAGGAGAGCGTTCACCGGCGTGTAATCTTTAGGGTCGGCAGCGCCCGCTGAAATGGCCGCGCCGAGAAGCAGTGGGAGAAGCAGGCCTTTCATGGATCAATGATTGAAGATAAATTCTTTGCTGCTCAGCGCCGCCCAAAGCACATCCTCGACGAGCGGTCGCTTCTCCTCCGGCTTCGCTTCCGCAAGCGCTGCCAGCAACTTCGACTTTTCCGATTCCGTTGGTGTGCGTGCCAGCGAGTTGAGGAACAATTCCTCCAACAGCGTCTCTGGGGCCATGTTCGCCGCCAAAAGTTTGTCGATTCGATTTCCTTTGGCGCCGAGTTTCTTGTTCACCGTGTCCCCATTCGCCAGGTGCAGCACCTGCGTGACATTTGGCTCTTCGGTGCGTTCGCATTCACAAACGACGGTGCGCTCAGGTCGGCCGAATGTTTTCAGGAAGTAGGAATCAATGCTCGCGTCCGGCAACTGCATCGCCCGCCAACCCTCGGGATATCCGGCAAATTGCGTCGGAGCGCCGGTCGCCTGTGAGACAGCGTCCAGCAGCGTCTCCGCCATCAACCGCCGCGGGTAATAGCGCGCGTAGAAACGGTCATCTGCGGCGTTCTCCGGCAACGCCTGGCTCGACCGCTGGTAGGTCTCCGATTGCAGGATCGCTCGCATCAATGCCTTCAGGTCATACTTGTTCTGCACCAGAAATTCTGTCGCGGCATTGAACAGCGCTTCGTTGCTGGATGGATTCGTGACGCGCAGATCATCCACCGCCTCAACCAGGCCGACGCCCATGAAGTTCGCCCACACGCGATTGACCACCGCGCGCGTGAAGTATGGGTTTTTTGGCGAGACCAGCCATTCGGCCATGCGCGCGCGTCTATCAGCCGGATCCTCCAGTGAAAGCTCTTCCCCGTCCAAAGGCGCTGGCGCCTGCGGTTTCCCACGCAGCGGCTGCACTAGATCTCCACGCGCAGCGGCAAAGATAATGCGCTCATCGTCTGTCCCCCCGTTCTTGATTCGGACGCGCGAGAAGAGGTTCGCCATCTTGTAATATTGGTCGTTGGTCCACTTCTCCATCGGATGGTTGTGGCACTTCGCGCAATTGATCGACATGCCGAGGAACGCCTGGGAAGTCATCTCCGCCACATCGCGTGGATCCTCACGGAGCGTGTAGTAATTTGCGGCCCCGTTCTCAAGCGTGCTGCCGCTCGCCGTCACCAAGGACTTTGCGAATTCATCCCACGGTGTGTTCGCCGCCACGTTGTCGCGAATCCAATTGTAATACGCCCACATCGACTGTGGCTTGAGCTTCTTGCTGGAAACCAGCAGCAGGTCCGACCATTTGTACGTCCAGTAATCCACAAACTCCGGCCGCTGCAGCAACCGCTCAATCAACTCGTCCCGTTTGCTCTCTGAGCTGTCCGCTAAAAACGCTCTGACCTCATCCGCCGTCGGGAGAACGCCGATTGTGTCGAGAAAGGCGCGCCGGATGAACACCGAATCGCTTGCGCGAGGTGATGGCGGCAGGTTCAGGGCCTTGAGCTTTGTGTGAACCTCGTCATCAATGAAATTGCGCGACCGCAAGTTCGCGAAGACGGCGGGATCGACCTTGTTCGTGTACGGCGATGACACCGTGGCAATGGCAATCCGGCTCAAATACCAGGCGGTCACCGCGCCTTCGCCCGAAGCCACCACCTTCACTTTTCCATTTTCACTGATCTGCGCGACAGACTCGTTTGCCGAGGTATATTTGGCCCAGCGTGTGACATCTTCCTGCCGCCCATCGCTGAACGTCGCGCGGACTGTCAGTTGCTTCTCTTCGCCCAGCCCCAACTCGGAACGCGCCTCCGCAATCTCGATCTTCTCGATCCTTGGGTCTGTTGCTTTCGGGCCGGGAGCGCCGGAGGCAATCCATTCGGAAAGAATCTTGTAATCGAGTGAGTTCGTGTCGAAGCGCTTGCCACCTTTGTGCGGAACAGCGCCAGTGGCTTTGAGCAAAAGCAAACTCGCGCCTGGCTCGTGCAGGTTCACGCGCCGCCCAGCGGCATGGCGAGTGAGCGCGATCAAATCGCCATCATCATCGTAGCCGCGCAACGAAAGCCTAAATCCACCCTGTCCCGCCGCCGCGCCATGGCACGCGCCGGCGCTGCACCCATTCTTGGCCAGCACGGGCTGCACGTGATTGCGGAAGCTCCATTCCGTTGGCGCGCTTTTCTCGGCGCCCGCAGCGGCCAGACCCTGCAGCAGAACGGCCAAAACAAGGACAAGGGAACGCAGCATAATCAAAAGAGTTCTGAAATTGGCTTCGTGCCAAAATCAACCAGCGGGAACGGACGCGAGCTTGGCCCTGGCAGATGCGTTTCGAGGTCGAGGCCCAGGCTGTGGTAAATCGTCGCCACCACTTCCGATGGGTTCACTGGGCGTTCCACTGGATACGCGCCAATGTCATCGCTCTTCCCAACAATCCGGCCACCTTTGACGCCGCCGCCCGCGAAGTAAACCGTCCAGCACTGCGGCCAATGATCCCGGCCTCCCGCAGGGTTAATCTTCGGCGTGCGCCCGAACTCGGCGAGGTTCGCAACCAAAGTGCTGTCGAGCATCCCCCTCTGGTGCAGGTCTTCGATCAAAGCGCTGTATCCCTGATCATACATCGGCGCGACGATGTCTTTCATCCCTTGAATCGACGTGAAGGGCTTTGAGCCGTGGATGTCCCAGGTGATTTCGTCGAACACGGTGATGAACGTGTTGATCGTGACGAAGCGCACCCCTGCTTCCACCAGGCGCCGCGCCAGCAGGCAGCATTGACCGAAGCGCGTCATCCCATACCGCTCGCGGACCTTCTGCGGCTCCTTGGTCAGGTCGAACGCTTCACGCGCTTTGGAACTGGTCATCAGCCGATAGGCCGAAGCGAAATTGGCGTCCATCAACTGCGCGCTGGGGCTCGCCTCAAAAGTCTTCACCGTCTGGTCGATCACCTCGCGCAGATCCTTCCGGCGCAGCAACCGCGCCTCGCCGACCTCTGTGGGAGGGAGCAGGTCCGGCACTTTGAAATCCGGCTTGGAAGGATCCGAGTTCAAGGCAAACGGATCGTACGCCTTGCCCAGAAAACCAGCGTCCTGCCCATGCGGCATGTTGCCACCGGTGGAGCCCATCGGCTCGGGCAACACCACATGCGCAGGCAGCTCATTGCGGCGGCCCTTCAGAAATTCATAAGCGCAACCCGCGTGGGGCGTGTTGATGCCGCCGGTGAAGAGCCGCCCGGTCTGCATCATTTGATGCCCGGTGTCGTGAACGGCGGCGGCGTTATGAAAACAACTCCGCACCAGCGAAAACTTGTCAGCCAGTTTTGCGTGGAGCGGCAGGATTTCTGAAACCTGGATGTCTGGGTTGTTCGTGCGGATCGGCTTGAATGGTCCGCGGATTTCTCGAGGCGCATCCGGCTTCATGTCGAACGTGTCGAGCTGGCTCGGCGCGCCCAGGTTGAAGATCATGATCGCGGAGCGATCGCCTTTGCTTGAGTCGACTGCGCCAAGCGATTGAAGCGCGGCGTATTTAGACATCGTGAAGCCCAATGCTCCCAGCGTGCCGACCTGGAGAAAGTCGCGGCGGGTGATTCCGTCGCAAGTCGTGATGGACCCTTTGCCACTGACCTTAAGCATACGTGCGCTCCGTTAATGGGGATTGTTGAACCGGAATCGTAAGCGAAGCGACGCCGCTATGCAAACGACCATTCAGGGCAGGAAGAGGACGATCCGCAGATTTCTCAGATTTCCGCAGATTAAGAAAAGAAAGGGGACTAAAACGTTTAGCCCAAGGCTCCGATGAAGGGATCCAGTGCTGATCCTCAGCTCTGCTATTTTTATCTTAGCGAAGGCCTTTCTCCTTTTGTTTCCTCTTTTTAATCTGCGTTAATCTGCGAAATCTGCGGATCGTTTTTCTTCTTATCGCGCGGACTGCGCGGCGCGGCGGACACGTGCCATCCCGGAAATGGCTGGCGGAAATTGGGGGGCGATCTGCAATGCGGCTTGGAACTGCTCTGCGGCTTCCTGCAAACGCTTCTGGCTCAGATAGGCATTACCCAGGTTGCAGCGAGCCTCCACATACTGCGGGTTCAGCCGCACGGCCTCGGCAAATTCCAGCGTCGCTGTGGCTGAATCGCCTTGCTTCATCAATGCCGTCCCCAGGTTGTTATGGGCGCTCGCCGAATCCGGGTTGGACCTCAGCGCCTCTTTGAAGTGGTGAATGGCCTGGGCCAGGTTCGCTGTCTCCATGTGGAGATTGCCCAGGTTGTTGTGCGCTTCGGGATAATCGGGATAAATCTCGATGGCCTTCTCATACGCTTTAAAGGCCTCTGGTTTGCGACCGCTTCTCGCCAGGGCTATGCCCAGGTTAAAATAGAGCGTTTCATCTTCAGGAGTCGCCTTGATGGCTTGCTCGATCAGCGGGAGTGCATCCTGAGGCCGACCTTCGGCCAGCAGGTTGTTCGCTTTTTCCACGAGGTCCACATGCTCCGCATTGGGATCGGCTGGGTCATTCGTCGAGGATGGCGCAATGGCCGTGCTGACAATGTTTGTGGGCTGCGCGACCATCCGCAGGGGAGCGGGCGTGCGTTTGCCCAGGAGCAGGAACCCGAACAGCGCCACTCCCACTGCAATCGCGAGAGCAGCCAGCAACGAGGCAGCGGAGGAGCCGGAGTTGTTCTGAGCCATACCCGCAAAGAACAGGTCGCCCGCAGGAGTGTCAACTCCGTTTCATCTGGGGACTGCCTCGACCGCCGGGAACGCAGGCGAACTCACCCGATCGATCGACCCGCCATTCTCAATCATCATCAGATGCGGGAAGCGAAAGCTGGCAGCTTTCTGGGGCCCCAGGACGAAGTAGGCTGTCGCCCATGCATCCGATTCAATGCAGGTGGGCGCAATGACGGTGCAACTCACCACACCCTCAATGGGCCAACCGGTGCGCGGATCCAGGATGTGGCTATAACGCTTTCCTTCGTGCATGAAGTAGTTCTCGTAGCTGCCGGAAGTCGAGAGAGCCCCTTCGCGCAAAACCAGGCTAAGCCGGTTCTTGGCTTTGCCGGGATCTTCGATTTGAACTTCCCAACCCCGTTGGCCGGGAGGTGTCCCGAAAACGCGGAGGTCGCCACCGGCCTTCACCATCGCCGCCTTGATGCCCGAGCGTTGCAGCTCCTCGATAGCGCGATCGACGGCATAGCCTTTGCCAATCCCACCCAGGTCAAGGCTCACACCAGGCGCGGTGAACCGCACGGTCGAAGCGTCCGCATCGAGCTGGACAAATTGTGCCCCGACTTTCGCCCTTGCGGCCTGAATCTCTGTTTCGTTTGGGAACCGGTGCTGCTTCCAAACAAAGCCCCAGAGCTGCGTCAGCGGCGCAATGGTTATATCAAACGCTCCGTGGGAATGACGCCAGATGAGGATGGATTCCTCTAACGCTCCGAACAGTTCGGCTGAGATCTTGACCGGGGCCGAGCCGGCCTGCTGGTTTACCTTCGCGAGTTCGGAATCTACGCGGTGAATGCTCATCAAGGCATCCACTTTTCGAAATTGGTCGAAGGCGCGCTGGACAGCTTCGCCCGCCGCGGCTTCGCTCGGGCCGTAGGCTGTGATGGTGACGAAGGTTCCGAGAAGCGGCTGGCTGCGGCGAACCAGCGCGAGGGGCTCACTTGCCGGCGGCCTGTGCGCGCAGCTTGCGAGCAGCAAGATGCTCACGCACCAGCTTGCCTTCATAAAGGCTGAGAACATGCTTCACCCCTTCTGTGACATGCCGGCAGGACATCGTCGCCCCGCTAATGTTGTAAATATCGGAGTTGAGCCTGAGAGTGGAATCCGCGCGTTTCCCTTTGAATTGCGCGCGCCACCTTTTTCCGCGGACCTCGCTCCCATGGCTCTCGCGGTATTCGAGAATTTCCACCTGGCCAACGTGACCCTCGGGCAGAATGGAAACGGCGTAATCAATTAGCTCATGCTTTCCGACGACGGAATCCAAAGCGAGCGTTCCCAAAAGGCGCTCACCTTCGAAAAGAAATATGAATTCAACGTGAGTGGCGCGAGCTTTGCCGCTGCCGCCGACATTCACGGGGACTCTGATCGATTCGGTTCTATCCGCGGAGGGGAAGGTCAGTTTCCGCAGCTCTTCAAAAGAAAGATACTTTTCCGCCCGAATGCCTGGGGCGGTGAAGAGCAGCCCAGCGATAAACAGGGCAAGCGCGCACAGAGAGCGCGCCTGCCCTGACACTTGCAGGAGGAAAACGAAGAAAGAGCTGGCGCGCCCCGGTAAATCGGCGCGACTTAAATGCGATATCTGATCCAGCTCCTTGCGCATACGCCTTAAAAGAACACGCCCGCGCCCAACTGGAAGTAATCCTGGTCGGAGCCGCGGCGCTCGGTGACAGTGCTGCCGTTGAGGTTCTTCCGGTAATCGCCCTTCACAACAAAGTTGGAGTTCAGGAAGTAGGCCAAACCAATGGTGAGGAAGTCTTTGTTGGCCGTGCCATCATCAATCTCCACGGAGCCTGGCATGAGGCCGGATTGCGTGGTGATCTGGCTGTATCGAACGAATGGAACCAAATCCATTTCAGCGCTGCGGCCTTCCTTCCAGTTCTCCGGCCAGAAATGGTAAGCGGCCTCGGTGTACCAGCCATACATTTGGTCGCCCACATCGTCGTTGAGAGCGGCGTTGTTGTTGACGAGCAGGTTCTGCGGATCGCCGATGTGCCAGTAGGCGAAATCGCCTCGAAGCTCGAGGCCGGTGTTTGCCACCTTGTAAATGGCTTCAATGTCGAACAGCGCCAGGTCCGATCGGCTGTTGTTCAGGCCGCGCGTGGTGGTGTAGTAGAAGGATGTGCTCGCATCCAACCCTGGCAAACCGTTGTAGGAAAGGCGGCCGGAGTAAGCCAGGTTGTTCTCGTCTGACGCGCGAATGCGTGGGCGCGCGCCGCGCATGCCGCCGCGAGCGGTCACGCCAGGGGCTGTCGGATCGCTGCCGGAGTAATCTTCCAGGCCTGTTGAGACCATCAGTTGGTAATTGAGGCCTTCAACGATGGAGCCCCAGACGCCCATGCTTGGCTCAAACCAGGTGCTCGGGATGATCTCGCGATACAGCTCCGGGCGCTCCGTGGAGTAGAACACCGTGGGCTCATGGAACTTGTTGATGCGGCCAACGGGAACGAGGTCGATGCCGAGTGAGCGGATGTTGAAATGCTCGTTCAGCAGAATGTCCACATAGAACTGCTCCAGCTCGAGTTCCCCATCAAAACGGCTGCGGCCGGTGAGGCCGGCGACTTCGTCCATGGCGCCATGCTCGAGTTCCAGCTCGGAGTTGAACACCAGCCAGTCGTTGATCTGGTAGCTTGGGGTGAGCACGAACCGGTGCGGGTCGAACGTGTTCGCCCCTGCTTGCGGGAAGCGGTACTTGGCCTCGCCGTAAAAGCCGAACTTCAAGCCGCCGCTTTTGAAGAGCGAATCGCCCATCAGGCTCTTGGTTTCGGGATCGACTTTAGGGCCTTCTTTAATCGTCTCCAGCTCTTCCTGGAGCTTTTTGACGGTTTTCTGCAGCTCGGCCAATTGGGCGGCCTGGTCCTGCCCAGACGCTCCGAGCGCTAAAGCGCTAGCTGCCAGAGATGAGAGAACAAGATGTTTCATTAGGTTTTAATGGTGAGACTGAGTCTCAGGTTCAATAGAGATATTGAGACCGAGTCTCACGCGCAACGCTTATTTTGCCCACTTCTGACCCGCTATGATATGCCACCCCAAGACAAATGGGAGCAGGAAGCCGGTGGTGATATGTATGCTGGCGTGCAGGTGCTGGGCATTGGAGTAGTAAAGGCCAATGGCCGTGACGAACAGCAGCACGAATCCGAGCACCATCAGAGCCCCCGAAAGCCGGTTGGCCTTCATCCTCCAACCGCCAGGGATATGCAGGGCGCAAAGATAGCCGAATTGCGCGGCTAAAACGGGGGTCAGCGCACCGTGCAAGGCACGAACCATGCCGTTCCATTGGGGCGGCTCGATGCCGTCTTCCCGTAGTTCGTGAACGCGCCAGAGGCCGATGCCAGTCGCAAGCTCCACGGCAAAGACGATGCCGAAGAATATGAGAAACCCCCTGCGCAGCCTTGTGGGCCGCGTGCTCCCGTTGGCAGCCATTAGCAGGTCCGCTTTTTGCAGGCGCCGAGTTTTTTAAGCTCGTCGCAGGAAGCGGTGATTTGCAGGCGCTGGGTCTTGATGGAAAAGCCGAGCTTGTTGGTGATCTCGTTTTCGATCTGCTCGATCTTATCGCTTTCGAATTCCACGATCTTCTCGCAGTCGTTGCAGATGATGTGGTTGTGATTCGGGTGATCGCAATAATTTGGATCGTAGTATTTGAAATCCTTCCCGAAATCCATTTCACGCACGAGGCCGCTCTCGGTGAGGAGGGGCAAGGTGCGGTAAACGGTGGCGCGGGAGATCGTCTGGTCGCGTTGGCGCGACCAATCGAGCAGTTCCTCGGCAGTGAAATGCTTCTCAGTGCCAAAGACAACATCCACGATCGTCTCGCGTTGGGCGGTGATGCGGAGGTTTTTGTGAGCGAGAAAAGCCATGAACTTTTCTTTAGCGTTCTCGCGGGCGCTGACCGGCATATCACCAAGTATATTTCTGAAGAACCCCAAGTCAACGAAAGGCGGAGGAAGCGGGCTGGCTTATTTTTGCCGTTATCATATCTTTCGGCAACCGGCATATGAGACTCGTCCCGCGTTTCGGCTGCTTTTTGGCAACCATCGGTTGCGTTTTCGCCCTTTCGGCTGCTGACCCAGTCCTGATCTCGCCACCTCCCGCTCTTGCGCCAGCCGCGGCGGGGCCGACTTTCGGGATGCAAATCTCCCCGGACGGTCGTTTCGTGCTGTTCACCAGCGCGGATCCCACCCTGACCACGAATCGCACGAGTGGAAAGCATCTCGACCTGTACCTTCAAGATCGTCTGACGGGGGATGTGGAGTTGATCAGCACGAGCAGCTCGGGAACTGGCGGGGCCAATTCGAGCATTGAGCAGGCCTTCATGAGCGATGATGGACGGTTCATTGTTTTCGAGACGACTGCCACGAATATCACGGGGGTTGAAGCGATGAACTTTCCCACTCTCGATGTGTTCCTGCGCGACCGGGTCGACGGAGCCACGATGCTGGTGAGCAAAGGGACGGACGGGAAAACGGCCCGTGGCAACTCCAGGGAATCGCGGATTTCGCGGGACGGGGCTGTCATTGTGTTCAATTCGGATGCCTCTGGCTTGGTCGCTGGAGATAACAACACCGCGCCAGACATCTATGCGTATCACACCGCGACCAAGCAATTGGAGCGCGTCACCGTCCCGATCAAGGGCTTGCCCACGAGCATCAACGGCGTCGCGCTGAGCGCCAATGGCCGGATGGTGGCGTTCTCCGGGAGCGGAACGAACATGTTCACGGGCCAATCCACCTTTAGCGCGGAAATTTATGCGCGCGATCTGGTGGATAAAAAAACATATTTGGTGAGCACAAATGCGCGGGCTGTTTTGGGCAGCAGCCCGACCGAGACGCTGACAACCGACTCGGCCGTCGTCTCCGAAGATGGGGCACGAATCTATTTCCGCGCCCAGACCACCACGAAGAAGCCGCAGATCTTGTTGTGGGAGAGGGACACGGGAATAGCGCGCCGTGTTGGCGACGTTGATGCATCGGAAACTCTGCGGATTGCGTGCATCCGCAACCCACAGGACGGGAGTGAGACGCTGGCGTATGTGGCCACGAATCGTTTGCTTGTGCACAAGATCGGGGCCGAGCCGATCGTCTTGACTACATGGACCAACACGGGTGTGGCCGCCAACGTGGCGCGGGTGTTCAATCCGATCCTGAGCGCGAATGGAGATGTGGTCACTTTCCTCAGCAATTACGCGCACCGGGAAGGCACCAATGGGCCTGCTGGTTTTCATATCAGCC
>DASPKX010000033.1:0-52116 GCA_035627835.1 Candidatus Methylomirabilota bacterium
TTTTGCGTCGCCCTATCCAAAGGACGCTAACGGCGCTACCACAAGAGCCATGGTCATCAGCTTTGGTGAGCTTTTGTGGGATCTGCTTCCGTCCGGCGCGGTGCTCGGGGGGGCGCCGGCGAACTTTGCCTATCGGTTGAATTCTCTTGGTGAGCAAACCTTTCTCGTCAGCAGGGTTGGCCAGGACGAGCTTGGCCGACGGGCCCTTGATCTTGTCAGCGCGTCGAACCTTTCGACAGCCTTCATCCAGCAGGATCCTGTTAAGCCGACCGGCGCCGTGCCCATTCTCCTTGATACAGACGGCGCTCCCGATTTCACGATCCTGCCAGATGTCGCTTACGACTACATCGAATTCTCCCCTGAGTTGCGGGCGCTCGCGCCGTCCGCACGGTGCATCTGCTTTGGGACGCTCGTTCAACGCGCTCCGGCAAGCAGGGCGTCGTTGCTCGCGCTGCTCCAAAGCGCCCCAGACGCGCTCAAAGTTTGCGACCTGAACCTGCGCAAGGATTGCTTCACTCCAGAAACCATCCGCAGCTCCTTAGAAGCGGCTGATATCCTGAAGCTGAACGATGACGAGGCCCGATATCTCAACCACCTCTTCGAACTTGGCTGCGGGTCCATCAGCGAGATCGCCCGCGCGCTGCAAGAGCGGTGGGGTCTCGATTACTGCGTCGTCACGCAGGGAGCAAAAGGCGCCCTCGCCGCTTCGGCGACTAAGGAGCTGGTTGAGGCTCCCTCGCAACCCGTCCAAGTGGTCGACACTTGCGGCGCCGGTGACGCTTTCACAGCAGGGTTTATTAGCAGAATTCTGGCAGGAGCCGCTCTTCATGAAGCGCTGGCTTTTGGCAATCGTCTCGGAGGCATTGTGGCGGGGCAGCCAGGAGCAACGACCCCGATTCGACAGCACACGCTTGCCGAACTTGCGGGAACTTCGCCCAGCTAAAGGTGCGCTTCCTTCATCGGTTTCGTCGAAATGGTGGGATCCAGCGGCGCGTCCTCCACTTTCACGAGCCAACGGCGGAGCAAGCCTTGCGATGGGCTAAAGATCCACGCACAAATGAACAACCCCGACCCAACCACCACCATCGCCCCTGCTGTCGAGCAGCCAAGCCACAACGCGAGGTGCAGCCCACCCACCGAGCTGATGACGCCGTGGAGCACAGTCAGAGCCATGACCCTGGGCAAACGGTACGTAAGCAACGAGGCGGTGGCCCCGGGGAGTATCAGCATCGCGATCACAAGAATGGCGCCCACGGATTCGAACGCGCTCACCACCACCACAGAAAGCCAGGACATCAATGCGTAGTGAACCAGCCCAGCGTTAATGCCCAGCGATGAGGCGAGCCCAGGATCAAATGAGCTGACCAGCAATTCTTTATAAAAGAGAACAACCAACACCACCGTGATGAGCGCAATCGCTGTCATTCGCACGACCGACTCCGGCCCAATTGTTGCCCCTGCTATCACCGTCTGCTCCTCCAGCCACACCAGCCCAATCTCTCCATAGAGGACACATTCCTGGTCGAGGTCCACTTTGCCGCTGGCGGCGTAAACCGAGATGAGAATCACTCCGATGGCAAACAAGCTGGTGAAAGCGATCCCGATGGCTGCGTCCTGTTTCACCCGCGACTTTTTGTGGATTAGCTCGATCAACAAAGTCGTCGCAACCCCCGCCAAAAGCGCGCCAAAGAACATCACCCCTGAGCCGCGGGATCCAGTCAGCAGGAAGGCGATGGCCAGCCCAGGCAAGACGCTGTGGCTGATGGCATCGCCGACCAAAGCCATTCTCCGCAAGATCAAGTAATTGCCCACCAGCCCGCAAGCGGTCGCCACCATCGCCCCCATCAGCACAATCCAAATGGTGGAGGAGAAGCCGTCCGTCCAGGGGCTGACCACGACATCGTGCCAATTGAACTGCGGGATTAACTCGTTCATTCGCTCCTCCGGTATCCGCTGGGAGCCTCGCGTCGCGGGCCGCTCCCGCGCTGAATGGTGGCCACATCCGGAATGAGCCGCCCGTGGGGGTCCTCCTTCGCGAAGGCGAGCTTCCTCTCGAGTTGTCGGACAACTTCTTCGCCGAGCACATGCTCAATCTTCTCCGCGTCTTCGTGCACGTGATCGGGCGCGATTTGGGCGGCATTGGTCAGATACAACTCCCAAAGGCGATGATTCCGCACGATGGCCGCCGCCCGCTGCCAACCTTCCGGCGTCAGATAAATCACACCATCATGCTTGTCGAAGGTGGCCAATTCATGCGCGCGGAGATCAGCGGCTTGCTGGCGAATCTCCTCAACCGTTTCACGGCGCCGCGCCGCAAGCTCCTCAACGGTGACGCCTTCCTGCTGGAAAGATCTTCCCTCCAGCACATGATAAATCGATTTGAGCGTGTTCTCGCGCTGCACACGCCGGGATTGAGAGCGTTGCCGCCACCAACGCACCACGATGCCGTGCCTCGGCGCCGCCACAAAGGCGACCGCGAAGATCAAGCTCGCGGCCAACACCATAAAAGGTCCAGTTGGCAGATTCGGGCGGAGAAACGAAATGAAAGCGCCCACCAATCCGGATGCAATGCCGAAGGCCATGGAATACAGAACCATCCGATGCATGCGGTCCGTCAGCAAATAAGCCGCAGCCGCTGGTGTAATGAGCATCGCGGAGACCAGCACCACCCCCACTGCCTGCAACGAGATGACAATCGAGAAGGCCAGCAGCCACATCAGGGTATAATGCGCGACCTTAACTGAGTGGCCCGAGGCCTTTGCAAAGCCAGGATCAAAGCTGGCAACCAGGAACTCTTTATAAAACAGGAAGATCGTTGCCACTGACAGCAGCGTCACGACCGCCATCAGCTTCACATCTGCAGCTCCCAGCGCAGCGGCCTGCCCAAATAGAAATTTGTCGATGCCGCTTTTGCTGCCGGTCGGCAGCCGCTGCATCATCGTCACCAAACAAATCCCAACGGCAAAGAATCCGGCCAGCGCAAGGCCCAACGCTGTGTCCTCTTTGAGCCGCGTGGTTTGTTGGATCCAATTCACAAAGAGCACGCCAAGCAGCCCCGCTGCGACCGCGCCAATGAAGATGGCGATGGGATCCTTGCTCATGTTCCAAAGGAATCCGACAGCGACCCCCGGCAGCACCGCGTGTGAGAGCGTGTCTCCAACCAGAGCCATTTTGCGGACGACAATGAAGCTGCCGAGCAAACCACAAGAGGTTCCGAGCAGAATGGCTCCGAGCGCCGCGTAACGCACTGCGGGATCGCGCAGCGAGAAGAACCGAATCGCCTGCTCCCAGATGCGCGTCTCGGATAAATCCCCGATCCTGGCCGCGTGAGCATCGACCACCCCAAAGGCGGCGAACAGGCAGAGCCCAAGAACCATGGACCAACGAGCTGGAGCCAAAAGCCTCATGCGCCGCGTTGCCGAACGGCTTCCGCCACCTCCGCAAGTATCGTTAGCCGCCCCCCGTAAGTCTGCTGCAGCAGCTCATAGGTGAAGACTTCCTCCGTCGGCCCAAACGCGACCACCCGCATGTTCAGCAGCAGCAGCATGTCGAAGTAATTGCGGGCCGTGGGCAAATCATGATGCACCACCATGATGGTTTTTCCCTTCTGCTTCAGCTCCTGCAAAATCCCCACGATGGCGGATTCCGTCGCGGCATCAACCCCGGCGAACGGTTCGTCCATGAAATACAAATCACTTTCCTGCGCGAGAGCACGCGCCAGGAAGACCCTCTGCTGCTGGCCGCCGGAAAGGTTAGCGATCTGGCGGTTCGCAAAGGGCAGCATGTGGACCATTTCCAACGCCCGTTTCGCAACTTCACGGTCATGCGCGTTCGGTCGCTGCATCAGCCGCAAGCGGCCGTACCGCCCCATCAGCACGACATCCATCACGTTCACCGGGAAGTCCCAGTCCACGGACTCGCGTTGAGGCACGTACCCGACCCGTTTCAACCCTTTCCTGCCGCTCTCCCCGAAAATTTTCACCCATCCGCTCGATCCTGGGATCAGCCCCAAAGCAGCCTTGATCAAGGTGGATTTGCCGGCCCCGTTCGGGCCGATAATTCCAATCAACTTTCCGGGTGGCACAACCAAATCGATCCCCCAAAGCACCGGTTTCTTGTGATACGCGACGGTTAGATCATGAATCTCCAGCGGCGGCGCCTGGCTAGGCAACTTTGTTATGCGGCTCTCCACCATATCAGAATACAATCGTTGTTCGGACGCCGACCACAAGCGCGTTATCCACCGCAGTGGATCCACCGGGATGAATGATCCATTGGACATCCGGTTGAATGGTCCACCATTTGTTCAGCACGGCTTCCCATGTCAGTTCCACAGCCGCTTCATAATCGGACACGGTGACCGCGCTTCCATTGAGATCGCGGTCCGCGCGCTCGCTGCGGCGCACCGCATCACTCACGCGACCATAAATAAGCCCAAGACCCACACGGTCTTCATCACGGCCCGCGAAGGGGCCGGTCCAGGTTAGCCCTCCATTTGCCACCAGGTCCAGGTAGCTCCGGTCTGGGTGGGACCACCCACCGCGCACGAATAACCCCAAGCCTTGGTCAGCATCCTTCTCCTCCGCCCAGACCAACCGCTCCGCCCCCGCATATACTCCAAAGTTGCCTTCGTGACTTTTCGTCGAAAGACCTGTCACGACAGCGGCGTTGCCCGAAATATCATCGTGCAAATCATTGAAGTCACCCGTGTGCACCCATCCACCCAGCTTGTAGCTGCCAGACGTCCAATCCTCGCCCCCACCAGGTTTCCAGCTCAATTCCTGCAACATCAGCAGTCCCTGCCTCGAACTAAAATGCACACGTGTCCCTGCGCGGTTCCTGCGAGGATTGCCGCCCGCGTGGTCGAATGTGTCCCCATCGAACACTCCCGCGCGCAAACTTAAGGTATCGTTAACCGCCACTTCCACGCGCGCCCCGGGACCAGGCACAAAGAAGCCGGGACCACCATTGATAACGTTCGCGGAGATAAACGCCGGCCAGCCGTGGGCGCTGTTCAGGAACAGGGAGCCTTGCTCCTGCGTGGCGAATTCTTCATCGGCCGCGACCTGGCCCGCACGAACAAAAAGGCGGTCACTTAAAAAACGGCGCTCCACCCAGAGTTCATACAAGCGTATTGAGTCATACGCATCAATGTTGCTTAGCCGCAGCAGGTCCCCCACGTAACCGTCCGTCAGGCTGGAGCCATGCGGGTAGATGCTGGAGACATGGAATGAAGTGTCTTTCAGCCAACCCAGCCGCTCGAAATCCAGGGTGAGGGACATTTCGAATAGACCTTCATAGATCGCTCCCCGCTTCACTCCCCCTTCAACATTGGCCAGTGTCTCGCCAACGTAAGCCGCGCTGAAGTGGATTCCCTTTTCAACGAGATCTGTCCGCACACCGCCCCAATCACCTGTCAGGTGGTCTCGCTCAGTTCCGGTTTCCCGCGCCGCTATCTGTGCGGCCACAACTTCGGCAGAGTCCGCCAACGCAGTTGTGGCACTTAACGCGGCAACAACACCCACGCTCCACAATCGGATTATCATTTCAGGGCGTTAACCACCGTGTTGATGTTGTGCCGAATCATCCCTTCATAAGTGCCAACATCGTAGCCATCCTCCATCTGCCCCGGGGTGCCCATGGCATCGGAGAACAGCTCTCCACCAATCTTCACGCCCGTGTCCGCGCTGATCCTTTTGATAGCGGTGGGGGCGACGCTCGATTCCACGAAGATAGCTTTCACTTTCCGCGCCTTGATGAAGTCCCCCAACTTGGCAACGTCCGCCAGCCCCGCTTCTGTGACGGTGGAGATGCCCTGCAATCCAACCACTTCGAACCCGTAAGCCTGTCCGAAGTAGCTGAAAGCATCATGGCTCGTGATAAGTATTTTGTTTTCTTTGGGAAGCTCACCCGTGCGTGAGATCGCCCAATGATGCAGCTTGGCGAGTTTGTCCTGCGTGATCTTCCCGCTTTGCTCATAAACCTGCTTGCCGCCCGGGTCCGCTTCACTCAATGCGCGCACCACCGTCGGAACGCACTGGCTCCAGAGCTGCACATCGAACCACACGTGCGGATCAGGATGCCCAGAGCCGTCCGCGGGCATCAGCAACTTGTCTTTGGGCAAATCCTGGGTGACGGCATAAACCTTCTTTTTGGCGCCGCGCATTTTAGCGAACAAATCATCCATCTTTCCCTCGAGCAGCAGCCCCGAATAAAGAATCACCTGCGCGCGCTGGAGCTTGCTAATGTCTGTGGCGGTCGCCTTATACAAGTGCGGATCCACCCCCGGTCCCATGAGCGCTTCCACTTGCACCCGGTCACCACCGACCTGCCGGGCCAGATCAGCGACCATGGATGTGGTTGCGGTGACGCGCAGCTTGCGCTCCGCAGCGTTGCTCCCGACTGTGATAGCTAGCGCCATCAACCCTGCCCAAGTCCAAGCCCATTTCTTCATCATAAGTCGTGACCTTTTCACGGTTCGCGTTTAACGACTACGCTCGGCAACGAATAGTGTCAACAAGCAAATTTAGGTCAGGCTAACTTTCTATGCTTCGGCTTTACCATCCTTCTGCTCGCTACGCGCCTCCGGGCGCACTATGCTTCCGTGGTTTTATGCGCCAATTGAACCGCTCCCTCCATCTTGTCTTGATGGCCTTTCTGCTCACGCTCCTCAGTGGCTGCGACGGCTGCAGGCGCTCCACTGGCCCGGGAGCCGATCCGGTCAAAACCTCGGAAGCGGGCAGCCGCTACATCGAGGCCATGCAAACCGGCAAGAATTACTACGACAAAGGGGATTTCACCCGCGCGCTGCCGCTTTTCCAGGAAGCCTTGAAGCTGGAGCCAACCAGCATCGACGCCCACCTCAATGTGGCGAACGCCTCGCTTGCGGTGGGTCAGGTGGAGGCGGCGATTCGTCATGCGCAGGAGGTCGTCGCCCTGGATGTGAATAACGCCGCGGGGCACTACATCATCGGCATCGCTCAACTGCGCCAGGGGCAAGCTCAGGAAGCAGTCAAAAGCTTGCAGACCTCCAGCGCGTTGGACCTTGGGGTTGCCGCCCCCCTTTACCAGCTTGGCCTTGCCCATATGCAACTGCGGCAATGGGAAGACGCGATCACCCAGTTCGAAACGGTCATCAGCATCGAAACCAACCACCCGGCCGCACATTACAATCTTAGCCAGGCTTACATTCGCGCCAACCGCGCTGACGAGGCCCAGGCGGCCCTGGAAAACCATCAAGCGATCATTCGCGAACTTAAAGGGCCGCCGCCAACGTCAGAAGTTCTCGAACGCTCCGTTCACACGCTGGCCCGCGCCCCTTTCGTTCTCGAGCAACCGGCCGAGCAAGGGATTCCTGTGGCGTTCACGAATGCCACGACCCAGGTGTTCGGCGCCCTCGCCACCAACCTCGTGGGGCCGCCGGCGGTCATTGATGTCAATCACCGCGGAGCCAACGACATTTTCATCCAGCTGCGCGGTCAAGGGTTTCAGCTCCTTTGGAACAGCAACGGCGTCTTTAACCCACACGGCGAGCCAGCTCCCGCTCAGGAAGGCGCCACCTTCCACAAGCTGCTGGTGGGCGATCTGCAAAATGATCGCAACGAGGATGTTGTCGCCCTCAGCGCCCAGGGGCTGCAAGTTTTCCGTTTCGCCACCAACGTCTTCGTTACGGAGGCGACGCCCTTCACGCGGCTTCAAGGTCTCGCCACCACAGATGGCGCTCTGCTCGACCTCGATTTCACCGGCAAACTCGACCTCCTTGCTGTCACTGCCCAAACCAACGAGGTGCGTGTCTTCCGAAATCTCGCCCAGATGATGTATCGCGAGACAACGGCCACATCGGGCATTCCCGCCATCCGCACAGCGACCCATATCGTGCTGGACGATTGGAACAATGATGACATGGCCGATTTATTCATCGTGCAGAAGGACGCTCCTCCGCTCTCGTTCGCCAAAGTGCGCGGCGGCGGCTTTGTGAGCACCAATTACAGCGCGCTGTGGCCGACGGCGACGGCCCTGGCCATCGGCGACCTGAACAATGATTTTCGCCTGGACGCCATCCTGCTCACACCCGCAGGCCTGCGCATCCACTACACTGGCATCGACAAAGTCGAAACCTTGACCGCTGCCACAGGCGGCAAGCACATCGAACTGCTCGACTACGATAATGACGGCTGGCTCGACATCTTCCTCGCAGGCGCGCAAGTGCAAGCTTGGCGCAACCGCGGCGCAAAGGGCTTTGAAGAAACAACCAGCGCGTTAAAGCTCACGGAATTGCGCAACTACGACGGAATTGCCAAAGCAGATTTTGACGGTGATTGCGATACGGACCTGGTTCTGTGGAGCGCTCAGGGCGCGCCGCAGTTTCTGCGCAACGAGGGCGGCAGCGCAAATCAGCAACTGAAGCTTTGGCTCTGGGGCAATCGATCCAACGCGAGCGGCCTCGGCATCCGCATCGAAGCAGTGGCCGGAAGTTGGCGCGCCATCCGCACGGTTCACGAGTTGCCGGTTGAGATTGGGATCGGGCGCCGCAGCAAACTCGATTCACTGACGCTGCGTTGGTTTGACTTATCCCAGCCGATTGTTGATGTGCAGGTCTCCTGCACGAACCTTATGGTTGCGGAGCAGGTTCTGCCCACCGGCTCATGCCCGTATGTCTATGTGTGGGATGGCGAGAAGTATCGGTTCGTCAGCGACATTCTGGGCTCTGCTCCGCTGGGCCTCCCGATCGCGGAAGGCGTTTACATCGACGCGGACACTGATGAATACGTTTGGATTGGCAACGAATCCAACGTCAAACCTCGTGACGGTGATTACGTCATTCAGATCACAGAAGAGCTGCGTGAGGTTCTTTACCTCGATGAAGCCAAGCTGGTGGTGGTGGATCACCTGCCGGGCACAGATGTTTATCCCACGGACAAACTCTTGCCACGAAAGCCGTACCCGCCCGGCACAATCGTCACCGTCACGAATGAGCAAGCAGTGCGCAAAGCGTTAACGCTGGAAGGCGCCGATGTCACCGAGGCCTTGCGGCACGTGGACCAGACCATGGTTTCGCCCGCCCGCTTGCTGCTGCCTCAATACAGGGGCTGGGCGGAGCGGCACGGCGTCATCCTCGACTTCGGGGAGATTAACACAAATCGGCCGATCGCTCTGGCAATGACTGGGTGGCTCCGTTTCGGCGGCGGCATGGCCAACATGAGTTCATCCCGCGACGCGTCCCTCCCATTCCCATTCCCCACGCTGGAAGCCGAGGTTCCCGGCGGCGTGTGGACCCCCGTGGATGTGGTTGTCGGGGCTCCTTCTGGCAAGACAAAGCGCGTGTTCGTCGATCTGGCCGGGAAACTCCCGCCGCAAACACAGCGGCTGCGACTCACCGCCTCATTCGAAATTCATTGGGACAAAATCGCGCTCGTCGAGAAAGTGGCGGCCGCTACAACCGTGATTACCCATCTCACCCCGAAAACGACGCATCTCCATTGGCGCGGCTACAGCGTGTTTGCGGACCTCCCGTGGTCGCAGCCGCTCACCCCGATCTATGATCAAGTCGTTCAACAGCCCCCTTGGCGGATCACCCCCTCCGGCTGGTGCACCCGTTACGGGCCGGTGGATGAGTTGGTCGCCAAAACTGATGACGCGCTCGTTCTCTTGAACGGTGGTGACGAACTCACCCTAACATTCCCGGCAAGCTCGCTCCCTCCAAAGCCTCCTGGCCACGTTCGTGATTTCTTCCTCTTCACGGACGGCTGGGACAAGGACGCGGATTTCCACGTCGCACAAGGTTTTCGGGTGGAGCCGATGCCATTCCACGGCATCAACGATCAGCAGTATGGCTCCTCTGAATACCCGGCTCATCTCTCGCGCGAATGGATGGAGCGCTATAACACCCGCTGGGTGCCGCCGTTGACGCTTAGGCGTGCCGCTCCTCAGCCTCGCAGCAACTAATCGTGTTAGACTGTGGCTCACCGTTTCTTGAACGGCGTTGGGCCTCGCGAAGCCGCTTGGCGTCCTCTCGCGCCATCGGCGTTTTTGCAATCTGATCCAGAGCAGCAGAGAGAACGGCCGACTGTTCCTTTCCGAGCCGCGCCAGGCGGTAATGAATCCACTTCCCCTCCCTGCGCGTGGCGGCCAACCCCCCCGCCCGCAGATGGGCCAGGTGCCGGGAAATCTTCGGTTGGCTGACCTCGAGCGCCTCCTGCAGGAAACAGACACAAACCTCCTCACGCCGCATCAAAGCGAGCAAACGCAGCCTGGTCTCGTCGGCAAGCGCGCTAAAAAGCGCCGCATACTGCTTTATATTCATATCTGCCTTGACGGATATGTTTCCATCTTCTTTCATTGTGCAGCTTGGCTCAGCCCATCAACAAGTATATTGCCGAGGCCCTCGGCGCTTTCGCGCTGGTTTTCGCCGGCGCTGGAGCCGCAGCCGTAAACGCCATCCGGTCCGATTCGATCTCCCATGTCGGTGTCGCTCTCGTGTTCGGCCTGATCGTCCTGGTGGTCATCTACACCATTGGCGACGTCTCTGGGGCGCATATCAACCCCGCTGTGACCCTCGGCTTCGCTGCGGCCGGCCGATTCCCCAAGTCTGAGGTGATGCCCTACATCACCGCTCAATCTATCGGCGCAATCACTGGGGCGTTTGCTCTCCGCTTTATCCTAGGGCCCGGGGCAAGTTTCGGAATGACACTCCCCTGGCTTACGTCTGGCAGCGCGTTTCTAATGGAAGCCCTCCTCACCTGCTTCCTCATGTTTGTGATTCTTAATGTCTCTTCGGGCGCTAAAGAGAAAGGCATCACAGCCGGGATCGTCATTGGTTCGGTGATCGCGCTGGAGGCCTTGATGGCTGGCCCGCTCACCGGCGCCAGCATGAACCCCGCCCGTTCGCTCGGCCCTGCCTTGGCGGCTTT
Source organism: Candidatus Methylomirabilota bacterium (assembly GCA_035627835.1). Taxonomy (GTDB): domain Bacteria; phylum Verrucomicrobiota; class Verrucomicrobiia; order Limisphaerales; family SXQI01; genus DASPKX01. The sequence continues at coordinate 10,911 of DASPKX010000033.1, forward strand.
GGATTTGCGTGCGCTCTGGATTTACCTCTTCGCACCGCCTGTTGGAGCCTGGGCAGCCGTTTACCTCTATAAAGCAGTCCGGCCCGACCTCGATGCCCCTCCCTCGGCTCCAAGCGCTCTCGCCGAAGACCTCAAACGCGTCTGGAACTCGTAAATGAATAAGCCGACTGTCCTCATTCTTTGCACCGGCAACTCCTGCCGCAGCCACTTGGCGGAGGGAATCCTTCGCCGCGCGGCGGGCGATATCCTTAATGTCCAGAGCGCCGGGTCCAAGCCTGCGGGGTACATCCACCCGCTGAGCATCCGCGCCCTTGCGGAGATCGGCATCGATATCTCATCCCACCGCTCCAAACACATGGACGAGTTCCTGAACCAGGATGTCGAAACGGTCATCACCGTCTGCGGCAACGCGGACCAGGCCTGCCCGATTTTCCCCGGCCAACTCAATCGTCACCACTGGCCCTTCGAAGATCCTGCCCACGCTAAAGGCGCCGAAGCGGAGCAGATGGAGGTTTTTCGCAAGGTTCGAGACCAAATCCTCGCCGTGTTCACCGCTTACGCGGACGGCCGCCGGGACGAATTAGCCAGAAGTGGTCGTTGACAAAGCAAGTCTGTTCGCTACTTTAACCCCTCTTTTATTTAGAGAAGTATGCCCAATACCAAGTCAGCAGAACGACGCATGCGCGGCAGCGCTCGCAAGGCCGCCCAGAACACCGCGGTCAAATCCCGCTTGCGCAAGACCGAACGCCGTTACCTCGAGCTGGTGAAGGCTGGCAACAAAGATGAAGCCGGCAAGGCCTACAAACAACTGGCCTCTCACCTGGACAAAGCCGCCAAAACCGGCGTGATCCACCGCGGAACTGCGGACCGCAAGAAGTCCCGGATGTCCATTCGCTTGAACGCCGCCGCCAAAGGCGCCGCTGTTCCTGCAGCCTGATTTCCAGTCCTCTTTCACGAGCAGACTCTTTTGGGTCTGCTCTTTTTTTATGCCAACAAAGGCGCGATCTGCTCCCAAACCGCCTCCGGTTTGAGCGTCGCCAGGCTCCCTTGCGTCTGGATGACGCGAACCTTCTCGCCCAGCGGCTTCCAAATCACCGGATTGCTCGGCCCCCAAAGCGCCACAACCGGCGCTCCCACTGCCGCCGCGATATGAGTCACTCCGGAGTCGTGCCCTATGAACAGTTTTGCCCGGCCCAGCTCGCGCGCCAATTCCGAGAGGTGCGCTCCTTGCAGAATCCGAACGCGATTGCCCGTGTACTGCGAGGCTAACGTGGCAAGTCGTTCGCGGTCCGCTTCACCCCCGACGATCAACAGCTCGTGCTGCGTTTCGGTAAGCAACCGCTCAATCAACGAAACCCAGTCTCGAAGGGGCCAATTCTTCCGTTCACTGCCGCTTCCAGGATGAAGCGCAACGACTTGCCTCCCCCCGTTGGCGCCTCCGCCGAACTCAATCCGAGGCTCAAAGTCAGCTTCATAAATGGCCAGCCGCTCCAGCGGCTTCAGGAACACTTCGGCGGCGTGCAGCGGCTGCTCTTCATCCGGGCGGTGCTGCCCCACGATAAATTGCGCTTTGCTCACGGACCGGACGTTCTCCTGAAAAATACCATCAGGATCGTACAGGTAGGAAATGATCAGCGAAAAGGAGCTGAAATACTCCGCCATCTCCGCGGACAATCTTCCTCGCCGCGCAAAGAACGAGGCCAATGGTCGAGCTTCTATCGAGCGGACCTCGTCTACGAACCCGCCTGCCAGAGCGAGTTGCGCAATGTGCGGATAACCGAGCGCCTCAATGTGGGTTTCGGGAAATTGCTCCCTCAGCGCCCGGAACGCCGGCAGCGTGAGCACGAAGTCGCCAATGGCCCCACCCCGGATCACGAGAATTTTGCCTTTCGTCCTCTTCAAGCTAAGCGTCAAAATTAAACCGCCCCAGGCAAAACCTCAAATCCAGGTTCGCAGCGGAGGGACCGGCTTGATCGACCGGATCTCTCTTGGAGGTCGTTTCACGACGGTTTGCCTCGCAGCTCGTTCAACCGCGCTCGCCCAGCCAGGGGAATGGCTTCCGAATCGCAGGCTTTAATTGAAAGGCAAGGATGCTGTTCTGCTTGATGTATTCGATGGCGTCCTGCACCGAATCTGTCGGGTAAATCAGCTTCAGGTCCGCGGGGCTGATAGTGCCGACCTTCGCCATTTTTTCCAGCATCGCCAGCAGTTCTCGCCAATATTCCAGACCCATCAGGATGATTGGGAAATTTTTGATTTTGCCGGTCTGAATGAGTGTTAACGCCTCCGAAAGCTCATCGACCGTGCCGGCACCACCCGGCATCACGACGAAAGCGTACGAGTATTTGATCAGCAGGGTTTTCCGCACAAAAAAGTGCTTCATCGTCACGCACCGGTCCACATATGGATTCGGTTTTTGCTCGAACGGCAGTTCAATGTTGCACCCCACCGAACGTCCTCCCGCCTCCTTTGCCCCACGATTGGCGGCTTCCATAATTCCTGGTCCTCCCCCAGTCATTACGGTGAATCCCAGTCGAGTCAGCGCTGCGCCCATCTCCCGCGTGAGTTCATAATACTTCTCCCCGGGTTGTATTCTCGCCGAGCCAAAGACCGTCACGCATGGCCCCACAAAGTGCAGCGTGCGAAACCCCCGGAGAAAATCGACCAGCACGGAGATGAGCGTTCGGAACTCGCCGCTGCGCGACTTCGGGCCTTCCAAAAGATACCGGTCCGCGATCGCGACCTTCGGCTCCAGCGGGCCTTGCCCCATTTCGTCGGGCCAGGACTCCGTCAGCTCATACCGGGATAGCGCCGACCGCAATTGTGCGGATAAGTCGTTCAAACTCATATGTTCTCCTCTCGGATGATCACCCTCGAGCAAAGCAAACGCTGGCCCTGCTTTGCCACAACGACGTCCTTATTGAACCTGCGCGCCTGGAATCAGCTTTTTCCCGATACCGTTTGCAAACGCACGATCCTACAAAGGTTTCACTGAGCTGCCCTCCATCACCCATGAAACTGCCACTGACCTATGGCCATCCAAGTCAATCCACTGCTCGTCTATGATCTCAAGCGCGAGTTGAACCAAGTTCGTCGCGAATCGCTCCTTGCTTCGCGTGCCGGCGATTTCCTCCGCGTCGCGCAACTCACCGCCCGCGCCGCCGAACTCAACAAACGCCTCCTCGCCGCTGAAGGCCAAAGCTACGCGATGCGGTTGCCGTAGATTCACTTCAGCTTCACAAAGAGGAGGGGCGCGATCTCCCGAAAATATTGTCGCCACACATTGTAAGTGTGCGCTCCGTCCGTCTCGATGTGCCAATGATCGATGCCGCGCGCGGCGAGCGTCCGGTGGAGTTCCCGCGAGCCTTCCAGCGCGAAGTCCTCACGGCCGCACCCGATCCAGAGCAGATTCAACCGCTTATTCGTCGCCTCAGCATTCTCCAGAACCGCTCGGTGCCGCTGGGCAAAACCTCGCGGGAAACCCGCGCTGAAAACGCAAATCGCGCTGAATCTGTCCAGATGGGCCAAGCCGATTTCCAGCGCGTGGCCGCCCCCCATTGAGAAGCCCGCGATTGCGCGAGCCTGCCGGTCCTTGCGAACCCGATACTCTTTTTCTACAAAGGGCATTAGGTCGTTCATAACGTAACCAGACATCATTTCAGTGTTGCGGCGCTGCTCGTCGCGACTGGCCGTAAATGGCACGGCGTGCCCATTCGGCATCACCACCACCATTTCCCGCGCCCGGCCTTCAGCGATCAGGTTGTCGAGAGTGAAGTTTGCCCGCCCCACCTGCGTCCACCCGGCGGGGGTGTCGTTGCTCCCGTGCAGCAGATACACCGTCGGGTATTGCTTTCGGCTGCGCTCGTAGCCCGGAGGGGTGTACACCCAAAACTCGCGCCATTCTCCATTCATCGAAGCTGCGCGATGCCGGCGGATTTTCACAGTTCCATGCGGCACATCACGCGCTTCCCAGAACTCAGGGCTGGAGCTTTTGATTTCCAGCAAGCTCGCGGATGTTCGCGCCCGGAGCTTCATTGCCGGGTTGACCGGATCGGCGATCGCCAACCCATCGACAGTGAAGTTGTAGATGTAAATTCCGGGCTCCAATCCAGCGACGGCCACGGTCCATGCGTCATTTGTTCCTCGGGTGAACGGTTCGGTTTTCCCGCTGGGCATCCAATCGCCCGCAAGCCGCACCTCCCGGGCATTGGGCGCCAGGAGATTAAAGTGCACCACGTTATTGGAGATCACCGGAGAGGCGAGCATGTTGGTGAGCGCCTGGCCGGGAGACGAAATCGAGCTAAGACACCCGACAATAAACGTAAGGCACAAGGCCCAGAATGGCCGGCTCCGAAGACCAGCAGGTGAGTGGTCGCGAACTTGGGGCATGCAGTAACTAATGATTTCGCGCAATCAACGTCGAGACAAAATCTGAGGCTGGAACTCCGATGTCCCGCAAAGCTGCGGGAGTTGCCGACCAGCCCGATTGCTGTCATTCATATTTGCATGGGAACGGAGACGGTCATCTTCAGGGGGTCGCCATCTTTACTGACCAGGTTCGGAAGCCTCTTCTGGGCTGCGGCGCTGTTAATCGCAGGAGGATCCCTCGCGATTTACTTCTCCCAACCACTTTACTGGATCCTCTCCGCAGTCGGACTGATCATTGCCATTGCTGTGGTCATAAAGACGCGCAGCATCGTCTATGAACTCACCTCTGAGCGGCTGCGGCTCCGCTGCGGCATCCTGACGAGGCGCACGGATGAAATGGAATTGTACCGCGTGCGCGACATCACTCTGGTGGAGCCATTCTTCCTGCGCATGGCCGGGCGCGGTCACATCGAAATTACCACCATGGATCCCACCAACCCTCGGCTGACATTGGAGGCAATCCCACGCGCAGCCGAAGTCCGTGAGCAGCTTCGGACAAGCGCCGAGGAATGCCGCACTCGCAAAGGGGTGCGAGTGACTGAGTTCAGCGAAGATTCTCCCGCAACGACACCGCCGCCAAGCGCTCCCTAACCCGGCTGGTCCCGGCAAATTACTTTGAGTAACGCCGTTGGATCTCCGCCGCAGCCGCATTGTAGGCAGTCCCGCGGAGCGCCTCTATGTGGGTCTGGTCATTGTGTTCTTTGCCACTCGCAGTTCGAAGGCCCTTCCGCTCGTGCGGTTGGGTGGTGAACAAAGCCCAGTTCCCGCTGCGCACGTCGATCACTGCGAGTTTCGCGGTCAGGCGCAGGCTTTGCGATTCGTGCGGCAAGGTGAGGTCCAGAACTGGAACCCAACTCACAATGCTCGTGGGAAGTTCCTGCGTGGTGGTCTCCAGCTTCTCCCAATAACAAATGATCGTCTCCGCACCGGCGCGCGCGGCCGCCAGGCGAATGCCCTTCGAGAAGGGGGTCTCTGCTTCCGCTTTGAACCCGGCTTCCGTCGGGATGCCCGTAAACGTCACAACTTGGTAATTGCCCTCGAGAGCCTGAACCATCTTCTGATCCGGCAATGATCGGCCCGATTTGATGAGCATCACCGTGGATCCTGGCTTGATGCGAAGGTCTTTGGCGGCAGCGAGGGCTTTCTCCACCTCTGTTTCGAATGAGGCATCAGCCCTTAACCCAAGCAATTCGTATTCATTAAGCTCGCTCCCCTTCCGAACAGCGGGTGAGTGCCGCGATTGATGATGCTCCGAGCCAATGTTCACATGGCAGCCAGCGCCAATAAAAGCAGGGAGGATTGTCAGCAGAAGAAGTGTGCCCAGTTTCATAAACCCTGAGGGGGATGTTGCAATCTGTTTTCAGGGGCGCGCCCCTATTGGTGCCGACAGATAGCTGCGGAATGTTGCCATGTAAAGGATGGAGAAAATTTTATGAAGAAACGTTGGGTTATCCTTTGTTCGGCAGCCGGGCTGGCGGCAACCGCCACCTCTCAGGCGGAAAAAATCGACATAACAGCGGCTCCTGCCTCCGTGCAGCAAGCGATTCGCGCCCAGGCTGGCGCAGCGCAGATTGAGGATCTCGATCGCGAGGTGCGCGATGGGCGGACAGTTTACGAAGCAGCGTTCAAACGGGCTGGCACGCACACCGAAATTGTGGTGGGCGAGGATGGGACGTTGATCAGCCCAGCGCCAACCGCAACCGCCGCTGCTGTGGCTTCGACCGCCGGAGGTTCCACGAACATCACGCTGCAAGCCGCGACAAAGGTCGCGTTCACATCCCTGCCATCCATCGTCCAACAAACAGTGAAAGCCCAGGCAGGCGCCTCCCCCGTCGAAGACGTTGACATGGGCACATGGGCCGGCCGCCAGGTCTACCAGGTAGCGTTCAAGGACGCGCAAGGCCAGCACCGCGAACTGTTCGTTTCGCAGGAAGGTGTGCTCTTGAATCCTCAGCCTGTGCCCGGCGCCGTCATCGCAGTGGTTCCGACCAATGCCACCACTGCTGGCGCGGCTCCGCTACCCACGCAGATTAGCTGGGCGGAAGCTCCTGAACCCGTCCGCACAGCTCTGACCGCATTTTCCGGTGGCACGCGAGTTCCAACTATCAACAAGGTCACCGTCGCGAGCACCGAGTACTACCACGCGCAGGTGATGGAGAACGGCAAACCGACCGACATGCGTGTGGATGCCAAGGGTTTGCCAGTAGATGAACGTTACCGGACCACCGCTGTGGCGAAGTTAGTCCCACTCAGCAACGGGAAGAAGGTTCAACCCAGTGAAGTTCCAAGCGCCGTCGCCAACGCGATGCGCACAGAGGCAGGAGAAGCGCGGATTGAGGATATCGATGTTGGCACATGGAACGGCCAAACCGTTTACCAGGTTGGGTTTAAGAACCAGGACAAGCACACCGAAATCCAACTCCTCAGCGATGGAAAGGTGCTGGCTGATCAACGCCGGGACCGGGTGAACATTGGCGTCGGCTCAGCCCCTGCCGCCACCACCGGCAGCGCCGTCATCGCCACAACGAGTGTGACCACAGCCACGAGTCCCGCCGCTGCGGCCACTGTGGGAGCAGCGGGCAGCTCCAAGGTTCCGTTCGGGCAGCTCCCGTTTGCGATCAAGCGCGCGATACGTGCGCACGCGGGAGGCAATCCCATCGAGGATGTGGATCGGATCGTGAAAGACGGGAAGGTCTTTTACGAAGTCGGCTACAAAGTGAACGACATTCACACCGAGCTGTTGATCGATTCAAATGGAACCGTGGTGAATCGGTGAGTCACGCGCCCGGCCGCGCAACTGGGCATTTAGATCATTAAAGCAAGGGACGAGCCGCGGAGGCTCGTCCCTTTGTTTTGCACGCCAGCCCTACTTGCCGCTGCGCGCGCGTGTTCCAGAGCGGTTAGCCGTCGCGCGCTTGGGCGTCTTGCGGCCCGTGCGGGTCGCGGTTTGACGCTGGGAGCGTGCGGCGCGTGTCGCCTCGCGCGCGGCGCCCCGGCGAGACGAAGGCAGTTTCACTGCTCCCGTCTTGCGGCTGCCCGTGGCTGGCTTGGACGCGTTTTTATTGCGCTTTGACGATTTGGCTGCTGTGGCCTTGCGACCGCCAGCTTTGGCCGTCTGCGCCCGCTTGCTAGCTGATGTTGATGGCATTCGTACCTCCAAAAGCCCGCTACAGAGTGGCCAACACTTCCCAAGAAGCATCAGGCCAGCTCCGGGAGCGCCACACTTCCCAATTGTCACTTGCTTGGCTGCGGCGCTCCGGGCCAAGGGCGCTGAGCGCCCGAACGTGAGATTACCCGATTGACAACCGCCTTGTAGAAGGGGCCGCCTGTTTGGTTAATCAGGGATTCTCATGACAACGCGCTGGCCGTTCGAGCATCATTCAAACCGTTCCACAATCGTGACGGAGAGTTGACCACGAGGGACGAAGAGGCAGGAACCGTGAAAATAATAGGATTCCGCGATTGGAATATAGCCAAGTTTGCAGTGCGCTGCGTGAGCATCTTGCCCACCTGCTTCTATCGCTCCCCTTCTCCTCTTCGTGCTCTTCGTGTGCTTCGTAGTTATCTAGTTCTTTCGTCCTTCCCGTTCCCGAGGCGGAAGCTGATCTTCGGGTCTGCGATCCAGGAACCTTTGCACTCCGGACATTTCGAAGGCTTCCGCAACGTCTCAGGAGAAAACGCGAACCCGCACTTCTTGCACACCGCTGGGTCAACCACTGCTTCATGCTCTGTGTGCCGCACACTCTTAAATAGATGCTCCAGATCATCCGCAACTTCCGCAGGTTTCATAGCCAGGAGCCGTGCCAGGGCTGCCACAGTCATTGGGTTGCCCGTCAGAATATGAAGAAGATCTTTGCGTAGCATGCTAGGAGCGGGTTGCCTGGATGAGCCAACGCCACACCGGCTCGCGAGAGCCGAGGCGCACAAGCTGCCGTTGAATTGGTGAATGCGAAAAAAGAATGGATTGAAGCGCCCTCGCAACGGCAGTGCGACGCCGAAACCGCCTTCGCAGCTCCGAGTTGGCACGAGCAACGGCGCGCTTCCAAGTCAGCTCTCCACGAGCATATGCCGCCACAAACGGCGCTACGCACGACGCGGATTCGATGGCTAACGACATCCCATTTCCAGTCACAGGCGCGATCAGTTCACGCGAGTCACCGATCCGTAGCTCCCCGGGAACAGTTGCAGACCCGCGATAATCCATTCCGGCTGTGGCGCAAAATGAGTCTTCATCCACCACCATGTTCTTTAAGCGCCCAGCAAGGTCGCTCGAGGCGATGGATTCGAGAATGTCACGCCAGCCCGTGCCAAGCTTCGGGAAAGTGGTTCTGCTGCGCAGCAGCGCGCAAATGTTCACCCTCCCATCGCCCAAGTCACACAGCCCGAAGTAGCCTGGGGGGCCGCAATGCATCTCAAGGTCAGCCCGGAGCGGCAGATTCCGCGCGTGCACTTTCACACCAACATACCGCCAGGCCAGGCCGCCCTCCTCAGACAGAGTAGCCCGCGCGTGGCCACAAGCGAGAACCTCTCCCGGTCCCGCATCTTTTAGCATCGCGCGCGCATGCGTCCGCAGCTCTGCGCCTGCGTTCTTCACCGCGTTTGCCAGGACTGCATCAAGCGCATGCCTGGGAACAACCCACCCAGGATGCCGTAAGCGCGATGTCCATCGGTGAGCTGTGGTGTGGAACGAAACACTTTGGGCGTGTCGAAGACCAGCTTTCTCCAGCGTTGGCAATAGTCCGAGTTGTTCAAGAATCGGCTGTCCCGGCCCACTGATGAATTCGCCGCAGACCCGGTGCCGAGGATAGGCGCCCGCTTCGAGCACAGTGACGGGAACTTCCGCCTTCCGAAGCAGAAGAGCCAGCGTGAGCCCTGCTAAACCGCCGCCGATAATCGTGATCGGTTGCCCTTCCATCCGCCCCAACTCTACCCCGAGGCTCCGCGGTTCGCGAGTGAGGGCTATTCGTAGCGCAGCGCTTCAATCGGATCCAGGTGAGCCGCTTTTCGCGCCGGATAAAACCCGAAGAAAATACCAATCGCTGCGCTGAAAATAAACGCCAGCATGATGCTCGTTGAGGACACAAGCGTCGCCCAACCAAACTTGAGGGTTACTAGCTTGGATGTTCCCAGTCCAAGTCCAATCCCGATCAACCCGCCCACGATGCTTAGAGTCACCGCTTCTGTGAGGAATTGAAACAGAATATCGTAACTCCGCGCCCCCACCGCCAACCGAACACCGATCTCACGTGTGCGCTCGGTGACGCTTACGAGCATGATGTTCATGATGCCGATGCCGCCAACCAGCAGCGAGACGCCCGCAATCGATCCCAGCAGCACGGTCATAATCCGCGAAGTGGCTGTGGCCGCCTCCGAAATCTCCTGCTGAGTGCGCACAAGGAAGTCATCATCCCGGCCTTCCAAGATCCGATGCCGCTGGCGCAGGAGATCAGTGATCTCGGCCTGAACGGTCGGCATCGCTTCGGGGCTTTCCGCCTGGATGACGAAGGAGCGAAACGATGTCGCTCCCGACAGTCGCTTCATCGCGCTCGTGTAGGGAACCAGAATCACGTCATCCTGGTCATTCCCCATCATCGCCATGCCTTTGGGCGCCAGCGCGCCGACCACCGTGAACGGCGCGCTCCGGATGCGAATAACCTGGCCAACAGGGTCGGCGTCTCCGAACAAAGTTGTGGCCGTTGTTTTGCCAATCAAAGCCACTTTGTTCGCGCTGCGCACGTCCTGATCCGTGAAGTTCGCGCCACTGGCCAGAATCCACGAGCGCACCGACACGTAATCCTCACCCACTCCCATCACCTGAGTGTTGATGTTCGCCGCACCTGCCGCGATTTGGGCGCCGCTGCGGACTTCGGGGCTTGCTCCCACCACCCCCGGCACCTCCTTGCGAATCGCATCAAAGTCGCCTTGCGTGAGTGTGCCCGCGCTGCCGAAACCCATGCTGAAACCACCTCGGCTTACATTCCCGGAGAGAACCATAATCACGTTCTGCCCAAGCGCTGCAATTTGCGATTCCACCTGCGCTTTGGCGCCGTTGCCGATGCTGACCATCGCAATGACAGCCGCCACGCCAATGATAATGCCCAGCATGGTCAGCAGTGTGCGAAGGGTGTTCCGCCGCAACGCGCGCAGCGACAGGCGAAGAATGGCCAGTATCATCATGGGACAAGTTGGACAGCGGTTTGCTCGGCCTGAAGTTTGGCCAGCTCTTCCTGGGAGGAGAGCGGTGTTGGAATTAATTCGTCTCGTTGCACACGCCCATCGCGCATAATGATCATTCGCTTCGTGTAATGAGCGATATCCAGTTCGTGCGTGACCATCACAATCGTGATCCCCTGCCGATTCAACTCCTGGAAGACACCCATGATTTCGATGCTCGTTTGGGTGTCGAGGTTGCCCGTAGGCTCGTCGGCCAGCAGAAGCTTCGGCTTGTTCACTAACGCCCGCGCTATCGCCACGCGCTGTTGTTGCCCACCGGAGAGTTGGTTCGGATGATGATCCGCCCTTTGGGCCAGCCCCACCAGCGACAAACATTCGAGCGCCCGCTCTTCCTGCTCCTCACGGCTCATTCCGTTGCGGGAATACAAAAGAGGCAGCTCAACATTCTCCAGCGCTGACGTGCGGGAGAGGAGGTTGAAGCCTTGGAAAACAAACCCGATCTTTTCGTTGCGCAAGGCCGCCAGCTCGTTCCGATCCAGCTCGCCGATGTCTACCCCATCAAGCCAGTACTTCCCTCCAGTAGGCCGATCCAGGCACCCGATGGTGTTCATCATCGTGGATTTGCCTGACCCGCTCGCGCCCATAATGGCGACGAACTCGCCGGCATGAATGGTGAACGAGACGCCGCGAACCGCGTGCACTTCCACTTCGCCCGTCTGGTACGTTTTGGCGAAGTTCTCTAGCTTGATGAGAGGTTCCATCCGTTTTGTGGCTAAGCCGAATGGATTCTCTTACCGTCCTGGAGGACGCCCGCCACCTCCGCCTCCGCCGCCCATCCCGCGTCCAAAGGGGCTGCCGAACGGGCTGCTTCCCTGCGGGGCGCCGGGTGTCTGTGCCATCAGGGGGGTATTTAGGCCCACCGCCACCACATCCCCTTCTTTTAACCCTTCAATCACTTCCGTGTTTGTGCCGTCCGAGATGCCCAGCTTCACTGTCACTGGCTTCACAGCCATCTTCCCTGAGGCGCTTGCTACCTGGTCGATGATGTAAATTGTCCGGTTAACTGGGCCATCTTGGGAACGCGCGCCACCTGGTCCGCCGCTGCCGCCGCGACCGCCTCCCATCCGCGCGCGGAACGCCTCGCGCTCTTCTGGCGACATGCTCTCAAATCGTCGCCGCATTTCTTCGCGATTCGGGCGCTCACCGCCACCCCCGGGGCCACCGCCGCCAGCGCCGTCTGAGGCCATCATTCGTGGCCGATCACCAGCCGGTGCGCCCGCCGGGGCATTGGTTGCTGCGGGTGCTTTCTTTGCAGTCGCATCCTCCGGTGGACGGAAGCGCAGCGCTGCATTCGGTATCCGCAGAACATTCTTCTTCTCCGCGGTAATCACCGACGCGGACGCAGTCATCCCAGGGCGCAGTTTCAAATCATCATTCCGCACTTCAACAATCGCAGTGTAGTTAACCACGTTCTGATTGGTGATTGGCGCATAGCGAACTTGCGACACACGCCCCTGGAATTGGCGATTGGGGAACGCATCAACAGTGAACGTGACCGATTGCCCTTCTTCGATGCCGCCCACGTCCGCTTCAGAAACCAACGCTTCGATCCGCATCTGGCGGAGGTCATTGGCAATCACGAACAGCGTCGGCGCATTGAAGCTGGCGGCCACGGTTTGCCCTTCATCCACCGCGCGAGAAATCACCACGCCATCAATCGGCGCGTAAATCGTGGTGCGCTCGAGGTCAACGTTTGAGCGCCGCAGCGATGCTTCCCGCATGCGCACCACTGCTTGCGCCTGGTGCAAGTCCACCACTGTTTTATCAAATTCCGCCGCTGAAATGAGGTCGCTCTTCTTAAGATCCTGCGCCCGTTTGTGGTTCAGCTCAGCGTAGAGCAGCGCTGCCTTCGCATTCTCCAACTCGGCCTCGCCTTGCGTGATGTTTTGCTCGTATGTCGATGGATCAATTTTCGCCACCACCTGGCCGTTGGTGACGCGCGAATTGTAATCTACGAAAAGCTGTTTGATGATGCCGGACACCTGGCTGCCGACTTGCACGTTCTTCATCGGGCTCAGCTGCCCATTGGCGGTGACCGCTTGGACGATGTCCCCTCTGCTCACCACATTCGTGCGATAATCAGCGCCGGTCGAGGCGCCTTCCTTGCCGCGCAGCTTCGCATAAGCGAACGCGCCTCCCCCAATGAGCAAGGCAATAATCAGAAGCTTGGGCCAGAGGGATTTCTTTTTCTTAATGGGCATGGGAATTGGCTGGGGGGAATTGTTAACGAGAGAAGGACAGCCCTGAACACTTCAAGGGCATCGCGGCGAACGGATTCTCTCTGTCCATCATGCGGGTTTAGACGCGAATAAAGAGCAAAACGTTACAACCGTCCAGCCGCGAACTCTGGAAGGGTTCCCTATATAAGCCCCCGCTTGCGCAACATAGCTTCCATCACGCGATCCATCATCAAGTCCGCCAGTGGTTTCGTCGCAGCGTCCAATTGGTCATTGGCTGCCTTCAAAGCCTGAAGATTTCCCGAACCTTTCTCAGCATCCTCGGTGGCCAAAGCCGCAGTGACCGCGTTCAACGCCGCCTCAATCATCCCCCGTTGTTCTGCCGGCAGATCGACCCCGTGCTCCAGCAACCCTTTCTTCGTCGCCTCTGCAGTTTCCGTGGCTTTCAACCGCGCTTCAATCCATCGGCGGGCCGCCAAGTCTTCAAACGCATGCTCCACCGACTCCTCAACCATGCGTTGAACATCCTCGTCGTTAACGTCAACGGCAGACTTCATTTCAACGATCTTCTCCACTCCCGTTGCCGTGTCGCGCGCGAGAACTTTCAGAATCCCGTTTGCGTCGATCTCAAACTGCACGCCCACCCGCGCCACCCCGCGTGGAGCTGGCCCGAACTCCAGCGTGAACTTCCCAAGGCTCCAATTATCCTTCGCTCTCTCCCTCTCGCCCTGCAGCACATGAATCAGCATCTCCCGCTGTCCATCCACCGCAGTTGTGAATAATTCCCCCGCTTTAATCGGAATCGTCGAGTTCCGCGGAATGATCACGTTCATCAACCCGCCAAACGTCTCAAGACCGAGCGAAAGCGGCGTGACATCCAAAAGCAGCACGTTGCGGAAACCGCCGTTCAGGATCTCCGCCTGAATAGCCGCCCCAAGCGCCACAGCTTCATCGGGATTTTGCGTCGTGTTGAGAACTGGACCTTTCGGCCGGTGGTAATCAGCTCCAATTCGCAGGCCGCCTGACACCGCTTCGAACTCCACGCATCCAAAAAGCTCATGCACAAACGACCTCACGAGCGGCATGCGCGTTTGCCCCCCAACCAGAATCACCTGGTCCATGTCACTCGCCTGGAGCTTGGCATCGCTGAGCGCCTGCAGGCAATGCGGGCGCGTGCGAGCGACGATGTCCCGCGTGAGTTCCTCCAACTTTGCGCGTGTGAGCTGGATCTCCAAACTCGCTGAACCCACCAAAAACGGCAGCGAAATGGTCGTCTCCTCCTCGCTGGATAATCGAATTTTCGCCTCTTCAGCCGCCTCTCGCAGCCGGGCGAGAACCCTCGGATCCTCAAGCTGCGAAATCCCCTGCTCCTTCAGCGCGGCCAGCAGCCAGTCAATGATGCGCCGATCCAGGTCGTCTCCTCCCAAACGAGTGTTCCCGCTGGTGGCTAGAACTTGGAAGACCCCCTCGTTCAGCTCCAGGATGGACAAATCAAACGTCCCTCCGCCCAGGTCGTACACCGCCACCTTGGACTTCTCCTGAAGCCGATCCAGCCCGTAAGCCAGAGCCGCCGCCGTCGGCTCGTTCAAGATGCGCTCCACCGTGAACCCTGCCAGTTCCCCCGCCTTCTTCGTAGCCGTCCTTTGCGCATCGTTAAAGTAAGCTGGAACCGTGATCACAGCCCGCGTCACTGGCTCCTGAAAAAAAGCCTCCGCATCAGCCTTGAGCTTCTTGAGAATCTCCGCCGAAACTTCCTCCGGGGTGACGGTCACCCCCCCGGCGTGAATCCTAACACCCCCTGAACCTTGGGCTTCAACATGATACCGAACCTGAAGCTCCTCCGCTCTAAGATCGCTCCCTCGCCGGCCCATGAACCGTTTCACTGAGGAGATAGTGTCCTGCGGCTTCGCCGCCCGGACTCGTCGTGCCGGATGCCCAACAAGCGGGGGCCCTGACCGGGAAAAATGCACTACCGAAGGCGTCAGCCGTTCGTTTCCGTTAGCGATAACTAACGGAATGCCCGAATCCACCGTCGCGACGAGTGAATTGGTCGTTCCCAGATCGATGCCCACAATGCGGCTCACGCGCGCACTTTGGCCCAATAGCGTTTCACTCGTCAAAAAGAACATTGACACCACAATTAGTAGTGGTATTGAGAGTGGATGCCACTCCTTGTGGTGCATTATGAGATGCACTAAGTGCGGTTGTCAGGAAGACAAAGTCATCGATTCTCGCACCTCGCGTGAAGGAGCGACAATTCGCCGCCGCCGGGAATGCCTCAGCTGCCAACACCGTTTCACCACCTACGAAACCATTGAGCAGGAACTACTTACAGTAGTTAAGCGCGATGACCGCCGGGAACCCTTCTCCCGCGACAAGCTCCTCCAAAGCGTCCGCGTCGCCTGCCAAAAACGTCCGGTTAGCCAAAAGCAGATCGACGATCTGATTGAGAGCGTCATTGAGGACGTTAACAATAAATTCGATCAGGAAGTCCCATCCATGGCTCTGGGAGAACGGGTTATGGCTGCCTTGCGGGCCATGGATGAAGTCGCCTTTGTGCGATACGCGAGCGTTTACCGGCGTTTCGAGGAACCCACAGATTTCGTTGCGGAAGTTCAAAAACTGGAGGCCAAGTCAAATGATACTGCTGCATCCTGACTACCTGATTTTCGAAACGTCCGACGGTGACGCCATCCCCTGTTCCGCTGAGGAGGTGACTCTCGAGTTAATGGGCGATTCCGCCCAGCACCTCGACATGGACACTGTCCGGGAAGCCGCCGCTGCCGTCGTCCATTACTTCCGCCACGACCTCCAAAAGGATCATGTCTCGGTTGCCGAATTCGCCGCCGCTTTGGAGAAGGTTCTCGCCGGCTTAGGTTTCACAGTGACCTCCTCGGGTGTGCAAGCCGGGGACCGCCGAATTTGTGTGCTCGATCTCAAGCAGCTCGCGTCCACCGCCGCGCCCGGCGGCGAGCTAATCTTTTTCGGCCGACTCCGCGAAGAGCTTGCCATGCGCCTGGAGCAAAGCCCGAACGTGTTGCGCCTGGAAGGCTTGCGCCCCTGCGTGAAAGCCCTTGCTGGCGCCCGCCGCTGGACCTGCCGCTGCCAGACATTAAACGACCAAATCGTGGAGTTTCTTCGCGAATGCTTCACCCGCAGCTCCCCGAATGGCTGTGAGCTGGTTGTGCATTGAGCCGCCCAATCGTATAACGGCGCCATGAGCAAGACGCTCTTCCAGAAGATCATCGATCGAGAGATCCCCGCCTCCATCGTGTACGAGGACGACCTGGTCTGCGCTTTCAAAGACATCCAGCCTGGCGCTCCGACGCACGTGCTTATCGTTCCCAAAAAGCCGATCCGCCGCATCGCCGAAGCCCAACCAGAAGACAAAGAAGTTCTGGGACACCTCCTGCTCAAGGCCCAGGCTGTCGCGGAGCAGCTCGGCCTCAAAAGCTCCGGTTACCGTTTGGTCATCAACAACGGCCCGGACGCGGGGGAATCCGTTCCCCACCTGCACCTTCACATTCTTGGCGGCCGCAAGTTGAGCTGGCCGCCGGGCTGATTACGCTAGTAATTCCTGCACCACGTGCCCGTGGACGTCCGTCAGGCGGTAATCCCGCCCACCATGGCGATAGGTCAAACGCGTGTGATCAATACCCAACAGGTGAAGAATCGTCGCGTGGAAGTCATGCACATGGACCTTGTTCTCGGCGACCGTGGCTCCGATTTCGTCCGTTGAGCCGTACGAAATCCCTCCTTTAACACCGCCACCTGCGAGCCAGGAGGAATAACATGCGCTGTGGTGGCCGCGCCCCTTCTCGCCATCCACACCGGGCGTCCGCCCGAATTCCGTCGTCCAGACCACGAGTGTGTCCTCAAGCATACCCCGCCGTTTCAAGTCGCGCAGCAAACCTGCAATCGGCTGGTCGATGTTCTTCGCATGTTTCGCGTGCTCGGCCATATCGCCGTGCTGATCCCAATTATGGCTCGAACTGCCATCGACGATTTCCACAAAGCGCACACCTCGTTCGGAAAGGCGCCGAGCCACCAGGCATTGCCATCCAAAGCCATCGGTCTGGCCTCGCTTCATTCCATACAGCGAAAGGGTTTCATCGCTTTCCTTCGAGAGATCGAAAACCTCCCTCGCTTCCGTTTGCATATGAAAGGCCGTTTCGAAAGTGCGAATGCGCGCCGCCAGCTCTCCATCTCCCGCGCGCGCTTGCAGATGCTTCCGATTGAAAGCTTCCGCTAAACCCAGCTCCAACTCCTGCACTTCCTGCTGTTTTGTGCGGCGGTCGAGATTGGGGATTGGATTTGCCCCCGGCACCACGCGCACGCCCTGGTGGTAAGCAGGCAGAAAGTCGTTGTTGAAAATCTGCGTGCCCGCATACGGCATCGCTGCAGCCAGGGCGACGAATGACGGCAGATTCTGGTTCATCGTTCCCAGCCCATAGCTCACCCATGACCCAATGCTCGGCCGTGAGAAGAAGAACGATCCTGTGTGAATGCCGAGCGTCGCCTGGTAGTGCTCGTTGTCATCCGACTTCATCGACTTGATAAGACAGATGTCGTCCATGCAATCGCGAACATGCGGGAAGAGATCGCTGACAAGAGTCCCGCATTTGCCGCCAGGCTTAAAATCCCAGCCCGGCTTCAGCAAAACCTTCTGCTGATTCGAAAGCCCTCCGCCAACCCCCGTCTTCTTCCCGTCCGCTTTGTACAGCTCTGGTTTGTGATCGAACGTGTCCATGTGGGACACGCCGCCATTCGAGAAGATGAAAATGACTCGCTTCGCTTTTGGGGAGAAGTGCGGTTGCTTCGGTGAAAGCGGATCACCAGACGAGGTGTCCGCCAGCATCTGCGAGAGCAGGCCAGGCAGAAGAATAGATCCCGCAGCGAGGCTGCGAAGCGCGTCGCGGCGATGGAGGATGAACGGCTTGGGCTGGCTCATGGGTTAATCAATATATACGAATTCGTTCAAACGGAAGAGCACACGCGCAAAGGATCCCATCGCCTCAACATTGGCCTGCTTTTCGGCAACTCCTTCCGCCACCAACTTCTGGCGCACTTTGGACACAAACTTTTGCCCTTCGGCCAGCTCCGTTGCATCCGCCGGTCTCGCAAACGCCAGCTCAAACGCCCGGTTCACCCTTGCCGCTTCATCACCGCACTGGCGAATGACCGACCGCGCAAAGAGATCCGCTTGCTTATGCACGAACTGCTCGTTCAACAGATACAGAGCCTGAATGGGTGTCGTGCTGGTCAACCGCATCGGTGTGCTCGCCGCCGGGTCCGCACCGTCGAAAATGGCGAGGTATGGATGCCGTTGAATTCGCTGCGTCATTAAATAGACGCTTCGCTTTTGCGTCTCGTAAACAGCCTTAAACGGATTGTGCTGCGTGAACTTCCACTCGGTTTGATCCGGGAAAGGATGCGGCCCGCCGACCGCAGGCTCCAGGTTCTGTCCAAGGGCCAGGAGCGTGTCACGGATCGCCTCAGCATCCATCCGCCGGCGCGAGAACGCGCTCAGCAATTCGTTGTTCGCGTCCTTCGCCAACGCTTCCTCGCTCATGCTGCTGGAGGTCTGATAAGTGTGCGAGAGCATGATCAAACGGTGCATCGCTTTCATCGACCAACCCGAATCCCGAAACTCAGAAGCTAAGAAGTCCAGCAATTCAGGGTGCGTCGGCGCTTTCCCTTGTTTGCCGAAATCATTCGGTGTCGGGACGATTCCCTTCCCGAAATGATGCAGCCAAATCCGGTTCACCATCACCCGGGCGGTCAATGGATTCTTCGGATCGGTGATCCAATCCGCCAATTCACGCCGACCGCTCGTTTGCGCGGCGGGCGGCAACTGAGCCCCGCCTAACACTGTTAAGAATCGGCGCGGAACGACAGGGCCTGGCTTGGCAGGATCGCCTCGCAGTTGCACAGGCACGTTCTCAAACTTCTTTCCTTCGGCCACCGCGTAGGCGAACTCCACCGGCAATGCTCTCCGCTTCGCCTTGTCTGCGCTTTCTTTCGCTTTCGCTAAGGTTTTCTCGATCTCCTTTTTCTTGTCCCCTTCTGCTTCTTTGACTTCCTTCTCCAGGCGTTTCACTTCCGCCTCCGCACGCTCCTGCTCTTCTTTAAGGGTCTTCTGCGCGAGCGAGACTTGCTCCTCCGGAACGAGCGGCACGAGGTCACGCTGCTTTTGTTCCAACTCGATGCCCGGCCATGGATACCGCGTGCTGTGGAATATTCCGTACATCGCGTAATAATCCTGCGCTTGTATCGGATCAAATTTATGGTCGTGGCAGCGGGCGCAGCTAATCGTCAGCCCCAGAAAGGCCCGCCCGACATTGTCAATCGTGTCCTCAATCGTGAGATGCTGCGGGTAATCATCGACGCGCGAACCGAATCGGCGCGCATTGGCGATGTAACCGGTCGCAATCAACTTCTCCTGCTTCTCCTCCTTCGTTTCCGCTGGAAGCAGATCACCCGCGAGTTGCTGGCGGATGAACTCGTCGTATGGCAGGTCGCGATTGAAAGCTGCGATCACCCAGTTCCGATAGCGAAACTGCTGCGGGATCGGAAAATCTGAATTGTCGCCCGCTGTGTCCGCATAGCGCACCACATCCAGCCAATACCGCCCCCATCGCTCGCCATAGGCGTGCGAATCGAGCAGCCGATTCACCACCTTCTCAAACGCCTTCGGTGATTTATCCGCCAGAAACGCGTCCACTTCTTCCGGAGTTGGCGGAAGCCCCGTCAGATCAAATGTTGCTCGCCGGATCAGCGCGCGACGGTCCGCATCTGCCGCCGGCTTTAGCGACGCTTCCTCCAATCGCGCGAGAATGAAGTTGTCGATGCTGTTCTTGATCCAGCTCTTGTTTTTAACCTTCGGCAGCGCAGGGGTATCGATCGGTCGGAATGACCAGAACTCCCGCGCCTTGTCCCAATCAATCGCGGTCTTCGCCTGCGCCGACGCGACGGTGTTTTCGGTGCGTGGATCCGGAGCGCCCATTTTCACCCACGCGACCAGCGCCTCAATATCTTCAGCCGGAAGCTGTTTCTTGGGTGGCATCGCCAAATCTTTGTCGATGTGCTTCACCGCCTGGATCAGCAAACTGGCCTCGGGCGATCCAGGAACAATCGCGGGCCCCGTGTCCCCGCCCTTGATGACACCAGCGCGGGAGTCCAGCAGAAGCCCAGCTCCGATCTTTTTAGCATCAGCCGCGTGGCACTTGTAGCAATGTTCAACCAGCAGCGGCCGAACTCGCTTCTCAAAAAACTCCACCTGCTCTCCCGTTGGGTTTAGCACGAACCGCGCTTCCGCAGGCGCTGGCACGGCCCCTTCACCGGCCCAAATTTCCAAGCCGGAGAAGTTCGCCGCGCCCCCTTTGGCCGATACCTTCAGTTTTCCATCCTTCGCCTCGGCTAGCCACGGCCCAAGGCGCTTCCATACCCCGGCATTCCCGCTATGAACTTCCTGCACCTGTTGGTCGTTCACGAGCACATCGAACCGCTCGCTATGGTTATCTTCCCACACGTACAGAAAGACCTGGTATTTTCCCCCAGGCAAATTCGAAACCTCAACAGAAGCGTTCCCACCCCAAACGCTGCTCCGGATCATCTTTGCGCGCTCAGCATCCGTGGGCGGCTTCAGCGCCACTGCCTGATTCTCAAATGCGCCCCCCTTAACCGTCACATTGGAGCCGTCTTTCCCCTCCCAGGCGCGCCCGTCTATCTCGACCGCAGGCCCATTCAAGTTGATGCCGCGGTAAAATCGCGCCTCCCCAGCGGCAGCGCCAATCGCGACCAGGCCGAAGAGCGACGCGGCAGTCCATCGACGGGCAAAGTTAAGCAGGAAGTAAAGTCCGGGCATCGCGCTCAGGATACAGAAGCCTAAGCCAAAATTCCAATGGGTTTTCGAACGAACCGGCGCAAACCAACCTCGAAAGGCGGGCTTTCTACGCGACCCCCATCTTCCTCGCCCGTCTTGTGCCAGCCAAATCTTGTTGCCTTCTCGCAACGGACGGCGTATTGAACGCCTTGTAATCCGTCCAAATAATAGTTGTTGTATGAAAAAACTGACTCTAACTCTCTCAGCGCTCGCGCTCGCTTTCACCGTCTCCACCTTCGCCGCTGACGCCAAGGAACAGACCATCAAGGGCAAAGGCCAATGCGCCAAGTGCTCCCTGAAGGAAGCGGATTCCTGCCAGAACGCCATTGTCACCGAAAAGGATGGCAAGAAGACCACCTATTACATCGCTCAAAACGACACCAGCAAGAAGTTCCACGGCAAGATCTGCACCGAGCCTAAGGACGTCGAAGCAACCGGCACCGTCAAAGAAGAGAACGGCAAGAAGACCTTGACCGTCTCCAAGATCGACCTCGCCGCTGCCAAGTAAGCTTTAACTGTCGATTTCACAAACCCGCAACAGCGCCGCTGTTGCGGGTTTTTCTTTTGGGGGATGCTAACCTCCCGCCGCGAACCGAACACTGGTTAGGCCGCTTGCTTCATCCAAACCGTGCGGGTCGGGTAGGCGAACTCAATGCCGGCAGCGTCAAAACGCTCTTTAACCTGCAGGTTCATTTCCTCAATGCCCGCAGTGTAAGCTTTGTTGTCCAGGTTCTTCCACCAATGCACCACTGAGATGTTCAACGACGAATCCAGGAACTTGTTAAAGCTGACTGATAGATCGTGCGTCATCGGATGCTTCCCATACACCTCTTTTAAGATCGCCACCGCTTCACGGATTTTCGCGGGGGAAGTCTCATACGTTATTCCGATGTTCATCTCCGTCTTGATCGTTGGCCGCCGCGTGATGTTCGTTACCGTCGCGTTCCCCATCGTCTTATTGGGCACCGTGATTAGATGGCCGTCGAGACTTCGCACCCGCGTGCTGCGCAGACCGATCGTTTCCACAGTCCCGTCCACGTCCGCCAGCTTGATGCGATCCCCAATTTGAAACGGCTTGTCGATAAACACCGCCACCGCCCCGAAGAGGTTTGCCACTGTGTCTTGCGCGGCAAGGCCAAGCGCAAGGCCGGTGATCGACAACGACGCGATCAACCCCGTGATGTTCAGGCCCAGGTTGTCAGAGGTCACTAGAACCGAAACCACGATGATAAAGGTCTTGATGCTCTTGCTGATGATAGGGAAGAGCTGCTCATTATAAGTCTTATCTTTCGGATCCCCCGCCTTCGTCACCCGCGTCTTCCACACATCCACCATCAGATCCACCACCTTCACCAGCATGTACGTGATAGAGATCGCCACGATCACCCGCAGCCCTTTCGAGAGGAAATCCTCAATGAACCGCGGCCACGTGAACATGTGCAGCCCGAGGTGCAGAAAAATGACGAAACTCACTATGACGATCGGGCCATCCACCAGATCCAGCAGCAGCTCATCGAATTTTGTTTCTGTGCGAGCCGCCCATTTGCGCAACTGCACCCGCACCAGCCAATCCACCGCCTTCGAAACGGCGTATGCCAGGAAGATGTACATGAACGAGGCGATGTACTGCCAAAACGGGATGCCAAGCGCCGTGTGTTGCAGCGCTGGAATCTTGTTCAAGCCAAAGGTTAACACCGTCCGTTGCTCCTCCGTGAGCGTCTGCGTCAGTGAAACCACACTATTTGTGTCGCCCGCGCGCAGCGTTGTCGTCGCGGAGGGCGCCCCCGCAGTTGAGTTCGTCGTTTGCGCGGAACTCAACAAACACCACGCCAGCGCGCTAACCACAATCAATAAGTATGCTCGGAACAAAGTTGGAAATTTCAACTTCATAGGCCGGGCAAAGTAACGATCCCGCCTGTTTTGACAAGGTCTCCCGCAGCTTTCTTCCCGGACACCCGCCTTGCCATCCGTCGACTCAGCCAGCGCGCCCTGGCGCGAGCCAGGTATCTGCTCACAAAAACCAGCATTGACTTACATAGCGTTTTAGATTACGCGTAATCCCATGAGGGCTCGCAAGCTGTTGACGAACCAACCAAAAATGCACTTGGAAGGCCCGGTCCCCGACCGGGCGTCCTGCCCATGCCCGCAAACGTCCCGCGGAAATGCACGCCGCAACCGCTGCATATTTGGCCACACCGTTTACCGGCTATTCCCAGCTATTCTCGGATATTCCCGCTTATTCCCGACTATTAACGGCGTTTTCACAAACTTTTTTCATGCGCGTTTGCTCGCTAACCGCCTGCCCAACTCACTTTAATTATGCCTGACGCCCCCCCATTTTCTGTTACCGCTAAACCCATGTCAGACACATGGCTTGGAATAACCATCGGCGACGTCACTGGCGTTGGCCCGGAAGTGACGATGAAAGCGCTCGCCGAACTCGCCAAGTCTGGATCCTCCACACGCTTCGTTCTCATCGGCGACGAAGGCCACATCCGCAAAGCCTCCGCTCGCTTTGCCCCACACCTGCAATTCACCAAATGGGAAGGGGCGGGCACGCGCGGTCAGTATGCCATTCACCAACCCTCCTCAAGAGCGCTGACTCTCGGCGCTTCCCAAGGTGGATCCGAGGCCGCGCTTGCGGCTGTGGACTCGTTGAAAGCTGCTGCGTCGCTTGCCACGAGCAAAGCCATTGCCGGCGTGATTACCGCCCCGGTGAACAAAGAAGCAATCATCCGAGCGGGTGTGAAGTTCGTTGGGCAAACAGAACTCCTCTCGGACCTCGCAGGAACAGAGCGCACGGCCATGATGCTCCTCGGAGAAGATGATCGAGGGCGCTGGCTCCGGGTGGCTTTAGTCACCACCCACCTGCCGCTGCGAGACGTGGCCGATGCCATCACCGGCCCCAAGGTTGAACTGGCCATTGAACTCGCTGCGGACTCTTGCGCAAAACTGAAGCTTCCCCGAGCCCGGATCGGCTTGTGCGGGCTCAACCCTCACGCCGGGGAAGGTGGCAAAGTCGGCCGGGAAGAAATCGAGGTCATCGCCCCGGCAGTGGAACGCTGCCGACAACGAGGAATTAACGTTGAAGGACCGACGTCTGCGGACACTTTGTTCTATTACGCCTATAAAGGCGACTTCGATGCCGTCGTTGCGATGTATCACGATCAGGGGCTCGCGCCTTTGAAGATGATTGGATTCGAAAAGGGCATCAACTGGACCCTGGGATTGCCTTTTGTGCGGACCTCCCCCGACCACGGCACCGCATATGATATTGCAGGCAAAGGACTTGCCAACCCATCCAGCATGTTGTCCGCAATAGCTCTCGCCAGGCAACTGTCGATACGTGAAACCGGCAAGACGTAAATCCCCGCTCTCTGGTTACATGCTAAAACACCTGAAAATCACTGCGCCCGGATTGCCAAAGTTGCGCAAATCCGCTTCTCTTTTGGCCCCCCTCAATCAGAGAAAAGTAAGGAATCAGTAAGATGCGACAGCAGACAATGCTTAAAGCAACGCTTCTGGCCTCAGCCCTGGGGCTGATACCACAGTCAGGAGCAGCAACGTTCACCAATAATTTCAACGCGGGCCTCCCTGCAGGCACCGCTGTCCACGGCAGCACAGTGGTCGAGTCTACAGGTGGCGTCGATAATTCAGGCGTTCTCAAGATCACCAAGGCTGTTAACAGCCAGAGTGGCGCCTTCATCATCGAAGACATCGACGGTGGCGCGACCATCTACGGCTTCGATGCCGCATTCAAGGTCCGCATTGGCGGCGGCTCCGCAACCCCAGCCGACGGGTTCAGCTTTGTTTTCGCGCCCGACATTCCAGACGGCGCCTTCAGCGAGGAAGGCATTGGCGGCGGTATCACTATCGCTTTCGACATCTACGACAACGGCGGCGGCGAAGCTCCTGCCATCGATGTGAAAGTTGGCGGGCAGGTGGTTTCCTCCACCCGCTTGACGATCCCCCAGATCAGCACCGGCAACACTTTCGAGCCTGCGCGTGTGACCTTGAGCCCCGCAGGATTGCTGACCCTGAGTTATAAAGGGCAGGCCCTCCTCACCAACTTCCCGCTCCCAGGATATCAAGGCATCTCGGGCCGCTTCGCCTTCGGCGGGCGCACCGGCGGCTTGAACGCCAATCAATGGATTGATGATCTCCAGATCACCACGTTCCTGACGCCGCAAACTGGCTTCACTGTTCAGCCACGCTCGCTGACTGTTCGCGCGGGCGCGACTGCGAACATCTCGGCCGGCATCGCGAACCCCGATGGCGTGACCTTTCAGTGGTTCAAGAACAATGTGCCCATCGTCGGCGCAACTAGCGCAACCTTGAGCCTTCCCGGCGTGACCACCGCGGACAGTGGCGCGAAGTACAAACTGGTTGCCACCGGCCCAAACAACATCGCCACCAGCGAAGAGGCCACTTTGACCGTCGTGGACATTCCTCTGCCAGCCGTGCCGAAGGTCTCCTTGAACTTTGATGATGCGACTGTCCCTGCGGACGCGGTCGTCACAGGTTCCGCTTTCATTGACACAACCGGCGGCGTCGGTGGCACCGGCGTTCTTAAGCTGACCGTCAACGAAAACGGCCAGGCGGGCACCTTCCAGCTCAGCGACCGCGATGGCGGCCTTCCTGTCTTCGGTTTCACGGCGCAGTTCGATGCGCGCGTGGGCGGCGGCAGCGATGTGCCAGCCGACGGCTTCAGCTTCAGCCTCGGCAGCGACATTCCTGAAACACTTCCAGGCGACCTCGAGGAAGGCGTTGGCAGCGGCTTGCGCGTGACGTTCGACGTTTACGATAACGGCGGCGGCGAAGCCCCCTCCGTGGACATCAAGTATGCTGGCCAGGTGGTCGCTTCGAAGAAACTCCCGATTTCTGCAATTCGCACCGGCGACGGCTTCGTCCCAGTGGTGATTCGCATGGAAACCGATGGCTCCCTCGACGTGGTTTACAACGGCGAAGTCATTCACAACAACGTGCTGGTCCCTGGCTTCAGCTCCCTCACAGGCGCGAAGCTCGTGCTGGCCGCCCGCACCGGCGGATTGAATGAGAACTTCTGGTTCGACAACCTCAAGCTCGACACCACTCTCACGCCGAGCAATCTCCGCATCACCACCCAGCCGACCACCACCCAGGTGCTCGTTGGCGGCGGCGCGACCTTCACCGCCGCAGTTAATGACGCGACAGGCGTGACCTTCCAATGGCTGCGCAACGGCGTTGCCATCAACGGCGAAACCTCCGCCACGCTCACGCTGCCTGCAGTGACCCTGGCCGACGCCGGCGCCAGCTATCAATTGCGCGCCACCAAGGGCAATGTTTCCGTCACCAGCGAAGCGGCTGTTCTGAACGTGGTTAACCTCACGGCTCCCACAGCTCCAACCATCTCGCTCGACTTCAACGCGGGCGTCACCCCTGCCGGCACCACCGCCAGCGGCAACGCCATGGTGGATGCCAGCGGCGGTGTTGGTGACTCCGGCGTGATGAAAATCACCCTCAACGAAAACGGCCAGAGCGGCGCTTTCGTCATCGATCCGCTTCTATCAGGTGGCGAGTTGAGCGGCTTTACCGCTGCTTTCGACGTCATGATCGGCGGCGGCTCCGCTGTTCCGGCGGACGGGTTCAGCTTCAACTTCGGCCAGGGCCTCCAAACCACCCCGCTTGGCGGCGCTGAAGAAGGAACCGGCAACGGCTTGATCATTGCCTTCGACACTTATGACAACGGCGGCGGTGAAGCTCCAAGCATCGACGTTAAATGGCGCGGCGCGGTGATCGCTTCCACCAAGATGAGCATTGCTGACATCACCACTGGCGATGGCTTCCGCAAAGTGCTCGTTCGCCTCAGCGCTGACGGCAAGGTTGATCTCGCTTACGGCAACCGGGTGCTCTATTCCGGCCTGCAGCTCCCGAACTACCAGTTCACCTCCAACGGCCGCTTCGGCTTCTACGCCCGCACTGGTGGGTTGAACGCAAACCACTGGGTCGACAATGTGCAGATCCAGGCGGTGAAGAGCGCCCTCCCATTGCGCATCGCCGCCGAGCCTCAGAGCGTCAGCGCCATCGCTGGCCAGCAAGCGCAGTTCTCAGTGGCTTTGAGCGATCCTGTGGGCGCAACCTATCAATGGTTCCGCAACGGCGCTCCGATCACCGGCGCAACCAGCGCGAGCTTCACCACAGCCGCCACAACAGCTGCGGACAATAACGCTGTGTTCCATGTCGTGGCCACGGGCCCTGGCGGCGTTGTCACCAGCGCGAATGCCACCCTCAAGGTCGTTCCCGCCATCACGGTTCAGAACCCAATTCTGTCCGCCAACTTCGACGACGGCTCCACCCCGGCAACCGCTGTCGTCGCGGGCACCGCGATGGTGGACGCTGGCGTGGTCAAGCTGACCGAAGCTGTTAACGGTGTGACCGGCTCACTCAACATTGGCGACCTCAATGGCGGCCAAACCGTCAGCGCCTTTACCGCGAAGTTCAGCCTCCGCATCGGCGGCGGCACCAGCACCCCGGCGGACGGCTTCTCGTTCGTCTGGGCCAACGATCTCGACGTGAACGCCGCTTACGGCGAAGACGGCAGCGGCACTGGCCTGATCGTCTCCTTCGACACCTACGACAATGTTGGCGGTGAGGCTCCTGCCATCGACATCCGTTGGGGCGGCTCTGAAGTCGTCTCGCGCAAACTGCCGATCTCCGCGATCCAAACGGGCGACGCGTTTGCAGATGTGATCATTCGCCTGGAATCAGACGGCACACTGGACGTTCACTACAAGAATCAGGTGATTCATGACAACGTTCAGCTCCCAGGCTTCGAGCCGCAAGCTGGCGCCAACTTCGGTTTCGGCGCACGCACCGGCGGCTTGAATGACAATCACTGGATCGACAACGTCCAGATCGCCACCACCGTTGGCGCCGCGGCTCCTCGCATCTCCGCGATCCGCACCGGCGCCAATGGCATCACCATCGAATGGAATGGCGCTGCCACGCTGCAAGCGTCTGACAACGCCGCCACCGGTTACACTGATGTCGGCACGACCAGCCCATTCAACACGCAGGCCACCGGCCGCATGCGCTTCTTCCGCCTCCGCCGTTAATCGGAGCTGAAGATTAGTCACTCGCGCGAGACCGGGCCATCGCCCGGTCTCGCTTTTTTGTGTCTGCTGAACTCGATGTTTTCCTTCCCACCCGCAGCCCTTTCCGCTATCAGACAATCGTGTATTTGGAATATTATGGCTTAAAAGAGCCGCCATTTAATATTACGCCAAATCCGCGTTTTCTCTTTTTCAGCGCGAAGCACCGCGAGGCTTTCAACCATTTGGTTTACGGTATCCGCGAGCGCAAAGGGTTCGTTCAACTCACAGGCGAAGTGGGCGCCGGCAAGACGACGCTCTGCCGGTCGATGCTCGAGCAACTCGGGCCCGATTACCACACAGCCCTCATCGTGAACCCAGCCCTCGATGCCGACCAGCTCATCAAATCGATCGCGATGGAGTTCGGTCTCAATGTCAAAGGCCTGGACAGGCTCGAGACCATCGCCGTGATTAACGAATTTCTTCTCAAACTTGCGCAGGAAGGCCGGGACGCCGTTCTAATCATTGACGAAGCGCAGGACCTTTCGAACGAGCTTTTGGAGCAAGTTCGCTTGTTATCCAACCTTGAGACCGATGACCGCAAGCTGGTCCAAATCGTGCTCATGGGCCAGCCGGAGTTGCGTGATCGCCTCCAGGATTATCGGCTGCGCCAACTGCGGCAGCGCATCACCGTGCGCTACCACTTGCGCCCGTTGAGGTTCAACGAAGTTGGCCAATATGTGCAGCATCGGCTGCAGGTGTCCGGCGCCAAGGGAGCGCCTTATTTTACGACACCAGCGCTCTGGCGAATCCACCGCTACACCAGCGGCATCCCGCGGCTGATCAACGCGCTCTGTGACAAATGCCTGCTCGCCGGCTACGTGCAGCAGCAGGAAAAAATAGATTACAAAATGGTTGGCCTGGCCATCCGCGAACTCGAAGGAAAACTCGGTATATGAGCCTTATCAATGACGCCCTCAAGCGCGCGAGCGCTTCCATGAAAAAAACGCCTCCTCCCGTCCCGGGAGCTTCGCTCGAGCCAGTTCCTGACGAGCCGCGCAAAGGCAAAGGCGGCGTGGTGGTCATCCTCGCGCTCCTGCTCGCCGGCACCGCTGCCTATGGCGTTTGGACCATGATGAAAGGCGAGCCTGTTGAAGTGTCAGCCAAAAGCTCGACCGCCGAGAAGAGCAAGCCAACCACCCCTGCTGCCAATGCTGCGGCGAAATCTCCTGAAGCTTCAGCAAGCACACCGGCTAAGCCAGACAACACTGTCAAGGCCGCAGCAGCCGTTGAACAGCCGAAAGCCGACAACACCAAAGGCCTCCCAGGCGCTTTGAACAAAGCCGTCGTAGTCGCCACAAAAGTTCAGGCAAACAACAACGAGGGCGCCGCTGTCGCGGAGAAGATCCAACCCACCGCTGTTGCGGCATCTGCCAGCGCAACCTTTCCGGAAGTTTCGCTCCAGGGGATTTACTACCGTTTGAGCAAACCCTCTGCCCGCATTTCTGGCAAAACCCTTTACGTGGGCGATCAGATCTCTGGTGCGACTGTAAAGTCGATTAAACGCCAGAGCGTCACGCTCGAGTTCCAGGGGCAAAGCAAAGAGGTCCAGCTAGCACGATAGCTCCAACGACCGCATAGGAAGTTTTGGCGTGAAAGTAGCTCTTATGCTACCGTAAATGCCTTTGCGAGTCGCGCTATCGCAATCTCCGTGCAGTTGGTGTGAACCCTCTCCGCGCCGGAACGTCCAGTTCCGGGGCTTTCGAGGGTTGTTCATCCTTTTTGCGCTGCTTTTGTTGGCGTTTCCCCACCCGATTAGCGCAGCTCACGGGCCGCACCGGTCCGACCGCATCATTGTAAAGTTTAAAGGCCCCACGATTGGGGCGCGCGGGATGAGTTCTTTTCACGCGGCTCCAGGCCATCGGCATTTGAAGGCCATCAGCGCTCGCTCCCGGCTGCATTCCATTGCCATCGGCGAAGGGGAAACGGTCGAGCAGGCGCTGCAGAAATATCGCGGCCACCCTCAGGTCGAATTCGCCGAGCCGGACTATAAGCTGAAAGCGTTCGCCACGCCGAACGACCCTTTCTATTCGGCCATGCAGTGGGGGCTCCACAACACTGCCCAGAACGCCGGGTACGTGGAGGATGCGGACATCGACGCGCCGGAGGCCTGGGCGACATCAACTTCCGCCAGCAACATCGTGGTCGCGGTGATCGATAGCGGCGTCCGCTACACGCACGAGGATCTCAAAGCCAACATGTGGCGGAATCACGCGGAGATTCCAAACAACGGGATCGACGATGATGGCAACGGTTTTGTCGATGACGTCCATGGGATTAACCTCAGCAGCGGGTTGAGAACGGGTGACCCCAAGGATGATCATGGCCACGGCACGCACGTGGCGGGAATCATCGGCGCCTCTGCGAACAATAACCTCGGAGTGGTGGGCGTGGCCTGGAACGTGCAGCTCATGGCGTGCAAATTCCTGGATGCCGCGGGCGAGGGGGACACTTCCGAAGCCATCGAGTGCATTGAATACGCCCTCGATAAAGGCGCGCACATCATCAACGCGAGCTGGGGCGGCTCCGCGCATTCTGAGGCGATGGAGGCGGTGATGAACCGCGCGCGCGCGCTGGGCGTCCTCGTGGTGGCGGCTGCCGGCAACGATGCCAAAGACATTGATGCCAGCCCTTTGTACCCGGCTTCTTTTGGATTCGATAACATCATCGTCGTCACCGCGACCACCGCCGCTGACCGTCTGGATGCCACTTACGCGAACTGGGGCCAGAGCACCGTGCATTTGGCCGCGCCCGGGTCCGGCATCTACTCCACCTCAGTCAGCCGGACAAGTGACCGTGACAACTACTACAAATTCGAAACCGGCAGCTCCATGGCCGCAGCCTTCACCTCCGGAGCATTGGCCCTGTTGAAGGCGCGGTTCACCAATGACACTCCGGAGGCTTTGATCAGTCGCCTGCTGCAAAGCGCGGATCCACTCCCCTCCCTGGCAGGCCGCTGCCGAACGGGCGCGCGGCTGAACCTGCATAAGGCTCTCGGCGGCTCAGCTGTGGCTGACTTCACCATTTCCCAGACCTTCGGCATTGCCCCGCTCGCTGTCACCTTCCGGAGCAGCTCAGTTGGGGAATTCACTTCGTATGAATGGGACTTTGGTGACGGAGGGAAAGCCACCAACATTCTGAACCCAACGCACATCTTTGAAGAGGATGGTGTCCACACGGTGACCTTGCGCCTGGTCGGCACGAATGGCGTTGTCGGTGTGAAAACGAAGACGGTCACCACCCTTTCCAACTACACCATCACCAGCACAAACGGCCTTTGGCAAGACGTGGAAGCGGATAACCTGGAGATGGCGCGAAGCGAGGTTCGGACGGTGAGCCTTCCATTCCCGTTCGTGTTTTACGGCAAGACGAACACCTCTCTCCATATCTCGGCCAACGGTCTGCTCGGTTTCGAGACGAACGGTTTGAACATCGCGGGTAATCATGATTTGCCCAGCACCCAGTTTCCGCTGGGAATTATCGCGCCATACTGGGATGCATTGAATCCATCCCAAGGCGGCGAGATCACGTTCCGTGTTACGGGCTTTGAGCCAGCGCGGCGCGCGGTCGTGAGCTGGCTTTATGTTCCCCGGGACAATCTAAGCAACCCGGCGCCACTCGCGTTTCAGGCGGTCCTGGAGGAAACCTCCGGGCGCATCATCTTCAACTACCTTGAGGTTCATCCGGAGAACAATCTGGGAGCAGCCCGCTCGGCCACAGTCGGACTTAAAGACCCAAGCGGGCGTGTGGCGGCGAAATACACCTTCAATGGCCAGCCTTCCATTCTCACCAATGGCCAATCATTGATCTTCACCCCCCGTCCGAAACCGGAACTGCTGGTGAGCCTCATGTCGCCGGGCGAGGAGATCGCCGGGCCGGTGGGCGGCCCTTTCACCGATTCCCTCGTGTATACGCTGGCGAGTGTTGGGAATGTGCCCGCGCGCTGGTCCGTTGTCAGCGATCGAGCATGGCTCCAGGTCTCCCCAGCGGAAGGCTCCCTTGACCCGAACAATTTTACCCAAATCGAGGTGGCCATACCTCAAGGCGCGGCTGACGCGCTCCCCGCGGGCATTCACCGCGCAAAGCTCTCGTTTCTCAACGTGGACAAAGGCCGCACGATCATGGAGCGGGAAATCACGTTGAAGATCGTTGGTTCAAACGCATCTTTGAGCGTCTCCGGATCGATGGAGCCACGGTTTGGCGGGAGGTCCGGGGGCCCGTTCCCGGGCCAGGGAACGACGTATCGCCTGAGGGCCGATGGCGATGCGGCGGTGAATTGGAGCGTGCGATCGGACTCGCTGTGGCTTGGCGCATCTCCAGCGTTCGGCTTCCTCAACCCGGGTGAAGAAACCGTCGTTGAATTGGGCGTGACCGCTGCGGGAAACCAACTTTCTGCGGGAACACACGAAGCCCTGGTGATTTTTGAAAACCAAACGAGTGGTTTGGGGAACACCGAGCGCGGCGTCACTCTGACCGTTCGGAAGGCCATTCAGCTATATGCCACAGGTGGAATGAACGCCGCGCCCCTGAAGTTCCAGATCGTGGCCGAAGCCGGGCAGGAATGCGTGATTGAAGCAACGGAGAATTTCCAAAGCTGGACGCCTATTCTCACGAACAGTGTGGGAGCGGACGGGTTGCTCGAATTCACCGACCCCCAAACGCCCGCCTTGCGCGCCCGTTTCTACCGCGCGCAAGAGCGCTAAAGCCCCGCGTCCGCAGCCCACCCCGGTTGCAGGGGGCTTCGCTTTGCCGCATACTCGTTCCTCCACGAACTGGGGGACTTGCGTGAAATATCTATTGAAGAGCGGGGATTCGGCTCGATGCATGTATGGGGGCGCGCTCGCACTCGCCCTCTGCTCGGCGGTGGGCGCGCAGGAAATGCTTCTGGCGGAGGGGCCGGACGTTTACAAGCGGATGTCGATCGAGGAGCTAATGCAGCAGGAGGTCACAACGGCCTCGCGCAAGGCTGAGAAATGGTCGCAGGTGGCCTCCTCAACGCACGTCATCACTGCGGATGACATTCGCCGCTCCGGAGCCACGAGCATTCCTGAATTGCTCAGATATTCCCCGGGGCTGATGGTGGCCAGGGTCAACACCCACACCTGGGCGATCACCGCTCGGGGCTTCAACGCGACCACGGCCAATAAGCTGCAGGTGCTCATGGATGGGCGGCGTTTGTACAGCCCTCTATTTTCAGGCGTCTTCTGGGACGCGCAGGACACGCTGCTCGAGGACATTGACCGCATCGAAGTGGTGCGCGGGCCCGGCGGCGCTATGTGGGGCGCGAACGCGGTGAATGGCGTGATCAACATCATCACCAAATCCGCGAAGGACACGCAGGGCGGACTGCTGCTGGGCGGAGCAGGAACGGAGGAGCGCGGTTTCGGAGGTGTTCGCTACGGGGGCGAAATCAGCGACAGGGCGTTCTACCGGGTTTACGCAAAATACTTCGACCGCGACGACTCAGCTTTGCCCAGCGGGGCGGAAGCTAATGACTCGTGGCGGCAAGGGCAGACGGGATTTCGCATTGATTGGGAAGCCAATGATGTGAATGCGTTCACGTTCCAGGGGGACAGCTATTTCGGCGAGAAGCAGGAGCCAGTTCTGCTGAGTCCAATCACCGGCCCAACCTTGCAGAACAGCGCGACCGACCTGAGCGGCGCGAATCTGATTGGGCGTTGGAAGCACACCTTCTCGGAAAGTTCGGACATGGTCACGCAATTGTACTACGACCATGTGCAGCGTGACATTGAGGATTGGTTCGCAGAGGAGCGGCACACCGTTGATGCGGATTGGCAGCATAGGTTTGGCTTAGGCGAGCGGAATGATCTCCTCTGGGGGCTGAACTACACGGTGTCAACGGACGACATTCAAAACACGCCCTACGTGGCGTGGCAGCCGGAGGACCGCACGCTGCAGGTCATTAGCTCGTTCATGCAGGACGACATCACACTCCTGCCGGACCTGCTGCATTTGACACTCGGCACGAAGGTCGAGCACAACGAATACACCGGGGTGGAGGTTCAGCCGAACGTCAGGCTGGCCTATACTCCAACAAAGAACCAAACCATTTGGGCGGGAGTTGCGCGCGCTGTGCGGGTTCCGTCCCGCATCGACACGGACATTCAGCTCCGCTCGCCGCTCACATCCACGAACGTCATTGGCTCACAAGCGCTCTTTGAAGGGAATCCCAACTTCCGCTCCGAGGATGTCCTTACATTTGAGGCGGGGTACCGGGTGCAGATGCATAAGAGAGTCACGCTCGACCTCACGGCATACCTGAGCCAATACGATCACCTGAGAAGCGTGGAGCCGTTTGCCCCCGCCACGGTTGGGACGATCGTGGTTCAGACGAATGTGCTCAGCAACAATCTCGAAGGGACGACTGCCGGCACCGGGATCAGTTTGCGAGTGGAGGTTTCGGACTGGTGGCGAGTGACAGCGGGCTACACTTACTTTGACATCGCGCTGAGCACGAAGGAGGGGAGCGCGGACGGGTCGAGTGAGATCTCGCAGGAAGGGAGCGACCCCGCCCACCAGGTCTTCGCGTTGTCCACGTGGGATTTGCCGCGCCGCGTCTCGGTGGACGCTGGGTTCCGTTTCGTGGACGAACTCTCAGCGTTGCGGGTGCCCGCATACACCACGCTGGACATGCAGCTGCGCTGGCGCCCGAGGGAGAACCTGGAGGTGGCGCTTGTGGGCCAGAACCTGCTCGACAACCAACATCTGGAGTTTTCCTCCTTGTTGAGAACGGAGATACAACGAAGCGTGTACGGGAAGGTGACATGGAGGTTCTGACGATGCATCAGCGCCGGTCGGGAGCCTTTCGCCAGGTCGCGCAGTGGCTCGTGTGCGCGCTGGTCTTCGTTGCGCTCCAGTCGCCCGCGCGCGCGCAGTCCCGGGAATATCAGCTCAAAGCAGCGTTCCTCTTTCAGTTTACAAAGTTTGTGGAATGGCCGGAGGGATCCTTTGCGAGCACGAATTCCCCGCTCGTCATTGGAATTCTGGGCGAAAACCCTTTCGAAGGAGCCTTGGAGCGGCTGGTGGAAGGGGAGCGGGTGAATGGGCGGCCGCTCATCCTGCGACAGCTCGAGCCGGACGCCGCAGTCGATTCTGTTCACGTCTTATTCGTGGCGCGGAGTGAGGCGGGCCGCGCCGCATCGCTCATGCGCCCCCTTGCGGGGAAGCCAGTGCTGACGGTTTCGGATATTGAAGGGTTCGCCAGCCGCGGCGGATGCGCGGAGCTATTCGTCGATCAGAACAGGATTCGTTTTCGTGTGAATCCTCGAACGGCCGGGGATGCGCGCTTGTCAATCAGCTCCAAGTTGCTGCGCCTGGCGGATATAGTGGAAAGCCCGCGCTAAACGATGCCAGCCCAGGTTTCCATACGCCGCAAGCTCCGCCTGGTCATCATGCTGACGAGCGCGGTGGCGCTCACGCTCACGGCGGCGTCGTTCGCGGCTTACGAATGGTTCACCTCACGCCGCACATTGGAGGAATATGTCAGGGCGGTCGGAAGCATCATCAGCGCGAACAGCACAGCGGCGCTGCTCTTCAGGAACAGCGAGGATGCGTCGGAAACATTGGCGAACCTAAGCCTGGAAAGATACATCGTCGCGGGCGCGATCTACGATGAGATGGGAGAGCGGTTCGCGCACTGGCCCGCTGCCAACACGAACTTTCCCGCGCGGCCTTCCGAGGATGGAATGGTGTACAAAGGAGCAGGGCTCGTGGTTTATCAGCCGATCACGCAAGGAGGCTCTCGGATCGGCACCTTGTTCATGCAAGTGGACCTCCAGCCGTTGTATGCCCGGTTTCGCCTGTATGCGATTATCGTCGTTGGGGTTCTTTTGACCTCATTGATTGTCGCGTTCCTTTTGGCCAATTGGCTGATGCGGAACATATCCGGGCCAATCACCGCTTTGGCAACGACGGCAAAGCGCGTCTCCATAGAGCACGATTACTCGGTGCGAGCGCAGCGCCAAACGAACGATGAGCTTGGCACGCTGACCGATGCGTTCAACCACATGCTCACGCAGATCCATGAGCAGGATGAAGCGCTCCGTGAGAACCAGGAGCGACTGCGGTTGGCCTTGGAGGCCTCCTCGACCGGCACATGGGACTTGAGCCTCAAAACGCGGGTTCTGCGCGGCGACAGCTACATGCAGCCGCTGCTTGGCCTGCCGGCGGGGGCCTTCTCGGGCAGCCTTGAGCAGATGGTGAGCTATATTCATCCGGATGATCGGGCGGGGTTCTTGCGGCTGCTGGACCGGGCCATTGAGTCGCGGAAAGATTTCTCGGCGCAATTCCGGGTGTTGCGCGCGGATGGAGCGACACGGCATCTCGCGTCCCGAGGCCGCGCTTTCTACGAGGAGAGCGGCAAGCCGCTGCGGATGACCGGGGTGGTGATCGACATCACGGATGCGCAGGAGGCGGCGCAGGCGTTGCGGGAGAGTGAGGAGCGATTCCGCTCGATGGCTGACGCGGCGCCAGTGTTGATATGGGTGGGTGGCGCGGAGAACCAGCGGACGTATTTTAACCGGCGTTGGTTGGAGTTTACCGGCTCGACCTTCGAGCAGCAGATCGGCAAAGGCTGGCTGAACGCCGTGCATCCTTCGGACCGCGCGCAAGTGCAGAGGGAGAGCGGTGACTTGACGCCAAAGCATGAGCCGTTCACCCGGGAGTACCGGCTTCGGCGCCACGATGGCGAGTTTCGCTGGGTGCTAGAAACGGGTGTGCCGCGCTTCACAGCGGAGGAAAAGTTCATCGGGGTGATCGGGAGCGCCATCGATATCACGGACCGGAAGCTGGCCGAGGCGGAGCTTGAGCGGCGGGTGCAGGAGCGGACCGCTGAACTCGCGCAGACCAACCACGAGCTGGAATCATTCACATATTCCGTTTCACACGATTTGCGGGCGCCGCTCCGGCACATCGATGGTTACGCCC
Source organism: Candidatus Methylomirabilota bacterium (assembly GCA_035627835.1). Lineage (GTDB taxonomy): Bacteria > Verrucomicrobiota > Verrucomicrobiia > Limisphaerales > SXQI01 > DASPKX01. The sequence goes on from DASPKX010000033.1 coordinate 47,711, forward strand.
AAATCCTGCAGGAAGACTACTCCGAGCAGCTCTCGCCCGACGCTTCAAAATATCTCGCGCGCATTCGTCAGGGAACCAAGCGAATGGGGCAGTTGGTGGATGATTTGCTCAACCTTTCCCGTGTGAGCCGCGGTGGCATCACGGTAGCGGATGTAAATCTGTCCGACCTTGTGGAGGAAGTGGTGGATGAAATGCGGCTGGAAACTGGCAACCGGCAGATTGATTGGCGAATCGCTCCGCTGCCGGTCGTCGCCGGCGATCCAGGCCTGCTCAAACAGGTTTTCACAAACCTGCTTGCCAACGCGGTAAAATATTCGCGCCCTCGGCAAGTCGCGATTATCGAAGTGGGCATCACCGCGAACAGCGATGGACAGCCAACACTCTACGTGCGCGACAACGGCGTGGGGTTTAACATGAAATTCGCGCATAAACTTTTCGGAGTGTTCCAACGGTTGCATCGCCCGGATGAATTTGAAGGGACCGGTGTGGGTCTGGCCACGGTGGATCGAATCATCCGCAAGCATGGTGGGCGCATTTGGGTCGAAGCTGAACTGGACAAGGGAGCGACCTTCTATTTCACTCTAGGCTCGCTCAGCGCCAGCTCGAAAGCCGCGTAATGAACTCCGACATAGAAATCCTGCTCGTTGAGGACAACGAAGACGACATCGAGTTGACGATGCTCGCCCTCAAAAAAAACCGGTTGGCCAACACGATCAAGGTCCTTCGGGACGGTGAGGAAGCTCTCGACTATCTCTTCTGCCGCAATCAATACGCGGGCCGCAACCCGGATCAGCGGCCGCGGGTGATTCTGCTGGATATCAAGCTGCCGAAGGTCGACGGCCTGGAAGTGCTGCGGGAGATCAAGGCGGACACGAGCACGAAATGCATTCCAGTGGTCGTCATGACTTCCTCCAAAGAGCAGCGGGATATGGTGGAGGGCTACCAGCTCGGCGTGAACAGCTACATTCAGAAGCCGGTCGATTTTGACGAGTTCCGCGAGATCATCCGCCAGCTCGGTTTCTACTGGTTGGTTATCAACCAATTGCCACCCTCTGCGGCCTTTCAACGGAAGCAGCCCTAAGCTACATTGCGCCGCAGTGCGCATACTTGTGGCCATTACCGGGGCGAGCGGAGCGATTTACGCCCAACGCCTCCTGCAACAACTCGGCTCAACCAGCCATGAGTTGCACATCATTCTGACGCGCTACGCGCACGTGGTCGTCGATCAGGAATTGCCCGGCGGCCTCCAACCGCCGCCACAGGCGCAGGTGCATAACATCAAAAGCATGCACGCCCCCTTTGCCAGCGGCTCGAACCCGCTCGACAGCATGGTGGTCATTCCCTGCACCATGGGCACGATGGGGCGCATTGCGCATGGAGTTTCCGATGATCTGCTTCTTCGCTCGGCCGACGTGATGCTCAAGGAGCGGAGGCAATTGATCCTTGTTCCGCGAGAGACGCCGTTCAGCCTGGTTCATATGAAAAACATGGAACTGCTTCTCCAGGCGGGAGCCACCATCATGCCGGCCAATCCATCGTTCTATGCGCAACCGCAATCCATTCTCGATGTGGTGGACACCGTCGTTGCGCGCGTGCTCGATCATTTGAAAGTTCCGCACACGCTCTCGGCCCGCTGGCAGGCGGAGACCGAATAGGCGCTTTACCTCAAATGCTTGGCCTAGGAGTCATCCGGAAGTGGGGAGAGTTCGTCAAATTCTCCCACACCATTTTTGCCCTGCCATTCGCCCTGGCGGCGATGGTTGTCGCCGCGCGGCCAAATCGTGGCTGGCCCGGGTGGGAGAAGTTCCTGCTCATCATCGGGGCCATGGTGACTGCCCGCACCTGCGCCATGGCTTTTAACCGCATTGTGGATCGACGCTTCGACGCGCTCAACCCGCGGACGGCCGCGCGGCATCTGCCGAAAGGCGAGATCAGCCTGGCGAGCGCGTGGGCGCTCTGCATCCTGAGCGCCGTCGGTTTTCTGGTGATCACCTGGTTCATCAACCGCATTTGCTTTTACCTGGCGCCCATCGCGTTGTTCATCGTTTGCTTTTATTCGCTAACGAAGCGCTTCACCGATTTCACGCACATCTACTTGGGCATCGCGCTCGCGATCGCGCCGATCGGCGCGTGGTTGGCTGTGACGGGCTCACTGGCTCCGCAGCCATTGCTCATGGCGTTCGCGGTTGTGTGCTGGCTGGTCGGGTTCGACATCATCTACGCGCTTCAGGATTATGAATTTGACCGCAGCCATGGGCTGCATTCGTTGGTCGTGAGGTGGGGGCCGAAAAATGCGCTGCAATTCGCATTCTTGTCGCATTTAATCATGTGGGGAACGCTGGCGATCTTTGGATTACTCTGCCGATTCCGCCTGGCTTACTTTGTTGGGCTGCTCATCATTTTAGTGAGTTTGCTGCTTGAGCATTGGCTCGCGCGGCGCCGCGGGCTAAAGTGGATCAACGCGGCCTTCTTCAGGCTCAACGCGCTGATTAGCGCAGTGTTCGTGACGGCGGTGGCGGCGGAGGTCGCGTTCCCCGGTTTCAGGATTATTCGATGAACTTTTTTCTGCAACGCAGCGAGCTGCGCGACCTTTACGAGAAGGCTCAAGCCAACGAGCGCTTTACAGACGCTGACGCAATCCGGCTGTTCAACACGCGCGATCTAAACGCCCTCGGGGCGCTCGCAAACATTGTGACGGAGCGGAAGAACGCGAACCGCGCCAGCTACATTCTCAACCGCTACATCAACTACTCGAATTACTGCATCCTGAGCTGCCAGTTCTGCGCCTTTGCACGCAAGAAGCGGGACGCGGACGGGTTTCAACTTTCGATTCCAGAGATCGTCCAAAAGGCGCGCGAAGCGCTCGCTCTCGGCATCACCGAGCTGCACATAGTCGGCGGGCTGCATCCGAATCTCCCGTTCGATTTCTATCTCGATATGCTCCGAGCGCTGAAGGCGCTTGATGCCCGCCTGCAGTTGAAATGCTTCACCGCGATTGAAATTCTGCATATCGCCTGGATGGCGCGGAAAAGCACGGAGCAAACATTGGCGGAGTTGCGTGAAGCTGGCCTGGACTCATTGACAGGCGGTGGAGCGGAGATTTTTCGCAAGGAAGTTCGCTCTCAAATTGCGAAGGGGAAAGAGTCTGCCGAGGAATACCTCGCAGTCCACCGGGCGTGGCACAGGATGGGCGGCCGCAGCACCTGCACCATGTTGTTCGGCCATGTGGAATCGCTGGAAGATCGCGTCGATCACTTGCGTCAGTTGCGCGCGCTGCAGGATGAGACGCATGGCTTCACTGGCTTTGTGCCGCTCCCGTACATGCCGGAGAATAACAAGATCCCGGTGCGCACGCCGCCCACGGGGGCCGACTCTTTGCGCACGATTGCCGTGAGCCGGCTCTACCTGGATAACTTTGACCACATCACTGCTTATTGGGTCGGGATGGGCCTCAAGTTGGCGCAAGTGGCGCTGAGCTATGGCGCGGATGACTTGCACGGCACGATCGTTGAAGAGCATATCTTCCACATGGCCGGCGCGGGATCGCCGCAACAGCAAACTGAGAGCGAGCTGATCAAAGCCATTCGCGAAGCTGGAAAAGTTCCTGTGCAACGAAACACTTTTTACGAGCACATGCGCGTCGTGGAGAGCGCGGCGCCCGCGCGGAGCGCCTCGGTGGCGCCCACAACATGAGCGAGCCGATCAAGCTGCGGATGGCGCCACGCGAAAGCGCCCAGGAAATCGCCGCGCGTGTCGAGCGTGAGCAGCGCCGAGTGGATGCGGCGCGGGAGGAGGCGCTCGCCACGTCCCTGGCTCCATTTAGGGTAGGCTCTGTTCCATTTTTGAACGCAGTGCCGCTCACGCGCGGGCTTGAGGAGCAGATCCAGTTTCTTCCACCATCAGAGCTGGCCCGGCGTTTGCAACGAAAGGAACTGGACGCTGCTCTCGTGTCCATCACCGAGCCGTTGCTCAATCCCGGATACTGGATTTTAGACGGCGTGGCAGTCGCTTCGCTGGGGGAGGTTAAAAGTGTTTTCCTCGCGCACAGGGGATCTATTGAGCAAATCACAGAGGTGCATTGCGACACAGCCTCGCTCACGAGTGTGAACCTGCTGCGCGTGTTGCTGGCAGAGAGGGGGCTGGCCCCTCGTTTTGTGCCGCTCGATCCTTCGGTCTCGCCAGAGAAAGCGCCCGACGCCTTGCTGCTGATCGGGGACCGAGCCATCGAGTTCCTTCGCGGCAAGCCCCAACATCAGATTTGGGATCTCGGGGCCGCCTGGCTTGAGCTGACAAAGCTGCCGTTTGTTTACGCGGTGTGGGCCATTCGCAAAGATGTTCCGGGCGTGGAGCGACTCGCGCGGGAGCTGCGCGAAGCGAAGGCATTCGGGCTCGACACGCTCGACTTC
>DASPKX010000034.1:0-8756 GCA_035627835.1 Candidatus Methylomirabilota bacterium
CAGCGAGCGCTGGCTGCCGGTCGGGCTCAGGCTGAAGCTGCACTCTGCTGTGGTGTTCACGCCGTCCTTGTTCATGGACAGCTTCGTTGTGACTGAAATTTCGTTTGCCATGGTTCGTTCTCCTTAAATTTTTATCGCCCGAGCGGCACGACTTAGGACCACCGCATCTGCGTGCTCCCGCTTTCCACTGTTTGCTCAATGTTCCGGGCTCTCGACCGTATCGGCTGCCGCGTCACGCCACGCGAGGTCCAGTTCGTCAGCACACCAGGGCTGCTTGATGGCGCGAGGCTCCGGACAACCTGCCGTAACCGCTGAATCTCAAACCTCATCTGGGGGATCGTCATATTGGGTTGCCGTAAATGAAGTTGCTGAAGTGGTCGCCATGCCAGTACTCGAGGCTGATCAACCACTTGTCGGCTGCGATCATGTCCTTAGATGGTGTGCGCTTTAGGTAGTAGCCACGGGGCACCTCAAAATGAATGTCCGGAGGCACTCCTTCCTCGCCTTGCATGCTGCTGCTGCTGATCACACGGTTCACATTTGCGTAAGCAGGCTGGATATTCGTGAACCTCGGGACCACCACTTCACGGCGGAGCACATACTGGCTCACAGTGTAGGTATCAAACCCCAGCGCCAGCTCTCGGATGAACTGTTTGAGGTAAAGGAAGTCCGAGTTCGAATACGTGTCCGGCACCTCTTCGTTGAGGTAGCTCAGAATGTTCGGAACAGTCAGTAAAATTTCTGTGTCATCTGGCTTTTTGGCTTTCCGCAGCCCACCAAGCATTCCGTCCACCCATGATCGGAAACACATAGCCACATCAGCCGAGTCCTCTGGTATGCGCTGCAGCAGCAAGGCTACCTCTGGTTTCGTCCACAGTGATTTTTCAAGATCGTTCCCAAGCAAGGACCACTTATCTGTCAGCGGCTCGTCGGGGTTTGGGTTCGCCAAAACAGACGAGCCAACAGCGCGCAGCGTTGAGTAACCGCCGTCCTCAGGAGTTACCACGGAAGTCTCATATCCTTGGCCGCGCAGTTCGATCTCCGCTGCCGCGATCTCGGCAAACCGCCCCTCGAACTTCCTCGTGACGATCAGGCCACCCACTGGGCTCCAGGCGTAATCCGCCGGTAGCTTCTCAACAACTGTTTCACCAAAGTATTCCATTATATCGCGGTTCCGATCGTTGGGGTCGTGGGGTTCAGTCCTCTTTTTACTTCCTGCAACTCAGAAACGATCTTCTGCAGGAGCGTTACTTGCTTGGCCAGGGCCGCACGTGTCGGGTCAATTCCCCCTCGCACAAAGCCGATCCGTGACATGGCATCCACCGCTGGCAGCCCATTAAGCTCAAACTGCCCACCACCCTTACGGATCCCGCGCAGCTTCTCCTGGATCTCCAGCTCGCGTTCCGTCAGCTGCTCCTTCTTGAGTGGGTCGCTCTCAGTGCGGATCTGCTCCAGCAGCTTTACCTGCTCAGCCGTCAGGCGATTGATCTTTTCCTGATTACTCAGCGCGTCGAACTCCAGTGCCTTGCGCTTTTCCTCGTTCGATTCCCGCAGCTTTGCCGTCGCCTCCGCGTCAGCCAGCCAATCATTGAAGAACGCATCGAGCTTTGAGGCGCTGCTCTGCTGGCGAGTGAGCCCGGTGTAAGTCGCGCCCACTTTCGCGGCCGCGCCAGCGAGCCCGCCTGGTGACAGAACTTTGCGGGCTGCGTTTGTCCCCACCTTCGCGGCGAGTGTCATTGGGCGGAAGGCGTCACCGAGTCCCAAACCCTCAAAGACGTTCAGTTCCTTCAGCCCAGCAAGGACCGCCGCAAGTGCAGCCGTCATTTTCGAAAGAGCATCCGTCGCTCGCGCGACAGCCGGAGCAAACACCCCCGCAAATACTCCTGCGGCCGCACCCAGCCGATCGGTTGCTTCGTCGAGCGTCTGCACGCTCTCTTCATCAATGAACGCACCTGCTTCGCGCAGGGATTGCACAGCGCCTGCAAAGCCGCTTTGAAAAGCCGCCTTCAGCCCGTAAGCCCGCCAGCCGAGCGTCTTCATAATGTCGCTCCAGACCGCTGTGGAATCGCCCGCCTTCTGGGCGGTCTGGGCAACCTGGAGGAAGAGTTCTTCCGGCTTGGCTGTGCGCAGCCGCGAGGCCGAGATCCCCAATCGTTCAAACGCGCGAATCAGTTCCTTGTTCCCGTTGATGGCCTTGCCTTGATTCAGAGTGAGCGTGCGGAAGCTTGCGGACAGTTCGCTGAAGTCTGCGCCCGAAGCTTGTGCTGCGCCCTTGAAAAGTTGAGCCGTCACCACATCGGTGCCGAGCGTGCCTGCCTCATCGGCAGCCGCGCCCGCCCGAGCTGCGATTGCGCGGCTCCCGCGCATCCCCTGCATTCCAAGAACGCCGAGCATCGCTGCCGGAGCAAAGCGGGCCAGCATGCCAGTCATCGCTCCGCTAATGGATCCCGCAGCCGCCCCAAAGAAGCCGCCACTGCCCCCCGCCATGATGGGCGGTGGAGTTCCGGAGTATTGCTGCTTAGCTGCATAGGCGCTCTGCAACCCGCCGAGTTGATGATTGATCCGCGCCTGTGCGAGCATCAGCGCTTCGCGGCGGGTCGCGCTCAGGTTCTCGCGGTTCAATCGTTCCGCGATCTTCGCGCGGCGATCGTACATCTGCGTCAGCTTCTCTTCGATGCTCAGTTGCTCAAAGGCCGCCTTGCGCTCTTCCTTGGCCAACCGCGCCCGAGCTTCCCGCCACTTGGTCAGCTGCTGAGCCAGCTTCTCTTCGCGCTTCGCCGCTGCTTCGGTGGCATTGATCTGGTTGACGACTGTCTTCAGCTCTTTAACCGCATCCGTCCCGTCCGCTTTAATCTTGAGCGTCAAGTCCATCAGCTCTGCCCCTCCTTGGCTCGCTGTTCCGCCTCGAACTTTTCCCGGATCATCTGCTGAACCTGGCTGATGTAGTCGCGCTCCCGTTGCTTGCGTTCGTCCTGCTCTTTGGCTTGCTCCGGTGTCAGCATCTCAACCAACCCTTTGCGATCGAGCGCGCCGATATGCTCCCACAGCGCTTTGCTCAACGGCATGTCCAGCGCATCGGCTTCGCTGTAGCCCAGGTCCATTTGCAATGTGAGCTTCACGCTCAGCAGGAACGGTGCGCCCGCAGGCCTGCCTGGCCCGCTGTTCCGTTTAACTGGTGGGGGATCAAAGGAACGCACCAGGTATTCGTACACAATCTGCCGAGCTTCCTGCAGTCGTTCCTCGCTCTTTCTCCACAAAAGACCCTCGCTCAGTTGCCGAAGCCGCTCCGGCTGGTTAATCACCTCAAACGCATCTTTGAATTTGCGCGAGCAGAGAACCACCACCACCGCCAGATCACCGTCTCCCACCTTCGCTTCCGCCAGGAAGAACGGCGTCTCGATCAAATGCAGCAGCATTGCATGCCCCAGGGAGAGCGGTTGCACCCGCTCCCCAAGGATCAGGCGCTCCCGTGGGAACGCCGCTGCAAAGTATGCTGCTTCCTGGCTCACCGATTAGACGCGCTTGGTGGTGAGTGTGCTCGTGTTGGCCGCCTTGAAGCGTTTGATTGGCAGCGTGTAAACGGCATACCCTTCGCTAAAGTCCACGTTGGCGCCTTGCTCATACAGCCAGTCACCATCGTAATCACTATTGCCCGCGCCGCTGACGGTCACCTTCGTGAAGGCCGCTGGCAGCTTGGCCGCAAGCTTCGCCGTCACGAGCTGCCCGTTTTCCGCGATCGGCACCATGCGCGCCGTTGCTTCCAGCCGATCACTAATCGTCTGGCCACCCACGGGAACCCCGAGGCCGTTCTTCAAAAGGCCGCCGTCATGCGCGTGCGTCACGGAGCCGGATTGGGAAAGCACCCCCGTCCCTGGATCCATGCCGGTCAGGACAAACGTCCAGGTGAATCCGGCCATTGCTGCTGTTCCAAATATTTCCATAGTTTTGTTCTCTCTTGTGGTTGGTCGTTAAAGCTTAGGTGTGAATGATCGTTCCAGTGCTCCAGGCCAACTCGTACTGCAGCTCCGGTTCCACTTCCACCAGGCGAAAGGCTGGCTGCGCAAAAGGGCGCCATGGGGCTGGTGGCTGCCAGTTCAAGAAGCACCCGATCAATTGCAGGGCAATCTCGTCAGCGAACTTATTGGTGCCGCTGGCGCTGCGATTCACCGTCACGTTTTCGAAGATCCCGATCTTGGGGGTGATCTCGAACTTGTTGTTATCTCGCACCTCGCCAAATGGCGTCGCCAGCAGGAGGCAGCAACCGATCTTGGCCACCTCCGTGTCGATCTCCGTGTTAATGTCCCCATGCTCTTCGCGGATGATCGTTGGCGCGGGCGCCGTGGCGAAGTAGCTGTCGGATAGAATCCGAGCCCGCATCGCTTCACGAAGGTCTCTGAGAATGTTTGCCATGGCGGTTCAGGTTGTGAGGAAGCGGAGCACCGTGTTTGAAACTGTCTCTTTAATCTCCGCCTCAGTCGGCAGGACGGTTGGATCGGGCTTCTGCCTCACGCTGCGCAGGAGCACAAAGAACACTTCGCCCAGCTGTTTGCCTTTGGGGCGTGAGATCAGCAGCCCGAGGCTTCTGCGCCCTGGCTTCTGCTTCACGTAAACGAGGTCTTTGAATTCGCCTGCGCTCTTGCCGTGCGCTTTGGGATGCACGGGAATCGTCAAAGCCTTTGCGTTCACAGGGCGAATTATGCCGCCTCGATATTGCTGCAGCACCCCTTCCTGGCTCACACTCACAAGCGCGCCGTCTGGTGTCGCTTCAAAGTTCACTGCCTCGCTCGCGCGGGCCCAGAAGTTCGTGCGCCGGCCGCCGAGCTTATTGCGGTGCGTTGTGTTTCGTGTGCGGAGATGCCGACGCACCAACTCACTCACCGATTTGCCCATGCGCAACTTCAAATCATGGCTGGTCAGTCGACTCTCTGCCTTGGCCAATCCGGCCTTGGCTTTGCTGGCATCAATCTTAAGGGTGAAAGTCACTCCACACCTCCCGCCCAGGTCAGCACATCGCCCTGGAACGCGAACGCCCCCTCCATGCTCTCCTCAATCGCCGCGCGCATCTCCGGATCAGCGGAGGCGAAGCTCGCGCTCACCTCCTCATTGAACCCACGATCCTGCGTCACGATCTGCGCGTCCGGCTCAATCACGCCCAGGCGAATTGCCTCCTCGCGATCGATGTCCTGCACACCCATTCCAGAGCCGAAATCAAAAGGAGGATATGGCTTGCCGAAAACACTCAAGCGAACCCACACGGGATCATCCTTCCGTGCGATCATGCGGCCGCCATAAACCTTCCCGCCTGCCGCCACCCAACGCTGTGGCCAGTCGAGCCGCTCCTGCTCGCGCGCGTAAACACGAAGGAACTCTTGCGCCGGCCACTCGTTGATCAGCGCCGCGTCCTGCCCTTGCTTCCAGTAACCGTAGCCGCGCGCGTCCCGCTCATTCATCTCCGTGATGAGATCAAGGCGACGATCACTGCTCAGGTCTTCGATCGTTCCTTCCTTCCCTTCCTCCGGCTTGTAATCGAGTTGCTCGAGCAACTGCTTCAGCCCCGCACGAATCGTGGTTGGGTTGGTGTATTGCCCTGGGCCCGGTGACACTCCAGTCACCAGCTTTGTGATCTCTTCCTGCACTCGCGTCAGGAACTGCGCGTTCGTCACCCGTGCTGAGAAGACCGCGCGCTCCCGGATCTCCGGGGCAAGCTTCAGCAGCTCGCGCGCCTTCAGCGTCGTTGGCATCAATCGCTTCACCTCACGGCTGGCGACCGCTTCCTTAAACGGCATGGGCTTCGTCAAAATCATTCCGAGTAGCAGCCGACGTGAGGAGGCTCAGTCCTTTACTGCGGAGGAGAAGTGCATCCAAGCCAGCAACGGCCAAAGCGCGATCAAGAGAAGCGTGCCGAAGACAGCGTCCTGCCAGGTGATCGGATTACCCGCGTGATAGTCTTGGCCGAACAAGAATGCCGCGACCAGCAGCCCGATCTGGATATAGGCGAGTAAGATTATCAGTAGAACAATCATGGTTTTCCTTCGTGCGGTTCGTGTTCTTCGTGGTTAACATGGGTGCAGCGTCACGCTGCCGGTGCTGCTGGGATGAGTCCTTTCGTTACGGCGTCGCGCGTCGCCAATGCCAAGAGCAAGTTCCGCGCGTTGTTCACCGCTGCCGTCTGTTCCGGCGTCAGGTTTGCTGGGTCGAAGTCAACGACCTCGCCGTGCCGGATCAGCACGCCATCTTCGTAGACGGCGTACTCCACCTGGTTCAGCTCCGGCTTGGTGGTGCAGAGTTGGATGGTGCGCATAAATCTAAGTGGGTTACAGGCCGCGCAGCGCATATCGAGTGCGCACGACCAGTTTGCCTTGGGTAGTGGGTTGGTTCTTTTTCGCGTAAACCGTGGTGAAGAGGCTGGAACTCTCATTCCCTTTGCTCAGCGAGTCCGCGAACTTCAGCCCAGTCGTCGCGAGATCGATGCCCGCTGCGTACTTGCCTTGTGTCCCCGCGACCCCGATGTCCAAAGTAGTTGCCGCGTCGAATGCCTCCGTGACCTCGATTTGCTGGTCAAGAATCCCTGCGTTAGGTGGCAGATCGAGCAGGTTGGTCGCCGCTGCGACATGCGAGATCTCCGAGTGGGTGAGCGCGCGGCGGACAATGATGTCGTTATTCGTGCGTGGGTAAGTGTGCGCCGTGCCGCTGGTTGACTGCAGGCGGCCGGGGAAGTTGGTGGTGCGGTCGGGCACGTGCGTGCCAGCGCCAACGCCACACTCCAAGTCCTGCCCGCAGCCCGCAGGGCTCACGATGACGTCCTTAACGTAGAAGACGTCTGTGGTATTGCCTGCCACATTGCTGCTGCCCGCGTTTGTGCGAGCCATGAAGTACAAAGTTGGCGTCGAATGGCTGGCCGCAGCGATCGCATCAACCTCCACCCACGCGTCAGTGGTGGTCACCGTCGCAAAGGTCACGCTCGACGATGTGCCTTCGACTGTTACACGCTTAACAACAGCGTTGGTGCTCGGGATGTAGACCTTGGCGCGCACCCGCACATTCTTGAACGCGTTGACAGAATTGGACCGACCAATGAAGTGGGCACCAGTGCTGCCGTCCACTGTGAAACGGAGCACATCATCTTGACCACCGATGGAATCAATATTTCCAGCAGCAGTGCCAAGTGTGCCGGTCCACCCATCCACCCCAGCTGAGAAGTTGCTCGTGTAAACAGGCGCCGTCAGGTTTGCGTACTGATCTGCGTAATCAACAACCCCGCCTTTCAGAAGCTTTTTGACGTCACCTGACGATAAGAGGCGGTTGAAAACTCGCAGGCTGCTCAGCACACCATTGAAGGTCTGCGCTGCGCCCCATGTGGCCGTGTTGCCGCTGCCGATGTCAATGGAAGCGGCCGCAGCAACCGACACGGTGACACCGGCTCCGCTGAAGTCGCGGTCGCTCTCGGCATTTACAGACAGGGTAGCCACGCCGTCACGGTCTACCGTGACTGCTATGAAATAGGTTTCGCCATCCACGAGAGCGACGTCTGGAGCCATGTCATAAAGCTGAGTGCTCCCAGCCCCATCCACAAAGCTCAAGCGAAACACGCCGCTGCTGGTGAGCTGGAGCGAGCAGCGGTTGTTTCCCGATTGGTGCGAGATCCAGAATACCAACCCGGTGCCGGTGTATTTCTGGAGTGTGACAGTCAGAGTGATCGAGAAGTCATTCAGCCCGAGTGGGATTCCAGATGCGTTTGTGTAGCCACCGAGTCGGTAACTCACGTTGCCATCAAACCAAATGCCCGAACGTGGCACACGAGAAATGGCAGCCGCCCAAGCGTCATCACGCTCAAGCACCCGCAGGTTATTCCGCGCGGTCGCTGGGGAAAGAACATCGCCCAGGTTGTTCGCCTTGAGCATGTCGCCCGCACCGGCGCCTGGGATCACGATTGGAACTGTAAGCCTCATACTGTTTTTCTCTTTGCGCCTCTGCGTCTCTGCGGGAAATCAAGTTAACTCAGCGAAGTTGTAGCGTGGCGTTCCAGCGCTGCTGATGGCCACCGCCCCTTTCCAGAAGATGTCTTCCAGGAACCCGCCCGTGCCATCGTTGTTCGAGCTGCACGCTTTCAGATCCACGCGCGCATTCCCCATCTGCACCGTGATGACGGCCGTGCCCGTGTTCTGAATGAAGAACACCTTCCGCGCCGCGTTCGCAGCCAATGGCGTGAGCGAGCTGGACGCCACCCCCGAGTTCGCCACGTTCGTGCTTCCGCCCACGAGGAGCGCATGCAGGTCCGCCAACGCTTTGGTGCGGCGCAGATCAAGGTCGAACTGACCATCGAGTTCCTGCACCTTCACCGTTGAAATGTCGTTTTTGTCCGCCATAAAATCTTCCTGGTCGTCAACTTCCTGTCCGTTTTGTGCTCTCTGGGCTCTTCCGTGGCTGTTACAGCTTCGTGCTTTGTGTGAGCCTCGCCTTGATGTATTTGGGCTTGGGGAACCCGGTTTCCTGTAGGTGCTTCCGCATCGCGGCCCCACGGGCTCTTCCTTCCCGCTCGATGGCCGCTTGCTGTTCGTTGGTTAGCCGGTAGTTCGTCAAAGTATGCTTTCGTGTCCTTCGTGGTTAAACGAATTCAGCCCATGAATACCTGGGGCTTGTTCCGCTCACGGTCACTGCCCCCTTCCAAATCAAATCTTCGATCTCCGCGCCGCCCCCATCGTTGTTCGCCAGCCCTGGCTTCAAATCGATGGATGCACCGCCAAACGTCACCGTCA
>DASPKX010000035.1:0-4899 GCA_035627835.1 Candidatus Methylomirabilota bacterium
TCAACCTTCTCGACACCCCCGGCCATCGCGATTTTTCTGAAGATACCTATCGCGTTCTAACGGCGGTGGACGCTGCCGTCATGGTCATCGACGCGGGCAAAGGCATTGAGAGCCAAACCCGGAAGTTGTTCGAGGTCTGCCGACAGCGTGGCGTGCCCATCTTCACTTTCATGAACAAGCTCGATCGCCCCTCGCGCGATCCGCTGCTCTTGCTGGATGAACTCGAGAAGGTGCTCGGTTTGCAATCGTATCCAGTGAATTGGCCGGTGGGGAACGGCCCCGATTTCCGCGGCGTGTACGACCGCCGAGCGCGGCAGCTTCATTTATTCGAGCGTGTGCCCGGCGGCGCTTATCGCGCTCCGTTGCAAGTGAGTGATTTGGCTGATCCCGCGGTGAAGGAGAAGATTCCGGACCAGACCTACGCGCAATTGGTTGAAGAATTGGAAACCCTTGACATCGCTGGCGCTGAGTTCAACCACGAGGCCGTTCTCGCGGGCCAACTCACACCTGTTTTCTTCGGCAGCGCCGTGAACAATTTCGGTGTGCAACTGCTGCTGGATGGCTTCCTGAACTTCGCCCCTGCTCCCAAGGCCCGCGTCATTGCGGGTCGGGATGTGAATCCGGAGAACCCCGACTTCTCAGGGTTCATTTTCAAGATCCAGGCCAACATGGATCCAAAGCATCGCGATCGCCTCGCGTTCGTGCGGGTTTGCTCTGGGAAATTCGAGCGCGACATGACGGTGATCCACACCCGCACCGGCAAGAAGGTGCGCCTTTCAAGCTCACACAAGCTTTTCGGCCGCGACCGCGAGACCATGGATGAAGCCTACGCGGGCGACGTCGTCGGCTTGGTCGGCCATGGTGAGTTTCGGATCGGCGACACGCTCGCCCAGGATCCCAAAGTCGTGTACGACGAAATCCCGCGCTTCACGCCAGAGTGTTTCGCCTGGCTGCACAGCGCGAGCACATCGCAATTCAAACGCTTTCGGGAAGGCCTCGACCAGTTGCTGCAGGAAGGTGTTGTGCAGGCCTATTTGCTTAAGAACACCGGCCAGCGCGTCCCGCTCCTGGGCGCGGTTGGTCCGTTGCAATTCGAAGTGGTGCAGTATCGATTGGCCACTGAATACGGGGCTGAATCCCGCCTCGAGCACGGCGCATGGAAAGCGCTCCGCTGGGTGATCGAGACCGATAAAGAACTCGACGATCAATTGCTGCCCACAGGCGCCCGCCTCGCCACTGACTCCGCCGGGCACACAGTCATTCTTTTCAACGACGACTGGTCCTGCAATTTCTTCGCCGAACGCAATCCCGGCGTGAAGCTTGCAACCATCCAGCCAAGGAACGCTCCCGACGCGGCCGTTTAGCCCGCAACTGCGCGTCAGCCGCTTATTTGCTGAACCGCCCGTGCTGGTCAAAAAAGATACCGCTTACAACGACGGTTTCTAAGGTCAGCGGAGTGAGGCGAATCCTTAGCGGCTTGCGTATGTGCCAAGTTAGGTAAACGCCCTCGGCAAAGTCGGTGATAGTTTGGGCATCGACCAGCTCCCCCGTGGCTTTGTCGAACACCTCCACTTTCTGGGAACGATTCTTCTGATCGAAATCCACCATGTACAGCGACAACGTCCGCGGGCCCACATCCTGGAAGGCCACATCCAGATCCAGAGGCGACGCCTGCGTGAACCCGTGCCAGGCCGCCGCAAAGCGGTTCGTCCCGCTCGGCTTCTGAAGAGCGCGGGGGTCAGTTGTCGTTGTCGTCCAGCCCAGGCTTCGTGCCTGAGCTGTTGTCCAGCTCGCGTACGCCGGTGAGACCGTGGCATCCCGCAGAAGGCCGTAACCTTCTGCGCCATAGTTACCGCGCCAATTGCCCTTGGAGACGGCATCTTTCCGAACAAACTCAGCCGCTCGCAGAGACGCGCGCACGGCGGTCGCTGGCGATGGAGCGCTTTGCCCGAATGAATTCACAGCGACGACTTTATAGAAGTAACTAGTCCCGGAAGGCGGCGGCAGGTCCACCCAGGACGCCTGTGTCGTTTGACCAATCTGGCTGAACGTTCCGGCGGCGCTTGTCGATCTTTGGACCAGGTAAGACGAGGCGTCCGAGACTGTAGGCCAGGAAACGATCACCGCCCCCGTAACCGCCGTGACATCTCGGGGCGATTCAGGCGTGAGCGGGCGTGTCGTGGCGGAGACCTCAGCGCCAGTGGATTGGAAGCTTGGGTTGAACGCTGCCACATAGAAATAATACTTCGTGCTCGCGCTCAAACCCGTCGCCGCAAAAGAGGTGGAATTCGGAGGCAGATTTGCGAGCTGGTCCATCACCACATTGTCCAGCGAGTAGTAAACCAGGTAACCCGTTTCGTTCGTCGCCACATCCGTCCATGCCAAATTGATGCGCGTGGGAGACACCGCCAGCACAGTAAGGCTTCCAGGAGGGCTCGGCGGCGCGAACTTGGCTTTAGCCGTTGCGGAGTTGGACGGCTCGCCGGTTCTCCTGCCATTAACGGCCAGCACCCTATAGAAATAAGGCACATCAGGCGGCAGGTTGCTGTCCACGAACTGCGTTCCTGTCACGGCATCACCCAATTTCGCGAACGGCCCCGCAGCGCTGCTTGCGCGCATCACCTGATACTTCTCCACTCCAGGGATGGCGTCCCATTGCAATCCAATCGCGTTCACCTGCGCTTCAGCCTGTAAATTCTGCGTGGCGCCAGGAACCAGGAACGAGTCGTCTGCCCCTGCCTGGTAGTAAGTCGAGCCACTTAACGATTCGCCCGGCAGCAAATCCAGCGTCATGCCACTCGAAACAGTGGAGATATAAGCTTTCTGGACGGTCGAGCGGCTTCCCCCGGGAGGCGCTGAGGAGGGATTGAAGCGCACAAAAGTGCGCGTGAGCGTGTGCGCGAAGCCCCGGTTATGCATCAACAATTCAGGTTGATGAATGAAAAAGTAGTGGCTGTTCGTGGTGTTGTAAAAGATCACCGCATCCGCGGGCACATACCCGTAATCCAGCAGCGTCTCGCTGCTTGGTGCGATGGTGAGAACCTGGCGCTCCTCGCCCATCGGAATTTCAAAATCGAAGCGATCAAACACATACTTCTTTGTCCCAGCGTCCCAGTAGTTCACCTGAGCCATCGCGGAGTAAGCGTATGTGTTAATCTGCAGCGCCTGGTTGAAAACGTGACTCCACTCAACGTGCAGATTGGTCAGGGAAAACATATGCGCCAGGCTCCCGTTGCCGACCACTCCGCCAGTCGTTAGTCGCACTTCGCAAGGTTGGCTGAAGGCCGCGCGCGACGCCTGGCGCACTTCGCCGATAGCAAGGGTGACCGGCGCATTGTCCAGCGTGATGGACAGGTCCAGCTGCGACTCGTTGCCATGCAACTCGCCCCCGACATCCTCAATCGGCCCGGAACCAACCATGAAATTGTACGCATACTCGAGCTGCCCACCGTCGCTTGTGAAGCGCGTCAGGCGCGTGGGGGTGTTGGCGCTCGTGACAACAGCCCGGCGCAACGTGATGGGGCTCATCCGAGCGCTGGGGAAGAGCCGAATCCAATATCGCGTCTGCGAATTGAGCGAAACCGTTGCCCAATCTGCGGGTTGCTGAAACGCGATCACGCCATCCTGCTTAAACCCACTGGTTCCGTCATTCACTGGAAGGGCAAGCCAGTTCGTCCCGTTCCAATACTGGGCTGCTACAGAGACACTGTTTGTGTTCGTCTGCGCGAAACTCAGTTCCGCCGATGTAAACGGCCGTTGCTGCCCGAGCAAAACAAAATCGGTTTCCGCGATGACCCGTGGAGCTGTCCATCCAGCCGGTGTCGTGAAGGAGCCAGAGCCATTTGTGTATTGCCCGCCGATTTGCGTCATGACGCTTTGCGCGTATGAGCGCTGCCACTGAGGCTGTGCCTCCGGCACGATCGTGTCTGGGTTCAGCAACGCCCATGCATCCGGCGCGATGACATACCCCGTGGACGCGGGATTCCGCTCCGTGCTCGACCCAAACAGCCGCACCACATGTTCTCCTGCCGGCAAATCACGTGCGACACGAACCACGGCGTAATCAGTCGTCGCGGAGTAGGTGTCCAGGCGGCGTGTGCCCGCCGTGAGTGGGAGCACGATCTTTTCGCTGGAGCCATCCACCGTCGCGTAAAGATATCCACCATTGGGACGCTTCGCGTAGGCAAGGTAGAGATCTCCTCCACCATTGATTGTGAATTCGCAACTACCGCCGCTTAATCCCTGCGCCTGGTAAAGGCTCTTTAAGAGCACTGAAGAGCTGATTCCCCATGTGCCCGTAAACTTCGTCTCCGGAAGGTAAATCGAATTCCATGGGAACCATTCGTAAAGCGAGCACTCTTTAATCCCGTACATCCCCGTCCCTTGTGTGGGATCTTGCTTAAGCCACCAGCGGGTCCAGTGCGCCGAGTTGCCGCTGCGTTGATAAACGTGGAAAGAACCTGCGACTGGGCGTGCAATCACTAACGGACTCGCGGCTGGGGGGATTTGGTCCGACCCTGTCACTCCACCACTGCTCCTCAAGACGAGAACAGCAGCGCCTATTAAAACGCATACTCTGTAAAAGAAGGGGAATGCCTGCATCAGGAGGCCGAATGTAGTTCTTCGGCGCCTACACGCAAGAAAAACTAAGGCTTTCCCTGAGTCATGCTCCTTTAAAACCCTCTACTAAAAATAAGGGAGCACTGAGTGCGGAACTGCTGTGGGGGAAATGGGGAGCGTAGGCGGGAGAAACTTAAGGCAGATATTCGGGAGCAAACACTGTCGTCTCCAGATGGCGCCCGAGTAGTTCCACGAACTTTGCCACACCGCGCTTTTCATCCGCCCCCAAGTGGTAGTGGATGTGCCAGCTCAGATAGTCGCGGCGGAACTCGAGGTCGA
>DASPKX010000036.1:0-23686 GCA_035627835.1 Candidatus Methylomirabilota bacterium
GTCCGCCCCGGCAGTCCTGCTGAAAAAGCAGGGTTAAAAACGGGTGACATAATCACGGAGTTTGCAGGCCAAAAGATCAGCAATATCTACGATTACACCTACGCGCTGGACGCTGCGAAGATTGGGCAACCAGTGAAGACACGTGTTCAGCGGGAGGAGAAGGAACTGGAGCTAACCGTCACACCGGAAGTGCGAAAGTAGATCCGAACGCGGGTCAGGTGTGCATCGTCAGGTTGAACACCGCTTCAATATTGCCCACGATAGCTCCACTGTGGTTCCGAATCACGTGCGGCGTTAAAGAACGCAGTTCCGCCAGGGTCGTTTCAGGTAGCAGACTCAACTCACTAAACGTGCGAAGGACTGCTGGCCAGCGCGCTCGGTCGTTTCCATCCTCGATCTTTAAGGCGATCCCCAAGCCCGACGGCCACCTCGCCTGCGGCGGGAAAGCGACACAATAGACAGCCTCCGCGCCGCCTTTGGCGATAGTTTTTCCTTGGCTCAAACGAGTCAGCTCCGTGTCAAAGCAGCCGGGGCATGCGATCATTTCCGGGCACGCTTTCATCGCGGCAACAATCCGTTCAGCAGCGCGCGCGTAGTCCGCAGGAACAACCATCCCTGGCGCAACGAGGCGAGCGTATGCCAAAGCCATTTTGCTTAACGGCAGCGCGAAGATCGGGGCGCCACAACCATCATAGCCTTGCGGGGCTGAGGCAAGATCATGGCTGGCAAAGGCGGAAAGCGCTTTTACCACCTCCTTCTGCACGGGGTGTGATGGCCAATCGTAATCTTCTGCGGAGCCGCCCAGCTTTAAAGCAGTCGCCAGAAAGGCAGCGTGTTTGCCTGAGCAATTGTTGTGGAGCTGATTCGGTGTGGAGCCATGGCGGATCAACTCGTGATCCGCGTCGGCATTAAACGGCCGATGGGGTCCGCAGCGAAGCGCGCTGCGCGTTAAGCCAATCTTGGTCAGCATGCCAGTCACCGTGTGGACATGCTCAGGAAGCCCATGGTGCGAACCGCACGCTATGGCTATCTCCGCAGGCGAAAAATTGTAGGCATCCGCCGCCCCGGTGGTAATCAATGGGATCGCTTGAAAAGGCTTGGCGCAGGAGCGCATAAAGGTGGCCCGCTCAGGGTCTCCGAAGGAGGCAATTAGCTTCCCACTTCCCTCCACGACCGCAACGTGCCCGAAGTGTCGCGATTCAACCGCATTGCCGCGGGTGACTTCAACAAGCGGCTCAAGCTCCAGTGCGGAAGACGCTCTCTCCGTGATGATGGCAGGATGCCCCGATTCCATGATCCTTGCTCCTGCCCGCAAGTTAAGCCGAGGCTCACAAAACGCAAACCCCGCTGAGCGGTGGCCCAGCGGGGTTTGTTGCTACTTTTTAGGCGAGCTTCAATTAGAAGCGGCTGCGGCCCTGGCCGTAGCTGCGATCGGGAGCCTGGTCTTTGTAAAGATTCCAGCTCTCGTCACGGCCCTTCACGTCCACATCAACGCCTTCGGTGTCGATATCGACGTCAGAGCGGAAGCTGCTGCTGCCCGCAGCGGAACCGCTGGCGTCCATATCAGGACGGTTTAGGTCTTCGAAACGGTCTGGAGCATCATGGGCGGCGCGGCGTCCACCATTGATCAAGTCAAGGCCGCCGCCTTTGGCGCCAGGATACTCAGCCATGCGCTCTTGCGAGTTCATGCTGACGTAGCTGCTCGAGCTGCCGATGGAAGCGCTCGCTCCGGAACCAGAGTCGCTGTGGAAGCTGCTGGACGAGTGGTCCAGATCAGCGCTGCTGTAGGAGGTCGAAACGTCAGCGTCGCTGCTCGAGGCGGAGCCTGAGAAGCTGCTCGCTGCGCCGCCATGCGCGCCCTGGTCACGATAGAAGATGCTGGAATCGAAGTTCGGCAGCACTTCATGATCATAATCAGGCAGGTCGCCGCGGCTGAAGTCATCGCTCGTGCTGCTGCCGCTCTGAACGGAAGCAGGGCCACCCACGGCGGAGTGCGATTCAATGTTCGCATTCGCGTCGCCGGGCATGTCGGCCGTCACGTTCACATCGCTGCTGGCTGCAGCGTTGCTCTGGATCGAACTGTGATCAGGATGATCATTGATAGATCCCGTGGAGCGTTGTGTTTCAGTGATCGACGTTTCGCTCGAAGTTGCCGCTGCGCCTCCGACTGCTGTGTCGCTATCGGTGTCCACGTCAGCGTCGATCGTCACTTGCGGGTCATTGGCGACAGGAGTGTCCACTTGAACATCGCTGCTCAGCGTGGAGCTGTTTGGAGTCTCGTTCTCAACATTGATCTCCGTGCGGGAAGAACTCTCGCTCACGGAAGTCGAGCTGTCCGAAGACTGGATGTCGCTGCTGATGCTGCGGCTGCTGTCGGAATCAGTCTGCAAATCGGCAGAACCGCTGACCGAACCGGCAGGCGTGCCGGACAGGCCGGAGTCGCTGCTGCTGCGGGAACCGAGATCCCCCTGCGCGCCAACACCGGTGCTGGCATTGCCCGAGTTCAACGAAGAATCAGAGCTTGTGCTCGATCCAGATGCCGCGCCCGAGGCGCTGCTGTCCGAGGAGCTTTGGGCGGAGCTGCCTTGCGCTGCGCTCTCGCTCTGCAGTTGGCTGGCCGATGCGCCGGTGGAGTCGGATGCCGCGCCGCTGGTTTGATCCAGGTTACGATTCAAAGAGCTGGATGTATTCAGGTCTGCTGCGGTCGAGCCGGTTGTGGAGCCTGACTGAGCCGAGCTGCTGGATCCCTGGGAGACCGAGCTGTTTCCAATAGTGGAGCTGCTCGTGCCGCTCAGATTGCCAGAAGTGGCTTGAGAGCCAAGGCGTGCGGAAGTGTCCGCGTCGCTGGTCTGGCTGCGGGCCGTTGTGCCCAGCCCAGATGGCAATGTGGCTGAAGTTGATGATGAGCCCGAACTCAAACCAGAGCCCGACGTTGATGCACCTGCGGATGCGCCGGTTGACTGGCTGTAGGCTGTGGAGCCCAGCGCCAGGGCGGCGATCAGAACTGCGTATTTTTTCATAAGTCCTTTTTGTTTCGGTTGTGTAATTGTCGATTTCCAAACCCGCCGCTTGCCTGCTGGCGGGCTGCAGACCGTTCTGCAACTGAAGCAACCTCAGCCACCGCAACGGCGGTCACAATGCGGGTGAGCGTCCAAAGACCGGGGGGTTGATACTTCCAATATCCCCTACAGCCATTTTCCGAAACGGCCTCAGGCGAAGCCTCAAGCCACGAGCAGCATCGGTTTTCACGCGCCAAATGCCTGCCTGCGCGCCGCCTCAGGTAAAGCCACGAGCGGGGCTTGCCCACCCCTGAGTATCAGCGCAGCAAGGGCCTGAGTTCTTTTCTGGTCCCCTGGAAGGTTGTTGGGAGCGAGCTGGTGCGCGAGCTTGCACGGTAATGCAGCACGGTGTCAGACCGGCTCGGCCGGGGATGCGTGACTGGGAGGAGTGAAATGATGAAACGGGTGTTGTTAACGATAGTCTGCGCGGCCCTTGTCGGCTGCGGCGGACCAGGGAACGATGATGGTCTAAATCAAGGAGGCGTTCCCACGGCCCAAAGCGGCGAAGGCCAGCTCAGCGGCGTCGCTCCAGGAGTGAAGCCGGACTATTCGCAAACCAACACCACCGCCATCACGAACTCGCCCGGCCAAGCCCCTGGCGGCTACACTTCAGCTTCCGGAGCCAGCGGCACACCGCTCTCCGGGGCCGAAGCGGGCCTGAGCAAGCCTGAACCGAGCGCAGAAAAATAGGAACATTGAAGGAGAAAACGATGAAGAAATTCTTTGCTACATTTGCGGCGGCTCTGTTGCTCGCTGGTTGCGGTCAAGGCGGCATGGGCGGCGCGGGCGACACTGAAGGCGGCTCCGCTTCCGGTTCCGACTCCAGCTCCAGCTCCACCACGGTGGACACCAGCTCGAGCGCCGGCAGCGCTTCCGGGTCTATCAGCACGGACACCAGCGCCACCACAAACACCAATGACTCCGGCGCAAGCGCCAGCGGCCAGATTGGCGCCGGCTCGAACACCGACAGCCCGACCAGCGCTCAGGACAACCAAAGCCAGAGCCAGCCAAGCACACCACCGGCCACCACGCCTGATCAAAGCCAGCAGCAACAACAGCAGTCTGGCGGCCAATCCGGCCAATAAGGTTTAACGGATAGTAAATCTCGCAAGCGGAAGGCAACCCCTTCCGCTTTTTCTTTTATAGCGGGATCCCAGCATCTCAGTTGATCAGGCGAGCCTCCTTCAATTGTGCGCGGAAGATCTCCGTTCGAGTAGGGAAATATTCCGTTAATAAACGGTCCACCTCCCGTCTCCATGTCTCGGGGGTGTACAGCTCGTATGGCCCCTCTTTGTATTGGTGCACGTCTCGTCGGTAATCTCCCCATCGCGCGGCTTCTCCGATGACTGCCAACTCAATCTCTTTGCTCAAAGTTTTGTAACGTTCTGCCGCTTTTGCTGCGGATAAGACGCCACCCAAATGCTTCTCCGCGCGGGCGGCAAATAGCTTTCTGAAATCTTCGCTTTGCCGCAGACGATGGAATAGACGTGTTGGGCTTCGGTCATCGTCCACGAGCAACCTGTTGTCCTTGGGATATTCAAGTGTTCGCTCCGCATCCCAGACCAAAAACAGCCATTTACCCCCTGCCCTGCGAGGGCGGCAGGCGTACCAATTCGATGCGCGATCCCAATCGGCGTTTGCGCCGTAAAGGTTCAGCAGCATGTAATCGGCGAAGTTCTCCAGATCGAGCAAAGCGGCTATGCGCTCGTATTGCGCGATGTTTGTCACGCCCGCGTTGGCGACTTCGAACAGCTCATCCCAAGCCGTGGCATCACCAGAAAGAATCTTGTCCGCGTTCCGCGCATCATAGTTCTGCTTCGCCCCGCCAAGGTAAGTTTCGGCAAAGGAGTCGTCAGGCCGCTCAACCAGGTTGTACAGCCCCCAATACAGTCCGTTGAGGTAAAGGTGGACGAAGATGCCGCGGGGCGAGAGATGCCCCATGGCCCGCTGCGTGTCGCGGGCCCATTGATCGCGCAGGAAATCGCCCCGTTTTCGCTCCTCCCCTTTCCAATGCAACCATGTATTATTGCAGCCTGCCCGCAGAATGAAGGTGTCGAACTCGGTAGCGGCATCGCTGCCGAAGATAGCCGCTTTCAGCTTCCCAGGGCCGTACCGCTTCTTGAAAACGATGCGAAAAGCGTGCTTGGGGCTCTCTTCCGGACGCCGATTCCAGCCACCTTGGATCTGAATGCCGCAATCGACCTCGAAAACGGTAACGTTATTTGTCCCCACCAGCTCGGCCTTGCATGCGCGCTCCCAGTCATCCCCGCTTTCCATAGGATGCGCATAAATGCCGCGCTCCTCTCCGAAAAGATCCTCGTTCTTCATCGTCACCAGCAAACTCGGCAACGCTCGCAAGCCTTCGGGAAGGCGCTCGCGGTAGCGCGGATCGTTCACGATTTCGGGGTCCATCTCGTAATCAGCAACCACGGGCGCGCCGTTCCGAACACCCCAGGTTCGCGGAAACCCGTTCCCGATTTGCCGCACCGTCTGCTCAATCGCGGGAATAGCCCCAAGCGCGCTTGCCACGCACAAGTAAACGACCAGCAATCTGAAGGGGTGCATGCCCGATCTTAAAGTTGCGGCAAGCGATGCTCAAAAAGATTCGTTGCTGCCAAGGCGTGCGCGGGAAGATTGCTCTTTCGCCGGGGAGTCAGGGCTTGTAAAGAGCAGGCCATGAGCAGCCCGACTCCTACCCGCAAACTGCCGTTTCTGATCACAGATATCGTGCTTTGCGCGGTCGCTGCCTTTGTTATTTGGCAAAACCAGCCCATGACTCAGCCGTGGCAATGGGCGCTCTCTGGAGCCGCCCTGCTCCTGGCTGGATGGGCGGCTTACCTCGGGGTTCTGCCCTGGGTGCTCGATCATCGGGCCTCGCTCAAGGCCATGGAACTGTCGGAAGCATCATCCGCAGTCGGCCGCCTGGACAAATTGGATGCGGTGGCCAAACAAATCGAGCAAGCCACAGGCAATTGGCGCCTGGCTCAGGAGCAATCCGCCAAACTGCTCACCGATTCGGCGGCGGCTGCCCAGGAGGTGCTTTCCCGCGCGGCTGAGGTCAGCAAGGCCGCAAACCAGACCGGGGAGCAGGAAAAGAACACGTTGCGGCTGGAAAACGAAAAGCTTCGCAAAAACGAAGTGGAGTGGCTGCAGGTAACGGTGCGGATGCTCGACCACACGTTTGCATTATATAATGCGGCGCTCGCTTCCGGGCAGAAGAACGTGATCGCCCAATTGGAGCGTTTCCAGGCTGCCTGCCGGGATTCCGCGCGGAAAGTCGGCCTTGTCGCCCATGAGGTGCCGCCCGGCGAGCCATTCAACCCCCGAATACACCAACCCGTGAACCCGCAACAGGCGCAAACGCCCGAACAGATCGAGGGAGCGCTGGTGGATCTCTGCATGGCGCCAGGGTTTACGTTTCAGGGCCAGCCTGTGCGCAAACCGTTGGTGAGCTTGGTAACAAAGGAGGAATTGGCAAGACGGCAGGCTCAAACAGGCGTGGCGACCCAGCCGGATCCAGTGGAAGAAAAACCCGATCCGCAGGTAACCTTGCCCCTTTGATAGGCGTCTTTCGTGTGCGTCCAAGTGCACAGACTTGCCAACCAGCGCAAGTCGGACTTAATCTGACAAAGACAAACTGTACGAACAGAACCCAACGACTTATGAAGTTCTTCTCTTTTAAACCCCGCAGTGGCCGGAAATCCGGTTTCACACTCATTGAGTTGCTCGTGGTCATCGCGATTATCGCGATCCTGGCCAGCATGCTTTTGCCCGCTCTCTCGAAGGCGAAAACAAAAGCGCAGGGCATCCTCTGCATGAACAATTTGAAGCAGCTGATGCTGGCTTGGAAGCTATACGCCGACGATCACAGCGGGTTGTTTGTGGCCAACGAAGACAATGCCAACGGCGGCTGGATCCGTGGCAACATGGATTACAACGGCGGCGAGGCGAACACGAACATCCTTTACCTGATTGATTCCCGGTATGCGCGCTTAGCCAAATACACCGGCCAGGCCGTGAGCCTTTATCGCTGCCCGGCGGACATGAGCAAGAGCTTTGGGCGCCGCGGGCCAAGCCGCGTGCGCAGCCTCGCAATGAGCCAGGCGATTGGGCCAAATCTCCAAGGAACCGTGGCTGGGCGTGGCGGCTGGTTGCCCGCACCGCAGTTTAAAGTCTTTATCAAGGAAGCGGACATGGTTGAACCTGGTCCCGTTAACACCTGGGTCTTCATTGATGAGCATCCAGATTCCATCAATGACGGTGGCTTCGCTGTGAAGATGGATGCGCCGGAAGTCGTCGATTTTCCAGCTTGGTACCACAACGGCTCGGGCGGCCTTTCCTTTGCTGACGGCCATGCGGAAATCAAGAAGTGGGTCACCAGCGGCGCAAAAGGCGCGCGTGGCGTGAAGGTTCCCATCACTTACGCGGCTGGAAATCCTGACTTGGGCCGCCGCAATGTGGGTTGGGACAACGTGGACCTGAAGTGGCTTCGTTATCGCACGAGCAGCCGCGCGGATGGCCGCCCTGTTCAATGATTTAATAAACGAGCAGATTTCACGCGCCTCTGCGGAACCGCAGAGGCGTTTTTATTTTCATGTTTGAGCTTTTAGGGACGGATCCTTCTTCGAAGGCGCGGTTAGGGCGGTTGCACACGGCGCATGGGGTTATCGACACGCCCGTGTACATGCCGGTGGGGACGCAGGCGTCCGTGAAGGCGCTGGACCCGCGTGAGTTGGATGAGATGGGGACGCAGATCATCCTTGGCAACACCTACCACCTGGCGATTCGGCCCGGGATGGAAATCATCGGGATGGCCGGGGGGCTCCATAAGTTCATGAATTGGCATAAGCCGATCCTGACGGATAGCGGCGGCTTCCAGGTTTTCAGTCTGGCGAAGATTCGCAAGGTGCAGGAGCACGGGGTGGAATTTCGTTCGCACCTCGACGGGTCGCCATTGTTCCTCGGGCCGAAGGAGGCGATGGCGATTCAACGGCAGCTTGGGTCGGATATCGCCATGCTGTTCGACGAATGCCCGCCGCATGATGCGCCTTATGCGCAGGCGAAAGGCGCGGTGGATCGGACGATTCGCTGGGCGGCGGAGTGCAAGGAGCAGCCGCGCGCTGAGGGGCAGCTTTATTTCGGGATCGTGCAGGGCGGGAGCAATCCGGAGCTGCGGGAATATTGCGCCAAGGCGATCGTGGGCATCGGCTTCGATGGTTATGCGATCGGCGGGGTGAGTGTGGGCGAGCCGGAGCCGGAGATGATGAAGGCCGTGGAATTTGCGGAGCCACATTTGCCTGCGGACAAGCCGCGCTATGCGATGGGCCTCGGGACGCCCGCGCAGATGGTGGAGTTGGTGGCGCGCGGGGTGGATATGTTTGATTGTGTGCTGCCGACGCGCATCGCTCGCAACGGCACGGCGTTCACGCGGAAAGGGACGGTCAGCATCAAAGGCGGGTTCAACAAAGCGGATTTCCGCCCCATTGAAGAAGGGTGCGATTGCTTTGCCTGCCAGCGGTTCACCCGCGCGTATTTGCGTCATTTGTTGAATGTGGAGGAGATTCTGGGGTTGCGAATGCTCAGTGTGCATAACTCGCATATGTACTTGAAATTGATGCAGGACATCCGCACCCATATCGCAGCGGGCACGTTCCGGGAGTTTCGGGAAGATTTTGTCGGGAATTACGTCCCGAGCGAAAAGGTGCGGGCGCAGTACGCCAATTTGCCTGACGCAGAGAAAGAATGATCGCAAACACACCACGCCGCCCAGGCGGCAATCGAAAGTCGCTGGCGCAATTGCTGAGCGCGCGCATTCCTTTGGTGGCGGGGGTGGTGAGCGGGCCCCAAATGCTGCATGGACTCGCGGCGCAATATCGCCCTGGGCTTTGCGATGTGGTGGAGATTCGCGCGGACCTGATCGGGTTGAACCATGATTGGCGCCGCGCAGGCGAGGAGATCGAGCGCGCTGGGCCGCCGGCGTTTGTGACTGTGCGCTGGCAGGCGGAGGGGGGCAAATATCCGAAGGATGACCGCGCGCGGGTGGATTTGCTGCGGCAGGCATTGGACACACTTTCAGGTGTGGACATCGAGTTGCAGAGCGCGCATGCGCGAGAGGTTGCGGAGTATGCGATTGAGCGGAGCAAGGTGGCGATTGTCTCGTTCCACGATTTTAAACGCACACCTCCTGCCGCTGAGCTGAACAAAATCGTGGAGTCGGCTGGGGCCTTCGCGAATGTGGTGAAGATTTCGTGCATGGCGGAAACGGAAGCGGATGTGGAAACGCTGGCCAGCTTGCTGCAACGGAACTGGGGGAAGCCATTGTGTGTGATTGCGATGGGGCCGCACGGAACGCAAAGCCGGATTGATTTTCCAACAATGGGATCCGCCATCACTTACGGCTACCTGGACGGCTCGGCTGCGCCTGGGCAATTGCCCGCGTCACAATTGGTGAGCGCAATCCGCGCGAAGTCACCGGTGTACGACGCTTTTCAGCGCGACAAAGCGTGACTTCGCGCGGAGCGCGCGCGTGTTAACTGACGGTTTCCACCGGGAGTGTTTGGAGGAAGGATCCGTAATGAGCCCAGGTTTGGCCGGGGCCGCAATCGTTTAGCAGATCGGCGTTCAAGGCTGAGCGGCCATCGGTGAGAGTGATCGGCTCGCAGCGGCGTAGAGGGTCGCCGGTGGTGTTCAAGTTGTTCAGGGTCGTGAGGTTTTCTTCGGTGAGGATGAGATAGTTCATAGGTTCAAAGGTTAAGCGCATGTCAGGAACGCAACCTGAAGGTTGCGGCTACAGGCGCTGGTGTTTTGGTGCGGTTGGTGTTTAAGGGGCGCAACCTGAAGGTTGCGGCTACAGGCGCTGGTGTTTTGGTGTGGTTGGTGTTTAAGGGGCGCGACCTGAAGGTTGCGGCTACAGGCGCTGGTGTTTTGGTGTGGTTCGTGTTTAAGAGACGCAACCTGAAGGTTGCGGCTACAGGCGCTGGTGTTTTGGTGTGGTTCGTGTTTAAGAGACGCAACGTGGAGGTTGCGGGTACAGAGGCTGTTTTAGATGGCGCGGTTGAGGTTGAGTTGCAGGGTTTGAACAGCGCTGGCCAAGGCTTGTGATTCACTTGCCGTCAGGCCGTGGCCGATGCTGTAGAAGGATCCACGCGAGCCGAGGTGCGCTCCAGGGGATCCGTTGGTGGTGTAGCCAAAGACGAGAATGTCGGCATTTGGCTTCGCGTGGACAACAGCGCTGCTCGTGGCGTTGAGCAGGCCGCCGTCGCGGTAGAGGGCGAAGTTCGTGCTCGATAAGCGCGAGCAGAGGTAAAATCCCTTCGTGATCGCGCTGCCTTGCAGCGTGGAGACGGTGCCGCCGTAAAGGGCGCGAATCTCGGAAGCAGGGATTTGTGAGCCGAGCCAGTACTGGTCGGTGGTGACGCGCGCGCCGAGGAGCACGCGGTTGCCGGCGCTGACCACATCTTCCCGCAGATAGAAGCTGAGGTGGCCGTTATCGGGAAGGCTTTGGGCGTTCATCCCGGTGTTCAGATACTTTGTGGAAGCATTGCCAAGGAGACCGCCATTGGAGCCGCGCTCCTGGTAGTCGCCGGAGATGAAGTTGACATTGGTGAGGGCGCTTTGGCCCTGATGCTTCAACTTCACAAGGGCTGCGGTGAGGTTGTCGCCCGCGAAGGGGCCGACTTCCAGGAGCTTGTCCCAGATGAGGTCGTTCTTGCAGTCGCGCACGAATTTCTCGATGGCTTTGAGCGAGCTGTCGGAAATAGTTCCGCCAGCGGCCACGAGGCGATCGCGGTAATCGACAGTTTCGGGGTTGAATTGGTAAGCGGAAATGATCGGTCGTGATTTCAGGAGATTCATAGGAAGCGTTGTTTGGTGGTGAAAAAAAGTTTTGGAAAATGCGGTATTAGGCGGGAATAACGGGGAATAGCCGGTTTTATCTGGAATTATGCGGTAAACATTGTTGTGAGAGTTGAGGCCGCCTGGCTCCGGCGCAGCGCGGAACGACAGGCCAGAACCAGGCGGCCAAAGAACGCCCGGTCAGGGGACCGGGCCTACCATTCGGAGCGAAACTCCTGGCGAGCGACGCAGCCAAAGGACGCCCGGTCAGGGGACCGGGCCTACCATTCGGAGCGAAACTCCCTGCGAGCGACGCGGCCAAAGAACGCCCGGTCAGGGGACCGGGCCTACCATTCGGAGCGAAACTCCTCGCGAGCGACGCAGCCAAAGAACGCCCGGTCAGGGGACCGGGCGTACCATTCGGAGCGAGACGCCCTGGAGCGGCTCGTGTTTAGGAGATCGTCAGTTTGCGCAGGCCAACGGTGGAAGTGACGATGACGTTGCTGTAATGCTCAACGGTGAGGTCGATGAGCTTCGCGCTGACTTGCTGCTCATAAACACGGTACTTCACCCCGCCTTCCGCGCCGGACCAGAAGCGCTTGAAGTTGCTCGGGTCTTCCGGGGTCATTCCGTCGTTCCCAAAGAACTCCAGCACGATGTCGGGCGTGATCTTCGCCTTGGCGGTGAGGGTGTTCTGATAACGCTCGCGCGAGATCATGATCCCATCGACGCCGAGGAAGGCCGCGAGTTCATCGGTGGTGAGCGCGGCGCTCGCGTAACCGCCCGCGCTGGTTTGGGCGCGATGCGCGAGGATGCGCTTGTTCCAGGCGAGGTCGCCAAACACGATACGATTTGGCCGGACGCCACTGTCATCCACTGCCGCGATCAAGTCGGTGAGGATGTCCTGGTCCGGATCTTTGCCCGCGGTGGTGTCCCAGGTCCTGGCGGTGTTGGAAGCGGCGGCGGAGGCCGCGGTGATGCCGCGGCGCAATTCGTTGCGGAGGAGGCGCTGGAGCAAACGACTCGTGTAAAGCTCGCGCCAGTTGGGAATTTCATCCACCTGGTTCGAGGTCCACACGAATGGTCAGCCCTTTGTTCAAGGTCTTCTCGTTGACGGAGGAGCCTTTGTATTCCACACGCTTGAGAAGTGGGTTGAGGTGAAGCGAGCTTCGTTGGCCAGGCAGATCTGGCCGGCTGGCTGCCGGCCATTGTCCTGGGGCAACTGCTCGCCCGCGCGGAAAACGGAGAGGTTTTCGATGGTTTGCAATGTGTCGTTCATAGATGTGTGTTGTTCTTTGGAGTTGAGGTTTAGATGACGCGGAGGAAGTAGCTGGGATCGACTTCGATGATTTCGCCTGCGGCGGCGGCAGCATCGAGAGCGCGTCCAACCACATGGTGTGTGCCTGCGCCGACGCCGAGGGTTTGGACGCGGCCATTGGCAGCAGGCTCCACAAGGGCGCCTTGCGCAATGGCAGCGCTGGCGACCATGCGCACCGTGCTATTGGCAGCGCCGAAGAGGGTGACGTTCACCAGATCGCCTGCGGCAGCGGCTTCATCGGTGATCACGCCAATAGGGGCGTCCGCAGCGCCGCAAACGGCGATTCGATCGGAAGCGCTGCCGACCTTTGCAAGGAGGAAACGCTCGGTGATGGCAGCATCGGCTGCCTTGGTGATGTTGCCGCCAGCGTGCGTGCCTTCAGCGATGTTGGCGAAGGTGACGCGCTTTGGGCGGTGGAACATCCGCCGCAGCACGGCGATTAGATGTGAGATGGTGATGATGACGGTTTTCATGGGCATGTTCTTTCGTTTGTGTGTTGTTGTTGATGGTCCCCGTTGTTGCGGGGAAAGCTGTGGGTTGCGTTGCGCCGCCCGGTCGGGGAACCGGGCGTACCATGGGAACAGTGCCCTCATTGGTAGGCTTGGTCCCCTGACCGGGCGGTCTTCAATTCCGCAGTTGCGGGAAGAGCGCGGGGTGTTCTTGTTTCACAAGAGACCAGGCGGAATCGTAGTCGAGACCCCGCTGCATCTGCTCGCGCACAAGCGCCTGGATCTGTTGCTGGCGCTCGGTGAATGCGGCTATCTCGGCTTTGCGTTTGCGCAGGGCTAGTGTTTGCGGCGGCTCGGCGGGACGCAGGTTCGCGAGGGCGGTGTGATTGGCTTCGAAGTTCTCCACGAGCTTTTGGTTCCAGAGCGCGCGCTCGAATGGTTTGATGCGGCCCGTGAGGATCGAGTTGTCGAGTAATTGCGTGATGTGAGTTGTGTCCGGAGTAAGAACGCCCGGTCGGGGGACCGGGCCTGCCACCGGAAGGGTGGAAGCGCTGTTGCTTAAGGGGTGGACCGGCAGGTTCGGTTGGTTTGTTAAACCTGCGGAAATGAGGCGCACAGGAGCAAAAATCCCGGGGGCGATTTCTTCAGCTTCCCAATATGGAGAGACGTATTTGTAGTGCGCGTTCTTGAGAAGGCGCTGGCCTTCCTGGCTCCACTTGGCGAGCGCGTAAAGGCCATCGGCACGGGCTTGAAGGGACATGATCCAGCCGTAGGCTTTGCGATCAGGGAATTGGGCTGCCTGGGCCGGAGCATCTGGGTGGCCAATGTAGAACGGCAGCCCGCCAAAAGCCCGGCCCAGGCGCGCGCTGAAGGAATCGAAGCGCGCGACGAGGCGCTCAGCGGCTTCGCGTGAGACGCGCTGAAGGCCGTGCGAGTGCGGGAAGTCGCCGTAGGGAGAGAGCTGGACCCAATCGGGTTGGAGGATGGTGAATGGCATAATCGTTACTTGTTGTTGGATGGTTGAACAGGCGTTTGCCGAAGGGGGGGAGCGAGGGTCGTGAGGAACGCTTCCTCCGGATCGGCGGGAGCGCGGCCATAGCGCGCGAGGGCGTCGCTGACGCTGAGTTGGGCTCCATGCTCGATGAGGAATTTGTCGATCTGCAGGTCCTGGTCGGTTGCTTTGCGCGGGGCAATGAGCACCTTGATGTTCGCCAGTTGCGGGGCGTCTGGGCCAAAGAGTTGGGTGATGACCTGGCGATCGACGAAACGGTTGAGCGTTTCAGTGATCATCTCGGCATCGTCTTCTTCCAGGATGCCGGTCTCGCCTTCCTGCAAGCTGGCGCCATAGCCGCGGTCACGGCTGAGCGTGCTCAGGTCGGCGCCGCGCCAGAGCACGGTGATCATGCGATCCATGCGGCTGACGAGCGGCTCGAACGGCGCCTCCCCCACCCCTTTGAGGTCAATCGTGCGAATGCTTTCAGCGGATGTGGTGACGACAGCGAGATCAGTCAGCAACGATTCCACCGTTCGAACCATTTCATCCCACTCCGCGCTGCCGCGGGTGGCGCTGGTGGAGCCCAGCAGCGCGGGCATGCCATACTTGCCGACGTACTCGCCCCATTCGCGGAGCGGGACCGACTTGGCCATGGACGCGATGGAGCAAGCCATCATGACGCCTTCGCCCACGGTGATCATCCAGCGTCCTGGCTCAAGGGGAACGCCTTTGAGCGCAGTGTCGTGCGGGAGGAGTCGGAGAGTTCCTTCGGTGTTCTCGAAGAACCAGAGCGGGACAAAACGAAAGTCCGCGGTCAGCCAATCGCGGGTAGGATGGAACTTCACCGTCCAGAGGCCCGTGCTTGAGCAACGGAGCGAGGTCCGGATTGACCACGGGCTTCCAAGTGATCTCGTGAACGGCGTAGCGTTTGCCGACCGCGTCCATCATCTGGCGCACGAGGAGCTTGAAGCCGCCCTGCTCGTTTTCATCGAGGGCGTTGGCGCAGGTGACGTTGTCGTAGAAGAACTGCAACGCGCGCTTTTGCTGGAGCGCTTCCTTGTGCTGCGCAGGCGAGAGATTCGGCAGCGTGAGGATCTCCCAGCCGTGGCGGGCGACGGACTTTTTCCGCTTCGGCGCGACGGCGCGGATCATGTCGTCGCGGCGCTCCATGGATTCCCAGGCCAGCGCGGCTTCGCGAAGGTAGCCGGCGTCAAAAGCGTCCAGGGCGCGAACGAGCCCTTCCGCTGTGAGCGAAGCGAGCGGGTTGTGGCGATTGCGGTAGAAGGCGCGGAGCCGTTCTTTTCCAAGTGGATGCGTGTTCATAAATGTGGGCGCCTGAAGGCAAGGGTCGGGTTTTGGTTGTGGTGGTTGGGTCGAGGGTTTAACCCTCGCCTTCAGGCAAAGTGGGTTGCTTTCGGGCGTGGACTCTCCGCGCTCCGCTTTGCAGGCGGAGCTGCGGGAGAGCGGTTGATGCGCAGGTTAACGCGCGGCCAGACGGGCTCGCACGAGAGCTTTGTGGTCGGCATCCATCTCGCGGGAGAGATGGCCGAGAAGCGTGTCGGTGAATTGGGAGTTGGCGCGGCGGCTGGCGTCATCCAGGGCGGAGTTCGCGGCGAGGATGGCGCCAGTCGGCGCGGCAAATTGTTGCTTGGTTTTTTCGACGCCGCGCACGACGGCGTCAAAAGCCTTAACGCTGACGACGCCTGCGGCTTGTGCGAGCGACGGAGCTTTGCTCACGCACCAGGCGAGCACCCGGCCAAGGATCGGCAGGAGGACGGGGCAGAAAAAGGCGATGGCCAGGAATGTTCCGAGTGAGCCCAGCGCGAGGGTGGCGAATTTTGTCCAACGCAAGCGGCGGGCGCGATCTTCGGCTTCCTTCACAGCGCCAAGAGTGGTGAGGCGTTCGGTGAGGGCGCGCTCCTGGGCGATAAGTTTGTTCTGCAGAGCGAAGCGAGCGGCGAGATCGGCGTGGGCAGCGGCGTTCGTTTGAAGGAGGGCCAGCGCATCGATGGGCCTCGTGGGAAGCCCCTCGATGCGCTGGTCCTGTTGAGCGAGTTGAAGCGCCGTGCTGGTGTGTATGTCCCGCGCTTCGGTTGGTTGTTGATGCAGCACCTCGACCACGGCGGTGGTGAGCGCGCGGGATTCATCGGAGAGAATGTTTGACGCCTTCGCCCGGCGAGCCAGGGAGGATTGGCACCCGGCGGCAAGCCACGCCGCGGTGAGAGCGGCGAGGAAGGCGCAGGCGCGGGGTTTGAGGTGGTGGTTCATGGAATGCTTCGTTGTTCTGCTTTGGCGATCGGTTCAGCCGTCGTCGCAACCCGTTTTAGGTTACGTGTCATTTGTATGTAATTTAGAATGCTACGTCAACAAGTAATTTTAAGAAATTTAAAAACCGCAGAGGGCACGACGAACACGACGATAGGAAAAGGGCAGAATTGAGGAGTGTTTCGGGGTTTATTGGGGTTTGCGGCAGTTGACTTGATTGTTGGAGCGCTGCGGGTGAGTTAGAGCCTGGTCACCCCGGGCGCCACGTGGAGGGGTGGTAAAAGTTCATTGACGGAGGGGGGTCCCGGATTAACATGCGCCCCTGTTTAACGATTAAGTTGAGATTGAAATTATGGCTGTGAAAGTTGCGATTAACGGGTTCGGCCGCATTGGCCGCCTGGTGTTCCGTGCGATGGTCGAGCAAGGCCTCGTCGGCAAGGATGTGCAAGTGGTCGCGGTCGGCGACATTGTGCCCGCAGACAACCTGGCTTACCTGCTCAAATACGATTCGACCCAGGGGCGTTTTCAGGGGGAAGTCAGCTCGAAGAAGTCGGCTGCGGACAAAGCCGAAGACGATGTGCTCGTGGTCAATGGCCAGGACATCCATGTGGTGAGCGCCAAAACACCGGCAGAGCTGCCCTGGAAGCAATTCGGCGTGGATCTGGTGATTGAATGCACCGGGTTGTTCACGGAAGCGGAGAAGGCCAAGGGCCACATCACGGCTGGCGCGAAGAAGGTGGTCATTTCCGCCCCCGCAAAGAACGAAGACATCACCATCGTGATGGGCGTGAACCACGACAAATACGACGCTTCCAAGCACAACATTATTTCCAACGCTTCCTGCACGACCAACTGCCTTGCGCCGCTGGTTTACGTGCTCTTGAAGGAAGGCATCGGAATCGAAGAGGGCCTCATGACGACGGTTCACTCGTACACCGCCACGCAAAAGACGGTGGACGGGCCGAGCAAGAAGGACTGGAAGGGTGGCCGCAGCGCTGCGATTAACATCATCCCATCTACCACTGGGGCAGCAAAAGCGGTCGGCCTTGTTTGCCCGGAAGTAAAGGGCAAGCTGACGGGCATGTCCCTGCGCGTGCCGACGCCAACGGTGTCGGTTGTTGACCTGACGGTTCGCACCGTAAAGGAGACGAGCTACCAGGAGATCACTGAACTCATGCGTAAAGCGAGCCAGAGTTACCTGAAGGGCATTCTGGACGTGACTGCGGACGAAGTGGTGAGCAGCGACTTCATTCATCACAAAGCCAGCAGCATCTATGACGAAGGCTCTGGCATTGAGCTGAACAAACGCTTCTTCAAGCTGGTGAGCTGGTACGACAACGAATGGGGTTACAGCAATCGCGTGGGCGACCTGGTTCGTTACATGATCAGCAAAGGTCTGTAAGAGAGCTTTTGATATTTGAGCGAGGCCTGGAGCAATCCGGGCCTTTTTGCTTTGCGGAAGGGCGCAACCTGAAGGTTGCGGCTACATCAAGACATGGGAGGGCGCGAGAGCCAGCGGGATAAACTCGGGAGATAAGGGTTCGGCGTTGCTCATTTTGGTGGCGCTTCTTAAAGTCCGGGCATGCGATTTGTTTGGATGTTGGCGCTGGCGGCCTTGATCACGGTTTCAACGATGGCCAAGACGGCGCGCATTGGGAAGGTGCTGCAGCATCTGGAGGATGCCGAAGGGCGGATCGCATTGCAGCCGAGTTTGTATGAGCGCGATGCTTATCAGGCGTTGTTGCGCGAATCACCGGAGAAGGTGCGAGCCCTCCGCTTTGAGGTGAATTGGGGCGGGGTGGTGAAGAACACGAAACGACTGACGTTGCGCATGGAAGTTGTCGGCGCGAACACGGCTCCCGGGAAACCGGCGGTTTACGAGCAGGTTGTCAGGAACAAAGGGATCTTCACCAATTGGTCCGTGCTGCGCGTGGATAAGGAAGCTTATGAAAAGCTCGGCCGCGTGGTGAGCTGGCGCGCGACTTTGTGGGATGGGGAGAAGTTGATCGCGGAGCAGAAGTCGTTTCTCTGGGATTCGACTCCGGTGAAATCAACCGCCAATGCAGCTCATTGAGCGCTTAGGCTGAACGAACTCTTCGCGGCCGATCTTGTGGCCGGCTTCTTTTTGCAGAACGAAACTTCTGAGCAATTCGGCCAGCTCGGCATCACTTGCGCCGTTGCGAAGCGGACCTTTGAGGTCGTGCTCCTGATGGCTGAATAAGCAGGTGCGCAACTGGCCATCCGCAGTGAGGCGGAGGCGATTGCAATGGCCGCAGAACGGCTCACTGACGGGCGCAATAATGCCAATCTCCCCTGCCCCGCTTTCGAATCTCCAGCGGCGGGCGGTTTCAGCGGGAGCATTCGGGAGCGGCGAAAGGTTGAACCGCGCAGCAAGGCGCTGTTGGATTTCACGGCCTGAGACGACGAGTTCCTTCATCCACGCGCGGCCCGCGTCCAAGGGCATGAATTCAATGAAGCGCATGATCAGCTGCTCGCGCTGCGCGAATTCGGCGAGCGGCACGATCTCGTGATCGTTGAGGCCGCGGATGATGACGGCGTTGATCTTGATGGGATGCAGGCGCAGCTCGCGGGCGAGTTCGATGCTTTGAAGCGCCTGGCGCAAGCCATCGCGCCCGGTGAGCTTCTTGAAGTTCTCCGCATCGAGTGAATCGAGGCTGATGCTGATGCGCTTCAAACCGGCTGCGGCGAGGGCGCGGCCTTTTTGCGGGAAGAGAAAACCATTCGTGGTGATGGCCAGGTCTTCCACCTCCCGGAGAGCGGAAATCGCGCCGACCACTTTCTCGAGGTCCTGCCGGAGCAGCGGCTCGCCGCCCGTTAAACGAACCTTGCGAATGCCGCAGGCGACGAACACGCGCGCAAGGCGCTCGATTTCTTCGTAGGAGAGAATTTCGGAGCGCGGCTTAAGCGGCGGAAGCGCGAGTGGTTTGGGAGAGGGATTATGCTGCGCGTCGAACTTGCTGCGGTAGAAATTGGCGGCTTCCTCTGTTTCAGGCAGGCAGTAAAGGCAGCGGAAATTGCAGCGGTCCGTGAGGCTAATGCGGAGGTCACGCATCACCCGGCCGAAGGAATCGCGCAGGAGCCCCTCTTCCCCTGTTGCGCGTGGAGCGCTGGAGGCGTGGAGGGGCATGGGCATTATTGCGGGTTAGGAGCGGGCGGGCGAGCGGCCGCTGGAGCTGGGGGAGCGGCTGGAGCGTTCGCTTGGGGAGCTGGAGCGTTCGTGGCGGCAGGGGTTGGCGGCACGACGACAGCTTTGCCATTCTGGTTCACTTCGACGTTCAGATCAAAATCGCCCTTGTTCGTCTGAGTGGTTGCGGCTGTGGATGGCCGGCGGACGCCGCCCTGGAGGCGTTCTCCACCTTTAAGAACATTGTAAATCCCTTTGCGGATCATCTCCAAGCGGCGGCTGACAGCGAGTTCATCCCGCAAGGTCCGGACTTGCTGGCGAAGGAAAGCGAGGTCGTTTAACTGGCGCTCGAGTTCGGCTTTTTCAGCCTGGAGGCGTTGCAGCTCTTTGACGAGGAATTCACGGTCGCCTTCGGAAGCAGCAAGTTTGCGCTCGGTTTCGGCGATGGCCACGTTGAGCTTGTCGATGCTGCCAGTCAGCTCGAGCATCTTTTGGGTTTGCTCGTCAATTTCAACTTCGAGAGCGGTAATCTTTTCGTCGCGTTTTTTGATTTCGGCGGCGGCGGCAGCAGCGGCGGCGGCGGCGCGGGCTTCCACGTCGGTCAGATTTGAGGAGAGGGTCAGGACATTGTTGGAGTATGTGCGGATTTGCTGGTCGAGAATGGTGAGGTTGGTGTCCAGAGTGGCATTGACGCGCTGCTGCTCCTCGAGCAGCTCAACGGTGCTCACCCATTTGTTGGAGAGCTGCTGAATGGCGGCAATGTCCGCCTGCTTTTCCTCGACAGCTTTGTTATGCCGGATGTACAGGCCGATGCCGAGGCCAATCACGGCCAGGATCAAAACCAATAATCCGAGCTTTTTACCGTTCATAAAAATAGAGCCTTTACCATGCGTTTGCTTGCCTGCTTTTGCAAGGACGCGTGAAAGGCCACGCGGCCCCCCGGGCAAGCAAGGAATACCTTGCTGACGCGCCGAGAGGCGGTGGTATTCAGGCCCGTTATGGCCGTGATGCCTGGATGGCTTGGCGGATGCGTTCTAGAAGGTCGTCGTACTCTTCCAAAGCGGCGAACTGCGGGAATTGTTTCTGAATGCTTTCGGGGCTCTTGAAAAGGAATCCCAGATGGGCTTCGCCAAGCATGGTGGTGTCGTTGAAGGAGTCCCC
Source organism: Candidatus Methylomirabilota bacterium (assembly GCA_035627835.1). GTDB lineage: Bacteria > Verrucomicrobiota > Verrucomicrobiia > Limisphaerales > SXQI01 > DASPKX01. Next base: position 20,225 of record DASPKX010000036.1, read on the forward strand.
TGCGGCAATGACGTGGTAGTTCAGCGTCTTCAGGGCAGCGACGGCTTTCTGCTTTTGGTTGGCCTGGCGGAGTTTGTAGCCGATCACGCGGTCGTTCACCACTTCGAGCGTGTGGCAAAAGAGCGTGGGCCAATCGAGCTGCTTCATTAGCGGCTTGGCGAATTGCTCAAAGGTGTCGGAGAGAATGATGACCTGGGTAAAGCTCCGAAGCTCGTCGAGAAACGCCTTCGCGCCGGGGATCGGCCCCATCTGGCCGATCACCCGCTGGATGTCACTCAACGTGATGCCGTGCTGCTCAAGGATGCGGATGCGGCCTTTCATGAGCACGTCGTAATCGGGGATGTCGCGCGTTGTCAGGCGCAGTTCAGGAATCTTCGTCGCTTCAGCAACCTCAATCCAGATCTCCGGGACGAGGACGCCCTCCATGTCGAGGGTGACAATCGATTGTTTCACGGGGGGTGATGGAAACAAGAAGGTGGAGGCGTGTCGAGCAGCGGGTTTGAGGGCAGAATTCCGGCTCCGGAATTTAGCGTTGACCCCGCGAGAAGATGAGCAGACGCTGGCGCAGTTCCCAAGATCGCATAGTGACGCAAGCTCATCCGAGCGGAGTCGGGTTATGAACCAGGGATTGCTGAAAGCGTCTGCTCAGCCGGGCAGAGTTCCGCTTGGCGCAAATCGAGCAAGCAACTTGCTAGCGCCTTGCACAACTGCTTTGAGGCTTCAAACTGGGGGCGCCTGCCAGAAAGATCCTGCCATTCCAGGCACAATTGTAACCAACCCGTTTCGTTTGCGTCATGGAATTGTGGCTTATCGCACCCACACTGCCATCGGACGCCAGACATCAGCGTCGACAACGCAATTTAACCCCCGGGAATATGGTCATTCAGAAGAACAGCAAAACCCCTGCGCGCCTGCATAAGGGCGGATTCACCCTCATCGAACTGCTCGTGGTGATTGCGATCATCGCGATCCTTGCGGGCATGCTCTTGCCTGCATTGAGCAAAGCAAAACAGAAGGCGGCGTCCACCAAGTGCATCAACAACCTGAAGCAGATCGGCCTCGGGACGACAATGTACGCGGATGACAACAACGAGGCGTTTAATTTTCGCAGAAACTCCAGCGGGGTCGCGGAGGCGCCCAACCACGGCCAGTGGACGCGCAATCCCCGCATTGAGACGCTATTGGATCCGAACGATCCACTCGCATACTGGGGGTTGGCTTACGGGAAATACTTCGGGAACACCCGGCAGGTGTTTCGCTGCCCCTCTGCCAAGCACGTGGATGAATGGCGGGAAACGGGCCTTTCGTATCCGCCGGAGTTTTGGCTGAACTCCAGTTACGGCATTAATCAATATGTCGTCACCCCGATCGACGGCACACCAGGACCGCGCAAGATCGCGAGTTTCCAATTCCCCACAACAACTGTTTTTGCGCAGGACGCCGCGGAGCAAAAGATGGAGGGCGCTGACGACAGTATTGGGTTGTTCCCCGGCAAATCCGAGTGCCTGAGCCAATGGAAGTTCGATCTGGCGGGCATGTACCCCGGTTACAACATGGAGAAGGAGTGGTTCCGCCATCCCACGTGCAACACCCTTTGGATGGATGGGCACGCTTCTCGCATTAAATACACCAAAAAGGGCGTTGATTACCGCATTTATCGCGGCGAGGCCCCACAAAAGGCCGACTTCCAATGAGAACCGCGGTGAAGGCTTTTATTCTCTTTATCACCGCTTGCGCTCTTTTCGTTGGCTGCAGCTCGAAGCTGGAGCCATTGAGCATCGAGCAAGCCCCTGCTGAATTGCGAAAAGCTTTTGCGACCGCTCAGAGCTTTCTAAAGAAAACCGCCGAAGGTGTGGCGCAGCAGATCAGCGCCAAAGAATACGCCCCGGCAACGATCCAACTGCAGGCGTTATTGAGCAACACGACACTGACGAAAGAGCAGCGGAACGTCGCTTCCCGTGTGTTGGTCGCTGTGAGCCAGCAAGCCCCTGATCCGGCAGTGGCCGCGCCGACAGAAGCCGCGCCCGCGGCCGCAGAAACGCCCAAAGCGCCAATGACAGAAAAGGAAGCGGAGGCCGCGGCTATTCGGGAGCACTACATCCGCACGAAATAATTTCCAGACCCTAAGAACCCCAACTAAAAACTCAGAATGAAAACACTCATGCACAAAACCCTGTTCGGGGCTTTGCTCGCCAGCGCTGGAGCCAGCGCCTGGGCGCAACAGCCGAGCGGACAGTGGGATTTCACGGCAGGCCTCGCGGCAACTGCAGGCCAACCGCTCACATATATAACCCCAGCAGCCCAACAGGCCACGAGCTTCAACACCACGACGGCTTTCGGCATTCCGAACATTGGGGGCGAGGTGGCGCAGGTGATGAAAACGGGCAGCTATGCGGCCGGCGACGGCCTCGCGATGCCCGCGCCCGGGGCGCCCAACGGCGGGGGGGCGTATGTTAATGATTACACGCTCATCATGGATGTGTTGGTTCCCGCGGAGTCCAACGCCAAAGCTCGCGCCATCCTGGATTCCGACCTGGGCCAACTCAACCCCGATGCGGAGTTCTTTATCAATGCCGACAACGGAATCGGAGCCAAGGGGCAGAGCGCTGGATCGTTGCCGACCAACACTTGGCATCGCATCGCTTTCGTGGTGGACGCCGACGATGACCCGTCTCTTTTCTCCGGGACAGTGCGCGTTTACATCAACGGCAATGAAGTGGGCTCGCGACGGGTGGGATCGTTGAAGGACGACCGCTTTGCGCTGGCGCCCAACGGAGTTGCGCATCTGTTCTCCGACAATGATGGCGAAACGGCTCCGCTCTACATTAACAGCATTCAGTTGCGCGCAGCCGCGTTGAGCAAAGGGCAAATCCGCGCGCTGGGCGGAGCGACAGCAGCGGGCATTCCGCAGACGCTGCCGCCGGTTCCATCCGGGATTGAAAAGTGGATTCCGCACTCCTCGACAGCAAGCCGGACGACGCGAGTGGGGGCTGTGATAGCCGCCGGTGACACGACAATTGCGGATTCCTCCATTTCCGTGTCGCTGAACGGCACGGCCCAGGCGAACCCGACGATCACCCGCGACAGCGGCTTGATCACGGTTGCGACACCTGTTCTGAACCTCAATCCAGGGACAGAATACACGACAATCGTGCGCTACACAGACAGCCTCGCGGGCGCGCGCTCATTCACGAACAAGTTCACCGCCGCGTTGTTCTACGAGGATTTCGACAGCCTTGTGCTCGGGCCTGGACTTGAGGAATCGCACGCGGCTGACATTGGCTGGACGAACATGCCGCCCTTCGGCTGGGCCGTGGACAACACAAACATGGCCGGCTTCAACTCCCTCGATGAGGATGGCGACGGACGCCGTGATGGGGATGGGCGCAGCGAATGGTTCGGCTGGGCGTTTGCCAACAAGGATTGGTGGGTCCGCGCCGATGACCAACGTCGCTCGGAATT
>DASPKX010000037.1:0-3192 GCA_035627835.1 Candidatus Methylomirabilota bacterium
GACCCGCCTTACGGCATGAACTATCGCTCGCGCTCGGCGCGGTGGAACGGCTCCAAAATCGTCGGGGATCATGCTCTGCCTGTGGATCTGATCCGCCTGGCCATTGAGAAGGCAGATCGCGCCGCATACATCTTCTGCCGCTGGGACAACCTCGTTGAAATGCCCAAGCCCAAGAGCCTCATCGCGTGGGTGAAGAACAACTGGACGATGGGAGACACGAAGCACTCCCACGGTGGGCAATGGGAGGCGTGCGCTTTCTACCCCAAACAAGGGCACACGTTCATCTCACGGATTCCCGATGTCATCGTGGCCGCCAAAAGCGGCAACAAGCACCACCCGACCGAGAAGCCGTTAAAGCTCCTGGAACGAATTATCGGCGCGAACGTCGGCGCGGACGTCCTCGACCCTTGCATGGGCAGCGGCTCGACTTTGATTGCGGCGCGCCGCCTCGGCCGCCGCTCCGTCGGGATCGAGATCGAGGAGCGCAACTGCGAGGTCGCCGTCCAGCGCCTCCAGCAGGAAGCTCGTCTTCTGGGCGAGGTCGCATTAACAGCCACAGGTTCTTCGCGATAGTAGTCGCGTGGGCAAGTGCGGGAAGGACGCGTTGTGCGGCTTCCCAGGTAGTTTCATCGGTTATGCTTGGGTCCATGTTTCGGTTCTACGGAGGGCCGCAGGGAGGGCCACACACTCAACCTCGCACGCGTATTCCAGGAACCTAGAAACTTGCAGGAGGAGTTCTTCGCATCCTCCCCAGGGGGTTTGCAAAGCCATTGCAGCCACCCTCCAGCAGGCGGGCAGACTTGCCTCAAACCTTTGCGAACGGGGCGGAACCGGCCCACAGCAGCGCCAAACCGCTGGAATCGTGGGGAGTGCCCGTAACCTATTGATATTCGGGCTCGTTCGGGCTGTTACGGGCTAATTCGGGATCTCTCAAACCTCGCGCGAAGACTCACTGCTACCCTCCGGCGCCCGCGTCGGAGACCGACGCCGTCCAGCACACTCCAGGCCTCTAGTAATCCAACGTCACGTTGGCAAAACACGTTCCGAACACATTGGAAAACACATTCGAAAACACGTGAATATCTTTGGAAAAACACACAAAACCGGCTCGAAAACACCTTAAAATATTTTTCAGCATGAAAACACCTTCGCGCACCCTCGAAATTGAGCTAATCCACCCGCAGAGGCGTTGCACCCTGACGCGGCTCGACGCAGGGCCGCTCGAACCGACCAGGATCCGCAACTGGGGTCCAGCGCCACCCTCGCGCTGCCATTGCACGGCCCCCGACTCCTCTCAAAGCTCGGTCGCCATTTAACCCAGCTAAAACGTTTCTGACACGTTTTAGACACGTTTTCCCAACCTCAAAAACACGTTTTTTCTTAGTAAAGACACGACAAACACGTTTTTCCGCCCCTTTTTTGGATCGGCTGCCTCCTGTGACAAGACCAGACCCATCAACCATGAACTTACCCATCCGCTTCCATAACCATTGCGTGCTCAACTGACCAGCAGGACGAACTCTATGACTGATTCGAAGGTTACCCGCGAAACGTGAGTTGGAGCTCGTTGCTGCCCAATCGGAGGGCATCGAACCCCTCAAAACACCTCTGACCTCGCACCCTCTGCATCTTTGCTCTCGGCGGGAAATCATGCTTGTGCTCTCTCATGGCGCAATATCTGACCTGCATAAGGAAAGGAGAATGCAACGTGACGTTGCCGCCGCCCGCGCAGGGCACAGGGATGTCCCTTTCTGTTCACTTGTGGCCAAAAACCTTCCGAATACGACGTCCCGATCCATCGCGATTACCTCTGCCTTCCCTCTGCGGCCTCTGTGGTAAAGCCTCTGTGACCTTCCTGCTCTTCGCGGTTGTAACGTTTTTCCCTCCGCTCCCTACCTGCACAGCGAACGCGATGTCCCGATCTATCGGGATTACCTCCGCGTTAAAGTCCTGTTCCGTTCCCACCACCAGACGTAACTTGCGATATGCCCTTCAAAAATGGTTGACCATCAGAAGGACTTAAACTAAAACCTCAACCGTTCTGAATAACTTATGACTAAGACGACTGATTCAATCAGTCGTCTCAACCAAAGGGGTCTCTACGGAACCGGACACAAAAACCATCATCCTCGACGCAGCGGAGCATGCGTTTGCAGACCTCGGGTTTGATGGCGCTTCCCTGCGCCACATCATTCAAATGGCCGGGGTGAACTTAGCTGCAGTGCATTACCATTTCGGTTCAAAAGAGGGCTTAATCCGCGCCGTCTTCGCGCGCCGAATAGCTCCGCTCAATGCGGAGCGGCTTCGCTTGCTTAAGAAAGCCACGGCCAAAGGTAAAGGGTCGGTGGAGCGCATCCTCGAGGCTCTAATCGGCCCCGCTCTGCGGTTAAGCCGCAATCCCGCTGCTGGCGGGGATGTGTTCGTGCGGTTGATGGGAAGAACAGTGGCGGAGCCGAGCGAAGGATTGCAGAACCTTTTCAGTGATCAATTCGGTGAAACGGCCGCCAAGTTCACCGCAGCTTTGCAGAAGGTTCTTCCTGGTCTGCCCAAGGCTGAGTTGCAGTGGCGCTTTCATTTTGTCATCGGAACGATGGCCCACGCCATGTGCGACCCGCAGAATATGAAAAAGTTCACCCATGGGCTTTGCGACCCATCGGACCGGGATGCCCTTGCGAAGCGGATGGTCGGGTTTTTATCCGCAGGGATGAGGGCTCCATTATGAGAGCTGCGTTTGCTATTCTCAGTTGCGCGATGCTCTGTGGGTGTGTTCAACCGCCCAAGAGAAATCCCGCTCCGGCTTCAGTAAGCATTCCTGAGGCATGGAGCATCCCCGCTGCTGCCGGAGCGGTCGCGGATCGGTGGTGGGAACAATTTGGCAGCGCTGAGCTGAACCAAATCGTTGTTGAGACCTTAGAGCGAAACTTCGACTTGCAAGCAGCTGCTGCGCGTGTGGAAGCCGCTGAGGAGGAAGCAAGAATCGCGGGCGCCGCTTTGATCCCCACCGTTGACGCGACCTTCGATGCTGCGCGGGCGCAGCGCGCATTTGTCGGGCTGCCAATCCCAGGAGCGCCCGGAGGAGTTCTGAAATCCCGCGCGACCAGTTACGGCGTTGGCCTGGTGTCCAGTTGGGAACTCGACCTCTGGGGCCGAATTCGCGCGGGAAAACAAGCCGCCCTCGCGGAGTTTCAAGCG
>DASPKX010000038.1:0-9327 GCA_035627835.1 Candidatus Methylomirabilota bacterium
CCACGCATCCCGCAAACACTCGATTGGGATCTCTGGCCCGGCCCTGCTCCACTCCGCCCATACAATCCGATTTACGTCCCCTTCAAGTGGCGCGGCTTCTACGAATACGGCACCGGCGCGATCGGTGACATGGGCGTGCATAACTTCGACGCCGCTTACTGGGGTCTGGAGCTGGGGGAGCCGATCATCGCGGAAGTCAAAGAGTCCAGCGAAGGCACCGAAGATTCACCACCCCTCTGGAGCATCACTGAACTCACCTTCCCAAAGAGTGGCACAAAACCGCCCATCAAGGTCACTTTCTACGACGGCAAGAAGCTGCCACCAACAGATCTGTTCCAGGGAGAGACGCCCACAGACAACGGCGCGCTCATTATCGGAAAGAACGGCACGATCTACCAACGCACCTGGCACGGCGGCATGGGAGAGTCGGACATGTTCAAGTTCATCGGCGGCGACGCCCCTGCCGAGGCCCAACCCACTTCGAAGACTCAACTCCCCCGGTCCGAGGCCGGTCATCATCAGGAATGGATTCTGGCCTGCAAAGGCCAGGGCAAAGCCATGTCCGACTTCAATTACGCCTCCCGCTTGACCGAATCTCTCCTCGTTGGGCAACTCGCGATCCGCACGGGCAAACGCATCGAGTGGAATGCGGCCAAAATGCGGGCCACCAACGCTCCCGAAGCCGACATCTTCATCAACCCGCCCTACCGGAAAGGATGGACCCTGTGATTCAACGCGCTCTCGTTCTAATCGCCACGCTTGCCACAACCGCCACCCTCTTCGCCGCCGACCTCCCTCCCCGGGACACCCGCGCCGATAAGGTGATCGACCTGAACACGAAGCGCACCTTCCCAGAAGTGCGTTCAACGGAGGAGTGGCAGCGTCTTGCCTGGCAAATTCGCGCGAACACAGCCGTCAGCTGCGGCCTCGTGCCCAAGCCGCCGAAAACCGACCTCAAGCCGAGCATCACTGGGAAGGTCGAGCGCGACGGCTATTCAGTTGAGAAGGTCCACTTCCAACCTATCCCTGGTTTCTATTTAGCAGGCAACCTTTACCGCCCGCTTGGGAAGGGCAACGGCCCGTTCCCGGGCGTGCTCAATCCGCATGGCCATTGGAACAACGGACGCTTCGCTGACGAAAAAGACGGCAGCGTGGCTGCGCGTTGCATCAACTTCGCGCGCATGGGGATGGTCGCGTTCACCTACGACATGGTCGGCTACAACGACACGCCGCAGCTCCCGCACCGGCAATCATTCCTCCACCCGACAAACCAGCTCTGGAACCTCAGCATGATGGGCCTGCAGACATGGAACAGCATCCGCGCCCTCGATTTTCTCAGCTCATTGCCGGACGTGGACACCAATCGCCTGGCCTGCACGGGTGAATCGGGCGGCGGCACCCAAACCTTCATCCTTGGCGCTGTCGACCCGCGGCTCGCGCTGGTCGCCCCGATCGTGATGGTCTCGCACCAGATGCAAGGCGGCTGCGTCTGCGAGAACGCTCCCGGCCTGCGCGTTGATCATTCGAACATGGAGATCGCCGCCGTCCCCGCTCCCAAACCCCAGGTTATCGTCTCCGCCACCGGCGACTGGACCCGTGACTTTAAGAACGTCGAAGGACCGGCGATTGCCCGGATTTACGATCTGCTTGATGCCGGCGATCGCTTCCACCACGCGATCTACGAAGCGCCCCACAACTACAATAAAACCACCCGTGAAACCGTTTACGGTTGGTTCGATCATTGGCTTTTGAAAGCGGAGGACTACAAGCCCCGCCCCGAACCAGCGTATAAAAAAGAGTCGGACGCTGACCTTCGCGTCTTCCCAGACGGCAAGCTACCCGAGGACGCGCTGAAGCCCGAAGAGATCAGCGCTTACCTCGTGCAACGTCAGCGCGAGCAATGGGCGTCATTGTTGCCGAAAGACGAGGAAACCCTGAGCGAGTTCAAGATGGCTTATGGCCCGGCCTGGGAGCAATCACTGCAGGTCGAAGCTCCAGACAAACGTGACCTCATCGTTGAGCGCAAGACAGCCTTAAAGCATCAGGGTTTCCAATCCACCCGCCTTGTCTTCGGCCGCAATGGCAAAGGAGATCGTCTGGAAGGCATTTTGTACCAGCCCGCTCGAGCAGACAAAAAGAAGTTGGCCATCCTCATCCATGAAGAAGGCATGCGCGCCTTTCATCAAGCGGACGACGCGCCTAAGGCTCTCGCAAAGTCGCTCGTTGATTCTGGCGTCAGTGTCTTCTGCCCCCAACTCTTCAATCCTGGCGGCGCTGCCGATCAGGCTCGAAATTACTTCACGAATTTCTTCACCACCTACAACCGCACTGACCTGCAAGAACGCGTTCAGGATCTTGCGACGAGCGCCTCGCTCGCGCGCCATACCCTTGGGTACGAGTCGGTGGTAATCGTCGGCCAAGGCCGCGCCGGCCTGTGGACAGTTCTCAGCGCACCGGTTGCTAATGCCATCGTTGCTGATGCCGCAGCAATCGGACCAGTCACGGATGAAAAACTACTCGCTCGCGACCTCTTCTCGCCGGGCCTCCGCTCACTGGGAGACTTCCAAGGGGCAGCGATGCTCGCGTTGCCCAATCCAACGCTGATTCACAACACCGGAGCTGGCTTTGAAACGAAAGCTTTCGTCGCCGCAGCCAAAGCCCTTAGCCCAAAAAGCGAAACGCGCGACTCCCGCCTTGAAGATGCGGAAATCGCGCGTTGGATAAATCAGTTGTAGGGGCTTAAGGGCTTACTTCTTCGCGATCCAGCCTTTGAGCATCGCCACGTAATCGGCGGCCTTTGTGCTCGGCTGGTATCCGACCTCTCGGTTAATCTCTTTACCGGAAGGGTCCAGCATCACAATCGTGGGGTAGCCCTCGATTTTGTAGTGCGCGGCGAGGCCCTTATTCTTGGCCTTGAGCTTGGCAGACTGCTCCTTCTTCATCGGGAAATCGAGTTCCACCAGGATTAGGTTTTCCTTCGCAAATTCGGCGAACTCCTTGCTGGTTAGCACGTTGGCATGCAACTGCTTGCAAGGCGGGCACCAATCGGACCCGGTGAAATCAATGAGGACATGCTTGTTGGCTTCTTTGGCTTTCGCCTTTGCTGCATCCAAATCCGTGAGCCACTCGCCGCCTTCGGCCGCGACCGCCGCAACCATCGTGCAAAGCGCCAGAACCCCTGAGAAGAACAGTTTTTTCATAGTTTGTAAGTTGATGAGCGTGTTTCGTCCCGGTTATTAGACGGGCGCCAAAACCGTTTGTTCAGAATGGACCACCCGTCCTCCGACTATGGTGTATAAGGTCTTGCCTTTCAACGGCCAGCCGTAGAACGGTGAATTCAACGATTTGCTCGCGGTTTCACCGCGCTGAAAGACCCATTCGGCATTGGGATCAAATACCGTCACATCGCCATCTGCTCCCACCGAAAGCGTACCCTTCTGCAACCGCAGCATCTTCGCCGGGTTCACCGTCAGCGCCGCAATGATCTCGGGCAACTTCATGCGCCCCGTGTGATAAAGCTGCATCATGCACAAGGGCAACGCCGTCTCCAACCCCGTAATCCCAAACGGGGCGTAATCGAACTCCACTTCCTTCTCATAGGAAGTGTGCGGCGCGTGGTCCGTCCCGATAATCTCCAAGGTTCCATCCATCAACCCCTCGAGGATCGCCTCCCGATCCCGCCCGGACCGCAAGGGTGGGTTCATCTTGAAATGCGTGTCGTAATTCGGCCACTTGGGCAGCGGATGATCTTTTGGGAACAGCCGGGCCAAATCCGCTCCATCGCCCTTCCAAAACTCATCGCTCCCGGCGATCGACGAATCTGTCAGCGTGAAATGATGAGGGCAGGCTTCGCCCGAAATCGGCACTCCCCTGCTCTTGGCTTCCCGCAGCAAAGCGACGCTGCCCGCGGCGCTCAAGTGCTGGCAATGCACATGCGTGCCGGTTAATTCCGCTAGCAGAATATTCCGCGCCACAATCATCTCCTCGCCGGCCGCAGGCCAGCCGCGCAATCCCAGCACGGTGCTCCAATACCCCTCGTGCATGACGCCGTCTGTCACGAGATTGTAATCCTGGCAATGATCGAGCAGCGGCAGGTCAAACATCCGCGCGTACTCAAGCGCCCGCCGCATGAGGTCATTATTCTGCACGCAATGCCCATCATCGGTTACGGCCACGATGCCCGCGCTCTTCAACGATCCGATGGGCGCAAGCTCTTCCCCGGCGATGTTCTTCGTAATCGCGCCGGTCACAAAGACGTTCACCTTCCCCTCGCGAGCAGCCTTTTCGCGGATCAACGCCACGGTGCCCGCGTTATCAATTGAAGGCGCGGTATTCGGCATGCAAACAACTGAGGTGAACCCGCCCCGCGCAGCCGCCGCTGTCCCTGTGCTGATCGTCTCTTTCGCGCTCTGCCCCGGCTCACGCAAATGCACATGCGAATCGAACAAGCCGGGGCAGACGATTAGCCCTTTGACATCGATGCGGGGGATATCCTTCGGCGCTTTAGCCGCTGCCTGTGAGCCGATGGCTTCAATCTTCCCGTTAAGAATGAGCACGTCAGCTTCAGCATCGAGGCTGTTGGCGGGGTCAATGACGCGCCCGTTGGCGAGCAGCAAGGAATTCATTCGTCGCGCCCAAGATACTCGGCCTCCCCGAACAGCGACAATCACATTCAAGCCGCACCCGAATCGTGCCAGTGTTTAGCCTTTGCAACTTTCGGCGACGCAGTGTGTCCTATTAACGGATGCGTTTCACCAAATTGTTGGCATGCCTCACCATCGCTTCGCTGCTGAACGGCGGAGCGCGCGCCTGCACCATCTTCGTCCTCACCGACACCAACAAAACCCTCTTCTTCAACAACGAAGACTTTTCTGAGCCGCGCACGCGGATTTGGTTCGTGCCTGGCGGCTCCAACTACTTCGGATGCGCTTACGTCGGTTTTGCCGACGGTTGGGCCCAGGGCGGATTAAACACGGAAGGATTCGCCTTTGATTGGGTGGCCGGAATGGAGCGGCCTTACAAGCCTGCCCGCCACCTCAAACCTGTTCGCGATAATTCCGCCGAGCGCATGCTCGAGAGCTGCAAGACTGTCGGCGAAGCCATCGAGTTCTACAAAAGGCATCGCGAGCCCGCATTTAACCGCTCGAGCATCATGGTCGCGGACAAAACCGGCGCATCGGTGATCATCAGCGCGGACGACGGCAAACTCCGGTTCGATGAATCGAGTAAAAGCCGCGGATTCGGCTACGCAGGGTCCACGGTGCGCACCGCCCTCGAGACCAGCCTCGAACCGAGCATTCCCGCAGGCCTGAAACTCCTCGAGAGCTGCAAGCAGGAGGGCCCATTTGCCACGAAATATTCTAACGTGTTCGATCTCAGAAGCGGCGAGATCACCATTACCTCGTCCAGCAACGCCGTTCCTCAATATTTGAACCTTCGTGCTGAGCTGAAGAAAGGAGCGCACTACTACGACATTCCGGCGCTCGCCCAGCAAGTTCAGGAGCCCTTGCGCCCTTTGCTGCCGGATATGCGCCGCCTGCCTGTGGACGACTTCGAAGTGATTGAAGCCCCCGCGAAGGAACTAGCCTTTATCCAACGGATTATGCGCGAAGCCCAGCTCAACCAGATCCGTCGCGAAGATTACGAGCCTGAGGTTTGGAGAGCAATGGAGCCGGTCCGCGCCGCAATGGCCGAAGGGTTGCTGAACCTTGGAAAGCTGCTCAGCCTCGAAAAAGTTAAGCGCATCCATGCCCCGGCCGACGCCAATGATAAGCTCCAACTCTACAAGCTGACCTACGAGAAGGCGATGCTCGTCCTTCGATTCAAAGTGACCGATCACCAGACCATCGCTGACACCGGCACCGAAGCGCACGAACAACGCTTCTGAAGCGCTTACAGCCGCTTCGCCAACTCAGCCGTGCTATGCGCAAGCACTTCGCGGTGCAGGGAGTTCCCGTGCGAATCCATCGTCACCACTGCCGGGAAGTTCTCCACTTCCAGCTCCCAAATCGCCTCCGGAGACCCAAATTCCTTCAGGAAGTAAACATTCCGAACCTTCTTCACGCACTCCGCCAAAACCTGGGCCGCGCCACCGATGGCGTGCAGATACACGCAGCCATGCTCTCGGCAGGCTTCCAAAGTTTTCTCGCCCATGCCGCCCTTGCCAATCACCCCCCGCAAGCGGAAGTCCCGAATGACCTGCCATTGATAAGGCTCCTCTCGAATCGAAGTCGTCGGGCCCGCTGCCGTGACCTTCCAGGCGCCCTGCTCATCCTTCACCACCACCGGGCCGCAATGGTAAACGATCCCATTCTCCAGGCTCACTCCCGCGGGGAGTTTTCCACCTTCATGCAAATACTTGTGCACGACATCGCGCCCGGTGAACACAATCCCGCTGATCTCGACGGGATCACCCACGCGCAAAGCGCGAACCTGCTCTTCGGTGAAGGGATATTGAAGCTTCATGATTGGTTTAAACGTGCCCGGTCAATAAAGCCACTTGGTGATGCCGCCGTTGGAATCCAACTCCACACCCTGCCTGCGAAAAGCCCAGCACATATAACTCACGCTCACGAAGAATGACGCAGGCAAACGATTCAAGGTTGTTGCTTTCACGCCCAACAACGTTGTTTTGCCCCCGAAACCCATTGGTCCGATTCCCAGCTCATTAGCCGTGTTCAACACATCCTGCTCGAGCTTATCCAGCTCAGGATTGGGATTGCGGTCATCAATCTTGCGCAGGAACTGGAGCTTCGAGTGCTCGTAACCTGTGGCCCGATCACCGCCGATGCACACGCCGAGGATCCCCGGCCCGCACCCCTTCCCTTGCGCTTGCAGGACAGCGTCGAGCACCACCTTCCGGCAACCATCCAGATCCCGGTTCGCCTTGAGCTTCTCGTTTGGCAGCGAATACTGCGCGCCCACGTTCTCGCAGCCGCCACCTTTTAATTGCAGCCGCACATGCACCACTGACTCGCGATGCGGATGAAAGTGAACGACCGGTGAGCCCGGACCCACATTCGTCCCATCATTGGCGCCCGTCAGAGAATCGACCGAATTCTGCCGGAGATATCCCTTTTTCGTGGCCTCGGTAACCGCAGCACGCGCCGTATCCTCAAACGTGATCAGATCAAAGCCCACGGGGGCGTCCACATAAAATAGAATGCTGCCTGTGTCCTGGCAGATCGGCTGCGACTTCTGCTTCGCGAGTTCAATATTCCGCTCAATGATCTTCAGAGCGGATTCGGCAATCGTCCCTTTTTTCTCCCGTTCGAGCGCAGAAAGTATGGAGCGTTGGACATCGTCAGGAATTTCCGCGGAAGTGCGGCGAATCAATTCAAGGAGTGATTGGTGCAAGCCCTGCATCGGACCCAAACGGTAAATTTGCCCCTACCCACTGTCAAACACGCGCTGCCCATTTACCACGAGGGCCGTAAGCGAAGTGTTGTTGCGAGTTTATTGGCATGATGCATCGTGGTTTCAAAACAGGCACCAACTCACCCTGCATGCTCCGAACATGGCAGGCCCGCTCACCGGAACGAGCGTCCTCTGCTCCACAACTTATCACCACGAGGACGCAACATACCCGAAGGCCGCATATGCGGCTCGGTTCTGAAAGCCCGGTTGCGGCCGAACAGAGTAGCCCACAGGCAAGCGCCAGCGCAGCCAATCGCTTCCGACGCGTACCCTCTCGCAAATAGGGCGGAAAAAGATCCTTAAACCGCTGATCTTCGCCCTAATCAGGTATTGAAAATTACTGCACGAGACAAGGGTCGGCCTAACGATGCTTACTTCTCAAGGATGCGGAAGAAGGTGGATTTGGTATTCTCTCGCGGAACGGCGATGGAGGTTCTCGTTTCAGTGGCCGTGATGGTTTGAACGGTGGCCCAGTCGAAGGAGCGACCGCCTGAAGCGCGCTGCAAACTATATGCTTTGCCCACCTTTGAGGCCCAACTGATCAGAAGGGCATCGGCCGTGCAGGCGATCTCCGCGACAAGCACGTTGCCACTGATGAGCTGCTGGTTCGCTTTGTTGATAGCAAAGAAGACATTGTCCCGAGCTTCGACCTTGAAGCGAACGGCGTTGGCATTCAGCGCCGGAAGTTGAACAGTTTCAGCGCCGTCGTTGGGCGTGGAATCCGCCAGCGTCACTGGGAAATCTAGACCGCCGTTGGTGGACATGAGTATCCGCACAGCCGGCACGTTAAATGGGGCCCGATCCGTTCCAGCAACGCTCCATGTGAGACCCACCTGTTGAGTTATCCGCCCTGCCGTGGCGTGAGAAGTCACCTCGAATGGTCCAGCGATGTTGGTCGCGATTAGCGAAGTGTCCGCCCAGGAAACGCCGCCAGGCACCCCTTGCTCCCGCACCGTCACCCGGAAGTTCATCCGGCGATTGGCGGTCGGCAGCCGTTCTGTTGGGTTTGAGCGATTGGCGGCGAGATCCGCCAAATTGGGAATCGTTCGCGCGGGCTGCAGGCTTGGCGGAGTGGACCGAATCAAGGGAACTTTGCCGTCATCGGGCCCGCCCAGCGGTTGTGCCGGGCCAAGATCCCGCTGCTCCCATGTGTAGGTAAGAGTGTGACCATCGGGATCACTCGCGCTCACATTCAGAGTAAAGGGAGTTCCCACAGGGATAACGCGCTCAACTCCCGGGTTCAGGAAAGGCCCTGAACTGGGCACGGTTTCGATCACGCCGCAGTGCGCGGAAGGGCTCGCCAGGAATGTGAAGATTTCACGCAAGCTTTCCGAGTGAAAGTAAGCATCCGAGACGCTTTGGTACACATCCGTGCTGCATGGGAGCCCCGCATAGCTCATCAGCGTGGAGCCAGCGCCAGGCTCGTAAGCTGATCCAGGGATCCGGCGGCCCGCGCAAAGGCCCGTGGGCGAGTTAAAGGTGTGATTGGCGCCAAACATATGCGCCAGTTCATGCGCCACGAGATTGATGTGAAAATCGTCTGTGGCAGCGCTTAAGAAGCCCACAGCGGAGGAGCCTTTGCGCAGCGGATCGCAAACACTGCGCAGGTAAGCAAGGCCGTACAACCCTTTCGTAAAGACCATCCCCAAATCGTAGGACGTCGAGCCAAGTTGATTATCAAAAGCTCTTTGGGCCTGATCCAGTAACGGAACGGTCGGCTCCTGGACAGTGAACGGGTCTGTGGCGGGATTTGTGAAAATCATTTGATCGAAGCCTGGGACCACATCGAGTTGCACGCCGACTTCAGCGCGAAAAATGGCGTTAACACGCTGCAATATCAGCGTGAGCGCTGCTTTCGTTTGCTCTTTGCCGCCAAAGAGCGCGGTAAATTCCCCGGTAGCGGCGACGGCA
>DASPKX010000039.1:0-6143 GCA_035627835.1 Candidatus Methylomirabilota bacterium
TAAACAAAACAGTTTTTCTGGTGGCCATAAAGCTGTGGCCCGACCCGATCCCATCCCGAACTCGGCCATCAAACGCAGCATTGCCAATGGTAGTGGTTCTATAGGCTCCGCGAGAGTAGGTTGCCGCCAGATTTTTCCTTCCCATAGCCCCTCAGCAGAAATGCTCGAGGGGCTTTTTTGTTGCCTGGGTTGCTCATGGATCATACCCTGGGGAAACAACCTAGACCCACACGAACGAAGGGGGGGCACTCGGGTGGTTTGTTACATCCTGCAGAATTCTTCGAAGGAGCCGCCGAAGAGGAGGGCGACATCGCGTTCGATTTCAGCAGGGGTGGCTCGCCAACCGGATCGCGCCAAATCGACGTATTTTTGGCTCAACACCTCCGCGATAATCTCCCGAGAGTGGCGCCACTTGTAGATAATCTGATCCAAAACTCGCGCATCGGAATGCTGAGGCGTGCAGCTCAAGCCGATGAGTTCCAGACGCATGCGAGTCATATCATCGATTACGCTGGGAATATTGGTGAACCACCAGCAGCCGAAGATGTGCAGGTTGCGGAACTTCCGCGCAACCACACAGAGTTCATGCTGGTTTTCACGGGAGAGGACGGTTGCCAGGAATTTGTTCTGCGGGTGAGCATCGCAGAGGTTCTGCAAGGCGATTAAATCGGAGCGCCCCATCCCGTCCCCAGCCATTTGGAGTTGTGGGTTTACTGCGCGTTTAACCCCCATCATCACCGCGAAGGGGAGCCCGAGTTCACGGCATTCGGGCAGGACAGCTTCGGAGATGAGTTTGCTCGTCGGGTTATTGCTTGGGTAGGTGAAGGAGGGCGGGAGCGAAACCATCATGTAACGCGCGCCCAAAGCTTCAGACCACTCGCGGAGAAATCGCCGAACTTCCTGAATCGTTCTACCGCTGAAGTCAGGGGTGACCTCGTAGCCAGATTCACGGAGGCGATCGTGGGTATCCTGCCAGTTCACGAGCAGCGGATCGATACGCAACGCAGCTTCGAAGCGAGAATCCCGCTCAAAGCCATTTTCCCAAAAAGGACGCTCCACGTCGTCAAACGGCGAATTGGTCATCCAAATCTTCCGCACGTTCGACAGCTCCATGCAGCGGGTGACATAATCCCTCGGTTTTATTTGCGAAAAGTAATCGCGCAGTAACGTGAGATCGCGCTTGTTCACATCCAAGCCGAGCGCGTTGAGAGTTGTGACGACCCCGCGGCAAGCCTCAGAGACCGGGGAATGGTTAACGAAAAGTTCCTGCCAAATGAGTTCCGCTTGCTGCTGTTTGCTTAACTTCCAGAACGTTTCGTAGGGGAAAGGAAAATAGCGAAACGCCTCCGCGACGAGGTAATGATAAACGAGGAGATCATCAATCCCCCAAAGCAGCAGCGGACCAAAGGCAGGGTCGTACAGGTGGGTATGAATGTCGAGAATCGGCGTCTTCTGCACGATGCTGCGCACCTGCGTGCGTAAGACGTCGTATTCCGCGCCGGTGGTCGTTGTCATTGCCTGAGGCTAAAAGATTGGGCGCAAGCTCTGCAAGCGTGCGCGAACACCGCGTCTCGGCGCAGCGTTACTGCAGCCCGGCCTGTGTTTTGATGTATGCTCGAATGCCTCTACGAACATGGGCTGGTTGGTCATCGGCAAGCCGAAGGAGTTCTGCTGGGGAGCCGGGCCAAAGGCTTGCGGCGTGAGCTGCGACTGGCTCGTCACACTCAGCTAGGAGCCGCAGCAATTTGGGCGCGGAGTTGGCTGCTTCGCTGAGCAGTCGGGCAGCCTCCGCACGAGGGCTTGTAAACTTTCCATCGCCGTTCGCATCGACGTAAACCGGATTGGCGATTGCGAAAAGCCGCGGCTCATACCGCGTGGAGGTCGCTTGGTAAGGCTTAGGCAAACTCCAGAATGGACCCAGGTTGTTCGTTCCTGTAACGAGAGCCACGAGGGCGTAATCGTAGCGGCGATTGGGAAGCGCGTAACTCAGAGCGCCCTTCACACCGGGTGCCGATGGCGAAGGAAGGGGGCGGTTAGTGACTTCAATTCCATTCGCGAAAAGCGCCACATGGTGAGCGGGCGCCCACGATGGGCCACTTGCCTCAACGCGAACACTCCGACCGCTCCGCAGCAAAGATCCGACGACATTTGTCCCGCCAGCGGTAACCTTTAGAAATAGCCCGAGGCTGGCGATTGCCCGTCCCGAGAGGAGGTTCGAGCAGGTATCCTCCACCGGAACTTCACCCATCCGCCCCGCAGACGAGGCGATATAAGTGCGTCCTTGCCCAACAATGAAGCGAGACACTTCATGGCTGTCGCTGGCGCCAACCCCCACGGTCCGTTGGCCTGAATTAAGCAAAGCAAACCAGTGGCGGAAGACTTCGGTTTGATCTGATTGCAGGGCGGCGGAGTTGATCAATTCGATGGCGTCCATCGGGTAAGGCTCGCCCGAGGCCGAGAGCCCGGTGACTGGGTTGAAGTTCGTTCGCGCGAAAGGCCGAAAACCCAGATGAATATCCGTAGGATGGTTCATCACCGCTACTTGGACGCCAGGAGTGGCTCGAATGCTTTGAAACAGCGCTTTCCAGTCTTGGATGCGGAAGTCAACCACACGTGCGTTGGGCTCGACGGGAAAAATGTTGAAGTGGCCGCGACCAGTCGTGACCTCGTTGCCCACCACTGTGGTAAGCCATGGATCCAATCCAAGTTCCCGCACGTGCGGCGCGAGATCCACATGGGTGTTATGGTCAGTGGCTACCGCGAATTCAATGCCTTCGCCAGCCAAGGTGATGGCGCGTTCCTGAACTGAGGCATCCCCATGGCGGCTGTGCGTGAACGTGTGAATGTGTGTGTCCGCAGCGATCCATCCGGACGTGTCGACTTCGCGGCGGAGTGTGAGGTTGAGCGCGTGGCTCTCGTTGGCGCGAATGTGGAGGTGATTATTGGCCACGGAATATTCCGGGCCACGTGAGGCGTAGATGCGGTGTGGTCCTTCTGGCAGGCGCAACGTCACTTCGCCCGTTGCCGTGTAAACCACCCCGGTCCGAACGGCAAGATGCCTTGCAGCCTCAACCTCAAAAGGGGTGAGGACATCGTTTGTTGTTGTCACCGTGATTCGGCAAGGCAGCGCCTCGCCGTCTTCGCGGACTATGATTCTGACAACGCCCCCGGAATACCGCTGCTCGCGTGTGACAGTAAGCAAATCGACCCGGCGAATGAGGATCTGGTCCGGCTTATCTTTGCTGGAGATACGCAAGTGGTTCGTCCCTTGCAAAAACGTCCCCGCTGGAACTGTGAACTGTGAGATCAACGATTGGTCGCTTTGAGTCAGGCGTCCCAATGTTTTGCCGTTTAGAATAACTTCCCAGAAGTTTCGCACATCCTCGTGCTCAACCAGCAAGAGTTGCTCACGGTCATTCCGTCCCGCAGGTAAACTAATGTTCAGGTTTGAGCCTGCTGTCGGAAATGCGCTCAGGTGGTCCCATTCAACGGCCGAGCCAGAGTTGAGAACCACCGAGTTTGTGAGAAGGGCAGCGGGTTTGCTGAGGGGCAGCAGCAAGGCAAAGAAGAACGCAACGATTGCCAGCCTACTCATGGCGGAGCGCTTCGACAGGATCCATCTCAGCCGCGCGCAAGGCCGGGTAAATCCCAAAAACGATCCCCACCATCGCGGAAATCGTGAACGCAATTGCCGGAGACCAGAAGGTCACAATCGTCTTCATCTCCGAAAAGTAGGTGACGATGTAGGGAATGGAAACGCCGAGGGCAACACCGAGGAGTCCGCCAGCTCCGGAAAGAATAACGGTTTCGATGAGAAATTGAACGATGATGTCACGGCGTTTTGCGCCAAGCGCACGCCGAATCCCGATTTCCCGCGTTCGTTCAGTCACACTCGCGAGCATGATGTTCATAATGCCAATTCCGCCCACGAGGAGTGAAATGGCCGCAATTGAGCCGAGAACAATGTTGAAAATCCGTTTTGTTTGTTCCGCCCTTCGAAGCAACTCTAGCGGGATCACCACTTCAAAATCCTTCTTCTTATGATTGCGTTCCATCACGGCTTTCACCGCGTCTGCGACAGCCATCACACGTTCCGGCTTTTCAACCTGCACGGTGAGTTCGTGCAGTTCGACCCGCTCTGATTCAAAGCTGCCGCTGCGGCGTTTCATCAAAATTTCGCCAAACCGCGCGCGAGCGGTGGAGAGTGGAATAAACATGCGATGCGCGGCTGACGTGTCCGCGCCGCTCGCTTGGGTTTCGCCCGGTTGCCGCGCGGCACGAGGCTCCATTATGCCGATCACACGATAGTAATCGCCTCCAACCGCGACAGAGGAGCCAATGGCTGTCTCCAGTGGAAACAACTTATCGACGACTTCCGCGCCAATGACGCACACATTCTCCCGCGACTCGTAATCGCGCACCGTGAAGAAGCGCCCGGCTTTAACCTTATGGTTTCGATACTCCGGATAACCGGGAATTGTGCCGACGATTTCGCAATCAATGCGGTTGCCGAGGTTCGCCACGTACTCACGCATTATTCGAGCGGGCACAACCACAGAGACTCCCGGAATCGTTGTCGCGATGCGGCGGATATCCGCTTCGGTGATGCCGTATTGCAGGACGTAGCTTTGCTGGTTGTTTGCGGAAACCTTTTGCTCTTCCGGCGGCTTGATGCTCCGGATGATGATGTTTTGGCTGCCCAGGCTTTTGATCTGCTCCTGCGCTTCGTGACTGGCTCCTTCACCAATCGCTAGCATCGCGATCACAGAGCAGACGCCGAAGACGATGCCGAGCGCCGTCAGCAAGGATCGCAACCGATGCAGCCAAAGGCTCTTCAAGCCCAGGCGAACAGTCCGGCGCAAGCGGCTCCAGGTGAAACCGCGCCGAAAATTCTGGATTTGGCTTCTAACGTCTGACATCGCTTTCAAGTTGCCCATCGCGCAGACGCACGTTGCGCTTCGCGCGGGCGGCAACTTCGTCCGAGTGCGTGACCATGATCAAAGTTTTCCCATGCGCCACGAGGTCATCAAAGATGTTCAGAATTTCAGCGCCCGAGACGGAATCGAGATTCCCAGTAGCTTCATCAGCCAGGATGACAAGCGGGTCGTTGACCAAGGCGCGAGCAATGGCAACGCGCTGCTGCTGCCCGCCGGACAATTCGAACGGCTTATGTTCGGTCCGGTTTCCGAGGCCGACCAGCTTAGCCAATTCCCGCGCGCGCTCCCGGCTAAACTCCTCTTCACACCCTTGGTAATAGAGCGGAATCTCGATGTTCTCGAGGACGGTAAGCTGCTGGATGAGATTGTAGGACTGAAAGACAAAGCCAAGCCGCGAACCACGAATCTCAGAGAGCGCGTCGTCGCTCATGTTCGAGATGTCCGCATCGCCCAGCAGGTACCGTCCGTCCGAAGGTCGATCCAGGCAGCCGAGTAAGTTGAGCAAGGTCGATTTGCCGCAACCGCTCGGTCCCATGATGCTGACGTATTCACCGGCGTGGATGTCCAATGAAAGGCCGCGAAGGGCTTCCACCCGCACCTCACCCATTTGGTAGGTCTTGCGGATCGAGTCGAGCTTTACGATCGGGCCGGAAAGAGCCATGCGATCAGGCTTTCGCTGCAGCTGGAGCTGTGGCCGGGGTCGCTGGCTTCTCGTCCGCCTTTTTCTCGTCTTTTGAGCCTTCTTTGTTGTCGCTCGGTGCGCGCAGGAGAACCTTTTCGCCTTCCTTCAGCCCGCTCTTGATCTCGATGAACTCATCATTGAACTCGCCGATCGTGACCTTGCGACGCTCCGGTTTGCCCGCGCCCGCGAGGTAAGCAAAATGCTCATTATTCTCAGGCGAAATGGCCTGAATTGGCACGTAAATAGCATCTGGAATCTCCTTCACCATCACTTCCACTTTGGCGCTCATGCCGGGCTTCACCCATTCATGGTTGCCGTTGATTTTGATCGTCGAAAGATAAACTTTCAGATCCGGGTTCATCCAACGATTCTGTGAATCCGGCAGAAGGCCAACCTTAATAACCTCGCCTTCGATAACGCGGTCAGGAAAAGCATCCACTCGGACCTGGGCCTTCAACCCTTTCTTCACCTTCTCGATGTGCGACTCATGGATCCGCACCTTCACAGACATTTGGGTGGTGTCG
>DASPKX010000040.1:0-22920 GCA_035627835.1 Candidatus Methylomirabilota bacterium
GTTGTGAAGCCTGAGCACATCAAAGTGTTTGAGCTAAGCCCCGGGTTGTCTCCGGAAGAGGTTCGCAAGGGGGTTGCGCATTTGAAGGGCATTTGGGGCGAGGAGTGAGCAGCTGGAAGAAAGCCTGGAACATCCTATGGCGGGTGGCAGTTTGCGTGCTGCTCCTGGGGTGGATTTTCCTCGCCATCTTCTATAACGAAGCTCGTTTAGCCCGACTCCAACTCGGGGAGCCTTGGAACGAGCTTACCCGCGCCGAGCGTCTGCACCTGGCTTGGACCTACGGCCCCCCTGCCCTGCTCCAAACCCTGCTGAAGGTTCGGCTGGATTCCCTTCTGCTAGCCATCGCATTGATGGGCGCAATGATCTGGCTCGGCGTCGCCCGGTGGCAAATTATGCTCAGAGTGCAGGGACTCGATTTCCCTTTCCGCCGCACCTTCCAGATTTCGATGGTCGGGCAATTCTTCAATTCTTTCCTCCTGGGCTCCGTCGGCGGCGACTTGCTGAAGGCATATTACGTCGCGCGGGAAACGCACCACAAAAAGGCTGAGGCTGTGGTGACCGTGCTGGTTGACCGGTTATTGGGGATGTCCTCCATGCTGGCGCTTTCCTGCATCATGATGGCTCCCAACTGGCAATTAATCATGTCGCATCGGCCTTTGCGATTAATGGCCATGTTTGTGATCGCGATGAGCATCGGTTGCGCAGGTGTGTTCGCACTGGCTTTCTGGAGCGGGGTAAGCAAAGGCGTGCCGAAAGCCCGCCTTTGGCTCGCCAAGATGCCCAAAGGCGAGCTACTGCTGCGGTCCTTGGATGCCTCCCGCCTTTATGGCAAACACCCGGGCCAACTCCTCCAGGCGTTCGCCGTCTCCATGGCCTCCAACGTCGTCGCGATCCTGCACTTTGTTGTCCTGGCGTGGGGTTTCGGCCTCAAAATTCCCACCATTGCCTTCGGTGTGCTCGTGCCGATGATCACCAGCATTTCAACGCTGCCGATCACCCCCTCAGGATTGGGAGTGCGCGAGAACCTTTACGTGTTAGCGCTAGCCGCCCCGAGCATCCATGTGCACGAGACGCGCGCCCTCCTTCTCTCATTGATCGCCTTCGCCACAACGCTGGTCTGGAGCGCAGTGGGCGGTTTGGTCTACGCGACCATGCGCCGCCGCGAGCACCTCGAAGAAATCCAAGCCGACGCAGAAACGGCTTGAAGTGACGCTAGCGAGCGCTCAGGAGCCATTCTTTATGTTCCAGACACCATTGAATCGTTTTTCGTAGGCCCTCTCCAAGTTTCACCGTGGGTTTCCACCCGATCTCTCGCGCGATTTTCTTTGTGTCCAAAGCATATCTGAAGTCATGGCCAGGCCGGTCTGAGACGTAAGCGATGAGTTTCTCAGAGTTGCCGCCGTATTCGGGGGCAACTGCATCAAATATACGGCAAATCTCCTTAACAAGCGTGATGTTGCTAACTTCTTCATTGGCGCCGACGTTGTAGCGCTCGCCCACTCTTCCGCGAATGAGCGTCTCCCAGATCGCTGAACAGGTATCTTCCACAAAAATCCAGTCCCGCACATTCTGTCCCTCTCCATAAATCGGAATGGGCGATCGCTCCAAGGCGCACCTCACTACTTTTGGGATGAGTTTCTCGGGATGCTGATACGGTCCGTAGTTGTTGGATGGATGCACGATCAGCGTTGGAAAGCCGAAGGTGTGATGCCACGCGCGCACCAAGCAATCTGCCCCAGCCTTGCTGGCAGAGTAAGGGGAATTCGGCAGGTATGGAGACTCCTCAGTAAACTTCCCTGTAAACCCCAGTGCGCCGTAAACCTCGTCCGTTGAGACGTGAAGGAATTTTCCTTCCTTCGGGCCCCAACAGGTGCGGCATGCCGTCAAGAGGTTCAGAGTTCCAAGAACATTCGTCTCGACGAACGACTTCGGCGCGTCAATGGAACGGTCAACATGAGTCTCCGCTGCTAAATGCACAACGTGCGGCGGTCGCTCCTCGGAAATCAACCTCTGTATTGCAGATCCATCTTTCAAATCCACTTGCAGCAGCTGAAGGCGCGAATCACCGAGCAATGGCTGGATGTTTTCAAGCCGTCCCGCGCCGGTGAGAAGATCAACGCAAATGATCCGCCGAACTGCTGACTCACGCAGCAGGCGCCGTAACAGATTTGAACCTATGAACCCCGCTCCTCCTGTGACTAAAACGTCCATCGTTGACTGACCCCGCTTAACCATTATATTAGCGGCTCACGATTAAGGGCAAATTCGAATGCGCTATACCTTTGCTTACGCTCTCGGGCTATTATCTGTTTTTACATTCCTCGCCGCTGGGGCTGACAGCATAGGCGATGGCATTCCAGACTCCTGGCGTATCCGTTACTTTAACGCTGTCGACCATGTAAATGCAGCGGCTATCGCCGATCCAGATGCTGACGGCGCGAACAACTTCCGCGAATTTCTCGACGGCACCGATCCCACTGTATTTGAGAGAATTGATAAGCCTTCCCATCTCAGCACTTTTGCAGGTTCCTCACCGGGCACGGCTGATGGATATCGCACCCACGCGCAATTTAACAGTTCGCTGACTGGTTTCCTTTCGGACGGGGCGGGCGGGTTCTTCCTCGGAGAGGGGAGCGTTTCAGGGTGGGATGACCCTGCTGGTGGGATGCAGCGAATCCGCCATATAGATGCCGCAGGTGTGACAACCACATTCGCGGGGTCGGATTACGGCTCCACAAACGGACCCCGGGAGGATGCAAAATTTTTGTTTCCCGCGGACTTGGTCAGCGATTCAGCTGGCAATCTTTTTGTAATGGATCGGCACCAGATTCGGAAAATCGACCCTTCTGGCAACGTGACTACGTTTGCCGGCAGCCCCCAACCTGGGTTTGTAAATGGTGATGGGCAAGCAGCCCGATTTCATTCAGCACGAGCCATTTCGATCGATGCGGAGGACAACCTTTTTGTTGTTGATTGGTGGAATAATGCCATTCGCAAAGTTACACCTGCTGGCAAGGTCACCACCGTCACAACTGATTTGGCTTGGCCGATCGATATCGATCGCGGGCCTGATGGCAATTTTTACATCGCGGAGGTTAATGGCGGCATCGTTCGAATGACCCCCTCCGGCGCCCTATCGCCGTTCGCGGCGCCAGGAGGAAATGTCATCGGCATCAGCGTGGATTCTCTTGGCAATGTTTACGCGAGCATTGGCCACAATTCCGCTCGTGCGCTGATGAAGTACAGCTCAACCGGAACCCGCATTTGGAGTTTTGCTCCTGCAAGTGGCGAGAGCGACGGGCCAATTAGCCAAGCCCGGCTCAATCACATCGGTAAAACGTACCCTATGGCCGATGGGAGTGTTTTGATCGCTGACGCGTTTCGCATTCGCCAACTCCACACCGGCAGAGCCCCTCTGGTGTTTGTCCCGGAAAATCAGCAGTTTGAGGGGAGTTTTACAATCCGCGCCAGCTCCGCCTCATCGAACGGCGTTTTGCGCTACACCGTGGACGGGTCCGCTCCAACGAGCGCATCCCCAGCGCTTCCTTCCAGCCTGACCATCACGAACACCACTCAGCTTCAGGTGCGTCTATTTAACGGGCCGCACCCTTTATCTGACGTAGTTCATCGCACCTTCACATCGTCGGACGATGCTCCTCCAATCATCATTGCGCAACCAGCCGATGTAGTTGCCGCGAGCGGCTCCACCCTTGCTCTGGAGGTTTTGGCCAAAGGACGCGGCCTGCAATATGTCTGGTTTGCAAACGGAGCCCAAGTTCCCGACTCCAACACAAATATTCTGCATATTCCCCAAGCAACGATTGACCATGGCGGCATTTATTCCGTGGTGATCAATAATGCGTTTGGCAGCGCGCAGAGCCGCCAGGTAAACGTCCTGATTGGCTACACCCTCACGGTGGACAGCAGCGCGGGGGGAACGGTCACCGCTTCTCCTGCGGCTTCCGTTTACACCAATGGCAGCTCTGTCACCCTTACAGCAACCGCTGCACCGGGCTACTATTTTGATGGCTGGAGCGATGTAGACGCGAACCGTGACGCCGTTCGCACGGTCGTGCTCAACAGCAACACAGTGTCTCGCGCCTCCTTTGCCGCCCGCCCGACATTCACGCTGAGAACGCAGGGCCCTGGAGCAATTCGCCTGAACGCGGACCCCAACACCCTCACCAATGGTCAAACGGTCCAAATCACTGCTGAGCCCGCTCCTGGTTTCAATTTCGTAAGTTGGGAAGGCGCTCTCACTGGAGCTGAGAATCCCCGCCGCGTCCTGGCACAAGGCTCAAAACAAATCACAGCGATCTTCGCTGATTTAACTAAGCCGGTCCTCCATCTGGATAGCCCCATTGACGGGGCTGTGAGTTCCGAACGTTTAACGCTCTCGGGTTCAGTCGAGACGCACGCCGCCAGTGAAAATGTCCAAGTGCGTTGGAGCTTAAACGGTAGCCTGCAAGGGCCCCTCCGCAGCGGCCCCGGAAGTTTTTCTGTTCCATTTACCCTTCGGCCTGGAGCCAACAGCATCGTGGTGACTGCTGAAGATGATGCGGGGAATACCGCAACCGTGGAACGAGAAGTGTCATGGCAGCCCGCTCGAACAATCAAACTTGCATCGCCAACCCGGGTTCAGGAAGGAGCGTCAATTCGCGTGCCTGTTGTCCTGACAAGCGGGGGTGATGTCAGCGGGATGACCCTGCGCCTTTCTTACCCAAATCAATACCTGGCGGACCCTGAACTCCGTTGGCTGGATCCTGCCGCTGAAGGCCTAAAGATTGTTAACCACGATGCGGCGAAAGGCCAATTGACCGCGACCTTCTCACTGGGTGGTGTGTCCATTCCTGAAGGCGTCACAAATCTCTTTGAGGTTCAATTCCGTGCTCGTTCAGTGCCGTCCGTCACCAATGTGAAGATTGATTTAGCTCTTCTCGATTCTTCCGACTCGAAAGGCAACTCTCACGGTGGCGGTTCCTGGACGGAAGGAGCTGATCTCCAAATCACTCAGCGAAAATATCGTGGAGACAACAACGCCAATGATCGTTTGGACGTTGGTGACGCCAGTGTTTTACAGCGTTACTTGACCGAAGTGGAGCCCGTGCGCTCCTGGGATATTTTCCTAAATGATCTGAACGATTCGACGACGCTTGATGCTGGCGATGTGACAAAAGTCCTGCGCGCTGCGGTCGGCCTGGACCCTCAGCCGCGAGGCCAGAATGGAGTCATTCAAGCACAAGCCCTCCCCGACCCCACGTGGGTCATTCATGGCGCACTCTTAAACCTCGCCTGGTCAGAGGATCGCTCGCAGTTGGTGGTGGATGTCGCGTTGACCAACCTGGCGGCCGGCGTGATCTCAGCCGCTTTTGCACTGGAGTACGATGAAAGGGTGCTCACACCGGCAAACGCGGCGCAGGCAACTGGCCTCTCGACGTCGGGATTGAATCTCTCGGCTATCACTCCTGCAGGCGTCGGTGGAATGAAAAACCTTCGTTTCGCATTCAGCAGCGCGACTGCTTCAACGCTTACCAACGGCTCATTGGCGCGGATCATCTTCAATGTGAACAAGGAGGCGCTTCTTGCAACGCCAACCTCTCTCAACCTGCATGAGGTTGATATCTCCCATGCCGGGTACGATCTTGTCCGTCTCCCAGATGTGAACGCGAGGCTAGAGATGGCCGCGCCGGCCCCGCCCCGTATCAACATTGCAAAAGGCGGCGCAGCTGGCTCTATCAGCCTTGAGGTCAGCGGTGATGATGCTGACTACCGCGTTGTCGCGTCGGAAAACCTCACCGATTGGGTCGAAGTGGGCGCGGTGTCAGTGCGCAATGGGCACGGCGTTTTCATCCAGGAACCAGACAGCTTCGTCGGGCGAGCACGTTTCTATCGACTACTCTGGCGGTAGTTATTACGTTCCGCGCGGATGCGGATTTTAATCGTCCACAACACCCCGAATGATTCGAAATCAGTATCGGGAGTGATGCGGCATTACTGCTGGGTGGCCAATGAGCTGAACGCTCTTGGCCACCGGGTTGATTTCCTCGCAGCAAAGGCCGCTTTCCCGCAACTGAGTTCGCTCGCGCCGACAGCTAAACTGTTCAGCAGCGACAATCTTTTTAACGCAACCAGCTACATCGCTCAAACGTGGCGGTACTTCCCCGCATATGGTTGGAGAATGGTGACAGCGCGCTTCACCGGCTTTCCTCAGACGTACGACGTCGTTTATGCCTCAGCCCAAATGATCTTCGAGGTCTATCCGGCCATAGTTCTCGCGCGCCGCTTCCGCGCTAAACTGGTTGCGAAAATTCACCATGTGCTCTCGGCTCAGGAAAAACGCTCCGGATTATTTGATAAGCTTTTCCTCTGGTCGGAGAGAGTCACTGCACGGTGGCTGAATGAGCGGGCAGATCTCGTCATTTGCGGGACAGCCATCGTTTCTGCTGATTTCAACGCACTGGAATCCCGGCTTGGCCTAAAGCCGACGCCGACACGCCAAATCGGCTACGGCATCGATGTAGCCGCGATCACGCCAAGCTCAGAGGCGGACAAGCAGTTTGACGCGGTGGTTCTTGGGCGGATGCACCAACATAAGGGCGTTTTTGACATGGCGGAAGTCTGGGCTGAGGTCCTCAAGGAAAAACCCGAAGCTCGGCTCCTCATGATCGGCGAGGGGCCCCATCGACAGCGTGCAACCGAACTCTTCGCCCAACGTGGCATTGCTCACTCTGTGGTATTTACAGGAGGCATCCCCGAGGAGGAGAAGAACCGCCTCCTTGTGCAATGCCGAGTCGGGATCACGCCTTCATATGAGGAAGGCTGGGGTCTCTCGGTGAATGAATTTCTCGCCGCTGGGCTCCCAGTCGTCGGATACCATGTGCCGGTGTTTGACACAGCGTTCCCTGGCCAACTTGATCTTACGTCAATTGGCGACAAGGCTGGTCTCGCCCAAAGGATTCTTCGGCTTCTCAAAGACCCCCAACTTAGAAAGACGAGAGGTGAAGCGGGCCGGGAATTTGTCAAGCGCTACGATTTCCGCGAGGTGGCGCGGGAGGAATTACGGGCATTGGAGGAAGCTCTGCAGCCCAACAATCGGCGAGTTTAGGCGCTTGTCCGCTTCGCGGGATCGGGTGAAGATTGGCGCATGAAACGGGGGGTCTCATTTTCCCATTGGATCGTTGCCACGCTGCTTTCTTTCATCATGCATTCTCAAGCTCAGGTTCCCGATAATCTCGTAGTCGAAGGCGTTCCACCCATCCCTCAAGAACTCCGCACGCAAGCTGCCCCATACCTCGAATCGCGAGTCGCAGGCTTTGCCGGATGGCATCCCACTCGCCGCGAGATGCTCATCACCACCCGCTTCGCTGAGTCCGCTCAACTTCATTACGTCCGAATGCCCGGCGGCGCGCGCAAGCAGATCACCTTTTTTAGCGAACCGGTCAGCGGCGGCACATTCCGGCCAAAGACCGGCGATTACATCCTCTTCGCGCAGGATGTGGGCGGTGGCGAGTTCTACCAGTACTACAGACTCGATCCCGCCAGCGCCAAAGTGGAACTCCTCACCGATGGCAAATCACAGAACAGCGGCGGCAATTTCTCCGAGAGTGGCAAATGGCTCGCCTACGGTTCCACTCGCCGCAACGGCAAAGACCGCGACATTTGGGTGATCGACCCTGCAGATAAAAGCACGGATCGCTTGGTGGTTCAAAACGAAGGGGGCGGTTGGAGTGTTCAGGATTGGACCAAGGACGACAAGCGACTCTTGCTCGCGGAGTATATCTCCATCAATGAATCGCATCTATATCTTGTTGACATAGGAACAGGGACAAAACGCCCGATTACGAATCGTTCGGGGCAAAAAGTTGCGTACGGCGAGGCTAGCTTCAGCCCTAACGAGGAGGCGATTTACGTGACAACAGATGCGGATTCAGAATTCCAGCAGCTCACGCGAATTGATCTCCCCTCGTTAAAGCGCACGCCGCTGACAGCTAACATCCGTTGGGACGTGACCGATTTCACCATCTCACGTGATGGAAAATGGATCGCTTTCGTCACGAATGAGGATGGCTCCTCCGTTCTGCGCATTATGGACCTGGCCAGCGGCAAGGTTGCGCAAACTCCTGAACTCCCGCCCGCTGTCATCAGTGGTTTGAGTTGGCACGAAAACAACGAGGATCTCGGCTTCACGCTTACCTCCGCGCGCTCCCCGAGCGACGCTTACTCATACAACGTGCGCTCCAAAAAGGTGGAGCGTTGGACAGAAAGCGAGACCGGCGGCCTCGATCCGCAGCAATTCGTTCAACCCGAGCTGGTGCGGTTCAAAAGCTTCGACGACCTGACCATCTCCGCGTTCGTTTACAAACCAGACGCGAAGAAATTCCCCGGGTCCCGCCCTTCAATGATCCTCATCCATGGAGGCCCTGAAAGCCAAAGCCGCCCGATCTTTATGGGCCGTTACAACTTCTTCCTGAACGAGCTTGGCATCAGCATCGTCGTGCCGAACGTGCGCGGCTCCTCTGGTTACGGCAAAACTTTCGTCGCCATGGATAACGGCTTCAAGCGCGAGGATTCCGTGAAGGACATCGGCGCTTTGATCAGTTGGATGAAGAAAAACCAAGCCTTTGATCCTGAACGGATCGCGGTGATTGGCGGCAGCTACGGCGGCTATATGGTCCTTGCTTCATTGGTTCACTACAGCGACCAACTCCGCGCCGGCATCGACATCGTTGGCATCTCCAATTTCCTCACGTTCCTGAAGAACACCCAGGATTATCGCCGCGACCTGCGCCGCGCCGAATACGGCGACGAGCGCGACCCCGCCATGCATGCGCACCTGGAGAAAATCTCGCCGCTCAACAACGTCGAGAAGATCAAGCGTCCTCTTTTCGTCGTGCAAGGGAAGAACGATCCGCGCGTGCCCGTCACTGAGGCCGAGCAAATGGTCGCCGCGCTTCGGAAGCAAGGCAGTCCAGTTTGGTACCTGATGGCAAAGGATGAAGGCCACGGCTTCGCCAAAAAACGGAACATCGACTTCCAGTTCTACTCAACCATCCTCTTCTTCCAGGAACACCTACTGAAGTAACTGACAAATGGCAGGCCCGGTCACCGACCGGGCCTTTTGCTTCAGGCGGGAACCTCTCGTTTCACCTCACGCGCCTCTTTATCCACGCGCAAACCTTTGAAGCGCGGGTGCCGCAACGCCCCGCCTTCTGTCCATTCCACAAACTCGATCTGCGCGACCACTGCGGGTTTCACCCACACTGAGTTCTTTAAGTCATCTTCATTGATCCCTTCATTGTTGCGCTTCACCTTCGTGATCTTCAGTTCATAGAATGGAATCTCACGCGTCACGTGTGAGGCCGCGGCAGTGATGATCCTTTGCTTCGACAATGGTGTGAAGCCCCCGCGCACCTTGGCGACATATTTGAAACGCCCTTCATCATCAAAGAGGCCGACGTAAAGCGCGTCAAAATCCTTGGCTGTGCTCGTTCGTCGCCACCCACCGATGACGAACTCCTGCTCCTGGTTCGTCTTGAACTTCACCCAGCAGCCGCTGCGATCCCCCGGCTCGTAATACGAATCGTTTCGCTTCGCGATAATCCCTTCAAACCCCTTGTCCCGCGCGGCTTCAATTAACTCCTCAGGCTCCGCCTCCAGCGGCCCGCTGAAATGCAGTAGCGGATCACTTGTCCCTGCAAACACCTGTTTCAAAAGCTCCCTCCGCTCGCTCAAAGGCAGCTTCAACAGCGAGCGTCCCTCCAGGTTCAGAATGTCGAACGCGTAATAATGGATCGTGATGCCCGAGTGCGAACTGCTCCCTTGCAACGCTTGAAAGGACATCTTCCCTGAAGGCTCAACCGCCACCACTTCCCCGTCCAAGGTTACCTTGGCGCACGGCAGCCTGCCCACCGCTCGCACCACCTCGGGAAAGTCCGAGTTGAAACTGTTCGCGTTTCGGGAAAGCAATTCCACGCTGCTGCCGTTTTTCACGGCCTGGCACCGATAACCATCAAACTTGATCTCATAACTCCATTGCGGCCCATGCGGCAGCTGCGCCACCAACTTTGCTTTCATTGGGTTCACGAACCCAGGCTTGGCTGCGGGCGCGGCGCTGGGAACCTCGAAAGCAGCAGGGTCAGGTTCATCCGCCTTTGCGCTCGCTCTCGTCCGTTTCGCTCTGCTGGCCGCTGGCTTGGTTCCGGAAGGTTTGCTCGATCGATTGCTCTGCCACTGGGCGTCATTGTCATTGGCTATCTCGTCCAATGTTCTATTCGTGAGCACCGAGCGATCCAACACCTTCGCCGGAATTTCACCTGCGGCTCCGCCGGTCTTTAAGAGATACCACGGCTGCTTTCCGTTTGCGTCCGCGCGGCTGGAGCGCACCAACGTCCACTCTCCTTTCAGCTTCTTTCCAGCCATTTGAATTTTCAGCTTCCCTTTGTGATAGGCAGCCAGCGGCTTCTCCTCCACTGCGCGGTAGGTCCCAATGTCCCACACCATCACCGTGCCAGCTCCATAATTGCCGGGAGGGATGGTCCCTTCGAATCTCGCATAGCTCATCGGATGATCCTCCACATGCATCGCCAGTCGCCGTTCTGCTGGAGTAAACGGCGGCCCCTTGGGGACAGCCCACGATTTCAGCACGCCACCCATCTCCAATCGAAAATCATAATGCAAATGACTGGCGTCATGCTTCTGGATAACGAACATCAAATCACCAGCCTCAGCGGACTTTTCTCGCTCTGGGCCTGGCTCTGCGGTTTGCTGAAAATCCCGCTTCCGATCATATTCCCGCAGGCTGCCGTCGTGGCTGGTGTCGCCGCTGGGGATCTCCTTCTTACCAGCCGGTTTCGCGGTTCGTTTCGCCTTGGCCACCGGCTTCTTCATCGCGCCTTGCAGTTCCTCGATCTTTGGCAGCTTCTGCTTCAAAGTGAGCACAGGAGCAAACAAATCCCCCAGCTTCTGCACCCGCTTCAAAGCCTGTTCCGGTTCAAACGTAAATGCATCCGCATCGCCCTTGGATACCGCCCGCTCCACCTCCTTCCACTCAAGTGGCATGGAGACAAACGGCCTCATCCGTTTGCCCCGGAGCGAATAAACACACACTGTCGTCTTGTAATCAACGTTCTGCGACCAATCGATGAACACCTTTCCCACGCGCTGATCCTTGGCCATTTCGCTCACGATCAACTCTGGTTGTTGCTGCTCGAGCAACTCCGCCAACGCCTTGGCGAAAGGCTCCGTATCCGCATAACTGATCTTTGTGTTCAGCGGCACGTAGAGCTGGCACCCTTTCGATCCTGAGCTTTTGAGAAAGCTCTTCATCCCGAGTTTTTGAAAAACATCCCGAACCCGCAGGCCGACCTCTGCCGCTTGAAGAACGTTCGCAGGCTCGCCCGGATCCAGATCAACCACGAAGAAATCAGGACGATCAATCTGCCCGGCGCGCGCCAGGAACACATGCATTTCCAGGCTGGCCAGGTTTGCGGCCCAGACCAGCGAAGGCAGGTCATTGATCAACACGAAGTTGATATCGCTGCCGCCACCTCGCCGCGCCACAGCGGTTGTTTTCACCCAATCCGGTTTATGGCTCGGCGCATCTTTCTCGTAGAAATGCTCGTGGTTCACCCCCTCGGGATAACGCTTCAACGTGAGCGGCCGGTTCTTTAAGTGGGGTAAAATGTAATCCGCCATTTGGACGTAATAGTTAATCACGTCGCCTTTGCGGAACTGGTTTTCTGGATAGAGAACCTTGTCCAGGTTCGAAACTTGAAGGACGCGCCCGCCCACCTCCAACTGCGTCTTTTTCCCCATAGGGTTAATCTGCACCCCATGGTTCGACCGCGCTACAGGCCCAACCGGCGCTTGAGCCCCCGCGAAGCCTGCATGCCGTGACGAACATTCCCTCTGCCCGGCTTAAGGGGTAGCCTGATTACGTTCATTAACTGAGGGCATACCTTGAGATTGCTTTGGGAGAGCGTCGGCAACGCTTCCCAGTCGCCCGCCCCGAGGCGGGGCAGAAAGAACTGTATGTATCGGTTGGCGCTCCCCTTACTCGCGCTCATTGCGCTCTGGAACTCTCATGCTCAACCCGCCCAGGTGCGAATTGCTGGCAGCCTAAACGCCAGCAACCTCGAACTGGAGCTTCCGCCTCCAGCGCTCGTGGACGTAGAGACCGTCACCTCGATTGAAACCAGCGGAGACTTGAGGAACTGGCAGTCATTTGGGGTTTTCACCAATGACGCGTCCTCCTTTACAAGGCTGCCGATCGGCGACGCAGCCCAACGGGGGTTCTTTCGCTCACGCCTGGCGCAACACCTCAAACGCAGCAAGGATCCGGGCGCTGAGGTTTACGGTTACGCTTCGGAATACGCGAAGAATCTCAGGGCTTTGGGCTTCCTGTCCTTGGCGGGGTTCACAAACCAATTCGCCCCGCCCGCTTATCTGCCGCAACTCTCGTGGGATCCCACCACCTCTGATTTCTGGGACGAGTTCAACCTGGATATCGACGCATACAACGCAACCCTGCCGTCCGGCTCTCCAGATCGGCGCATCACCAGCTTCCGCATGGACGCCGCCGAACTGGAGCTGTTCAAGCGGAACGGCTTCGTCGTTTCACAACGGATGCAAACCTGGAGCTTTGGCGAGAGCTTTTACCGAATCTTCATGGATGACCTGCCGGTCTTCATCTCGAGTGACGCGATTTTGCAGGCATGGCACCAGGTCTTCAAAACGATGCTCACCGAGTGGGAGCTTTATTATATTGAACCGCAGCTCAAAGACCTGCTGGCGCAATGCTCGACCGGCCTCGGGTCAGTCGCACAGGAGCACGGGTCAGGCCCTTTCGCCGCCAGCGTGAAAGATGCGGACACGTTTCTCACGGTCGCCCGCAGCCTCATAACGGGGCAGCAGCAATCGTCAGTGACGGGGCAGGACACAGAAGTCACCAGGATTTTGGAAGCCATTGCCGGCGAGGAATATCATCAGAGCTTCCCCATTTTCGGCGCCGTGCGGCCGATGGATTTCACCCAATTCAAACCGCGGGGAAACTACGAATCACGACCCAACTACTTCCGCTGCCTGATGTGGCTTGGCCGTGTCGATTTCCGCATTGCCGATCCAACCCCCGGCGCTTTGCAGGCCGGCGCCATGCGCGAACTCGCGACGGCAATAGCGCTCCAGGAAGCGCTTCGCGCGAATAACGGCGCGGAGCAATGGTCCGAGACAAACCGAATCATCGAATTCTTAATCGGTCATGCCGACTCCATGAACTTCCTTCAACTCGCTGGGTTGTTGGAAGGCGCCAGCATGCAGACCCTCGCGCAGATTCGGACTGAAGAGAATCTCGCTGCCCTGCAACGGGCTATCCTTAACGGAAATCTCGGATTTCAACAGATTCGTGGGGACGTCTTTTTCACTCCGCTGGACGGCTCCCAACGCAAGCTCCCCCGCTCCTTTGCGTTTTCAGGGCAGAAGTTCGTCTTCGACTCCTGGGCTCTCAGCAAAGTTGTTCACGATGATATTCTCTGGCCGGATTCCAGCGGCACACTTCGAAAGGTGGAACGCCTTATGCCAAGCACACTCGACGTCGCTTTTGCAGCGCTTGGCAACGACGCGGTGACTCCACTAATCGCCTCAGGCATTGCCAAAACCAGCCCTTCCTCGTGGCGCGACGGTCATCCGTACCAGCACAACTTAGCCGCAGTGCGAGCGGTCATCGACGCCCAAAAGGCCACCGTCTGGACGAACAGCTCGATCTACAATGCATGGCTCGGCGCGTTGCGGGAGCTGAGCAAGCCGACAACCAGCCCCGCCTACCCGGAAGTGTTCCGAACGAAAGCCTGGGCTCTCAAGCAGACGCAGTCGCAGTTGAGCGGCTGGACCCAATTGCGGCACGACACGCTGCTCTACGCCAAAGGATCCTACACCGTTCCAATTCTCTGCAGCTATCCGCATGGTTATGTGGAGCCAGTTCCGACCTTCTGGAGAACCATGGAGGGATTAAGCGGACGCATGGCCGAGGTGTTCAGCTCTTTCACAAATTCACTCACCAGGCGTCCTGATTTCACCAACCAACTCCACCATCTGTCCGGGTTCCAGACCACAATGAGAACCCTTGCGGTCATTGCGGAGAAGCAACTCAATAGCCTCCCCCTCACCGATGCCGAGAACAACTTCCTGAAGGATGTCGTGGAAATCCACAAGACCTACGACGGAAAACTCTACAGCGGTTGGTATCCCAAGCTCTTCTACCGCTCGCTCGATATGCGCCCTGAGTCCTTCCCCGTGAACTATGGCTGCGAGCGCCCGGACCAGCTCATAGTCGATATCCACACAAAGGTTCCTGATGAGCGAGGCCCAGGCCGTGTGCTCCACGCCGCAGTTGGCCACCCCAACATGTTGCTGATTGCGGTCGAGTGTGGGCCAGAGAAGGTGATGTACGCAGGCCCCGTCTTCAGTTACTACGACGTGGAGACGGACGGTGTCGAACGGCTAACCGACACCGATTGGCGAAGCATGCAATCCAACGCGCGCTCACCCGAGTGGACTAAAGAATTCCTGGTGCAGCCCTAGAAGCCGTTTCATGAATAACCAGCAAGTGGATTGCGAGGGATTTTGGGCCGGAGGCGAGGCGCGACGAAGGAGCATATCCGCATGGATCTGCGACTGAGGAGCAACGAAGCATCCGGCGAAAAGACCCGCAAGACGCTGCTTGGGTGTTTGTGAGACGGCTTCTAAAAAGAAATCACTCCAGGCGCATCGGCCGGTTGAAACGCCATCTCGCCTGCGCCTTCACCAGCAGGAAAAACAGCCGCATGCGCCAGGCGATCTTCCACCCACCGTGCAACTCCCCCGCCAACGCGGCGTTCACGGCGGAGGCGAGCTGAAACCTTTCACGAGGTTGGAAAAAAATCTCGAGGAACGGCCGAGTGTAGAAGTGCTCCACCATTTCCCAGTAGAAATCCAGGCCAGCCCTCACTCGCTTCTCGTAACGCTGAAAAACTGAGGCGCGCCTGCTTGGCGAAGCCATCACAGCAAGAATGCTTTCTGCAGCGAGCTTCCCTGAGAACATGGCCAGATACACGCCGGAGGAAAAAATCGGATCCAGAAAACCCGCTGCGTCCCCTGCCCTCAGCACCCGGTTACTGAAAAATGTTCGGTTCCGATAAGAGAAGTCGCTGGTGGTCTGGATGCTGCCGACAAGCTCCGCGTCCTTCATGCGCGCAATCAGCGGTGGGCTCTTGCGCCAGATGCTCTCGAACAGAACGGACGGCTCCTGCTTCAGCCGCGCGAACTCAGCCGCATCCATTACCACCCCCACGCTCGTTTTCTCTTTCGAAATCGGAATGATCCAGAACCAACGATTTGCCAGGCGGACGATGATGGTGTCGCCCCCAGGGCTTCCTTCGTCCAATTTAACATTCCGAAAATGGCCGAACACCGCCAACTTCCGCAGATTCGGATGCGCAACGCGCAACCCTTCCTGGTTGCCCGTCAGATTGCCTCGCCCCGAAGCATCAACAACGTAAGCGCTCTCGAGGACTGACCTCTGCCCTTGAGGATCCGTCACATGAACACGAACCGCGCCTTCTCCTTCCTCCACTTTGCTGACACTCCACCCCTCACGAACCTCCGCGCCAACTTTGCGCGCGTGCTTCAGGAGAATGTCGTCGAAGACGGCGCGTTCGACTTGAAACGCTTCATGCTCCCGCGTGAACCGGCCCTGGGAAAAAACAAAGAACAGTGAGTGGTTGCCTGTCCCGGTGTGGAACTGCGCTCCGCGCTTCCTTGGGAAACCGGCAGCTTCCAAATCCGGGAGGACGCCCATTTCCGCGAAGATGGACCGATTGTATGGCAGCAGTGACTCCCCAATATGGAACCTTGGGAAGACTTCCTTCTCCAAAACGAGGACGCGCTTGCCACCTTTTGCCAGGAATGTCGCGGCCGCGCTTCCAGCGGGCCCGCCTCCTATGACGATAACATCATGCACCTCAGGCCTTGGCCTGCACCGCTTCTGCGATGGTGGTGACGGTGCGCAAAATCTTCTGGGCTGCTGCGGGGTCTGCGATCTTTAAGCCAAACTGTTTATCGAGCGCCACGACCACTTGAAGGGCATCAACCGAATCCAACCCGAGGCTGTCCGGCCCGAACAGGGGTTGGTCGTCCTGAATCTCCTCCGGCGTCACCTGCAGCATCAGGTTCTCAACCAGCAATTTTTTAATGCGCTGCTTCAGAGCGCTCATCTCTTCCATACACGTTATAAAATTCCGCCGTCCACCTTCAAAGCCGCGCCTGTGATATAGCTGGCGCTCGCCGAAGCAAGAAACAAAATCGCCGCCGCCACCTCATCTGGCGTCGCAAATCGGCGCATCGGAATTCGACTGGCCGTCGCGCGCCGCTCCTCATCCGAATTAAACTTAAGCGCAGGCGTGTCCACATAGCCGGGGCAAACCGCATTCACAGTGATCCCGATTCGAGCCACCTCCTTCGCCAGCGACTGAGTCATGGCCACAATCCCAGCTTTCGCCGCCGCGTAATTGGTTTGCCCGGCAGGAGCCAGCATTGCGCTGAGTGAGGATACATTGACGATCCGCCCAAAGCGTTGGCTGATCATGGTCGGTAGAGCTGCCTGGCACCCGTGGAACACAGCGTTCAAGTTGGAATCAATTACTGACGCCCATACAGGTTCGGGCATAGTCGCGAGCAGACCATCCTGATGCCCCCCAGCATTGTTAACCAAAGCATCCAAACGACCATGCCGGTCAATGATGGACCGAATCGCCGCTCGCCAACTTTCTGGTGAAGTGACCTCCAACGTGAAGCAAGACACTTGCTGGGGGTGACTGGCCGCAAGCGCATCGGCTTCTCCGCGATTCTGGCGAACGCCCAGGGCCACATGGTGCAGCTGGCTTTGCGCGATGAATTGGCGCGCCACAGCCAACGCGATCGCGCTGTTGCCACCAGTGATCAGCATTACTCGTTTCGCCTGCTCACTCATGGTGCACAGCAAAACGCGCCGCTATCGCCTGCTGGTTCAAGCCGAGGACAGACACCGTCGCCCTTTGCAACTCCGGCCTTCGGCGCAGTTGTTCCACCGCGCACACACACTGCCACGCCGATGAGGCGCTGAGCGCCTCGCCTAAAACATTCTTAACGGCCAACCTTGGCCCAGACCAATCCCGCCAGACCTCGGTCTCCAGGCGATTCCATTGCGAATCATCTGAGCGGCTCTCAACCAGGAGGCTCCGTGTTGATCCATTCAAAATAGAATCCCGCACCTCTAGAAGCGCCGGCTCCCGCTCCGCCCGGCCAACGAACGAAATTGGCTGCGTGATCGCCTCAAGCTCCACGACCGCGCCGGTCGGCTCCCGCCGCAGATACAGCGCACCTGATCCTTCGCTCACCAGCGCGCGTCTTTCGAAAAGGCTGACCGCGGTCGTGGTGAGGATATCCATTTCCTCGGACGCAATGACCAGAACGCCGTCCACCAATTCTTCTTGCAGCCATTGCGCGCCGAGCGCCAACCCAACCAAATACATTCCTGCGTCCCCAACCAGCGTGTAGTTCGGCGCGTTGGAATTCAGGACCGCTGAGATGTGGCTGGACGGCGCGTTAAACACCGTCTCTGGAAACACGAGAGGGCTCGCCGTCGCCGGGTCACGCAACGTCTCCGCATAAAAACGTCGCGAGTAGTTAACGGATCCGGACATGACACAAAGGATGACTGCCGTGTTCTGGGTTCCCGTTTGCTGCCCAAGAGCCTCCAATGCGGCTGCGACGGCAAACTGCGAGATCGGGCTGCTCCTGCGCAAACGTGGATGCGCCAGGAAGGCTGGCCGGGAAGGCGGCGCTGGGACGCGGGCAGCAATCCCCGTCGTTTGCACACCATCAACTTTCACCGGTTCACCCGGAAACTTGCTCCCCTTTTCCACCGCATCCGAAAGTTTATCTGCCCCCCAGCCGGCCGGAGAAACCGCCCCAATGCCGCACACGTAAATCCCGCTCACGCTGCCCTCCTGAGAAGCAGCGATGCGTTCGCGCCACCAAAACCAAACGAATTGGTTAACGCATATTCAAAGCTGGCGCTGCCTGGCTTCCCAACTAGCTGAAATCGGGCCGCAGGATCCAACTCTCCAATCTCTACATTCGGCGGGAGCCATTGCTCTCGCAGCGCCATGATGCAAACCGCAGCTTCAATCGCCCCGGCAGCCCCGAGCGTGTGGCCAATGCTCCCTTTGGTCGAGCTGACCTTCAGGTTTGAAGCACCTTCGCCAGCCCAGGCATTGATAGCTGCAGCTTCAGAACGGTCGTTGTGGGGAGTCGCGGTCCCATGCGCATTCAGATAACCCACATTCTCCGGAGTCACCTTGGCTCTGCGGCAAGCCAACTCCATCGCCGACAGCGCCGCTAGCCCTTCCGGATGCGGCTGCGTTAAATGATGCGGGTCTGTTGAAGCTCCATAACCCGTAATCTCTCCAAGAATGTCCGCTCCGCGGCTCCGGGCGCTTTCCATGGACTCGATTGCCAGAGCCGCAGCTCCCTCGCCCAGGGTCAAACCATCGCGCTGGGCGTCGAACGGCCGGCACGGGTTTGGGGAAAGCGCCTGCAGCGCGTCAAACCCGGTGTAAACCAGCTGGCTGATGGCGTCGTAAGCCCCCACAAACACCCGTTCAGCTTGCCCCGAGCGGATCATTTCCCAAGCGTGACCCACGACGTTTGCCCCGGTCGCGCAAGCATTCGCGATAACGGTGATCGGCCCGTCGAAACCAATCGCTTGTTGTAAATCCTGTCCCTGGCGTTGGGGCACATAATGCATGATCCTCCCCGCTTGCCCGCGGCGTGTCCCGTCCTGCATTAACTGGGAGTAAAACTCCTGCCCAAGCGTCATCCCTCCGCTGGTCGTTCCAAGGATCAGAGGAATCCGAGTCTCCCCGCGCCATCCCGCTTGCTCCCAGGCCTCGCGCGAAGCAATCAACAGCATCCGCGCAGCGCGTTCCAGTCGTCCCTGGGTTCTTCGAGACAGCCGAGTTTCGCCGAGTTCAAGATCCTCACGAATCTCGGCAGCAATACGCGAGCGGTTCGTCGAGACATCAAATAAAGAGACAGGGCCAATGGCCCGTTTCCCTTCCCGGAAGCCCTGCGCGTTGGAAGCCCATCCTCTGCCGAAAGGCGTGATGACACCGACACCAGTGACGACGACGCGGCGCAAACCTCCAGAGTTGTTCAGTGGGAACAGCACGTTGAGCTAACCGCCCGTAAGCTAACGGATGCGCTCAGCTTCAACAAGTCGCGCGCTCCCGAAAGGAGCGTCACGTCAGATGGCTGCAGGCCCCGGGCTTATTGCCGATTGCTGCGACTATCGCGCATCTCCCGCGTTGGAGCCTCTTTGCCCTCTGCTTCCATCTTTTGCTGCCGAGCCCGTGGCGACAAAGTCGGCTGGCCTTTCGCGCTGCGCGAAGGCTGCGGCCAGGGCACACGCGACGTGATGAATGAGCGTTCCGAACTCCGTGCTGCAGCTAACGCTGTCTCTGGAGCCGCCGGGAGGGTTAGGTCAATCATGTAACGGTCCGGCACACGGTCCACCCGGTTGGACGGGCTGAAGACCACCACCTGCGGATTCAAAAAAGGGCTGGTTGGGATCGCCTCAATCGTCATCCGCCCTGTCACCATTCCGTTCGTCCCTTGCGGCAAGGTCACGAGCACCGGCGACTTCCCTTTGAATTTCCCATCGACATGAATGATCGCGTGGTCTGGATAAGTGACGATCTGCGTTGGGCGTGGCTTGCCGTCTCCACCCGTGTTTTTAACGGTCAAAGTGTCGCAACCTGCGCAAAGAATTCCCATTAACCCCAAGACTGGCAAGAGACCCCGTGTCATCATCAAAGCCGTTGTAGGCAAGCGCGGGAAAGCGGTGAATCAGGGTGCCGCCTTATTCACGCATGCGGACTTTGGCCGCTACACCTTTGCCCATCGCAGGCGCAGGAGCCAAGCCAGGCCAATGGCTAAAGCGAGGCACACGGCGACCACGCCGCTATTCGGATGGCCAGGAAGAAAATACAACGCCAAGGCTCCGATGAGCGGCCCCGAACAATTCCCCGCCCCGATCGCCGCCTCATGAAACCCGCCGTGATCCCCTTTGTCCTCGCTCGCATCCATCGAATAATAAAGCGAGGAGTAATAGATTAAGCCGAGGGCCAGCCCGAAGACGATCTGCGCCCCCACCAAAAGCCCGAAATTTCGCGACACCAGGATCGTTCCAAACGCCCCAATCAGCGCCAGATACGCCGCG
The DNA here is from genome assembly GCA_035627835.1 of Candidatus Methylomirabilota bacterium. Classification (GTDB taxonomy): domain Bacteria; phylum Verrucomicrobiota; class Verrucomicrobiia; order Limisphaerales; family SXQI01; genus DASPKX01. The sequence continues at coordinate 20,291 of DASPKX010000040.1, forward strand.
AGCAGGTAACGGAAACGGTAATGCCAACCGGGCCATAGCCAGAAAAGCAGGAAAGCCGCCGCGCGCGAAAAGAACCAGATCGAGCAAAAAAACCCCGCCAACTTCGGCGTCAATTCCAGCTTTCTGGCAATTCCGGGCATCACAGGAACCGCCGCATTAATCGCCAGGTAAGCAAACGGATTCGCGACCCACGCCATCTTCAGAAAGCGTTCCGGACTCACGGGGGAGCGTGCCCGCTCCTCAGCCGGCTGTGGATTAATCGCCAGCGGAAGCGGTCGAAACGACTCGCGCGCCGGCTGCCGCGATTGCCGCACCAACCAGAACGTCAGCGCCAGTTGCACAATGTGAACAATCGCGGGAACGATGAAAATTCCGCGCCCTCCTCCAGCTTCGACCAACGCCCCTCCAGTAAAGTAAGCGACCGCGCCGCCCCCGGCCCAAACAACATTGTAAATCCCGACGTTTCGCTGCAGCCGCAAAGGAGGCTCTCCATGGCTCACTGCCGCCTCAAGGTTGGGCCATGTGAAGCACATCCCAATAGTGCAACCCGCCAGCACCAGCAAATGCCCCGTCACGGAATTAACCTGCGTGCCCACCAGCAGGCTCACCGCCATGATGCCGAACCCTATCCCCAGCGCGAACAGGTATCCCTTCCTTTGACCAAAGCGCCCGCCGAACATCGCCGCGAGCATGTAGAGAAAACCACTTCCCGCCGCCAGCGCCAGGTTCTGCATGTTGCCGAACCCAAACCGCTCCTGCATGAAGAAATAAATGAAGTAGAAGTAGTAGGTTGTGGCGACGCTATTGAGCGCTTCGAGCAAAAAGATGCCCGTCTTGTTGAGAGGATGCTGCATGTGCTGCCCGCGGCAGGGGCGCTATAGAACCTCGGCGAGGGCTTTATGGCAATACCACCTGATCGCCTCCGAAATGGGCGGTGTCAACTGCTCCAACTCTTCCCGCGAGCACCAACGAATCCCATGATGCTCCGCCTCCGCCAGCGTCACCTCTCCCGACTTCACCCGCGCCCAGTAAATCATCCCGATATGCTCGTGCGTGTCGCTGATCCGGTGAATGTCGAGAAACCGCGGCGCAATCAACGCCCGTGTTCCATCCCCAGTAGTTGGCGGACGCTCCCCCAGCAGCTCAATTTCCAACCCGCTCTCCTCCCGCGCCTCCCGCAACGCCGCCATCTCTGGATCCTCATCCAGTTCGATATGGCCCCCAATCGGCAGCCACTTGCCGAGCTTCCGATGATGCACCAGCAACACCCTCTGCTCGTGAACGATGAATAGAGAAACAGTGAAATCGATTTTCTCGTGGATATGCGGCATAGCCCGGGCACCGAAGGTGGCTGCCCCGCCACTTTAAGGCAACGCCCTAAACAGCCTTAATCAAACAACGCGAAGATGCCCTTTAAGATGAGCGCGCCCAAAATGACCATGAGCACAATCAACCCGATGCAAAACGCCCCCAGGCTCGCGAAGATTTGTGCCTTCGACCGCCGTGGCATGTCGGGGCGATAAACCGCCTCCACCAACCGCGCATTCCGCATGTTGGCTTTCCAAACGGCATCAAAAACGTCGCCCAGCAGCGGAATCGTTCCAGCCAACGCTTCCAGCGCCACATTGAAAATCATCACACCCAATGCACGCTTCGGAATACCCAGCCGCGCAGCCTCAAAGATCAGCACAAACGAAAACACCGTGGAGATCGCGTCGCCAATCCCCGGCACCAGCCCCACCAGCGGATCCACGCCGATGCGCACTCCGAACGGCAGCTTGATAGATTGATCGAGAAAATGGCTGAACGCCCGGATGCGCTTAAGATGAATCTCATCCGTTGGCGGAATCCGCACGGGCCGAATTGGAGGAGCTTCCACGGGCATAGCTTAAGTCGTCCGGGTGCCCTTATAAAGCGCCGCGTCAATGATCGACCAAAGATGAATCGCCCAGCCAAGCAGCACGAACCACAGCACAGCGGCCAATACGAAATGCACCAGTGCCATGCCGATCCGGCCTTGAATGAGCTGCCCCAACCCAGGGATAAAGAAACTCGCCAGCGCGGCGATAACATTTCCAGTTGACCCTCGTCCTGCCATAAGTGCCGCCCAGCGTAGCTCCTCCAGATTTCTTCGGCATAGGGCACGGTTCGTGAAAAGGAATCATCCGGCGCCTGATGCCAAATTCCGTGCCGCGTCAAACGGCTCGATGTGCACAACCACATCGTGCACAGGCTGGCCCGAATCCAAAAGCTTCGCCTTCACAGCATGCGCGATCTCATGCCCTTCCCGCACCGACAACCGTTCATCAACCAAAACATGCAGCTCAATAAAGTACCACGGCCCGCTCTTGCGGATCCTTGATTTCTCCAACCCTCGCACCCCCATCACCGACGAGGCGAGTTCGCGAAGATCGCCCTCAATCTTCAGCGGCACGGATACATCCATGATTTCGTCGAGCGCGAGCTGGAAAGCTTTGAACCCGTTCAGAAAAATCAACGAGCAAGCGCACAAGGCTGCCCAGTCATCCGCGCTTTCGTAACCTGGCCCTCCTAGCAAAGACACCGAGATCCCGATGAACGCCGCCAGCGACGTAAGCGCATCCGACCGGTGATGCCAAGCATCCGCATGC
>DASPKX010000041.1:0-23198 GCA_035627835.1 Candidatus Methylomirabilota bacterium
ACCCTTCTGGGACGAAGGTCGCAGTCGAAACGTGCAACTCGCCATCACCCGGGACATTACAGACCGCCGCAAAACTGAAAATGCTTTGCGGGAAAGCCAGGAACGTTTGCGTGCCGCGCTAGACGCTTCGCAAACAGGAACTTTCTACTGGGATATCATCACGAATCAAGTGGACTGGGACGATGCTCTAGACGCCTTGTTCGGCGTGACGGCGAGGGAAAGCGCTCGTTCTTTGTCAGAATTCGTAGAACGAGTGCACCCGGAAGACCGAGCTACTGTGCTAAGCGCGTGCGAGCGGTGCGCTGCGGCCGGCGCGGATTTTGACCTCGAGTTCAGAATCATTTGGCCGGACGGCTCCGTGCGTTGGCTCCACGACAGGGGACGAACGTTCTTTTCGAACGGCAAGCGGAAATACATGGCCGGCGCTTGCGTCGATATTACACATCGTAAACTCGGCGAAGCACAGCTTCGCGCTCAGAAACAGGCTCTCGAACTCATCGTGCGCGGTCGTCCTCTGGTCGAAATTCTAGAAACGTTAACCAGCAGCATGGAGGAGAGGCTTCAGCGACGATGTGTAGCGTCAATCCTTCTTCTGCAGGGCGAACGGCTTTATCCGGCTGCCGGACAATCCGTGCCCCCCGAATGGTCCGAGTACATTCGCGGCATGAAAATCGGCGCCGTCTCTGGTTCTTGCGGAACGGCTGCGCACAGAAAACAAGCAGTCATAGTCACCGACATCCTTAATGACCCGTTGTGGGCGTCCTTTCGAGGGGAGGCGTCCAAACATGGCTTTAGAGCTTGTTGGTCAGTGCCCATCCTGTCTTCGGACAACACGGTCCTCGGCACGTTGGCGCTTTATCATTTCCAGCCAGCGGCACCCACGAGCAACGATATCGAGCTCGTCGAAGTCCTCGCCCGCACCGCTGCAGTCGCAATTGAGCGGAAGCGCCACGAGGAGTTGATTCACAGTCGCGAAGAAGCTCTGCGCCAAAGCGAAGCGGATTTTCGTTTGCTCGCGGAGTCAATGCCGCAAATGGTTTGGACGGGGCGCAGCGATGGTTATATAGACTACGCAAACTCCAAGTGGTGCGAATTCACTGGGCTAAGCCTGGAGCAAACACGTGGCACAGGCTGGGCTGCGGCGCTCCATCCGCATGATGTGGAGCGTTCTTTCCAAACGTGGCAAGCAGCGGTAGCCACGGGGGGGATGTACGAGTTGGAGTATCGCTTCCGCAGGGCCTCTGATCGCTCGTACCGCTGGCACCTTGGGAGAGCTACGCCGGTGCGTGACGAAAGCGGAAAAGTTGTTAAGTGGTTTGGCACCTGCACTGACATTCACGATTGGAAGCTAACGCAGGAAGCGCTTCGCCAGAAGGATGCACAGTTTCGTATCCTCACCGAGACGCTGCCTCAGATTGTTTGGACCGCGGGCGCTGACGGGCATGTCGATTACTTCAATCCTCGATGGCGGTCGTTGACTGGTTTGCCGGAAGTGTACGATGACGAAGCTTGGCTCTCTGTTCTCCATCCGGACGACCGAGATCGCTGCGTTGAGCATTGGCGCCTGTCTGTCCGCACGGGTGAGCCATACGAAATAGAGTACCGAATCTTCGAGCAAGCCTCAGGCGCGTACCGCTGGCATCTTGGCCGCGCACTGCCCCTTCGCGACGAATCCGGAAAAGTCACTCGCTGGTTCGGGTCATGCACTGACATTGATGATCATAAACGTGCGGCCGAAAAGCTGGAGGCAGCAGTGGCTGAACGCACTGCCTCTCTTCGGCAGGCCATCAATCAAATGGAAGAGTTTTCGTACAGCGTGTCTCACGACCTGCGCGCACCGCTCCGCGCAATTGAGGGTTACAGTGGTATGATCTTTAAAAAGTATGCTGACGGTGCAGACGCTGAACTCGCGCATTGCGTGAGGCGAATTTCGGAGAATTCCGCGCGTATGCAAAGGCTAATCAACGACGTTCTGCAACTCAGCCGGGTTGGGCGCATTGAGGCAAAGCTTCAGCCTTTCCACCTGAAGTCGATCATATCTGAGGTAATTGAGCAAAATACACAATTTCAACCACCCCAGGCCACAGTCATTGTCGGCAATCTTCACTCTGTTATCGGGAATGATGTCCTGCTGTCTCAGGTGCTGACAAACCTTCTTGGAAACGCAGTGAAGTTTGTAAAACCCGGTATACATCCTATTGTGCGAGTTCACAGTGAGCTGCGAGGGGGAACTGTCCGGGTATGGGTCACGGACAACGGAATCGGTATACCCGCTGAATACCAAGACAAACTGTTCGGGATGTTCGAACGGTTGAATCAGAATCCCAGCTATGAAGGGACGGGAATTGGGCTCGTAATCGTCCGAAAAGCTGTAGAACGTATGGGGGGGGCGGTCGGCCTTGATCCAGAAGCCGAAGTAGGGAGTCGCTTTTGGTTTGAGTTGAAGGGAGCCTAACTATGGATCGGGATGTCATTCTGGTGGCCGAAGATAATGAAGACGACGCATTTTTCATGCGGCGAGCGTTCGACGAAGCAGGCCTTCGGAATCCTTTTCTCATCGTGCCAAACGGCCAGGCCGCCATCAATTATCTAGCCGGAGTCGGAGATTACAGGGACCGCACGAAATACCCCCAAGCTACTTTCGTTTTTCTCGATCTGAAGATGCCTTTCAAGAGCGGTTTTGACGTGCTCGCATGGTTGAAGGAACGCCGCGATTTGAAGGTGCGGGCAGCAGTGCTAAGCTCCTCTCCAGAGGAACGCGATATGGCGCGTGCGCGTGAGTTAGGAGCTGTCTGCTACCTGATCAAACCGCCCACTCCGGAGATGCTCAAGAGCTGTTGGGAACAATTCGAGCTATCCTAACGGAGGCCTGACCGAGACTGCTGCGCAACCGTAGCGAAAGCTGCTTCGAAATTTACGAATGTGAACTCTGTTCGGGCATGTTGTTTATCAACCTCGTAGCTTCACACGAATCGCGGTTTTTTGGGAAAGAACAACAAGCCGCCAGATCCCTGCCTGTGCCAAACTATCGAAGAATCCCACCTGCTGGTGGAGGTCACACCTGAGCCCTGTCGTTGTTTTTGTTTTCGCGCCACCAGTCTCTCAAAAGACGCGCGAGCAGTTCCTGCCACAATTCACGTGTCCCGGGCTTCCGAACTGAGTCTGTTACTCCCGCCTTGTATGCGTTCGTTAATTCCGAAATTGGTTTTTCACCCACTAAGATGATGGGGATTCGGGCCCACGGCTCGGTGACTCTGCGCCACCTCAGAAAGTCTTCCGCTGACGATAATGTGGGCGAGTCGGAATCAAGAATGACGCAAGCTATAGGCGGTGATTCCTGCGTAAACGCCATCAAACGCGCTTCCGCAACCGAGCCCAACCCGACGATTTCGATCCCTTCACGCAACCCTGAACCCGCATTCTCGATCTGGCAGCGAGCCCGTTCGTTCGCGTCTATCACGATGACTCTTACCCGTCCCACGTGTGGTTCGAGGATAGCCTCTAATGATGTGCTTGATCAATCAGGGAGGGAACGGTTCTCCGCCCGCCTGCTGAGCAAGGTCATAATCCTCTCGTTAAGCGTCGCCGCGTTCAGCGGCTTGTTTAAAACGATGATGCGGTCCCGAAATTCCGCCAGAGACAACGCGCCCGCGTTGTGTCCGGTCACAATGACACACCCCATGCGCGCGGACTCTCTGCATAGTGCAACCGCTAATGCATCGCCTTTCTCACCAGGCATCCAGAAATCAGTGACGAGCACATTAAACCGGCCCTCCTCCTCTTCCCAAGCGCAACGAGCTTCCTGGGCTGACGACACAGCCGTGACCTCATGACCCGCCATGCTTAACAATGCGGCGAACAACTCCCGAATGCTCGGCTCGTCGTCTACCACGAGGATTTTCGCCATAAAACACCCGATCTTATCATGATCAGGAACACACGAGTAGGGTCCAGATCTCCGTGCGGAGAACAGAATGCATGGCTAGAGCAATTTCACTTGCACCAATCCCGAAACAGCCGTTCCAGCACGTCGCCCCACAATTCAGCATTGTCAGGCTTGCGCATGCAATCCGTCACGCCGATCCCGTAGGCCGTCGCCAGTTCCAGCGTAGTTATGTCTCCAAGTAGCATGATTGGCGTCTTCGGCCAAGGCTGCGTAACCTTTCGCCAACGCAAGAAGTCGTGCGCTGCACCTGGGGTTGGGGACCTGCTATCAAGGAGGATGAACCCTATGCCCGTCGGGTCTTTCTGCCGGAGCGCAAGTTTCGCTTCAGCTACTGAGGCAAACGAGAGCGCTCGCAGATGCGGTTGGAGACGGGCGACTGCCGCGATGGCCTGTTTACGGCTCCATTCATCAAAATCAATAACGACTATCTCCTCGCAGCTAACCATAATCCCTAGGGATGTTATAGACGCATCCGCCAGTCAGGCAACCACGAGCGCAAAAAGCGCCTCAAGCCGAGAGGATAAGCGCGTTGCAGAGCAAGAAACCACAATGGCATGGCTCATCCACGCGAAGTGCGTGACCGAGCGGGGTCCGCGTGACGGCGGCGTGACCGAGCGGGTTCGGTTCTTAACGATTAACGAATGCACCCCTGCTATAGCTTTGGCAGCTGTGTGGTTCGCGTTGCCGTTTCCTCATCCTGAGGCGCCCATCCGCCTACCAATTCCGCCCTGGGTGTGAAACCGGGCTCAACATTCGCGCCTCTGTGTCCCGCTTCTCCGAGTTGTGCTCACAAAACCCGGCGATTGACATGTGTAGTAACTTCAGATTACATAAGAATGCTGGTAAAATTTCTGCGGACGACAAGAAACCTGCGACACCTTGCCGGATTGAAAGCTGCTCCCATGAGCCACGTTGGGGAGATCACCAATAAAGGCGGATGGAGCTGACCCGAAAACACGAAAATCACATTTTCGTGACAAAAAATCACACCGGAATGCCAATCAAACACGATAAACACGATTTTTCTCATACCCCCCCGCCCGACTCTCACACCCTTCTGCGGTCGAGCTTTGTGACCCATCCCAGGCATCTCCCACCCCATGAACGCCGACACAAATGAAAGCTTGAAGGAACTGGCTGCCGCCTTTCACCAGGACGATGCCGCGCGTGTCCGGGCGTTGTTGCAGGAACAGCCGCACCTAAAGCGGTGGGCCACGGAACCGCTCCCCAATGGGCAAGGGCCCGCCATCACAATGGTGCGGAGCGCCGCCATGCTCGATGTGCTGGCCGATGCCGGGGCTGACCTGAACGCGAAAACTTCCTGGTGGGCGGGCGGCTTTGGGCTGCTGCATCTGGCGCCGCTTGACGTCGCGCGCCATGCGCTCACCCGGGGAGCCACGATGGACATCCACGCGGCCGCGCGCCTGGGAGATGTCGCCAGCGTCAATCGCTTGCTCGACGCCGACCCTTCCCTCGTTCATGCGCGAGGGGGCGATGGGCAAACTCCTCTGCACTTTGCCGCCAATCTGGAAGTTGCGGAGGCTCTCGTTCGACGCGGCGCGGATCTCAATGTGCGTGACATCGACCATGAATCCACGCCTGTGCGGTGGATGCTCGACACGCGCCAGGAGATCGCCCGCTTCCTCGTGGAGCGCGGTTGCGAGACGGACATTTTCATGGGCGCAGCCCTGGGGATTCCCGCGTTGGTCGAGAAAGCATTGAAAGCCAATCCAGAAGACATCCGGATGCGCGTCAGCCCGGAATACTTCCCAATGTCAGACCGGCGCGCGGGCGGGACGATCTATCAATGGACCCTGGGCTGGCACGTCTCGCCGCACCAAGTCGCGCGGAAGTTTAGTCACGAAGCGGTGTTCCAGCTCCTGATGGACCGCAGCCCGGACGATGTGAAGCTCGTGAACGCCTGCTGGCTCGGGGATGAGCAGCTTGCGGCAGATCTGTTGCAAAAGTTTCCTGCGCTGCCGAAACAAATCAGCGCCATCGATCTCAAGCAGGTGACTCACGCCGCGCGGAACAATAACATCAAAGCGGTGACGTTGATGCTTCGCTCCGGTTGGCCGGTGAATGCGCGGGGCCAGCATGGGGGGACGCCGCTGCATTGGGCGGCGTGGCATGGAAATGTTGCGATGCTCCGAGAGATCCTCGCGTTTGGGCCCGACCTGAACATGCGCGACCACGATTACAACGCCACGCCAGTCGGCTGGGCGATTCATGCCTCGGAAAACGGCTGGGGGTCGCCCGGCGCGGATTACGTGGAAAGTTTGCGAACGCTGCTTGGGGCCGGCGCGGAGCCGCCGAGCGCGATCAGCGGGACACCTGAGGTACAGGCGTTCTTACGCGGACTGAAGCGGTGAGGCTTTCCGGCTCCGATTGGAGGAGGCAGCCACGATCCGTTTCAAGGCGCGGTCCGAGTCGGCCTGAGCTTCAGGCGAAAGTTCGATTTCGCCGTAGCGGGTCTGGCAGAACTGCTCGGTGATAATTCGCGCTTCATTCGCCAACTCGAAGTCAGCAGCGGAAAGCGTTTGCAGAAACTCCGCTGGGGTTTGCTCGGGATGGCGTTCAAAGCCGATTTTAGCAACGGCCTTGAGCATTTGCCCGTATTGCGTTTCTGCATAAACGCGGCTGGCCGCGCGACCGGTCACCTGCCGTGGTTTGCGCGAGCGGCGCCACCGAGGAGCGGACATCACGGCTGCGGCAACTAACGCAACCAGGAGCAGCTCACGGCCATGCCTGAACGTCCATTGCGCTCCGGTGTTGATCGCTTGCACACCGAGGCTGAGGTAATTCCGTTGCATGCCGGAATCGAAGTTCACGAAGTTGGAGTACCAAATCGTGTCCAGCGACTCCAACAGGTCGCGCACATTCCAGGAGCCGTTGCCACCGGAGCCGCCCGGGCCGGCGGGTGTGGCATCAAAGGTCACCCAGCCCAGCTCTGGGAAATAAGCTTCCGTCCAGGCATGGGCGTCCCTGAACCGGATGTTATACCAGCCGGTGAACGGGTTCCGGCCCGAAGGCGCGTAACCAACAATGACGCGGCTGGGAATGTTCTGCATGCGCAGCAGGTGAGCGAGCGCAGCGGCGAAGCGCTCACAATGCCCTTCGCGCGCGTTGAAGATGAAGTCTTCGACAAAGTTGAGGCGGTTCAGGTCAGGCGCGCCGAGCCGATAAGTGAAGTTGGTCGAAAGATAGGACTCCAGCGCGCGGGCCCGCTGAATGTCATTCGTGGCGCCGGCAGTGCGAGAGGCAACCCAGGCTTTGAGCCGGTCCGATTGCTCTGGGAGCTTGGTATACAGGGCATGGACAGAGGGCAGCATGCGTTGGGCTTCGGGGCGAGGGTGGATGCGGAATTCGTAATGGTTGTTCGCCGTGTTCCACATGGCCTGGCACTCGATAATTCCTGCGGGAGTGAGGAGCGGGTAACGAAAGAAATTGCCCTTTAAGGCCATCACACGGCCATCCGTCGGTAGAATGCGGCCAAGGTTCGCGGCGCTCTTCACCCGCACCTTGCGCAAGGGGTACTGCGCCAGCTCCTCGGGATTGCGGACGTCCGGAATGCGGCTGAGGTTCCCATTCTCCTGCGGGAGCCACTTCCCTCCCTCATATTTGGGCAGTGCGTAAAGGCGCAAGTAACGGAGGTTCTCGGCCTCCACTTGCATGAGCACACGATCCGATTGCGCTAAGCCGCCGCGGCTTGGGTCGAGTATGGAATCGAGCAGTGTGGCCTGGTCTGCTCCACCGCCAATGACCGCCCCTCCGGGACCCAGGAAAACACGCGGGAAGAAAAAGAAGAATCCGAAGGCCATAACAAAGATGGCCAGAGTCGAAACCAGGCCAACGCGTGGCCGGGCCACCACGTTCGTGGCTGCCGGAAAAGCTGCGGCTTCCAGGTCCATCAAGGCTTTCGGCGCGAGCCACAGAACGAGGAGGAAAAGTGGGATGAACCGGTAGTCGAGCACAATGCTCGCTGCAACTCCCAAGTGGAAGAACGCGATGATGAAACTAAACAGTTGGTCCCTTCGGCTGAGCGGGCGGAGCAAGCGCGAGAGCTGCACGAACGCGAGCCCATGCCCCAGGAAGAAGTGGCTGCTTTGCCCCAGCGCCTTGCTCGCAATCGAGCCGAACAAACATCCGACAATCAGCCCAATCGCATCGACCCATTGGTTGGTGAAAGCGTGCCGCTCACCGAGCTTAGTGCAAAGCAAACCAGCCGCGCCATAGATCCATGGCAGATAAAACTCATCCCAGGAGAACCCCTGGCAAACGAGTCCGAGCAGAACCAGCCGTGTGCCCGCGCGGCTCATGGGCGCGCCTCCTGAATGCCATGCGGATCGTAGCTCAGGTGTCGCATGCCAGCAGCGCCCGGCCCCGGCACCGCGGTGCAGACGGTGACCACACGCCCTTTGCTCGCGAGCGGCTGCAAAGCTGCCGCCAGCGCTTCCGTGAGGCGAGGCGCCACGACACAAACCGAGCTGCGCTTGCTCAAGCTTCCGATGATTTCGCTGGCGTTCTGGTGTGTGATCAAACGCCCCGCATCCAACCGGGCCAGATCTTCCAACAATTCGTGGCCATCCGAGAACGGAGCGACTTGCCGCGCTTCACCTGCGCCGGGAGCAATCCACTCCACATGATGCCCGTCATCGAGCGCGGCGAACATCAGCGATCCTGCGGCGCGGACACAGTTGTCGAGCGCTTCACGATCGGGCGCGCTGCCGGTGTCGATGATGAAGGAGATGCGGCCGGAAATTTCTTCGTCGAAGGTCTTCACCATCAGCCCCTGCCCTTTGGAGCTGCTCTTCCAATGAATGTTTCGGAACGGATCACCCGGCTCCATCTTGCGCACCCCCGCAAAGGTCGCCCCGGAAAGGGCGCGCCGGCCCCCCTTCTGCTTTCCGCCGATCAAAGAGTCGAACCCAGCCGCATGCACCACGGGCGCTTCGTAGAGCGCCGGATAAACAATCACTTCACCCGCAAGCCCCAGTTGCCGACGCGCTTCCACCAAACCGAACGGATAAGCGCTCACCACCAACAGATCCTTGAGCGGGTACACCCCGCGTTTCTCAAACTGCAACGCGGGCGGGCTCGTGAAAGCGCCCTTAGGCTCGATAGCGGCTGCCTGCAGCAGTGTCTTTCCACTTCCGCGGACACTCACCAAGCGAGCTGGTCGCGTGGAAGCATTCCGCAAAACCCAAGGCTCGGCAAAATCCCCCTCCTGGCAGCCGACGTGAGGAGGCTCGCTCCTTCCATCTGCCCCATGGTGGGCTCGGTCCCCAACCGAGCGTCCTCTCTCCGTGAGATGCATCTTCCCCGGCGCCTCAAGGGTGACCCACTTCACAATTCGCGAGCTGACAATCGCATTCACCAGCACGCATCCAACAACGATGCCGATGAGCAGCAACAACAGGCCCGATTGCGACGTGAGGGCCGAGAAATAGAGGGCGATGCAAATGCCGCTGAAGAGATGCCCCCGCCCTGTGAAACGCACGCGCACACGATTGGAGCGCGACTGGCTCATACCGGCACCGGCACGCTGTCAATGATGTGGTCGATTACACCCCGCGCGCTGAGAGTTGTCGATCTACCCCCCTTCCGCGCAATCAACCGGTGCGGAAGCACGATGCGAGCGGCCGCCTTAATGTCGTCCGGCAGCACATACTCGCGCCCGGCTAAGAGAGCCAGCGCCTGCGCAAAACGGTGGGCATCCAAACTGCCGCGCGGGCTCGCGCCATACTCAAGTGAATCCGCTTTGCGCGTCGCATTGACGATTTGCACGAGATACGTAAGCAAGCTCTCCTCCGTGCGAACCGCGCGCACCTGCTCCTGGATGCGCATGAGCGTGGGGCAATCCATGACCGCCTGCACACGCGCGAGCGGGTCCACCTGCTGTTGCGAGCGCAGCATCTGCACCTCAGCGGCAGGCGCCAAATATCCAACGCTCAGCCGCAACATGAACCGATCCATTTGCGCGAAGGGCAACGGATACGTTCCTTCCAGCTCCACTGGGTTCTGCGTCGCCAGAACGAAGAAAGGAGATGCGAGATGATGAAGCGTTCCGTCCACCGTGACGCTTTGCTCCTCCATCGCTTCGAGCAAGCTCGACTGCGTCCTGGGAGTGGCGCGATTGATCTCATCGGCGAGGAGAACGTTGGTGAAGATCGGGCCTGGCCTGAAGGTGAACTCCCGGCGCTCCGGCGCATAGATAGTCACCCCCGTGATATCCGACGGCAACAAGTCAGCGGTGAATTGAACGCGCTTGAATTCGGCGGACAGCGATTTGGCAATCGCCTTGGCGAGGAGCGTTTTGCCAAGCCCGGGCAGATCCTCAAGGAGCAGGTGCCCGCCCGCGATCAAGGCGAGCGCGGCGTTGGTGACCACCTCCTCTTTCCCCAGGAACGCCTGGGAGACGCTCTGGATCAGGAGCTGGACTTGCTCGGAGGCGGTAAGCTTCGCCATGGATGTTTAAACAAAGGTTATCGATTAAAGTTGCTCATTGGCATTTCGGACAAGTGCCAAAAAACTCAAGCTTGTGCGTGATTCGCTTGAAGCCGCTCCCCTGGGCCACGCGCTCTTCCAGCTCAGCCGGGAAGCAGTCCTCGATCTCCACAATGGCAGAGCATTCGGTGCAAATCAGATGATGATGGTGCGCATGGGCGTCGCAATGCAACAGCTCGTAGCGGGCAACCCCATCGCCGAAATCAAACCGTTTGGCGAGCTGAAGGTTCTCGAGCATGTGCATGCAGCGGTAAATGGTGGCGAGGTCGCACTCCTGGTTCAGCTCCGCTTGAACCTCGCGCGTTGTCAACGGTCGAGCCAACCGGCGCATCACCTCGAGAATTGCCTCGCGGGGGCCAGTCATCTTGAGCGACCGCGCCTTGATCTGGCCGGTGACCACGCCCAGGTCCGCCTTGGTGTGCTGGTGCGAATGCTTGCTCATGCGGCAGCGGGCTTCGCAAGCCTCCCCCGCCCCTGGGCGAGCGGCAAGGTGATGATGAACAGCGCAATGCAAGTAAGGACGATGGCGGGCCCTGCGGGCAGATCCCAGTGGTAGGCAGCCATGGTTCCACCAACGGCGCCGAAACCGCCCAACAGGATGCTCCAGATGATTTGCTGGCGGAGGTTGCGGCTAAGATTCCGCGCTGCGGCCGGGGGAATGACGATCAGTGATGTGACGAGAATGATGCCCAGCAGCCGAATACTTAAAGCCACCGTGCAGGTAACCAGCAGAATGAAGAGATAGTTGAACGCACCGACGCGGACGCCGGAGACATAGGCCATCTCCTCATGCGCGGTGAGCAGCGCGAGTGGGCTGAGAAACCAGAAGAGCGCCACCGCTGAGACAATGCTCAACGCCCCAGCGAGCCCAACTTCGGCAGGAGCAACAGCCAGGATGTCGCCGAACAGGTAACTGTGAATCTGGCCCGGTGTTCGCTTGAGCACGCTGAGGATGACCAACCCAAGAGCCACTGAGCCGGACAGGAGGAGAGCCATGATGGTGTCGGTGAGCAGATTGGTGTGCTGCTTGAGCCAGAGGATGGCAGCCGCCACCAGCAGGCTGAAAAGCACCATAGGCAAAGTGGGATCCGACAGCCCCAACCATAGCCCGATCGCAATGCCTGCAAGCGCGGCATGCGCAATGGTGTCGCTGAAGAACGCCATGCGGCGGGCGGTGACGAACACGCCCAGCAACGCGCAGAGCGGCCCCAGGAACAAAGCCGCGAGCAGCGCTCGTTGCATGAAAGGTTCAGTGAGCATGGTGATGATGCCCCCCTTCATGGTGGTGATGATGGTGGTACGGAGAAACGTGAATGCCGTATGCCTTCTTGAGGCTCTCCGCATTCATGATGTCCTCCGGGCTGCCTTCACAGCAGACCACCTGGTTCAGCGCATAGACCCAGGATGCATGCCGGTGAACCATCGAAAGGTCATGGGAGACGAGGGCAACGGTGATGCCCCGTTTCTGATGCACTTTGCCGATCAGCTCGTAGAAGCTGAGTTCTCCCGGAGTGTCCACGCCGGCGGTCGGCTCATCGAGCAACAACAACTCAGGATCGTGCAGCAGGCTGAACGCGATCAGCACGCGTTGCAACTGGCCGCCCGAGAGGGTGGCCACAGATTGGTCCAAAGTGTCGAGAGCGCCGATCTCCTGAAGGTGCGACTCCAACAGCGAATCGATGTGCCGCCGACGATGGAAGAACCAGTGTCGCGTTTGGCGGAGGCGCAGCGACATGAACTCCCGCACGCTTAAGGCGAAGCTCCGGTCGAGCGCGAGCCGCTGCGGGACATAGCCGACCCGCTTCAAGCCGGGCCGCAGGTCTGCGTTGCCGAACAAGCGCACTTCACCAGAAGTGGGCCGCTGCAAGCCGAGCATGGTGCGCAGAAGGGTGGTTTTGCCCGAGCCGTTGGGCCCAATAATCGCCACGAGCTGCCCGCGCGGAATGCTCAGCGTGACGCCGTCGAGAGCCGCTTCGGAGCCGAAGCGCACGCGGACGTCGCGGCATTCAACTACCGGTTCATTTGCCATGCGGTGACAAAATCCTGGCGAGTGTTTCAGCGTTCTTGCGCATCCCCTCCTCGTAAGCAGCGGGCGTCAGCGCGCCCCCCTCGAGGGTGCTCAACTGGCCAGTCGGCAGCTTAAGATCCGCCGCCAGCCTGGCGGCAATGCGGCCGGGGCTTTGAGTTTCAGTGAAGATGGCGACGACTTTCTTGCTCCGGATATCGCGGCTCAGGTTCGCGAGGTACTTTGGCGACGGCGACACATCCGGAAGCTCCTGGACAACACCAGCAATCTGCAGGTGGTACCGGCGCGCGAAGTAAGGGAAGGCATTGTGATATGTGACAAAAGGCTGCGCGCGAACGGGAGCCAGCAGATCGGCAATGGATTTGTCGAGCGCGTGCAGTTTGTCGATGTAGGCCCTGGCGTTTTGACGGTAAGTTTCGGCGTGCTGTGGATCAGCCTGAACGAGCGCATTCAGCACGTTGGTCACACCATGCGCGAGCAGCAGTGGATCCAGCCACGTATGAGGATTCTCATGCCCGTGATGATGGTGATCATCGCCGTGGGCGTGGTCATGCTCACCCTCGGCAGCGATAAGCTGTTTCTCAAGGCCAATGGTCAGCTCAACGATCTTGCGCTTGTTCTGAGCGGTTGAGCTGAAAGCTTTCTGCAGCCAGTTTTCCAATCCGAGCCCGTTGATCACGACGACCTGCGCAGCGTTGAGGCGGCGCACGTCGGAAGGGGTGAGCTGGTAATCGTGCGGAGTTGTGGATTCCGGAACCAGGTTTTCAACGTGGGCGGCTGAACCAGCGACATTCGCGGCAACGCAGTAGGCGGGCAGGAAAGTGGTGAGAACCTTAATTTTCTCGGCAGCATGCGAACGAGCGGACAGCAGCCCAATTGTAGCGGCAAACGTGAGCAGGCTCAGTATTGTTCGGACTACCCGAGAGACCGCTTGAGCAATGCTCTGGAGCGGGCGCTTTGGCGCATTTGTCAGGTCTCCTCGATCTGTCACCGTCTGAAGCATAAAACTTGTGAGCTTCCTTAAGTCAGCTGCCACGGCGTAAATGTAATTGCAAATCGTTTGCAATTGCCAGCAACAAAAAAGCCCGTGCTGGAGCCACGGGCTTTTTCTCGAAAGGCTTACTTCATCAGCAGCATGGCGCGAGCGCGCTTCACCGACTCATTGAGGCGGCGTTGGTAATGCGCTGGGAGGCCAGTGTACTTGCGGGGCAGGATGCGGCCCTGGTCGGTCACAAACTGGCGGAGGAGGTTGACGTTCTTGAAATCGAGGGCGTCAACGGTGAAATCAATCTTCGGCTTGGGGCGCGGAGTGCGGGACTCAGAACGGCCAGAGCGCGTGGATTTCTCGGGTTTGTTTTTGCGTGGCATAGGATGATTACTTGATCTCCTTATGGACAGTGTGGCGGCGCAGAGCTGGATTGTACTTCTTCATTTCCAGCTTCTCCGTCTGAAGCTTTTTGTTCCGAGTGGTGGTGTAGCGAGAAGGGGATTTGCCCTCCTTGCGAGCCTCGGTGCATTCAATGGTGACGATTTCTCGTGGCATAAACGTAATTATTCTTTGTCTTTGGAAGGACGCTCTTCAGCTTCCTCTTCCGGCTCGTCGGCTTCGGTGGCGCCTGCGCTATCCACAGTGCCAAGCTGGCCGAGGCGGCGTGAGCGCAACGCGCCTTCTTTCTCAAGCTGCGCCTGGGCTTCAACAGTGAAGCGGGTCCAGGGGATCGCATCGAGACGAGCCTTGGGAATAGGCTTCCCTGTGAGTTCGCAAACACCATAGGTGTTCTTCTCAATGCGCTTTAAAGCCTCTTCGATCTCGTAAATGGCATCCTGATCGGAGGAGAGGAGGCTCAGGGCGAAGTCGCGGTCAAAATTGTCCGTGCCCGAATCAGCCATGTGGAGGCTGTAATTGGACATCTCTTCAGCGGATTCCTTGGCCAAGCCGCTCATTTGAGCCATGAGGCGCTCACGAAGCTCGAGCAGGTTCTTATAATATTTGGCCCACTCTGGCTTGATTCTCGGTTGGCCGTTCGGGCGAACAGTTGGATCGGTGGCCACGCCGCCCAGAATGGAAGCTGCGCTGGCAGCGCCAACCACAGGACGTTTTTTAGCTGGGCCAGCGGCAGCAGCGGCTGGTTTTGCGGGCGCAGGCGCGTGGGCTGCGGCTTTGGCAGCGGGCGCAGGAGCGGCCGCTTTGCCGGTGTTCTTTGTGTTTTTTGCTGTCACAACTGCTTCTCCGTCAGCGCTAACGAACGACTTTTCGCCATTAGCAATGAGCGCCCGTCCATTTGCGAGCGGGAGACTCTATCAAAGGACTTCAAAAGCGCTACTAAAATTTTCCATGTAAGATGGGGGCCGAAGCCTTGGCGTTCAATCATGGGACCGGGCTGTAAATGGCGCCGGGGTTCGCCGCATAGCTCACCATCCGAACGGACCTTCGGTTCAGCATTCGACCTGAGCCAAACACGAAGGGCGCAGAACATACGCAAATTTTTAGCGGCGTCAATGGCGGGAAGAAGCGCGGTTAAAAGAATGCGCGACGCGCCCGGCCGATTTGAGCCCAACGAAGACGCCCACTCAGGTGACGGGGCCTACCAACCAGCTAGGGTGTTTGCGCGCTCAACCATTGGGCGAGGTCGCGCGCCGCGTAGGTAATGATGAGGTCGGCTCCGGCCCGGCGCATGGCGTAATGCGACTCCAAAAGCACGCCCTTGCGATCGATCCAACCGCGCTCGGCAGCGGCCTGGATCATGGAATATTCCGCGCTGACAGCGTAGGCGACTGTTGGGTAGCCAAACTCACTCTTCACTCGCCACAAGATATCCAGGTATGCCAAGGCGGGTTTAACCATGACCATGTCAGCGCCTTCTTCAATGTCCATGGCGACCTCGCGCAGAGCTTCCAACGCGTTGGCGCCGTGCATCTGGTACGATCGCCGGTCGCCGAATTGGGGAGCAGATTCGGCAGCTTCGCGGAAGGGGCCGTAAAAGGCAGAGGCGAACTTGGCCGCGTAGGAAATAATCGGAGCTTCCGTGAAGCCACGCGAGTCGAGGGCCTGGCGGATAGCGCGAATTCGGCCATCCATCATATCACTGGGAGCGACGATATCGGCGCCGGCTTGGACATGACTGGCGGCGGCGCGACCGAGAATCTCAAGCGTGGGGTCGTTCAGGATTTCTGTGGAGTTCGCGCGCGTTTCGACGATGCCGCAATGTCCGTGGCTCATGTACTCGCACAAGCAGACGTCGGTGATCACAACGAGCCGTGGAAGAGCCTTCTTCAAGGCGCGGGTGGCTTCCTGGACGCTGCCCTTCGGGTCAAAAGCGCCGGTGGCATGCTCATCCTTGGTTTCGGGAATGCCGAAGAGGAGGACGGCAGGGACACCTGCATTGTAGGCAGCCTGCGCCTCTTTGACGGCTTCATCCACGGACAGTTGGAAAACCCCGGGCATGGAGCTGATTGGCTTGCGAAGCCCGGAACCAGTGCGAACAAACAGTGGGAGGATGAGATGGTGCGGGCGAAGGTCGGTTTCGGCGAGCATTTGGCGCAACACGGGTGTGCGGCGCAAACGGCGAGGACGGTACTCCGGGAATTTTCCAACCAGTCGCGAACTCATGCGGTCACGGTATCGGCGGAAGCAGATGGGGGCAATCCAACAGCACGTGTGGCAGATGGATCGATTTGTGCGCCTTCTACGAAGGCGAGCCGCTGTCCACCTAAGACCCACAGGCTGCGCTGACGCTTGCCTGTGGGCTACTCTGTTCGGGCTCTACGAGCCCAAGCTTCCTCCCCTGTGAGGGGAGCTTAGAATCGGGGTTGAATCCCCAGTGGTTTTAACGCAGAGTCTGCGGCCATGAAATTTTGGTTGGCAGTTTTCGTCTGGGTGATGACCGGTGTGGTGCTCGGTTATGGCATCTATCGCCTGGTCGTGAACAGCAGCCCAGCCCTGTTCATCATCTCTTTGCTCGTGATCATTGGGTCGATCGGCTACTTCTGCGCGACTGACCCAAGCTCCAATCATTCCGAGCACCCGCATCATTAAGGGTTCCCTCCGGTAGATTCGCGGCGCTGTTTGCACTAATCTCACCCGCTGTGGGGTGGCTGCGTAATCGCCAAATTTGGAAGCAAATCTTCCTGGGCTTGCTGCTGCTGGGATTGTGGCTCGGCATTAAGCAACTTCCCCTGCGCGAGAACGTCGCTGAGTTCGCCGCATGGGTTCGAGCGCAAGGAATGCTGGGGTTGGCCGCGTTCTGGGGAGCTTACATTCTGGCCACCCTGACATTCCTCCCTGTCTCTGTGCTCAATTTGTCCGCCGGAGCGATCTTCGGGCCGACCCAGGGGCTCGCGCTCACCATGGCGAGCGCGGTTAGCGGCGCCACCACCTCTTTTCTGGTGGCCAGGCACATTGCCAGGGATCGTGTCGCTGAGCGCGCAGCGAGCAACGAGCGGTTCTGTGTTCTGGACTCGATCATAGGCGAGCGGGATTGGAAGATCGTTTGCCTGCTTCGTCTGAGCATTTTGATCCCGTTCCACATCTCGAACTACGTGCTGGGGGTGACTCGAATTCGCTTTTGGCCGTATCTTGCCGCAAGTGCGATCGGGATGGCGCCCGGCACTTTTGTTTATGTTTACCTCGGTCACCTGGGCCAAACGACCATTCTGAAGCGTGACACACTACATCCGCTGCAACTGGGTCTGATTATCGGTGGGCTGCTCGTCACAGTGACGATTTCGGTGTTTCTGGCGAAGTTCGCGAAGCGAAAGCTGGCGGAATCTCGGGCGCAGTGCGACAACGCGGAGCGTCTGAACGAATAAGGCGACCCATGCTCAAACCCGCGGGGGTCGCCTATTCGCAGCGGGAGAAACCAATCAAACCCGTTCTCTGCGTTACGATGCCAGCGTGCCAGAAGGTCCGGCGGCCCAATATAAGCTATGGCCTGATTACCCTCTGAATATCGCGCTGAACCGAGGGGTCAGGTCCATAACAGCATTGCGGCGCAGTGGCTGGGCGCTTACAACTGCCCCATGCGCCTTCTGACCGCTGCTTTCCTGGCTGTTTTCCTCGTGTCCAATTCCCTCGCGGTACGGGAAAAAAGTTGGCCTGAGTTCCGCGGGCCCACAGGCCAGGGGCATTCCGCTGCAAAAGGGTTGCCGAGCGCCTTTGGCGAAGACCAGAACGTGCGCTGGAAAACCGCCATCCCCGGGGAAGGCTGGTCCTCGCCTGTGATTCTCGACGGCAGGGTATGGATGACCACCGCCACCGAAGGCGGCAAGTCGCTGCGCGCCGTCTCAGTCGATTTCCAATCCGGTCGGCTGCTCGTGGACCGCGAGGTCTTTGCTGTGGAGTCGCCTCGTTTCAAGCATATGCTCAACAGCTATGCCTCCCCCACTCCTGTCATTGAAACGGGACGCGTGTATGTGAGTTTCGGTGATTACGGCAATGCTTGTTTGAACAGTGAGACCGGAGAAGTGATTTGGAAAAACCAGGATCTTCGCCTCGAGCATGAGAATGGCCCTGGCAGCTCCCCCATCCTGTACAAAGACAGTTACATCCTGCACTGCGACGGAACGAACGTGCAGTATATGGCCGCGCTCAACAAAGCGGATGGGAAGATTAAATGGAAAGTGGATCGCTCAGGGAAAATCAACAAATCACCCGAGATGAAGAAGGCGTATTCCGTCCCGCTGATCATCAATGTCGATGGCAAAGACCAGCTCATCAGCGCAGCGGCGGAGCATCTCTACGCCTACGACCCGAGCACCGGGAAAGAACTCTGGTTTGTAAAGTATCCTGGCTTTTCGAACGTGCCGCGGCCGGTTTTTGCGAACGGGTTGATCTATGCCTGCACGGGTTACGGCAAACCGGAACTTTGGGCGGTGAAGCCGGGCAGCAGCGGTGAGAGCGGTGACCTGACTTCCACCCATGTTCAATGGAAGCATCTGAGGCAAGCTCCCGCAAAACCTTCTCCGCTGGTGGTTGAGGATATCCTCTACATGGTCAGTGATAATGGGGTGGCGACAGCGTTGGAGGCTTCGACAGGCCAGGAACTGTGGCAGGAGCGTATTGGTGGCGAATACTCCGCCTCACCAATCTACGCGGACGGCCGGCTCTGGTTCTTCGGGCAGGATGGCGGCGTGCGAGTTCTGAAGCCTGGGCGGCAGTTCCAGCTCCTTGCAAATAATAAATTGCAGAGCGGCTTCATGGCCTCTCCTGCCGTTTACGAGAAAGCGCTGGTCCTCCGCACTAAGACTCACCTGTATCGAGTGGAAGAAGGCGGCGCGCAGAAGTAGCGCCTCACTTGCCGAGGCAGAATTGGCTGAAGATGGAGTCGAGCAAATCCTCGGTGGTGGTTTTCCCCACGATTTCGCCAATAGCGCTGACAGCGATGCGCAGCTCGACGGCGACAAATTCCAGTGACTCTTGTGAAGCAAGCGCCCGGTGAGTGTTGCCAAGCGCCTCCTTGGCCCGGTTGAGCGCGTCCTGATGTCGGGAATTAATCATCACTTCCAGCGACTCGGCGGTGATTTGGCCAGACCAGAATAAACTGCGGATCGCATCTTTGAGTTCAGCCAAACCGTCACCACTGAGCGCGGAGAGCCAGATCAGCTGCCCATTTAAAGGCTCCTCAAGTTGAAGCCGTCGTGGTCGGTCAGATTTGTTCGCGACAAGAACCCGCTTCTTTGCCTCGAACTCGCGGAGAAATTGAAGGTCTTCCGCGCTCGGCGGCTCTGAGCCGTCCAACACGTGGATAATCAACTCGGCGCGTGCCAGGCTCTCTCGGCTGCGACGCATGCCTTCGAGTTCCAGCTCATCACCTGTGCTGCGCAAACCGGCGGTGTCGATGAAGACGATCGGCAGGCCACCGATGTTTGCTGTTTCCTCGATCGTGTCGCGTGTGGTGCCGGCGATGGGAGACACGATCGCGCGCTCCCGGCCGAGGAGCTGGTTTAGGAGGCTCGATTTCCCCGCATTTGGGCGACCTACAATGGCTGCTCGAACGCCGCGCCTCAGAATCTGGCCTTCATTGGCGGTGCGGAGAAGTAAAGTGATTTGCGCAATGGCCGCTTCCAATCGGGCGAGCAAAGCGTGGTGAGTGTCGGGGGCAATATCTTCGTCTGGAAAATCGATATGAGCCTCGATGTGCGCGAGCGCGATTATCAACTCGTCGCGAAGTTTGTTAATGCGCGCAGAGAGCTTCCCCGCGAGCTGCTCATTGGCTGCCGCGAGCGATAGCTCGGTGCGCGAGTGGATTAAATCCGCCACGGCCTCGGCTTGCGCGAGATCGATTCGACCATTCAAGAAAGCACGCTTGGTGAATTCACCTGGATGAGCCAGTCGCGCGCCTTCGGCGAGCAACGCATCCAACACCAACTTCGTTGGCATGATGCCTCCGTGGCAGCTGATCTCGACCATCAGCTCCTTGGTAAAGGTCCGCGGGGGGTGAAAGATGGCGACCAATGTTTCATCAATCACCTGCCCCGCCCGCACAATATGGCCGTATTGCACGGTGTGGCTCGCCGCGCTGCGAATCGGGACCGACTTCCGTCCACCCGGAACAAACACCCGGTCAGCGATCTCCAGCGCCCTGGGCCCGCTCAGTCGGACAACACCGAGGCCGCCCTCGCCAATGGGGGTTGAAATGGCAGCGATCGTGTCATCGAAAACAGGGAGGGAATCCATGAGAGCAAGGGACGCTTAGCAGGAGCCACGCGCGTTTTCGGCGTCGCGCCCTTCGAGGTGCAGCCGCGCCTTTTCGTAGCTCTTTTTGTGCAGGTAATGGAGGAGCTGTGGGTCTGTTCCACGAGGCAGTTCCGAAGTGAGCTTTTCCAGCTTGCTGAAGAGCGGGAGCAGATCGGCTTTTGTTCCGGCGCGAATCTGCGCAACAGCCAGATCGAGATCTTTCAAGGTTTGGAGGATGCCCGCTTCCACGACATTCATCGGGTCAACTTTAACGCTCACCGGTGTCACTCACAAGGAAGGTGATGGCGGCAAAGGCTTGCAATGCGCCGGGCTCGTCCGTCAGTTTTCTCTCAATGCGCGTGCATTTGGGCATCGATGGTGGCGGAACGAGTACGAAAGCAATCTGCGTGGACGAGCACGGAACTGTGCTGGCCGAAACCACAGTTGGGCCAGCAAATGCACGGCTCGCTTCCGACGCGGAACTTGCGGAACGCTTCGCGAGCATCGCGGCATCCATGCCCCAGCCCTCCGCGATTTGCGCTGGTTTGGCGGGGGTTCGCAGTGACGCAGATCAAGCGCGCGTAGCCGCGATCGCAAAGCGAATCTGGCCGGACACCCCCTTGCGTGTCACGCATGACCTGGAGATCGCGCTGGCTGGAGCGGTGCAAACCGCGCAAACCAAAGTTCTCATCCTGAGCGGCACTGGATCCTGTTGCTACGCTCGCAACAGCGCTGGCCAATCTGCGAAAGCGGGCGGCTGGGGACATCTGCTGGGAGATCGTGGTTCTGGGTACGACTTGAGTCTGCAGTGCTTACGACATCTGATTTACGGCTACGATTTGGAGCACACTTGGCCGGAGGTTGGAAGTCGCGTCTTGCAACACCTCGCTCTCAACAACCCAGAAGATTTGATTGATTGGGCGAGCGCAGCGGCGAAGGCGGAGATTGCTGAAGTCGCTCCTGTGTTCTTCGCGCATCTACGCGAGCCTTGGATTGCGAAGGTTATGCAAAGCGGCGCCCACGCGTTAAGCGCCCAAGCCGCTTGTTGCGCGACCGGGCTGAAAGCGAGGGACAGCGTTCTGTTCGTGTTCGCTGGCAGCGTCTTTCAAAAGCAGCCGAGCTACGTGGCAGAATGCGAGAACGCCTTGCGCGCGAAGTTTCCAAAGGCTGAGTTTGAAGTGTTGTCACAACCCGCGGCGCTGGGCGCGTGCAAGCTGGCTGCAGAGATAGAATCGGACGCCTCCATTAAAAGCCTGGAGCCGCAGCCGCAAATCGTTTATTCGCCCGTGGGCTCACGCGCTCAATCGCCCACTGAGCTGCGCAACCCGCGAAGCGCCACTTTCTCGGAAATGGGCACTCCGGATGCGGTCGCTTTGATGATTGCGGAGGAGGGTTCGATTCCAGATTCGCTGCGGCGGGTGCAAGGCGAGATCGTGCGCGCTGTCGATCTGATCGCGAAAGCGTTGAGCGCGGGAGGAAGGCTTTTTTATGTTGGGGCGGGCACAAGCGGGCGGCTTGGAGCTTTGGACGCGAGTGAGTGTCCTCCAACTTTCCGCAGCGACCCGGAAATGGTGCAAGGCATCATCGCCGGCGGGCAGAGGGCGTTCTGGCGCGCGGTGGAAGGCGCTGAGGACAATCTGGACGGCGGGCGCGACGCGATGCGCTCACGGGGTGTTCGGGGAGGGGATGTTGTGGCGGGAATCGCGGCCAGTGGGCGAACACCCTTCGTGTGGGGGGCGATGGAAGAGGCGAAAAAGCGCGGCGCTGCCACGGTGTTCCTTTGCTTCAATCCACATATCGACATTCCGCCAGAGTTGCAGCCGAATGTCCTTATTGCAGCCAACCTTGGGCCGGAAGTTTTGACCGGCTCGACGCGGTTAAAAGCAGGCACCGCGACCAAGATCGTGCTGAACATCTTCTCGACCATCGCCATGGCAAGGCTGGGCAAAGTGATGGGGAATCTGATGATCGACTTGAACCCGAGCAATTTGAAGCTGCGGGATCGCGCGGTGCGGATCGTGCAGGAGTTAACTGGGCGCTCTGGCTCGGAGGCCCGCGAAGCCTTGGAGCAACGAGGCTGGGTTGTGAAAGACGCAGTGGCGCTTCTCGGGGGAACGAAGCTCGGGCCGCAGCCTTAAAGCCCAGGAACCTTTAGGTTCTTGAAGATCACTTCATCCAGCGTGAAGGCGCTCAACAGATGCGAAACCGCAGCGAGCGCCACCACGATCATGATCGTGAGCATGAGAAGGCCAAAGCCTTTGGTTTGCTCCGGCTGCAAACCCAACCCCACGCCGTGATACAGAATGCCGCAGCTCAGTGCAGCCCCCACCGCGAAGCAAACCCACGTCGGGATCGCTGGATGCGCGTCAGGGATTTTGAGCAGATAGATCGGCATTAACGCGCAAGCCACAACGGCAAACACTCGCCCGTAGCCGACCCGGATGTTCATGCCTGAGCCAACGTGAGCCACCAACTTGGCCGCCAGGAAGGCAATTGCCAAACCACTCAGCGCTTCAACAAAAGCGTGTCTGGCGACCAGTTCACGAGAGACCTGGACTACTTTTCCGAATTCCCCCCGCTGCACACCGAATTTGAGAATGCCGGCGTTCTCCAACCCGATGCCAAGCGCCATGAAAGGGAGGAGAACAGCAAAGAACCCCCAAAGAAATCCTCGGTTGGCAGCCACCACCTCCTGCCACGCTGCCAGTGGCGAACCCAACATCTGCAAAGCCCTAATCATCGCCGCGCCACAATGAGCAATGGCGTGGGGGAGCACAAGTCGAGAAGCATGGAAATGCCTTTGTGCGAAGTTGCTTCCACCGGACTTCCCGAGACGGAGATTACCAGGAGCCGTCCGCCAGCAGGGAGGTGATATTGCGGGCGAGATCTTCCGCAAGGACAGGAGCCGCTTGCCGCTCGACGCTGGCCATGTTGTCCGCCAGGCGAAGCGTGGTGCGGCCGGAAACATCCCGGTCCAGCAAAGCTTTGCCCGTGGCCATGTCCGTCGCCGTCACACGGGCAATAATGTACACCTCCATGTCGCG
>DASPKX010000042.1:0-59282 GCA_035627835.1 Candidatus Methylomirabilota bacterium
CGAAGCGGTCTTCCTCCTCCGCGTCGTTCGAGCCCGCTGAGGCCCTAGGAGGAGGTCGGTCGATCACAAGGTCAGGCGGAGGCATGTCCGTGGTCTTGGAGTGCAGTGCAGGCTCCGTGCGCGAAAGCGCCAGACCTCGCACTTTGAGTTTGTTGATAGCCCGCCCTTGAGCGAGGCCGACGAGTGCGGCTCCACACAGAACAGTTCCGAGAAGTTTAAGATTATTCATTGCGCGGGTTTCCTGGTTGCGAGCCACTCAGTCACAAGCGGCTTAAACGCCCAGTGAATATCCTTTGCAGCGTGGCCCCGAGTTAGATTGCCTCCGTTAAGATCCTCCACGAACACGAGCTCGTCATCGCTCGATTCCAGCCTGAGCATGAGGCGACGTTCCGACTTTCCGAAGTCGTGGAAATATTCTGAAAAGCCAGAACCGCATAAATTCCAAAGGACGGCTGATCTCTCGGGGCCGATAATCTCCTGGAGGCGGTCCGAAAGAGCAACGCGCAACGGTTCGCATTCGTCACCGAAGGGCTCCACTTTCAACAAAGGGCCATCTTTTGCCTTGGTCGGTTTCTCCACTTGTACATGCGGGCGCTCAATTTCTAGAAACTGGGATTGGAAAGCCGCGAACAACTCCAGCACGCTCTTCTTCTCTTCCTGCGTGAGGCCCAACGCCTCCAGGGCTCCGGGCGAGAGTTGCGCGTTAGGGTTCAAGACATTCCGCCCGGGTTCGTAGCTGTAGATTCGAGGGGCCATGCTTTTCGGCAACCGGGCGAAATCAGATTCCTCGACCCATCTATATGTTTGCGAAGGATAGGCAGATGTTGGAGAGCCTGCAGGATCCAGAAGCTTTGCAGCCGCGCCGGTGGTAGGCGATACGGGCAGCCGGGCATCACGAATGATGTGAGCTGCTGATGGTGGCGTGACCGCGCTCCGCTGCTCCTGCGCATCTAGCAGAGCGCGCGTTTGTAACAAGAGCGGTGGTGTCACGACCAGAAGCGCTGTGGTGAGAACCCGTCCGGGAGCTGCTCGCAGCAGGTAGCCCAGAAGACTTGTAACGACATTCATCTGAGGTTTAGCCAACAGACCCGCCGCGCTAAACCGCGCCGCCAGAGCGGGCAAGCTCAGAGAAGCCGAGCATTCTAGAGCGGCAACAGCCGCAGCTGCCGTCGCGGTATGGCCGCGCGACTGCAGGGCGCGCTCCAGCCGAGTCAAAGCCTTTTGGATGCGCTTGCGAACGGTGTCCTCCGAAAGGCCCAGGACAACGCCAACCTCTGCATAAGTTCGTCCTTCCACGAAGCGCATCAGCAAGGCATCGCGCTCTGCGTCCGAAAGGGCGAGCAATGCTTCATCCAGTTCTCCTCCCATCTCATCGGGCGCTGTGTTGTTCCGCATGATGTCGTGATTTTTGAACGCGGCGGTTTCGCGGTTGAGCCTGCGAGCTTCGCTCCGCCTCCATTGCTTTGCCTCGAGCACGGTCGTCTGGTGAAGCCAACCAGCGATGCTGGTTCGGCCTTGAAGGAGGAGGGCCTTCTGCGCCAGGCGGATAAAGACCGTTTGGCTGATATCCTCGGCTGCGTAAGGTTGGCCTAGGGCGCGAGTGGCCGTCCCAAGGACCAAGGGGAGATGCCGTGAGACGAGCTGTTTAAATGCAGAGTCGGAGCCTTCTACCACAAACTGCCGGAGTAGTTCACCATCTATGACCTCTTGAGCCATCAATAGGTAACCTGCCGCCCACCTTTCAAAAACGGAAAACTATTTTGGACTGCTTGCGCGGGGACGGAGGTGTGGTAATTTCTGCGTCCCGGTTGCAGGGGGAACTTTCAGGCTTGTCAATGGGACGCCTGTTGGTACTCTGACCGCCCTTTTTTATGAAAGCTGAAGTTCATCCGAAGTACATGGATGCGGAGATTCGTTGCGCTTGCGGCAACGTGATCAAGACGCGCTCCACGAAGCCGAGCATCGTGGTCGGCATCTGCAACGCTTGCCATCCATTCTACACCGGCACCCAGAAGTTCGTGGATACCGCCGGCCGCGTGGATAAATTCCAGCAGCGCATGGCCAAAACCGCCGCCGCTCAAGCTGCCCTGCCGCAGCCGAAGAAGAAGCGCGCGACCACGCCTGCCAAGTAGCCCATTCTCTTTCGAAGCCCGCATTGGAGCAGATCTCCTGCGGGCTTCATGCTTTTTATGGGGGGCTTCGATCTCCGCCCGCACATCGAGAAGTTCAAGCGGCGCTTCGCTGAAGTGGAAGCCGCGCTGAACGATCCCAAGGCTTTCGACAATCCGCAGCGCGCGCAGGAGCTTTCCCGTGAGTATGCGCGCCTGAAGGACTTGTGCGCGACGGGCGACCAGTATCTCCGCACAATCCAGGAGCTGGCGGATAATCGCGCTATGCTGAATGATGGCGACGCGGAGTTGGCAGCGCTCGCAAAAGAGGAGATTCCCCGGCTGGAAGCGGACGAGAAGCGCCTGGAATTCGAGGTGCAAAAAGGCCTTCTGCCACCCGATCCCACCGATTCCCGCAATACGATCATAGAAATTCGCGCTGCTGCGGGCGGTTCAGAAGCGGCGTTGTTCGCGGCGGATCTCTACCGGATGTACACGCGTTATGGCGAAGCCAAAGGGTGGAAGATTGAGACGCTCGACACGAGCGTGTCCGACCTGGGCGGGTTGAAGGAAGTGATCTTCAGTGTCACTGGGCAGGATGTTTACAAATTCCTGAAGTACGAAGCGGGTGTGCATCGTGTTCAACGCGTTCCAGCCACGGAAGCCCAAGGGCGCATCCATACCAGCACCGTGACTGTCGCTGTCCTTCCTGAAGCGGAGGATGTGGATGTGGAGTTGAAGAACGAGGATCTGGAAATCACGACTTGCCGCGCGTCAGGCCCAGGCGGGCAGGGGGTGAATACAACCGACTCAGCGGTGCAGATCATCCACAAGCCGAGCGGGTTGATCGTGCGTTGCGCGGACCAACGTTCGCAGCAGAAGAACAAGGCCCGGGCGCTGACGGTGCTCCGCTCGCGTTTGCTGGAGCGGAAGATCGCTGAAGAGCACGCGAAGATGGATAGCGCACGTCGCCAAGCCGTTGGCACCGGCGAGCGGAATGAGCGGATTCGCACGTACAACTTTCCGCAGAACCGCGTCACTGATCACCGAATCGAGCACACCCTTTACAATCTCCCTGCCTTCATTGATGGCGACCTCGATTCCATGTTGGAGCCGCTCATGGGGAATGACCTGCAGGAACGCCTTTCGACCTTAAAGATTTGAGATGAGCCGCGAGATTAAAGGCCTGATTTTCGATTGCGACGGGACTCTTGCGGACACAATGCCGCTGCATTGGCGCGCCTGGGAATTCGTCAGCAAAAAGCACGGCATCAACTTTCCAATCGATCGCTTCTACGCGATGGGCGGGGTGCCCACGCGCGACATCCTGCGCATGCTGGCGCTGGAGCAGGGTTTGCCGATTGATCCCATCGCGGTCGCTTACGAAAAAGAGGAGGCGTATCTCCCCTTAATGAAGGATGTGGGGCCGGTGCATGTGGTCGTGGAGATTGCAGCCGCGCATTACGGGAAGCTGCCCATGGCTGTGGCGACAGGGGGGAATCGCGTGATTATTCCTCAGGTGCTCGAGCACTTGAAGATTTCGCATTACTTCCAGGCTGTGGTGACCAGCGAGGATGTGGTTAACCAGAAGCCTGCGCCGGACATTTTTCTCGAAGCGGCGCGCCGGATTGGGGTGCCGCCGGAGAATTGCCGCGCGTTTGAGGACACGGAGCTTGGGTTGCAAGCCATCCGTGCGGCTGGGATGGAAGCTGTGGATGTGCGCGAGTTGATTCGCGCTTAATTCGAGCCGCGCTGGCTTAAATCACCACTTCGGGAGCTTCGGCTTTTTCAGCCTTCTCGATGGTCCGCTCAATAGCGGCGGTGAGCATCTGCATTTCAAAGGGTTTGAAGAGCATCACTCCGCCGACCTTGCGGACGAAAGCATCCCACTTCGGGTCCGCGCTATGGCCGGTCATGAAAATGAAGCGCTTGCACAGCTCGGGCTTGATGCGCTGCACCGCCAGGTAGAACATGTCGCCCGGGAGGTTGGGCATGAGCATGTCGCAAAGGATAGCGTCGAAGGAGGTGGCCATGATGTGCTTCAACCCTTCGACGCCGCTCGGAACTATGGTCACCTTGAAATTAGCGGTTTCCAGGTACTCCTTGAGAAGGCAAGCGGTGTCAACGTCATCCTCAAGCATAAGGAGATTGCGGATCTTCGGCCCGAGGAGATCGTCCGGCACTTCGTGGACCTTTTCCGGTCCTGGAATAAAAGCCTTTTTAAGCATGGCGCGTTAGTCTGCAAGCTGCGGGGTGATCAGGGAACCAATAGCGCAGCCGGATTGAAGATTGCAAATGACGGCGAGGAGGCAAGATTTTTCATCCCTGAATTGTTCACACGATGAGCAGCGCTAACCAAAGGCCGGTGATTGTATGGTTCCGCAACGATTTGCGGCTGGCAGATAATCCCGCTGTGGCGGCAGCGGCAGCGACTGGCGCGCCTGTCGTTGCGCTCTATATCTACGCGCCGGAGGACGAAGGCGCCTGGCGGCCCGGGGCAGCGTCACGCTGGTGGCTGCATCATTCATTGTGCTCGCTGAGAGAGCGGCTGGCGCAGGCCGGCAACCAACTGATCGTTCGCTGTGGGAACACGGTGGAGGAGTTGGGGGCCGCCGTGAAGCAGAGCAGGGCGACTCGAGTATTCACGAACAGCCGCGTGGAACCCTTCGCCCGGTCTGTGGAAGCGCAATGCGCGCGGATGCTTGTGGAGTGCGGAGCGGATTTGGTGACGTTCCAGAGTTCCTGGCTAGCCGCTCCGGGAACGGTGGTCAACGGGCAGGGTTGCGCATATCAGGTCTTCACTCCTTTCTTCAAGACATGGAGTTCTATAGTGGCTGCTCGGCCCGTGATCGAAGCGCCACAGCACATTGCAAAGCTTCACGGGAACCCTCGGTCGATGAGTGTTGAATCGCTCGGTTTGCTCCCGAAGCTTAACTGGGCCGACGAGTTTAGTTCGCACGCGAGACCAGGAGAGTTCGGCGCGAGAAAAGCGCTTGCGGCGTTCATCAACGAAGGCGCCGAAGATTATGCGGCGTCACGCGATCTGCTTGGCAGTGAGGGAACCTCTCGTTTATCAGCCCACCTGCATTTCGGAGAGATCAGCCCCAACGAGGTGGTGCATGCCCTTGAGCAAAGGACGGGGCCTGCATGGAAGAGCAGCAAGTACGTTGCGGAGCTTGCCTGGCGGGAATTTGCGGCGCACTTGCTGCACGCATTCCCGCATCTGCCGGAGCGGCCGATGCGCCCTGAGTTCGAGCGGTTTGAATACCGGGCGGAGCGTGGGGAAGTTCTGGATTGGCTGGCCGCGTGGCAACGAGGGCGCACAGGTTACCCTGTCGTGGATGCCGCCATGCGCCAGCTCTGGGCGACTGGTTGGATGCATAACCGCGCGCGAATGATTGTGGCGTCGTTTCTGATTAAAGATTTGCTCATAGACTGGCGAACGGGGGCCAAGTGGTTCTGGGATACTCTGGTGGACGCGGATTTGGCAAACAACACGATGGGTTGGCAATGGGCCGCTGGCTGCGGCCCGGACGCCGCGCCTTTCTTCCGCATCTTCAACCCGATTACGCAAGGCGAGAAGTTCGACCCAAAGGGCAAGTATGTGCGTCGCTGGGTTCCGGAGTTGAGGAACCTTGCGGACGAATGGATCCATCAACCTTGGAAAGCGCCGTCCGCAGCGCTGGGGAAAGCTGGAGTGGAGCTGGGCAGGACTTATCCGGAGCCGATCATTAACCATGCGATCGCGCGAGAGGTTGCCTTGGAGAAGTACCAGCGGCTTCGGCAGCAAAGCGCGTGATTGTCGTGATTTTGGACAAATGGCGTGGCGGCATCGGCAGGCATTCTTAAATCTGAGAAGCCCTCTTTCGTTTTGCTCGGGCAAAACGCCATCCTGAAGCAATATTCTTCAACAGGCATATACTATGCTTTAGGGAAGCCGACCCATGAACAGGATACTCCTTATCGAGGACAACCAGAGCTGTGCCTCCTTTATTAAAATAATTTTAGAGCGCGAGGCTATGGAAGTGACGGTTGTGCCTGATTCTGAAGAAGCGTTGCGGGTGGTCAGGCCTGGCGAATTTGGGCTGATCGTCACGGATCTAGGGCTTCCACACCTCGGGGGGACCAACCTGCTTGAGCGACTGCGGGCGGCAGCTCAAGAAACGCCCATCCTGGTGGTTTCCGGATCGTACGTGCGACCCATGTTGGAGGATTTGCAAGCGGCGGGCGCGACAGACGCGATGGCCAAGCCGTTCCATTTTCCCGAATTCGTGCGCAAGGTTCGCGAGATGCTTGGGCATCGCAGCGGCCAGCCTTGCCGTTTAACGGCGGCCTGATAGCAGCGGGCTTCCTTTTGTGGCGCGTTCCCGTAGGCTGGCCGCATGCCAGCTAGGCTTCTTCTGCTCCTTGGCTGCGCCGCGATGATGCTTATGCAAACGCCGCTGCTTGCGCAAGGCCGTGTGGTTTCAGAAACCAATTTCTTTTCCCAAATCTTTCAAACCAATCGGTTCGTGCGGGTATATCTGCCGGCGAGTTACGAAACAGAACCCACAAAGAAGTTCCCGGTTCTCTACGTTCACGACGGACAGAACGCCTTCACCACAGCGGGGCCCCACGCGGCATTTGGCTGGGGAAATTGGGAGTTGGATAAGACCGCCTCGGAACTGGCGAAGTCGGGCAAGATGCGGGAAATCATCATGGTGGCGGTTGATTGCACTCGCGAGCGGTACCGAGAATACCGCGGCCCAAGCACGAACTGGCCGCCTGCGGAGAACGAGGCCTTTAGCAAATACGCGCTCTTTTTGACGCAAGAGTTGAAGCCCTCGATCGACAAGCAGTATCGAACATTGAAGGGAGCTATGGACACTGGAACCTTAGGGTCATCAATGGGCGGGATTTGCAGCCTGGCGCTGAGTTGGCGGCATCCGGAGACGTTTGGTTTGGCGGCGAGCATCTCTGGAGCGTACCAGGTGGAGAAGCGTTTTTTCCTCAACGAGGTCCTGGCCACCTACAAAGGGCCACGAAAACCGCTGCGGGTTTATTTAGACAGCGGGATCACCGATCACGCGGGTGGTGATGATGGAGCAAGCCTTACCCGTGCGGTGGCCGCGCAATTGGAGCGCATCGGCTACAGACCGGGGAAGGATCTGATGCACTTTGTGGACGATAAGCCCCTGACAGCAGCGCAGCTCGAGCCGATGCATCTTCCGACTGACAAGTTCCTTGAAGCCCAGAAAAGCCAGCATAACGAAATGTATTGGCGGCTGCGCGCGCACCGGGCGCTCACGTTTCTGTTTCCTCCCGAGCTTTCGGGAAAATGATCCGCTCCGTTGCGCGATTGATAACTGCCGGGGCGCGAACTAGAGTCCGCCCAACGAAATGGCAGTTGTAAAAACATCCCGTTCCGAACCTGCGTTAGCCGCGGTGTGGCGCGCGTTGCGCGACAAGCGTGTGCTCAGCTTAATTGCGGGTCCATGTGTGATTGAGAGCGAGACGCTCTGCGAGGAAGTCGCGCGGACTATGAGCAACGCCACACGCGCGCTCGGAATTCCTTACGTGTTCAAGGCGAGCTTCGACAAAGCTAATCGTTCTTCGAGCGCCTCGTTTCGCGGGCCCGGGGTGGAGGAAGGGTTGGAAACGCTGGCGAAAATTCGACGCGACTTTGGTCTGCCGGTCCTCACGGATGTTCACTCGGAGGAGCAGGCCACGCTCGCTGGAAAATACGTGGATGTGCTGCAGATTCCCGCATTCCTCTGCCGACAGACGGACCTGATCGTTGCGGCGGTGCGCACGGGGAAGATCGTGAATATCAAGAAAGGGCAATTCCTTTCACCGCACGACATGGGGCAGGTGGTGAAGAAAGCCGTGGCGGCAGGCGGGAGCAAACTGCTGCTGACGGAGCGGGGAACGACGTTTGGATACAACAACCTCGTGGCCGACATGCGCTCAATTCCGATCATGCGCGGGTATGGCTTCCCGGTGATCTTCGACGCGACGCACTCGGTGCAGTTGCCAGGTGGAGCAGGGGATCGCTCAAGCGGGCAGCGGGAATTTGCGCCGGTGCTTAGCCGCTGTGCGATTGTCGCCGGGGCAAACGGCCTATTCATTGAAACGCATCCCACGCCCGATAAAGCTTTAAGTGACGGGCCCAACATGATTCCGCTTGGCGAGATGGGGGGCTTGCTGAAGCACTTCGTGAAATTAAAAGCCCTGAGTCTCGATGCTTAAGCGCGAACATATCCGCACGAAGACAGGGGAGCTGCGCAAGCCGAAGACGCCTGCGGTTTCGGACGCTCTGCTGGATCGTTTGCAGAAGGTGAAGCTGCTGCTGCTCGATGTGGATGGCATCCTGACGGATGGCGGCATTTACGTCGGGGCGGAAACGGAGTTCAAACGGTTCAACATTCAAGATGGTTTGGGGCTTCGTCTGGCGCAAAAAGCAGGCATCAAAGTTGGGTGGATTTCCGCGCGCCCTTCGTTCGCGAGCGCCACGCGCGCCGTGGAGTTAAAAGTGGATTACCTTTTTCAGGGCGACACCGGCAAGATTGCGGCGGCGGAAGATATTTTGAAGAAAGCAGGTGTGCCGTGGTCAGATGTATGTTTCATGGGTGATGACGTGGTGGACCTGGGGCTGCTCCGGCGGGCCGGGTTGGCCATCAGTGTTGCGAACGCCATCGAGGAGGCCAAGGGGGTTGCCCATTACGTGACGAAGGCGGCCGGGGGCCATGGAGCTGTTCGCGAGGCAGTTCACCTAATTTTGAAAGCCCAGAACAAATGGGACGCTTTGGTCCAAGAATACATGCTCAAGTGATGCGCGGGTGGTTGGCTCTCGCAGCGGCTTTGTTGTGCGGCAGCCTCGCGTATGGACAAGCTCTTTCCGGCGGCAAGCTGAAGAATTACCAGGCCCCGAGCATGGATGGGGGCAAACGGGCGAAGGTGACCGGGAGAGAGGCGGAGCCGGTGGGGAATGGTTTGTACCGCCTAACTGAGGCACGTGTCGAAACGTTCAATACGAACGGCCAAAGCGATATGGTTATCGAAGCGCCACTCGCGTTTTATAACCAGAACACCAGGATGGCGTTCTCGCCCGGCGCGCTTAAAGCAGTGACACACGCGGGAAAGCTCACCATTAGCGGTGTCGGTTTTGAATGGGGGCAATCGGGGAGTGATTTGATTTTGTCGAATGATGTGAGGGCTGTGGTCTCGCAGGAATTGCTCTCGACGAATTTCCTCTCGCGCGCGCAATCCACAGGAACAAACTCACCGCTGGTTATCACCTCGCGCAGTCTCCGAGCGACCAGAGCGCGCGCAGATTTTTTGGGTGATGCTACGGCGCGATTGAGTGACGGCTCGATTCGCGCGGAGCAGTCCATGGCCGTGCATTTTGTAGGGAAAACGCTGCAAGTGCAGAAGCTCGAGTGCGTTCAAAATGTGGTGATTGAGCGGACTGGTTTGAGGATGTCTGGGGACCGCGCTGATTACGTCGTGGGGGAGGGAGAGGAGATCATTCACGTGCAGGGGCAAGCGCAGTGGCAGCATGGCTTGCGCAGCGGGCGCGCAGATTTTATCGAGTATAAACCCTCCGCAGCTGAGGTCATGGCCATCGGGGGCAGCCATCTCGAGGCCCCCCTTTTCCGCGGCGCACAAACGAACACCGCTGCGGCTCGTGAGCGGCCGCTCGTTGTGGTCGATGCGAATTTCTTCCGGTTGCAAATGGAGAGACCGGGTCTCGCGGGTGAGAAGCTGGAGGCGAGCACGAATGTCGTTATACGCATCCCTTCCGAAGCTACCATCGCACGGACGCGCGCGGCTTATTACGACGAAGCCGAAGGGGTGTTACGGATGATGGGAGACCCGATCTGGATTACGCCGGAGTGGGAATTAGCTGGCCAGCAGATAGTCGTCAACGAAAAGGCGCAAACGGTGCATGCGATGCCGAATGGGCGGTTGAAAGTGGCGGCGAGCGCGTTTGGCCTCGATCAGTTTTTCCGTTCGTCGGCAGCCACGAACGCCGTCCAGGGGCCCTGGTTTGTGCAGACTACCAGCCAGAGCATCTTCTACACGCCTGAGCGGATGCAGTTCCAAACGAACGTGCATGTGCGTGTGCTGGAGGGTGACGCGGAGCGGGGTTGGAGCAAAAGTCAGGCGCTCATTGTTCATTTCCGGCCTGATCCACAGCCGCGGCAGAACACGAATGCGCTGCCTTCGCTCAAGTCGAGTTCGGTCGATCGGGTTGTGGCAATTGGCGGGGTGACCGCTGAGCAATTCCCCTGGCCTCGAGAGAACGGGGACATGATCAGCAAGAAAATGCGCGCCGAGGAAATCGCGTTCGCGTTTCAACCCGGCGCGGATGCGGCGGTCGACACGATCACAGTTTGGGAAAACGCCCGCCTGGAGCAGACGGCCGTGAGTCCTCGTTCCAGCCAGCCTTCAACCGTGGCGTTAGAGGCCAACTACATTCATGCGAAATTCTTCCCTCTCACGAACCGGGTCGATACCATCGTCGCCACAACCAACGTGGTCATTCAGCACAATCGCGGTGTGGGTCGAGGCCAGAAAGCGATTTACACTGGCACGAACGATGTCGTCGAATTGTCGGGAAATCCGGTCGCGAGTGTGGATTCAGTCAATGTTCCCCGTGCTGAGACTATGTTTTGGCGCCGCTCCCGCGGCACGTTCGGCACCGTGGGCGGCGTGCGGGCGGAATGGACTCGCGTGACGAACAATCCAGCCCTCCTGAAAAAATAATGGCCATTTTGTTGCAAGCGCAGAAACTGGTGAAGAGCTACCGCCAACGCCGAGTCGTGGATGGCGTCAGCGTGGAGGTCGCGCCGGGGGAGATCGTCGGGTTACTCGGGCCGAACGGCGCTGGGAAGACCACCACGTTCAACATGGTTGTCGGGTTGGTTAAACCGGACGGCGGCTCCGTGCAATTTGAGGACCAGGAGGTCACAGACTTACCAATGCACAAACGGGCGCGTCTCGGCATCGGTTACCTCACGCAAGAGCCCTCGGTATTTCGCAAGCTGACGGTTGAGGAAAACATCCTCGCGATTTTGGAGACATGCGCGGTTTCACGACAGGAGCGGAAGGTGCGTCTGAATTACCTGCTGGATGAGCTGGATTTAACGCGGGTCGCGAAAAGCAAGGCATACATGCTCAGCGGTGGCGAAAAGCGTCGGCTGGAGATCACCCGCGCGCTCGTCACCACTCCAAAGCTGCTGCTGTTGGACGAGCCGTTCAGTGGCATTGACCCGATCACCATCTTCGAGGTGCAGAAGATTCTGCGTCGCCTGAGGGATCGCGGCCTGGGCATCTTGATTACGGACCATAACGCGCGTGAAACTTTGAAGTTGGTGGATCGGGCTTACCTGATCAAGGGCGGCCAAACGCTCGTGCAAGGGCCAGCGGAGTTCATCGTCAATGATCCGAAGGCGCGAGAGATTTACCTCGGGCCTGAGTTCAATATGTAAGTGACTTTCGCCCCGGGTTTGCTCCACTTAAGGGGAACCCATGAGACGCGACACCGTCACCGTTGAGAAGTTTTACACCGAGCATTGCAGCTCACTTGAGCTGAAGCTGGTCGCAGGGGCGGGTGGCCTGAACCGCATCATCCGGGAGCCTACCGTCAATCGCCCCGGTCTCGCTCTCGCCGGATTCACGCGATACTTCGCAGGCAAGCGTGTGCAGGTGATTGGCAACGCTGAATCCCACTTTCTCAAGTCGCTCTCGCCCAGCCTGCGCGAGGCGCGTTACCGGCAATTGCTTGGGCACCGCATTCCTTGCGTGGTGTTTTGCCGCGGGTTCAAGCCCGACAAACTATTTCTGAAGATAGCTGAGGAAGCCGATTTGCCCGTGTTCAACACCCCGCAAATCACGATGAAGTTCATCAACCTCGCTACACTTGCGCTGGAGTTGATGTTTGCCCCGCGCAGCAGTGAATTGGGCTCGATGGTCGATATTCTCGGAGTCGGTGTGATTATCCGCGGCGAGAGCGGCATTGGAAAAAGTGAGACGGTGCTTGCGTTGATTGAACGCGGCTATTCGTTAGTCGCAGATGATGTCACCAAAGTGACACTCGTCGATGGTCGCGAGGTAATCGGAACAAGCGCGGAAATTACGCGAAATCACATGGAAGTCCGCGGCATCGGGATTGTGAATGTCGCTGCGATGTTCGGCGTGAAGAGCATTCGCAAAGAGAAGAAGGTGGACCTCATCGTCACGTTGAAAACCTGGGAACAAGTGCACGACGTGGACCGACTTGGCATTGAGGACACGTACCTCCGCATCCTCGGAGTGGATATTCCGCACATCACGATCCCTGTCCGTCCGGGGCGGGATCTTGCTCGTTTGATCGAAGTGGCGGCGTTTCAAACGAAATTGAAAGCCTCCGGTTATAATCCCGCGAAGGAATTGAATGACCGGCTCATCGCGCAGATGGCGGGCAACAATCAGTTGTAAATGAGTTCCTGGCGCGAGTTGGTGGCGCTCGCGCGCCAGCTCAAGTTTGAGCCTCACGACATTGCGGCGCAGCTCAACGCGCGCGGCGAATACAACGTGACGCTCGAAGAGGAGTTCCCGCTCCTTATCAAGCTGTTCCATTACACGTCCCAGAGACATACGCGCGGAGCAACCTGGCACGATCGTCTTGAACTTTTCCTGCCGCTGGATGGTCCCGCCCGATTCCGGATGGGTGACCAGGAGGTGGAGCTGAAGCGGGGGGACTTGCTTGTCGTTGATAACCTGAAGCTCCATCAAGTGGTCGATTTTCCAGGGTTCGACACTCGAGTGATCGTCATCAGCTTCCTGCCTGAATTCGTTTACAGCCTCGGCTCGCCTTCCCACGACTACGCTTTTCTATTGCCGTTCTACAGTAAGCTCGACGGGCGCGCTCACATCCTGCGGAGCGACAGCGCCTTGGCGGAGGAGGTCTATGGGTGCTTGCGATCCTTGCTTGAGCGATACTTTGATCGCGAGGCCAAGCCGTTTTACAAAGCGGGATGTAAAGCCTGCCTCCTTGAGGCTCTTTATCATTTAGCGGGGCACTTTCAGCAATCGGAGGTGGTGAAATGGCAGTTCATGAAGCAGCAGCAATCGTCATTGCGGCTGAAGAAGCTGTTCGAGCACATACGGTCGCGCCCAACCGAGCGGCTTAGCGTTGGAGCCGCCGCCAAGCTGGCGGGCATGAGCCCTCCGCAATTTATGAAGGTTTTCAAGCAAGTGGCCGGAATGACGCTGGTAGCCTACTTGAATCACGTTCGGCTGAGCAACGCCATGCGTTTGCTCCGAGAGACAGACCAGAGCGTGGCGGAGATTGCAGCGGCCTGCGGCTTCTCGGATCAGAGTTATTTTGATCGTCGTTTTAAACGCGCCTTCGGCAGCACACCGAAAGAATTCCGTTCCCGGCCTGTAGAGCTGAAATAAAAATCGCCCCCCGAAGTGAACAAATGGAGGGATCGTAATGTTGTTGGGAAAGAATCTTGGCTGCCTCCCGAACGAAGGGCAGGTGGATCGGGCATGGTTCACGAAAAACCAGCTCCGATCGTGCGCTAGCCCTCTGCCAGTTGGCCAACAACAAATCTACGCAAATACTGGATGCTTCTCGTCGCCGTCGCATCCTCCGTTTGAAGTGTCGCCTCTAGCGTCAGCTCTGGGGTGGTCCAGAGTTCAAGGATCGCCGTCCTGCAGTGAGGATTCGTGCTTAGCTTGGCGAGCAAAGCTGGAATGTCCACGACACCTTCTCCGGCCGCGCAGCCCTCGACCGTGAACCCCTGCATGTGCGGCACCCGGCGGATCTGCACGTCCTTGATGTGCAGGTTGACTGTTACCTCGGCGAGCCATTGCAGCACGGTATCCAACCCTTCTCCAGCGCCGAGAGAGTTTGCCGTGTCCAGGCAGATGCCAAGCCGGTCTGAGCCGACTTCATCAATGATCTTCCGCAGTTCAGCGCTTTTAAACCGGTCGTGGTTTTCCACTCCGAGGGTGAGGCTGTCGAGCAGCGGAACACAATCTTTCAGCAGGGAGACGATCTCTGGGAGGGGCGGGTGATAATCGTTGTCGTCGATGACAATTCGAATCAGCTTAGCTTCCAGTTGCCGAGCAATCGAAGCGCATTGTTCGACGCGTTCGACCGTGAGCCCGCGCGTTCCCACTTCGATCTGCACCCCAGATTCATGTGCCGCTGCGCCAAATGCGGCCAGGCGTTCTGGTGTGAATGTGTGAAGCGGAAGGTTGTCCCCGATCTGGAGGAGACTGAGGCCGTGCTCGCGCGTCTTGCGAAGCAGGCCCTGTTCATCCAGCGGCTGCGCGGGGAGATGCCCCTTCACGCCCACAGCCCAGCCGTAGGTGTAACTGCTGAGCCCAAGCTTCATGGCTATGGCTTTTTCGTGCTGGTGATATCGCGCACCTGTTCG
This sequence comes from Candidatus Methylomirabilota bacterium, assembly GCA_035627835.1. Lineage (GTDB taxonomy): Bacteria > Verrucomicrobiota > Verrucomicrobiia > Limisphaerales > SXQI01 > DASPKX01. The sequence goes on from DASPKX010000042.1 coordinate 14,522, forward strand.
CGGATATCCCCCATTTCGAAAATGCGTTGCCAGTTTTCTTTGAAGAGCACCGGCTTGGCGCGAGCGCTGATCTTATACGCGGCGTCCGAGAACGTTCCGTTCACTTCGCCAAACAGCACAGCAATTTGAATGCGGAGATGGCCGAGGACAAAATCGCGAACGGCTTCTTTTGGGACTCCTTGAGCAACGACCTTGTCGTAGCCTTCCTTGACGATTTCCATGCAGGTCTGGGCCAGCGTTTCGACAAGCGCCGGCTCCAGCATCGCCATTTGCTCCAGGGTCACACGATGAATTGTGCTCACGGGAGAGTAGATGATCTTCGTGAGTTCAACGCCGATGTCGTAGTACTTTTCGTCACCCTTCATTAACGCACAAACGGCCGCTTGCTTCGCTGAGATGCCGCCGTAGAAATCGCGGAACGCAGCCTCCGTTGGCTCCCAATTGAAAACAGAGGGATGACAAGGATGCGCGATGAAATAACCGAGGTCATCCCGATGAGCGATCTTGCCGTCGAGCGGCGCGGCAGGGTCAAGGAGCACAACCAGCGCGCCGGGCTTCAATTGCGCCACCACTTCTCGGGAGACGCTCTCGAGCGCGACATCTGGCACGGCAAGAATCGCGATGTCCGCCTCCGGCAGAGCTTCCGAAGCTTTGGACACTTGAACGCCGCATGCCTGCAGCCGTTCGATGCCGGGAGCGCTTACTTCGAGGTAATGAACTTTGTATGGCCCAGTTTTAACATTGTTGGTGATGCGGCAGCCCATTTTTCCACCGGCGCCGACCAGTGCGAGTGTTCTCATGGTTTTTGGAAGGATCTGAACGTGTGGCGAGCGAGGCGCACCTCGTCCCGCCGTATGGGAAGTTTTTGGATGAACCAGCGTTTGTCTAGAGTTATCGCGCTTTTCCGGGAGCTGGGTAGCGCTTGGAGGCATCGTCTAAGACGAGCACCCAGTCGAGCATTTCACCGGGTGTGGGTGGAGTGAACTCCCGGGTTCCGGAATTCTCGAACGTGCCGATGCTCTCAGCTTTGCCTGTTCGTGGATCAAACCACCAGGCCTTCACTTTTTCCCCTTTGATCGCATCCATCCGGACGGAGAACTTGCGGCCCACGGGCGTATAGACCATCGCGTAAGTGCCTTCACTATCGCGAGTGCCGATGAGGCGTTTGATGCCGGCTCCTGGGATGGAAGTGGGTATCGCGTTCGACGCGATGATGCTGTCGTCCGGGATGCGGGTGAGGAATGGTCGCGACTCAATTAAGCGGCGGCCGTGCTGCATTTGAGCCGCGCCAGGTTGATCGATGGCTTCGAACCAAGGCATCAGCGGGTTGTTGATAGGCGTCTTGCCTGGGGAAAACATCTGCCAAACCGAGTGATGGCCGTAGGTGTGGCCAAAGGCGCCCTGAAACAAATTCCAATAAAGCGGGCGGCGCACGTCGGCTGCCACTGAATGGCCGAGGTCCTTGGCGTTAAACGAAATCGGGTGATCCTCGTAGATCGGCTCACCATCCACGACCGGCTTGGTCGGCGACTTCTCGTAATCAGCCTCGGTTAGTGAGTAGCGGCCATTGAACTCGGTTACATGGCCGTTTTGGCGCATGTTGAAATCTAACCATGGCTCGTCGTGGAACCATTGGCTGGAGCCAGCGCCTCCGGGCGGGTGGAACGTGATCAAATGAGCGCCACCATCGCCCCGGCGCAACCCTTCAGCCATCGCGCGAACCACCGCTCGATGATCATTTGTTTCAATAGGGCGATCGCCGCCGACGATCCAAATGAGCTGCTTGTCTTTGTAGCGTTTCCCCAGCCACTCGCCGTATTGCGCGGCGTTTTGAGGGGTGAAGATCACCTTCGATTCCCGAGCCCATTTTGGATTCCACTTATCTCCCCAGGTGGGCAGGAAACCAATCGTCAGGCCCAACTTCTCAGCTTTGTTAACGATGTAATCGACGTGATCCCAATAATCATTGTTCGGGCCGTCTTTGACGTCAGGCTTCATGGGATCATTATCGACGAGCGGGCGATGCCCGTATGGATTCGGGTCGTTCAGCCCGTTCAGTTCCGCCAGGGCCACCGCTTGAATGACTGTGAACCCTTTGCGCGCACGATTCTCAAGATAACGATCGGCTTCCTCGCGATTGAGGCGATGAAAAAGCTCCCATGCGGTGTCGCCCAAATAAAAGAACGGTTTCCCGTCTTGATGGACGATGAAACGTTTGTTCTGGCTGACCTTCAGCTTTTGCGAACCGGAAACGGAGGTGGCTAGCAACCCCAGAACAAAAGCGCAACTAAGGCGCCAAAAACCTTTGCATCCAAAAATTTGCATGGAGGAAGGTTGTCGTCCGGGCCTGCCCGTGTGCTAGCACAACCCCGCACGAATTATTGGACGATTTTAACTCCTGCGCCTGTTGCGAAACATTGACCGCGTTTAGCCGACGATGCAGAGTTAAGCATGCAATTAACGTTGGACATTCCCGACAACATTGCTGAACGAGCGACGGCGCAAGCCTCCAGTGAGGGCGTCCCCCTCCAGGAGCTAGTCGCCAGAGCATTGCTCAATGAACTCCACTCAACAGCCTTCTCGAAGAGCAATAGCATGCCATCCCGCTACGAGCTGATCGAGGAGAATGGGTTGAAGGTCCTAAGCGGGCCGATCCCTGATGTCGATGTGGAGGAAGCCATTCGCCACGTGCGTGATCAGATCCGACTGTGATCTACTTAGACAGCGGTGTGCTCATTCGAGCCGTACTAAAGCACCACCCCGCTTACAAGGCGTGTTCAATCCTAATTCATCGTGACGCCGTTAGCAGCACTCACTCCCTGGCCGAGGCGTTCAACACGCTGACATCTCACTTTCAGGTGGCCAATTCCGATGCAGCGCTGGCACTGGCTTCTCTGCGCGACCGAATGGAACTGGAGCCCATACTCTTGAGGATTACTTGTGCGTGCTCGGGGACGCCAGAAGGAGCGGTGTTCAGGGTGGACTTATCTACGATGCTTTACACGCTCATGTTGCCCGAAGACTGAAGGTCCAGAAGATAGTGACGTTCAACATCCGCCATTTTCGCCATGTGGCTCCCGACTTGCAAATCGAGGAGCCACACGGCGTCGCAAATTAATAATTAAACAGCTCTTCGTTGCGGAAGAAGCGCTTCACTTCAGCGGCCGCCGCTTCAGCGGAGTCGGACGCGTGGCAGACGTTCACCATCACATCCACCCCGAGGTCCCCGCGAATGGTGCCTTTGGCTGCTTTCTTCGAGTCTGTTGGTCCAAGAAGATCCCGGACGCGGGAAACGGCGTTGTCACCCTCAAGGGCGAGCGCGATGACAGGAGTGCTTTGCATGAACTTCTGCACCTCGGGAAAGAAGGGCTTGGAAGCGATGTGCGCATAATGCTCCTTCAGCAAGGAATCTTCGAACTTGAGCATCTTCATGCCGCGCACCGTGAGGCCGGCGCTTTCAAAGCGGGAGAGAGCCTGGCCAACGATTTTTTTGCTGACTGCGTCGGGCTTGAACAAAATGAGTGTAGTCTCCTGTGACATGGGCGGATTGCATAGCGAACTTGCCGGGCGGGAGCAATCAGGAAGAAGCGGAATTGCGACTGCGGCCTACGGTTTCTTGGTTGACCGTGCGGGCATTCCTCGGCTGAATCTGCCCTCGCGCGGAACGCCTCCCGCGCATTCTTGCTCATGAAAAAAGCTTACGCGCAGGCCGGCGTTGATATCGATCTCGGCAACAAAGTTAAATCGGGTCTCCCGCAAATGCTGGCCTCAACGCACCGCAAAGAGGTGTTGGGCAAAGTGGGCGGCTTCGGGGGCTTGTTCCAGTTGGACACGCGCAAGCACAAGGAGCCGGTCCTCGTTTCCAGCGCGGATGGGGTGGGCACCAAGCTCAAGATCGCTTTCGCGCTTAATAAGCATGACACGATTGGCCAGGATTTGGTGAATCACTGCGTGAACGACATCGCCGTGCTTGGCGCAGAAGCTCTCTTCTTCCTTGATTACATTGGCACTGGAAAGCTGGAGCCAAAGACGTTCGAGCAAATCATCTCCGGTTTCGCCAAGGCCTGCGCGGAAAACAATTGCGCATTGATCGGCGGCGAAACTGCGCAGATGCCCGGCTTCTACATGCCTGGCGAATATGATGTCAGCGGAACCATTGTTGGTGTCGTTGAGAAGAAGCGAATGCTGGACGGCAAACAGATTCGTAAAGGGGATGCCATCATTGGCCTGCCTTCAAACGGTTTACACACCAATGGCTATTCGCTCGCACGCAAAATCTTCTTCGAGAAAATGAAGCTCAAGCCGACGAGCAAGGTTGCTGAACTCGGCGGCTCCATTGGCGAAGAGCTGCTGAAGGTGCACGTCAGCTACGGCCCACTGGTTCAGCGTTTGATCAAAAAGTTCAACGCGCGCGCAACGCTAGGAATCCGTGGCCTCGCTCATATCACCGGCGGCGGCTTCATCGACAACATTCCGCGCGTGCTGCCCACGAAGCTGGACGCGCTGGTCCGCAAAGGATCGTGGGAAATTCCGCCTGTCTTCACTTTGATGCAGGAAGCTGGGAAAATTCCTGAAGCGGAAATGTATCAGGTCTTCAACATGGGCATCGGCATGACCGTGATTGCCGCTCAAGACCAGGCAGACGCAGTGGTGCGCGCGTGCAAGGCGCAGGGGTTTGACGCAGTCATCATCGGCGAAATTGTCAAAGGCGTGGGCGAAGTGCAGATGGCGGCATGAAGGTTCTCGTCATTGGCAGCGGCGGGCGCGAGCATGCGCTCGTGTGGAAGATTGCGCAGTCGTCGCGTGTGACTTCGCTCACCTGCGCGCCTGGCAATGCGGGGATCGCACTCGAGACTTTGCGAAACGGTCGCAGCGTTGAAACAACGCCGATCGGCGCGGAGGACTTGGAGAAACTGCTGAGCTGGGCGGAAGCCAACCGTCCCGATCTTATTGTGGTCGGCCCGGATAATCCGTTGGCCCTTGGGATTGTGGATCTATTCCAGGCGAAAGGTTTTGCGATTTGGGGGCCAAACAAAGCCGCGGCTCAGTTCGAAGCCTCGAAAGTATTTTCCCAGGAATTCATGCAGCGGCATGGGATTCCAACAGCCAAAGCAGGAACGTTTCAGGATGCTACTGAAGCAAAGCGTTTTGCCGCTTCCCTAAGCGGCAAGTGCGCTGTGAAAGCCGATGGACTGGCGCTCGGCAAAGGCGTCCTCATCTGCCATACCGTCGACGAAGCCAATGCCGCTGTTGACGAGATTTTGCTGAAGGGATCCTTTGGCTCAGCTGGGAGGCAGATTGTTATTCAGGAGCTGCTTGAAGGCGTCGAGGTGAGCACTCATGCAATCTGCGACGGCTCCACTGCTATCTTCTTCCCCACCTCGCAGGATCACAAGCGGGCTCTCGATAACGACGAAGGTCTGAACACTGGTGGCATGGGCGCCTATTCCCCAACGCCCTTCTTGTCAGACGCAGAACTTGGCGCAGCCGATGCGGCCATCCTGCAGCCATGGCTGAATGGTTGCAAAGCGGAGGGGATCGATTTTCGTGGCATCCTTTACCCAGGGTTGATGCTCACGAAACAGGGCCCCAAGGTCCTTGAGTTCAACGCCCGTTTCGGCGACCCCGAAACGCAGGTTTATCTCACGCGAATGGAGAATGACTTGGTGGATGTGATTGAGGCGAGCCTGCAGGGCAAGCTGCGGAATGTGCAATGGCGCTGGAAACCGGATGCTTCGGTTTGCGTGGTGATGGCTTCAGGCGGTTATCCCGGTTCTTACAAGAAGGGCGCCGTGATTGGTGGCTTGGATGCAGCCGCTCGCCTGCCAAACACGAAAGTGTTCCACGCAGGGACCGCGCTCAAGGACGGGCAAGTGGTCACGAACGGCGGACGTGTGCTAGGCGTCACAGCGTGGGCCGCCACGCTTCAGCAAGCTCAAGAGCACGCGTACGCGGCCGTGGATCAGATCCGGTTTGAAGGGGCGCATGTTCGTCGGGACATTGCGGCCAAGGCGTTGCGCGCCTGAACTCAGACTTCTGCTGATAGGGTTTTAGGCGAGGCTTCCGCATTGCCACCCTTAGGGGAGGGCTTAGGTTGCACTATGAAACGTGCAACCATAGACGATGGGGCAGCCCATTATCGCCAGCCGATTAATTGGCGATACGCCATTTATGCGGGCATGCTCGCAGCCACAGTTTTCTTGTTTGTTTCCCGTGGCATACCTTGGGCTTCGGGGTTGATGTCCCCAACGATCGTGGGGCGTGAGGTGCATCCTCCGGTAATCCTGGACGGCAACTCCAGCATGAGCGGGTTGGTTGTCCACCTGCTGGTTTCGTTAATCTATGGCATCCTTATGGCGCCCGTCATTACGCGGATGCGTCCATTCTTTGCGGTGCTCACAGGTGGCGCTCTCGGGTTGGGGCTTTATGCGCTAAACGCATTTATCTTTGCCCAATTCTTTCCAGATGTTCCGGGGCAGCGCGAATCCATTGCGGTGATCACCCACATGGCCTTCGGCATGGTGGCGGCCGCCGCCTACAAAGGAATGGTCGATGGGTGCGGAGACTGCGTTTACGACGGAGTCAGGCACCCGCAGCACTCCTGAGGGCAAATTAAAATCAAGACGCCGTTCCGCAGGCTCTGCTGGACGGCGATTTTTTGTCACTCTGATGGAGGAGGCGTGACCGTGTGTGGAGGCCGGGCGCCAAGAGCCTTCTCTAAATCGTTGACCCGGCGAAGCAGCGTGGGGAGTTGCTGCAGCGCCAGTAATTGCCTCTTCCATTGACGATCGGGTTGAGCCGGGTAGCCGAACCACTTCTGGCCTTCGGGAATGTCGTGCATAACGCCGGATTGCGCGGCGACAACGGTCTTGTTGCCGATCTTCAGATGTCCCGCGATGCCGACCTGGCCTGCCAAGGTGACGTAATTGCCCAGCTTTGTGCTGCCTGCGATCCCCGCTTGCGCAACCACTAAACAGTTCTCGCCAATATTCACGTTGTGCGCGATCTGAACCAGGTTATCGATTTTGGTGCCACGCCCAATAACGGTTGGTCCAAGCGCCCCACGGTCTATCGTGACGCTAGCGCCCACTTCCACATCGTCATGAATAACGACGTTGCCGATCTGCGGCACCTTGCGATGAACGCCTTCATCGAGAACGTACCCGAAGCCATCAGAACCGATCACCGTCCCCGCGTGGATCCGCACTCTTTTCCCGATTTGTGTGCGCGGATATAGAGTGACGTTGGGGAAGAGGTGAGCATCCTCGGCCAAGGTGCAATTTGCGCTGATGAAAATGTTGCCTTCGAGAATCGCGCGGGCTGCGATCTTTGCATTTTCGCCAATGGTGCAGTTCGGCCCCACGTGAGCTGTGGGGTCAATTTGAGCGCTTGGAGCAACCACAGCGCTGGGGTGAACGCCGGCAGGGAAGGCGGGTTCGGGAAAGAAAACACCCAAGGCACGCGCAAAACCAATCCGCGCGTTTTCAACCCTAATGATGGTCTTCACGCTGGAGGCGAAAGCTCCATCCACCAAAATGGCGGAAGCAGCGCTCTGTTCCGCACGTGTGAAGTAAGCCTCGTTCTCCGCAAAAGTCAGATCGCCTGGCTTGGCGCTTCCGGCAGGAGAAAACCCGGTCAGAACGGTGGCGCCATCACCGACCACCTGGCCTCCGATTAACTGAGCGATCTCGGCAGCAGTGAACGGTTTTGGAAACGGATTAGATCCCGCGTGCATTTTTTATTTGGTTCCCTTCCCCAAGCACTATTACTCGAGGCACCCAGTTTTTAGCTTCGCGTTCGTCCATGACCGCGTAGCTCATGATTGTCAGGAGGTCACCAATCTTGCCGAGGTGGGCCGTGGCGCCGTTAAGCACGATTGCGCCGGAGCCCCATTCACCCGGGATGGCGTAAGTCTCGAAGCGATTGCCATTGTTCAGCACACTGCACAGCACCCGCTCGTAGGGCAGCAGTCCGATGCGCTCCATGAGGTCGGCGGCGACCGTGAGGCTCCCTTCGTAATGAAGGCTGGAATCCGTGACGGTGGCTCGGTGAATTTTGGACTTTAACAGCTGCAGTTGCATACGCGACCAACTTTCTCAGAACGGTTACCTTCGCGCATGCGAAGGGCAAATTCCACAAGCAGTTAACGTCTTTCACGCCAAAGCTTTGGACACGCAGCCGCTGAGGAAGTCATTCGTTGACTTCAAAATCGGGCGTCACTATAAAGTCCGCCGAACCGTATTCAACTCCTACTTTAAAACCATTTTATGCCCAAAACGTTACGCGTCGGGATGATCGGCTATCGCTTCATGGGGAAAGCGCACTCGAACGCATGGCGGCAGGCCCCTCATTTTTTCCCACTCAAAGCGGACGTGAAACTCGCAGTCATTTGCGGCCGCGATCCGCAAGGCGTTGAGGCTGCTCGCGCGCAACTCGGTTGGGAAACCGCTTCCACCGATTGGCGCAAAGTTGTCGAAGATCCAAACATCGACATCATCGACATCAACACCCCGAACGATTCCCATGCAGAGATCGCTATTGCTGCGGCTAAAGCCGGCAAGCACATCCTTTGCGAGAAGCCGCTCGCGCTCAATGTCGCTCAATGCGAGGAAATGCTCGCGGCCGTTAAGAAGGCCAAAGTTGTGCACATGGTTTGCCACAACTACCGCCGCATTCCAGCGATCGCCCAGGCCAAGAAGATGATCGAGGAGGGCGCGCTCGGTGATATTTACCATTACTACGCCCGCTACGCGCAGGACTGGATCGTGGACCCTGAGTTTCCTCTGGTCTGGCGCTTGCAGAAGGGCGTTAGCGGCAGCGGCACACATGGCGACATCAATGCGCACATCATCGACATCGCGCGTTACCTCGTGGGCGAATTCAAGGAAGTCTGCGGTCTGATGCACACGTTCATCAAAGAACGTCCGATCCAGGATTCCGGCGGCAAAGGCGATGGTCTTGGCGCAAAAGCGGGCCGCAAGATGGGGAAAGTCACAGTGGACGATGCCGCCATGTTCATGGGCCGCTTCGCGAACGGCGCGTTGGCGAACCTTGAGGCAACTCGCTTTGCTCTCGGCCGCAAGAACCACATCGAAGTTGAAATCAACGGCTCTAAAGGCTCACTGCATTTCGATTTCGAAGACATGAACCGCCTGAAGTTCTTCAACAATGAAGATCCAGCGGATCGCCAGGGCTTCCGCGACATTTTGGTTACGCAGCCAGGCGGCGCTCATCCGTTCGTTGGGAACTGGTGGCCTCCTGGCCACATCATTGGTTATGAGCACACCTTTGTGCACACCATTGCCGATTTCGTGAACGCGGTTATTGATGGCAAACCCGTTCAGCCGACCTTCGAAGATGGCCTCAGGAACGAGCGCGTTCTGGAAGCCGTTGAAGAATCCGCCAAAACCCGTCAGTGGGTGAAGGTCTAGCGCTTTCCTGCAGCGAATTAGTGAAAGGCTCCCATGACGGGAGCCTTTCGTTTTTCTGGCCTATTCCGCCATCTCAGTGCGTATTCCTTCGGCTTGCGCCAACACTGCCTGACGTTTGTCGTTGGTGAGGAAGACCTCAGTCTTTAGGAGCATCCCGCATGCAACATGCAGAAGGTCGATCGATCGCAATCCGAGCTGTTCAGTGTGCTTTAGGGAGAGTTCCTTAGCAGTGTTCAAGGCCACTGCGAGGTCGACTTCCACCTCAACGAGGCTTCCTCGCTTAATCAAAGCCTGTAGCCGCCCAAAGGAGCTGTCGCGCCTTCGACGTATTTCCAAGCGTTCTGGGCCGGAGAGATTTCGTCGTTCCACAAATGCGCGTTGAAGAATCGCTGTTTGCACCTCAAGTGCGTGGAGCCCTAGAAAGAACAAAGCCGGACGGCCAAGTTGGCGATATGCAGCTATGCTTTGAGCCGAACTTGATTCTGCGGTGATCAATCTAACCAAAAAGCTGCTATCAGCGTATGCTCTCATCGCCGAGAAGCTTCGAGAAGAGACGCTGCGCTAATCGGGGATGGCGACTCCGCAAGAACCTCATCGAGAATCTCGTCGATGGCGTGTGCTCTTTGGTCATCCGCCTCACGTGTGGGCGCTGGGCCGATGATCCAGAGCGGTTCACCTTTATCTGTGACTTGAACAGCTGCTCCCGTTCGCGTCAGGCGTTTTACTTTCTGCGGTTCCCGAAGCAGGGTGCGCAGGGTAATCGTCTTCATCTGTCTGACATTAATGGCAGACAATTGTGAAAGCAAACCACTTGCACACCTGACCGTCGGGAGGCACTTAAAAACTAACCTCGCTCGATTCGGCAATCACTGGCATATTTCCCGTGTGCCGCGCAAGTTGCGGTTATCGAAGATCTGAACATGCTGGGTTTACCCAGATTCACGGGGGAAAGGGAAGCCATAGAAAGTACCGGCATCCGAACTTCCCCGGCTTTGTGCTTCTTTCCGGTCACCCTGGAGACGACGCGAAGCATTATCAGGAAAAACAGGCGCGCAACGCAATTAAAGCTGTGGAAGCATGAATCAGCAGGATGAGTATCTAATGTTTGTGCGCTGGAGCAGCAACGATCAGGCGTACGTCGGTTATTGCCCGGACTTGTTCCCCGCTGGTGGCGTTTGCCATGGGGCAACCTCGGTCGAGGCTTTCACGAAACTCGCTGAGATCGTAGAGGATCTTGTGAGAACCGCACACGAACAGCGTCTTACGTTGCCGGAACCTCGCGCACGAGTGATGCGCGACGTCGAGTTAGCGGGCTGATCGGTTGGCTTTAACTGCGCATTGCGCCGCCGGGGGCGTTCTGATACTCCAAGCGCTTCGGGATCTATTCCCATTCACTGATGAAACTCGGAATCGCGATTATTGGGGCAGGGGGCATCACTCTCCAAAACCATCTCCCTGGCCTTGCTGTCTCCCCGGACGTGAAGGTCACCGCCCTCTGCGACACGAACCAAGGTGTGCTGGACCGCGCCAGCAAGGAATGCCCCGGAGCCGCTTGCGCCAGCGACTACAATGAGGTTCTGAGGCGCGATGATGTTCAGGGTGTTATTATCGCGACCCCGAACTTCCTTCACGCCCCCATAGCGATCGCCGCTGCTAAAGCTGGCAAACACATTTTCTGCGAAAAGCCGCTGGCGCTGAACTTCGCTGAGGCGGTGGAGATGTACCAAGCCGCTAAAGCAGCCAACGTCCGCCACATGACGGCGTTCACCTACCGCTTCGTGCCCGCAATGCGCTACTTTGAGCATCTGGTGAAGTCGGGCGCATTGGGCGAGCCTTATCACTTCCGGAACGCTCGCCTTCAGGATTGGGGCACTCGCGCAATCGGTTGGCGCCAGGTGGAGAAGCTCGCGGGCAGCGGCGAACTGGGTGACATGCTGTCGCACCGCATTGACTTTGCTCATAACCTGATTGGCACTTTCAAAGAACTCGTTGCCGACACTCACCGCGTTCACCAGGTTCGCGACAGCCAGAAGAATGAACTCGAGGATTGGGTCGGTATTCTCGCGCGCTTTACCAGCAACGCCACTGGCGTGCTCGAGAGCACCAAAATGGCGACCGGCCGTGGCGAAAGCGCGCACAGCCCGGATTACGTCGAGGTGAATGGCAGCGAGGCCAGCGTGGTGTATTATACTGGCCAACCGCACGAACTGCAGATCGCCAAGCGCAACGAAAAAGGCGCGCGCATTGTGAAAATCCCACAAGACTTCCTGAAGGTTCCGGGTTCGCCGCGTGACCCGGAAGTAGGCGATCCGTTGTTCAATTGGCGTTACGATCAAACCTGGGAATGGCTCGAAGCTATCCGCGAAGGAAGAGATTGCCGCCCATCATTCTATGATGGCGCCGTTGCGCAGGCGGTTATGGATTGCGCGCTGCAATCCGCAAAAGAACGCCGGTGGTTAACCGTTCCATCGGTCCCGAAGTAATATGAAGACAGCAGTCATTACCGGGGCTGGCAGCGGTGTTGGCCGTGCGGTCGCTGTGGCGCTCGCGAAGGAAGGCTGGACGGTGGCTCTCGTGGGTCGCCGTTCCGATGTTTTAGAAGAAACCGCTCGCCTGTGCAAAGGTGGCAAAACCCTCGTGCACGCCTGTGACATCGGCGATATCGCGGCAGTGACAGCAATGGCGGAGCGCGTTCAGAAAGAATGCGGCCCAGTGGAAGTTTTGGTGAACGCCGCCGGAACCAATGTTCCCAAACGCAGCCTGGAGGTTTTAAGCAATGAGGATTACCATCTCATGCTGAACACGAACCTGAACGGCGCCTATTATTGTGTCCAGGCATTCCTTCCTGCCATGCGCGAACGGAAGTCGGGCACCATCGTCAATGTCATCTCGGACGCAGCCAAGCAAGCCAGCCCTAAAGCCGGACCTGGGTATGCGGTGTCGAAATTTGGGATGCTCGGCCTGACGCAGGCGATCAATGCAGAGGAACGCGGGAACGGCGTTCGCGCTAGCGCTCTTTTGCCCGGCGACATCGACACGCCTTTGCTCGATAAGCGTCCATCACCGCCGCCAGCCGAAGCTCGGGCTCGTATGCTCAAGCCTGATGACGTGGCGGCTTGCGCGCTCTTGGCGATCAACCTCCCGCAGCACGCGATTGTGGAAGAACTGCTTATCCGCCCGCGGTAACGTAATTCTACTTGATCCATTCCGAGCGGTAGAACGCTTTGCCGCTCTCGCTCACTTCAGCATCCTCAAAGATGAGTTGAGGTGATGACAAAGTTTGTGTGGAAACGGGCCGCCATCCTGCCGGGTTGCCCAAGGCAAAGCTGCGATGGATCACGTGGGTTTTTCCGATCGCGCTATTCATTTCAATTTTCCCTCGCGCGCTGGTCCGGAGCTTGCCCTTCGGGAAGAGCGCTTCCCGAAGCTGAATTGGATCAGGTTGACCGTTCTTGATGTAGTGAAAACCAGCCTTCCAATCCCAGATTGCCCAGCCGAGGCCGAACTCATCCATGACTTCCCGCATTGCGCCGTAGAAGTTTGCGCGCGATTGGGGATCGGCCAGTTCGTAGGCCCCGAACTCGCCAACGTGAACGGGCCGTCCATAATACTCGCTCCACTCCTGCGCCATTTTTAACCGGCTGTGGAACGCGGCGGCGCTGCTGGGATTCCGCTCAGTGGGCAGGGTGTTGTAAGAGGCAATCCAGTTGCTTAAGCCCGCAGAAATGCCTGACGGAGGTGTGAGCGGCGTGGAAGGCGGGCCTGGGAAAACAATCCCGCGGAGCTTCGCGACTTCCGGGCTCGTCCAAGTCGCTCCTTGATGCGTGAAGTTGAACGGTTCATAGCTATGCACCGTCACGATCACGTTGTTCTCTGTCTCGGGCAATTTAAGGTTAGGCAGTTCGTTGATTGAGTTCCATTGGCTTGGCCCCAGGAAGATTGTGCGGTTGGGGTTGGTCTCCCGGATCTGCCGAATGGTTTCAGCATAGATAGGATTCAGCACAGGAGTCGTTGCCGCTGCCATAGGCTCATTCAGCAACTCAAAAACAACCTCCTTTGGGAAGGATGCGTACCGTGCAGCGATTTGCCTCCAAATTGCATAGAACTTGTTCGTATTGGCAGCAGGGTTGGACGTGAAGTCGTCGAAGTGATGAATGTTGATCATCGCAGACAATCCGGCGGCAAGCGCGTTCGTCACCAAAAAATCCACCTTTTGGAAAATGTTGGTGCTGAGCTTGTGCTCAGGAGCCGCGCCCGCGTAATAATGCCACGCGATCGGCAGCCGCACATGATCAAACCCTTCCTGCTTCATTAGCCGGAAATCTTCCTTTGTGTAAACGATGGTGCCCCATGTATTCGGGGGAGCTTCAAGGTAATTGCCTAGGTTGGCGCCGCGCATGAATCTCCGAGCTGTCTCATGCGCGGGAGTGTTCTTACCGAGCGGCTTCATATCCTGGTAATCCGGTGGCAGGTAAGAACGGGCAGAAACTCGCAGTGTCACCGGCGTTCCCGCGGTCACCCGGAGTGTGCGTGTGGACGCTCCATTGTGCCATGTGCGGAGCATGCGCGAGCCCTCCAGCGGTGTAGCCCATACGTAAGCTGTTTGCGGTGTCCCGCCGCTCCACCCGGTGGCGCTCGTGGCTGTGCCAGCTTCGAATCCCGGATTGGTCAGGGAGGTTCCCTCTGCCGAAAAAGCGTCCCAGAGGATTTCCTGCCGATAGATCGTCCCGCTACCCGGTGTGGCCTCTTCCCACGGACCCATTAGAGAGAGCGTCACAAAACCTGTGCGCTCAGGAACAAAACGGAGAGCAACAGTCGTCCAGGAGAAACGCGTGATGCCGAAGTTGGCAGTGTAGGTGCGTGGTTGCTCGGCGGCAGGACGCCAGTTCATCCTGTCCAACGAACCGTCCCCTTCGATGAATTCGCCTTGAGTCAATGCGCCGGCAGCGGTGTCGGCAGACAGATCAAAGCGGGCCTGGGAAGCGACTTTAACCTGAGCCCACCCTGGCAGCGTTACTGAAGCGCAGAGGAGTGAAAGGAAAACGATCAACCGCATGGGTTAACCTTTCAGCTAGCCTCAGAACCCGTCAAGGGGTCGCCGTTAATCGAATCTTGCTTTAAGCGTTCTCTTCTTTGACACGTTGGACTTTAGCACCAAGACCTCGAAGCTTCGAATCAATGTTTTCGTAGCCACGATCCAGGTGATAGATGCGCTTCACCAGCGTGTCCCCTTTAGCCACTAGGCCGGCGATCACCAGCGCCGCCGATGCCCGCAGGTCGCTTGCCATGACTGGCGCCCCACTCAAGGCGCGGCCACCTTTCACAATCGCGCTCGGTCCTTCAATCGCGATTTCTGCGCCCAGGCGTGCGAGTTCCGGCACATGCATGAAACGCGACTCAAAGATGCGCTCCGTGATGATGCTGATGCCTTTTGTCTGCGTCATTAGCGCCATCATCTGGGCCTGCACATCCGTTGGGAAACCGGCGTAAGGCTGGGTCGTTAAATCGACGGCCTTCAAGCGTCCACGCCTCACGCGTAAATTGGGGCCCGTCCGCTCGATGCGGACTCCTGCCTCCCGCAGTTTGTCGAGCACTGCCTGCAAATGATCCACCCGCGCACCGGTGATGGTGACATCGCCGTTTGTGGCCGCCGCTGCGATTGCAAAGGTGGCCGCTTCTACTCGGTCAGGAATAACTGTGTGTTCCGCGCCATGAAGTTCTTTCACCCCAACCACCTGAATCGTTGGGCTGCCCGCACCCGTGATCTTCGCGCCCATGGCGTTCAGGAAATCGGCAAGGTCGACGACCTCCGGTTCGCATGCCGCACTATGAATTGTTGTCACACCATCGGCCAGGCTAGCAGCCATCATGACGTTCGCTGTGCCGAGAACCGTGGGACCGGACCTGCCACCGAGGAAAATATCAGCGCCGGTCAGCTTGTCCGCTTGGGCGATTACATACCCTTCCTTGACGGTGATCTTGGCGCCTAAGGCCTCAAATCCCTTTAGGTGAAGGTCAATCGGTCTTGAGCCAATGACGCAGCCGCCCGGCAAGGAAACCTGCGCCTTGCGCAAGCGCGCGAGCAGGGGACCCATGATGCAAATCGACCCGCGCATTTTGCGCACCAGTTCGTAATCACCGAAGGGCTTTACTTTTCCGGCGCGCACCTGCACCACTCCCCCCTCCACCTGCACCTCCGCTCCAGTCGATCGCAGGATTTCCCCCATGAAGCGCACGTCGCTCAGGTCGGGAGCGCGGCGAATCGTGCAGGGTTCGGACGTCAGCAAAGCCGCGGCCATTAATGGGAGCACGGCATTCTTTGCGCCGCTGATTGCAACTTCCCCTTCGAGGGGACGGCCACCGCTGATGAGTAAACTATCCATGTTGAGGTTCGCCGCTCGTTCGAGGGCGAGCTGTTATAAATCTCGGGCGCGCAGTGTAGTCCGCGCGAATCTCTTCCACAATCCAATCACGCGCGCTGAAGAGCTTTTCAATGGCAGTCTCCTGCCCATCACCAAACTCGGCCATCAACTTCCCTCCTGGAACCAACCACGCGGCGCCTTCCGCGGCCAATCGCCGGTAAAACTCCAGCCCATCAGCGCCACCATCGAGAGCTTCACGGGGATCATGAATTCGCACCTCGGGAGACAACGTCTCAATCTCCGCCGTGGGAATATAGGGAGGGTTGCTGACGATGAGGTCGAATTTCTGCAGCTCGGGGTTCAGCTGAGAAAATCCATCACTTTCCATCACCTCTACTGGAACAGCAGCTCTGGCAATATTTGCCGCCGCAATTTCCAAAGCTGCTTTTGACACGTCCACCGCCACTCCGCGCGCCTTCGGGGCTCCTTTCGCAATTGCGATGGACAAGCACGCCGACCCAACCCCGTAGTCAATGAACCACGACTCGGGTTTGTCGAGGCGGTGGAGAAAAGACCAACCCATCTCAGCAAGGATCTCCGTTTCCGGTCTGGGAATAAGCGCTCCGGGCGGTGTGGCAATCTCATGCCCGCAGAAAGAGACGCTCCCAGTCAGGCGTTGCAGCGGCTCTCCCGAGCCGCGTCGCTTTACTAGATCCCGCAGCGTGTCCGCTTCATTTTCGGAAAGTGCGCGCTCGAAGTTCAGGTAGAGCTTAAGGCGTGGCAAGTTGACCACATGCGCCAGGAGCAACTCAGCATTTAAGCGCGCCGATTCAATGTTCTTCCTCTCCAGGAATTCCGCGCTTTTGCGGATCGCCTCCAGAACGGTCATTGGCTTAGCTTCTGGCTGTAAAGGTTCATCACCCGCCCCTCTTTGGTGGTGTATGAAGAGGTCAGCTTCAACCCCAGCGATTGGTAAAAATGGTTCACTGGATCATTCCCGACTGCGTCGGTGGTTAGATAATAACCCGGGCTGCCGTTCTCAACCGCCAGCCGCTTCCACTCACTCACAAGCGCTTTGCCCACGCCTTTCCCCTGCGCCGCCGGAAGCACCGCAATCGAGCTGAGCAACGCAAAGCCCTCAGGCCGGTCCGGGCCGCCGCGGTAAGCCACCGCGCGAAGCAGTCGTGAGGTATAAGCCGGATTTTTCAAGGAAGCCATCGCGGCATGCGTTCCAAATTCCCACCAGCGGCGTTTCAACAGGCGCTTGAAAAAGCCATCAGGCTCAACCGTGCCCACCACGAATCCCAGCAACGGATGCTCAGGGCTTGAAGCTTTCAGAGATATCGCGGTCGGCTCATCTGTAAATGCCCGGTAGAACGCGCGCAGGAACCCGGGCCCAAGTGTCGTCAGGAAGAATCCAGGAAAAGCATCTATGTGCGCCGTGACCACACGCGGCACATCGTCGAGTGTGATTCGCTCGATCCTCACTTCGGCCATAGTTTTTTTACCAGCGCTGTTGCCAATGTTGTTGCGTCATGTGAGTTGAAAAAGTTTAACGCAGCGCGGGTTCCGCCTCGAAAACTCTGGTGACGCTCCGGAGAGCTGACCTTAAAGGCCGCTTCCCGCAGTTCCGCTTCGCTCGCCCTTGCGCTCACCGCCAGCCCCGCGTCAAAGCGCGAGCAGGCGAGCCATGCATTCGATCCCTCCGGACCAACATACAATATGGGAATCCCCTGCTGGAGATAGGTGACGAACTTGCTGGGTGACACCAGCCCACCTGAACTCGGATGCATGAAAACAAGCCCGTAATGAGGTTTGAACTCCGCGATCCGTTGCTTGAATTCAGCGAACGGCAACCGTCCATGCCCTTCAAATGGAATCCCCGCGCGCTCTGCCAAAGCACGAAACTGAGCCAGCCCCAGGTCCGAAGCTCCCAGGGCAAGGAGGTTCACTTTTCCAGGCAACAGCTTCAGCAACCCCTCAAACGTCTCCAGGCTATGGCTGCGCCCAAGGTTGCCGACGAACATCAGCCGCAGGGTTCCACCAACGTCATCGCCAGCCACTTCGCTCAAGGCTCGCACCGCGCTTGGCGCCCAGGTCGGGTGCACAATTATGTCCCGCTGATAACCGTTAGCGCGCAGCAAGCCTTCCATCGCTGGATCCAACGTCACCACAAGTGCGGTGCGATCCAACGCCACCTTATCAACAGATCTGAGCAGGCGCGCGATCCCTCTGGAAGTCCGCTCAACCATGCGCGCTTCAATTTCGGGATGATAATCCATCAACCACGAAACGACTCGGACATTGCGAAGCGAACCGAGCGCTGCTGCGGTGATTTGTATAAGAGGTGGGGATGAAACTACGATCAACGTCTCAGGAGGGCGGAACAAACATTCCCAGCCCACTCTGGCGTGTAGGTAAACCCAGTTCAGCAATCGTGAAGGCTTCAGCCCACCAGGACGGTATTTCGCAATGAGGCCATTGATGGAGACAACCTGATGCTCGGGAAGAAGTCGCTGCAACTCCACTGCCAGATCCGCCGCCATGCGGTCGCTCTCCTGGCCGGGAAACTCGTTCACGATTGTGACACGTTTCCGGCTGCTCATTTGAGGTCCATCCTTGGGGAGTGGCCGGTGGGCGGAAAGTTGAGCGCTGTCAAAATTGCGCAACCCGCGGTGAAGAGGAGAACAATGCCGTAGATCTGGAATGGAAAATCAAAGGCTGCTTGCAGGCCGCAACCGAGCAACGCCACGGCGATGCCGATGGAGAGCGGTTCCGTTTCGCTGGGAGCTGCTTTGCGAAACCCGCAGTAGAGCACGGTAGTGAGAAGAGCGAGTTGGAGGGTGAAGCCGACGATGCCGGTGCAGACCAGCGCCTCCAGCCAGTCGTTGTGAGCGTAGGCTTGCCAGAGTTGGTCGAAGGACTCCCGGTAAGTGTAATAAACTGGCCCGAACGATCCTTGGCCCACGCCAAAGAGCGGAAAATCCTTGAGCATCTTTAGGGCGTTTTCGTAAAGCGGAGCGCGTCCGCTTAAGGTCACGTCTGATTCCCGGAACCGGCTGAGCAGATGCGGCCCTGCAAGCAAAGCCCCAACCACGAGCACCAGCATGGCGGCTCCAAGACCGGCGAGCGCACGGCGCCAGTTCACTTTCCAGGAAACCCAAACCACGAGCGCGAGCGCCATCACCCCTGCCGCGAGGGCCCCACCTCGGCTCAATGATCCGATCGCCCCAGCAAGCGCAACCACGGACAGTGGAATTGCCAACAGGTGCGGGCCATCCCTGCGTGTCGGCCCAGCCGCGCGGTTAAGGTAAAGGTAAAATCCTAGAACCATCGGCCACACCAGATTGAAGTATTGAGCCGCGTTGCCGCGATAAGGAAACGGGCCGAAGAATGCGACGCGGCTCCCCCACTTGCTTGGGAACGTCCACAAGATCTCGGTGGCGCGCAACCCTCGTTGCGCAAACGCAATGGCCGTCATAACAGTCGCATTTATAGCCAAAGCCCACATCAAGCGTTTCAACCGCTTCTCATTCAGAGCCCATTCCCCCGAGCTTGAAGCCCGCAGCAGCCACGCGCGCAATCCCCAGAAAAGCGCCGTTAAGCCGGTGAGTTGTAGGAGCCGGTTCAGCGTGGCGGGCTGATGATAGCTAGCGGGAAGCCAGGAGATGTTGTCGCGGTAATTGAATGCGAGTTCGTCGTAGCTGAACACCGCGCGTGCGTTCGCGACGCTGATCGCCACGTACATCAACAAGGCAGCGTTCAACCAACCGAGCACGCGAACTGGCTTCGATACTTGAGGCGCGCTCTGGCTCGTTCTCAGACGAAGAAACTGCAAGCTGCCGAAGATGATCGCGGCGCAGGCAAAGCCTCCTGCAGCCAGCCGTGACGACGCTCCGAAGAACCATGGAGAGAGCAGAAGTATCCCATAGAGCACGGGATCACTTGCGGTGTCGCAGGCGCGGGCGAAAGCCCCCTCCTTCCGTTTACGCCGATGCTTCTGGATTTGTGAATGGCCCACTCTTTAAACGGCAGGTTCACGCAGGCGCTCGCCTGGCGTCAGTTGGTTCGTTTTCAATAACAGCATTCGTCTGAGGCCGTTCAGAATCATTGGACCTGCCAACGAACCGCGCCATCCGTCCAAGCTAAAGAGTTTCCCTTACGACGCAAGAACCTCGATGCCGGGGAGCTTTCCAGCGCCGCGGTATGGCACGACGGAGTAGGGATCACTCGCGGGACCAGCGAAGCTGCAGCTCCAACTCTTCAATCCCCTTCTCCCGCTCATGCTCGATGCTGAGGAGCGCATCCGCAGGAACGCGGATCCGCTCGCCCTTCACCTGCACGACAAAGCTTTTGCCAGCTTCGACTGCATCAGCTACCCGCCTCAGCTTGCTGGCGAACTCCCGCGCGGAAACTGACCGCTCTTCGTCCCGGTCCCTGCTCCCTCTTTTTATGGTCTTCCCTGCCATGGGCGCAATTATTCGGAACATACGCGCGATTGCAAACCTCTCCGCGCACAGTAGAGTGGGCCAGTTGGGAGGAAGGAATGCGGTTCAATCGCTGCTCACAGCGGGGTTTCAGCCTTATCGAATTGCTCGTGGTGATCGCGGTCATCGCGCTGCTCGCGGGCATGCTTTTGCCAGCTCTCTCCCGCGCCAAAGCCCAGGGCGCCCAAACCTTCTGCCTTAACAACCTGCGGCAACTCAATCTCGCCTGGGCCAGCTACGCGCATGATTTTCAGGATCGCCTCGCCTACAACCTCGGCGGCGCTGAAATTCGGCAGATCCTTGCCCGTGGCGAAACTTACAATTGGGCAAACAGTGTGCTGAATTGGGAAGCCGACCCGGAGAACACGAACGCAACCCTCAACACCCATGCTGCGCTCGGCGAATTCGTTGGGCGGAACAGCCGCATCTACCGCTGCCCAAATGACACCGCTCTCAGTGAAGTCCAGCGTGCGGCAAATTACAGGGAGCGATCCCGGAGTGTTTCTATGAACGCAATGGTCGGTGATGCCGGGGAATTCACTCGCTCCGGGGACAACGTCAACAACCCTGCCTACCGCCAATACCTTCGAATGAGCGACTTCACGGCCGCGGCGCAAATCTTCGTCTTCATTGAAGAGCACCCGGACAGCATCAATGACGGCTATTTTTTGAATCGCGCGGGCACTTACGAATGGAACGACCTTCCAGCCTCTTATCACAACGGCGCAGCGAACCTCACTTACGCCGACGGTCACGCCGAGCCGCATCGATGGGTTTCTGCAAGCACACGCAAACCTCATCGCCCGGATGGCGCGGATCTTCCTTTTAAAATTTCAGGAGGCGAGGCGGCTGATTATTATTGGCTGCTCAAACGCACCAGCATCAGCGAAGGCTACGCGCAAGCGCGTTGATCTGGTTGCCGAAAGCAAACGGAAGAGCGCGCTTTGGTCCTCCGTACTTACTAACAAATAGACAGTCCCACCCGTCGCCCAACGCGCGATGCTCACTCCTTTGTAAGGCTCGACAACCGCATTTTCTCCTAGCTCTCCAGCCAAGCCTCTATCTTGCAGGGCAAAGAGGTAGCGGGTGCTTGTCCCCGCGCCATTGAAACAAACCATGGCAACTGGCTTCCCATGCCACTTCAATCCAGCGCCACCTTTGACGCCCACTTGCGTGAGCGGTTGTGGGATGGAGAGGTCGGCCGGCGCGCCAACGCGGGAAAGATGCGCGCGAACGGCTGCATACTCCGAGGTTTCAAGGTCCATCCGGTACTGCCGCAAAGCGAAACTGACCATCCGTGCCTGGAAGCTGGCCACTGTTTGCTCCTCCGTGGGCTCGCGGTGGGTGATAACACCAATCAGAAGCGCAATTCCCGCGGCGGCCGCCGCGATCCCCAGCGCACGGCGCGAGAACACCTGGCGCGTGATCTTGCGTTGCGCCAGCAACTGCTCCTTCAAACCTGCGGGCGGAATGACTTGGCGTAGTTGCGCTGCCACTGATAAGTGAAATTCTTCCTGCCTCGCAAACCATTCCCGAAGCTCTCTGTCAGTGGCCACCAGGGCGAGCGCCTCGCGAATGGTAGGGTCGTTTCTATCCAATGACTCCGCGCGATGGCCATGCAGCGCCTGTTTTGCTTCTTCGCGTGTCATGGCTTTGTCCTATCCTCCCGTTTCGCGGTTAACAGGAGTTTTTGAAGATGCGCGACACCTCGCGAGATCCTCGATTTAACAGTGCCGAGTGGAATTTCAAGAATTCGAGCGATTTCTGGGTGCGAGCACTCTTCCAGGTAAAACAGCGCGACTGCCGCCCGGAATCCTGGCTCAATCCGTTGCAGGGCTTCCAGCACAGCTTGCGTGTCGAAACTTTGCTCCGCAGCCGGTGGCATCTCAGGCAGCTCCCCTTCGGCCGTTTCCAAGTCGAGATGCGGAAACCGAGTGACTTTCTTTTGCCGCCCCAAAAATTCCCGGTGCAACGTGGTGAACAACCACGCTTTGATTTTCGTTTCGTCGCGAATTTGCCCCCCTTTTTGCGCCCAAATGTAAAAGGTCTGCTGGGTTAAATCGCATGCTTCGCTCTCCTGCCGAGTCAAACTCAGCGCGAAACGGTACAGCCCGGCATAATGAAGCTCCACAACGTCTTCAAAGTCCGAACCCATATCCGTTCATCTTGAGAATATGAGGCTTGAGCGAGGCATTTGGTTCCCCACGAGAAAAACTTCAATCCTCGGGAACCAAATCATCTTCTCGATCCTCTCATCAACATGGAGGTGGGGGTGGCGCCTGTTCCACAACGGCAAAGAACAGCGCATGCTCTGGCCCTTCGAGGAATTCTTATGCTTGCACGAATCGCTTCCATCATGCTGTTGGTCCTGCTCGCTGTGCTGAACAGTCGGGCGGCAAACGTCACCGTTGACATCCAAAACTTCGCGTTCGAACCGGCTTCCGTCACTATTAAAGTGGGGGATAGCGTCATCTGGAGGAACCGGGATGCCACCGGCCATACCAGCACGAGCACAACCGGCCTTTGGGATTCCGGGTTTCTTGGTTTTGGCCAGACTTACACCCGCACTTTTAACACGGTCGGGAGCTTCCCGTATATCTGTGACCCTCATCCGCATATGCAGGGCACGATTGTTGTCGAGCCTGCTGCTGCTTCAGCTCCTACAGTATCCATTACCGCTCCGGCCAACAACGCGACGTTGCTTCCCGGCTCCATAACGATCTCTGCCACCGCCACTGTTCAAGGAAGCACAATTTCGAGGATCGAATTTTACAAAGGGGCAGACCTTCTCGGTTCTGTCACCACCTCACCATTTTCGCTGACCACAAATCTCGGGGCAGGTTCCTACACCATTACCGCAAAGGCGTTCTCTGCCGCAGGAGCGAACGCCACTTCGGCTCCGATCACCTTCACAGTTGCGTCCACCGGGGCACGCATCACGAATCCACTCCCTGACATTCAGAAGGGCGACACCACCATCGAACTTCAAGTCGTGCTCGACGGTGTCGTCTCCCCCTTGGGAATGGCTCTTCCTGACGATAACAGCGGCAGAATCCTTGTGTATGACCAGGTTGGCTTTGTTTACATGCTGACCAACAGCGTGCGTGTCTCCGACCCAGCTCTTGACGTCCGCAGCCGCCTGGTTCCATTGACACCCAATTACGATGAGCGGGGCTTGCTGGGCTTGGCGGTGCATCCGAACTTCGCTCAAAACCCCCTGGTTTACACTTACACTTCAGAGCCAAACGGCCCCATGGCAGATTTCATGATCCATGGGGCGGCTCCAAATAACCACCAATCTGTCATTGCGGAATGGCGTATGGACCCTCAAAACCCGCACCGCATCGACCCTGCCAGCCGCCGGGAAATCCTGCGCATCGACCAGCCCGAATCCAATCACAACGGTGGCGCAATGCACTTTGGGCGTGATGGTTTCCTCTACATTGCGCTTGGGGATGGCGGCTCCGCTGATGACCAGGGGCCCAATCACTCACCCGGTGGGAACGCGCAGGACACCAACAATATTCTCGGCAAAATCATCCGCATTGACGTGGATGCGCGCACCGGCCGCAACGGCCAGTACGGGATTCCCGCCACAAACCCGTTCTTCGGCAAGGGCGGCGTGGAAGAAATTTACGCGCTCGGCTTCCGGAATCCTTTCGGTTGGAGTTTCGATCAACGCACCGGCGAAATGTGGGTCGGTGACGTTGGGCAAAATGATGTTGAAGAACTCAACCTCGTATTTGCTGGTGGCAATTATGGTTGGCCCGTGAAGGAAGGAACCTTCTATTTTGACCAGAACGGTTCCGCTAACGGCTTCATCACGAGCCAGCCAGTTCTCCCTGTTCCTCCCAACGTCATTGATCCAGTGGCCCAGTACGACCGTAACGATGGCATCTCCATCATCGGCGGCTACGTTTATTATGGCTCCGCCATGCCGAATCTTATCGGGCGTTACATCGCCGGTGAGTTGGGCAAGAACGGTCGCCTCTTTTACCTCGACCGCTCCGAGTTCAAGGATTTCCGCATCGGCCGCGACAATCGAAATGGCCTTGGCATGTGGCTCAAAGGATTCGGCCAGGACCGAGCTGGTGAAGTCTATGTCTTTGCCGCCACGAACATCGGCCCAAGCGGCGCCACAGGCAAGATGCTGAAGATCGTTCCCGCAGTCACTAACCTCCAGCTAACGCAAGTCACGCGCGAGGCGGAGGGCGTCACCATTTCCTGGACGAATGGTGTTGGCCCCTTTGCCGTCACAGCAAAGAGCGATTTACAGGACAGCGTCTGGCGCCCTGCCACCAATGTGGTTGCGAGCAGCGTCTTTCTGCCTGCGCGCGATCGGGCGGAATTCTATCGCGTCGTCGAAATGTCCGGGAATGGTCCTATTGGCTTTACAGCGCATCTGACGGGAGCTGCTGAGCGGCCGGCCGTGGAGACCCCGGCGATCGGCAGCGGGACGTTCAGTTTGGAAGGCAACACCCTGCACTTTGATGTCCGCTACACAGGCTTAAAAGAGCCCGCCTTCATGGCCCATATACATGGGCCCGCAGGCGCTTCGAACGGCGCGGGTGTGATCATCGATCTCGGCTCGTATAATGGAGGCGCATGGGGAACAAACGGTGTCCTCTCCGGCTCCCTGACACTCACAAACGCACAGCACAAAGCGTGGATCCTCGAAGGTAAAACCTACGTGAACATCCACAGCACAATGCATCGCGGCGGTGAGATTCGCGGGCAAATTGCGCCGGTGCTCTGGGTCGCGGAACTTACCGGGGCAGCAGAGCGTCCAAATCCGGTGAACACGCCGGGCCGGGGCATCGGCGTCTTCATGCTCGTCACGAATAATCTCACCTTCAACATAACCTACCGAAATCTCACATCACCCGCTGACCGGGCCCACATTCACGGGCCGGCGGCGCGTGATATACCTGCGGGGGTGCGCGTCGATCTTGGCAGTTTCAACGGTGGCGCCTGGGGAACCAATGGCACGCTCAATGGCAGCGTCACTTTGAGCAATGACGATCTAGCCATGCTGCTGGACAACCTTACCTACGTGAATATTCACACCGGCACGTTTGGTTCTGGCCAGATTCGCGGCCAAATCCTTCCCAAGACGACAGCGATTGCGCTGTCCGCCTCATTAAGCGGAGCGGCCGAGCGACCGGACCCTGTCGATAGCCCGGCGACAGGCACAGGCCTGTTCGCTCTGGATGGACGGTTGCTACATTTCAGCATTAATTTTGCCGGGCTCCGCCAGGGCGCAAATAACGCCCACATCCACGGCCCTGCCGACACCGAAACACCTGCCGGGGTGCTCATTGATCTCGTCCCGCATAACGGCGGATCATGGACCACCAACGGCACGTTAGCAGGAACGGTGGCGCTCACGGATGCGCAACGAGCTGCGATCCTAGAAGGCCGCACCTACGTGAACATTCACTCCCCGTTCAAAGGCAGTGGAGAAATTCGCGGGCAGATTGCCCCGGTGGTGCTGCACAGCACAATGCTTGGCGCTCTCGAGCGGCCAAACTCTGTCGAAACCGGCGGGCGCGGGCATGCCACGCTTTTGTTGGTTGGAAACCGGCTCACGCTGAACGCGACCTACAGCGGGTTGAACGCTACTGCAGTGAACGCCCACATTCATGGGCCAGCCGCGACCAGCGGGGCTGCAACAGTCCTGGTAGATCTGGCCCCGTTGAATGGCGGGGCATGGGGGACGAACGGCTCCTTTGCTGGTTCCGTGACGTTAAACCCCACGCAGTTAGGCCAGCTTATTGATGAGCGCACCTACATCAACGTGCATTCCCAGCAGAAAACTGGCGGAGAAATTCGAGGGCAAATTCTTAAATGATTTTGGGTTAGGTGGCGCACCGTGTGCGTCGGTCACTGGGCGCGCTCCGCAATGAGCGCGCCCTTTCTTCCTTGTGGCAGCGGTCATTGGACATCACTTGCCAGGGGTAAAAAACGAAAAGGCCCAGCTTTGCGGCTGGGCCTCGAGAGAACGAAATTATCTTCCGATCTTAGTAGCGGCGTTGTGAGGAGAACTCACGACGGCCACCTGAGCGAGGGGCAGAATTGCCACGATCTTCGCGGGGCTTGGCCACGTTGACGGTCAAATCGCGACCATCAAAGTTGCTGCCGTTCAGGGCGTTGATTGCGGTTTCAGCTTCTTCGTTCGTGCTCATGGTGACGAAGGCAAACCCGCGGGAACGGCCAGTGGCACGGTCCATCATGAGGTTGGCTTCGACGACAGTTCCATGGGCGGCAAAAGCGTCCTGGAGGTCGTTTTCGGTGGTGTTGAAGGAAAGATTTCCAACGAACAGTTTGTTACTCATCTTGTGATGTTCTACAGATCAACCCTGCTGCTCCAGACTGTTCCCGACCACCGGGTTTCGAATCATCACCGAACGGAAGTTCACCTGAGGATTTACCAGACCTAAAACTACTAGCTATCTTACGAACGGCTGCACAGTCCGCTTCTTTGGCTCCGTGCGCAACCTTTATCTTCAAAAAAGTTTTCGCTGCAATTGGGCACGGATTCAGCGCGGTTGGATAGCCCTCAGCCATTCGGGCATCCGCCGGATCAAGGCAGAGTCGAGCGGGTTGAATTCCCGCAAGAGGGCCGCAATTCTGGATTATTCCAAACGCTTGGGACTTGCGAGGGGGTCTGGAGAGTCAGCGTTTTCCTTTTTGCGGAGGAAGTCTTTGCGCTCAGCCTCACGCTGCTCGGATTGCTGGGTGGCCTTGTCCGTCTGGGAGCGCGCGAACTCGTTGAGGGCGGTGCGGCGTTCCTGCAGCTTGGCCAATCGCTTTTGGAGCGTTTCCAGATCGTTCTGGTTGCGCTCAAAATCTTTTGCCTCCGAAGGGACTCTATCGGCCATGACCGCCACAATAAGGGTTCCCCTTTCACAAAGCAAGGGACTCCTTTGACTTCGCGCGCGCCCTTGGATCCATGTCCCTTTCGTAATTGATTTGAGAGCGCGCGATGCGCAATATCGCGACAATTGCCGAACTGTGCGCCTGCTTAGAAGCGCGCGGATCCATTTAAGAATAGACGAATTATGCAGCTCCATCCCTCCTCCCGACGAGATTTTCTCAAGACGGTCGCTATGATTGCGGCTTATTCCACGGCCGCAGACCGAATTTTGGACCAAGTGGCTTTCGCGGACATCAGCGCGCTGGCAGTGGATGATGCGTTGGTGCAACTGCCATTGTCAGTGACCACCTTTGCGACGCTTCGCAATACAAATGGGTCTTTGCGGCTCCGGTTGCCTGGGACGCCAACGACAATTCCCAACGTCATTATCACGAATATGGGCAATAACCAGTTCGCGGTAGTCGAAGCGCGTTGCACGCACGAGAATCAACCGGTGAACCCGCGCAACGCTCAAGGGCGACTCGTTTGCCCGACCCATGGCTCGCAGTATAGCCCCACAGGACAGGTGATTGTCGGGCCGGCGCGGCGGGATTTGCCCTCTTTTGCGTCGGCGTTTGATGCGCGAACGAATTTGTTGACGGTGACTGTGCCGGGCTTGGGGTATAGGATCTCTTCGGTTCAGCTTGCGAGCGCCAATGGCGCCCGCTTGCAACTAACCTTCCCAAGCTTGACCGGGCAAAAGTATGAGATTCGACGGAAGCTGACCGCGAATGGCGACTGGCTCGCCACGCCGTTTGCCACAACTCCGGAAGGCGCGCTCACGACTAACGTAATTAACGGCACAGGGCAGGCGCTGTCCGTGTACGTGGAGCGGTTGACGGAGATTGGGTTCTTTGGGGTGCTGCGGGTTAATTAGACCCGGAGGAAATCTTCGACTGACGCGGCCTCAGGCATTCCGATGAAGCGGCGGCGAGGCTCAGGGCTAAGCCGCACGAGAGTGGGAGTGGCAACGATGCCATAATGCTCAGCCGCGTCCGGGCGATCGATCACGTCGATGATCTGACAGAGGCCAGTTGAAGTGTGATCATCGCAAAAGGCAGCAAGGGCCTGGGTCAGTGGCGCGCTTTGCCGGTTATCTCCGGCAACAAAAAGCACAAAGCGCGCATATATTTTGGCTGGGGCCTCAAGCATTGGCTCAGAAGCTAAGCCTTACCTGTCAGAAGGTCAAACGGGCGCGATCTGCCATCCTTCTGCCCTAGACACGTGGAAGGTGGCGCCATAAATAACCCGCGCATGAACGGAGCCGAAGGCCGGAACAGAACCCAGCAGAAGACTCTTGGCAGTTTCATTTTTCTCAGCCGATGGCTCCAGGCGCCATTGTACTTAGGGCTGATCATTGCCCAGGGCGTTTACGTGTTCCGCTTCATGATGGAGTTGTGGCACTTGATCGCGCAGGCGACCAGCCTGAAGGAGACGGAAGTGATGCTGATCGTGCTGGGGCTGATCGACGTGGTCATGATCGCGAACCTGCTGATCATGGTGATCATTGGCGGATACGAGACCTTTGTGTCGCGGTTGCATCTAGCGGGACACCCCGACCAGCCAGAGTGGCTCTCCCACGTGAACGCGGGTGTGCTGAAGGTGAAGCTTGCGACGGCGCTGATCGGGATTTCATCCATTCATTTGTTGAAGACCTTTATCGAAGTGGACAGGTTGAAAGGTGATGACGGGGCGTACGGCGCGGTGTTCTGGCAGGTGATGATTCACATCACGTTCGTGTTATCCGCGCTTATCCTTGCGTGGATTGAGCGCCTGCTCATGGTTAAGAACGGCAAGGGAGACCATTAAACGACGCCGCGCTGCTTTTCGGCAGCGGGTTTTGCGCGTAGCTTAAGACATGCTCTCTTACGCCCGAGTAATGGCGCTGCTTTGCGCCCTGACATTTCTCGGATGCCAGGAGCGTCACCTGAAGCGAAGTGGAGAGAAGATGGGAAAGGCCACCAATCAGCCTGCAGCCAAGCACGCAAATCGACTGTCTCGGGAGAAGTCCCCGTACCTGCTCCAACACCAGCACAACCCGGTGGATTGGTTTGCATGGGGCGAAGAGGCTTTCGCGAAGGCGCGAGCGGAGGATAAGCCGATTTTCTTGAGCATAGGCTACTCCACGTGCCATTGGTGCCACGTCATGGAGCGCGAGTCTTTCGAGAGCGAGGAGGTGGCCGCGTATTTGAACGAGCACTTCGTCAGCATCAAGGTCGATCGCGAGGAGCGGCCGGATGTGGACAAGATCTACATGAGCTTCGTCCAGGCGACGAGCGGGCAGGGGGGATGGCCGCTGAATGTTTTCCTTACGCCGGAGTTGAAGCCTTTTTACGGTGGCACGTACTTTCCACCAACAGCGAAGTACGGCAGGCCGAGCTTTCTGCAATTGCTGCAGCAGCTTGCGGAGGTTTGGAAAACGCGCAGGGCCGAGATTGAGGAGTCCGCGAAGGACATTCACCAGCAGCTTGGGGCGTTGGGCAAGCTCGAGGCCGACCCCAACACTTTGCTGACGCCTGGGATTTTGGAAAAGGCGGCCCGGACCTTTGCGCGGGAGTACGATCCGCATCATGGCGGGTTTGGCACGGCTCCGAAATTCCCTCGCCCCACCCAGCCGGCCTTCCTGCTGCGGTGGGCAGTGCGGCAAGGGAACAAGGAAGTGGTGGATATGGTATTGCACACTTGCGATGCCATGGCTGCAGGGGGGATCTACGATCAGATCGGGGGTGGGTTTGCGCGCTACTCTGTGGACCAGCAATGGCTGGTGCCGCACTTCGAGAAGATGTTGTACGACAACGCGCAGTTGGTGCAGCTATACCTCGATGCCTACCTTGTGAGCGGGGATCAGCAGCAGGCGGAGGTGGCACGCGACATCATTCGATACGTGCTGCGCGACATGACGTATCCTGAGGGCGGCTTCTATTCCGCTGAAGATGCCGATAGCGAAGGGAAGGAAGGGAAGTTCTATTGCTGGACAGAGCAGGAGTTGAAGGAACTGCTCACCCCAGACGAGTTTCGCGTGGCCAGTGAACACTTTGGGGTGACGAAGCGAGGGAACTTCCTGGACCACAGTGATCCTGATCCGCTGCCGGACCTCAATGTGTTAAGCATCGCCGCGCCTTTGCGTCAGGAAAGTGATCGACCGCTACTGGCCTCCGCGCGCAAGAAGATGTTCGAGCGCCGCGCAAAGCGAGTTCGCCCGCACCTCGACGATAAAATACTCGCGAGTTGGAACGGGATGATGCTCGGGGCGATGGCGCGCGCTTCTGTGGCGCTGGGGGAGCCGGCATTGCTGGCTGCGGCTGAGAAGAACCTCCGCTTCGTGAGATCGAAGCTTTGGGATGCAAAAGGAAAGAAGCTTCACAGCCGCTGGCGTGATGGTGAGCGCGACGATGTGCTCCTGCTGGATGCCCATGCGAACATGCTCGCGGGCGTGCTGGATTTGTATGAAGCGACTTTGGATCCCGCACATCTGCAATTTGCCCTCGACCTCGGGGAAGCGATCCTTCGCACTTTTTACGACCCGCAGGAGGGCGGGTTTTGGCAAACCCCCGCCGGAGCGAAGGATCTCATTCTGCGGGCCAAAGATGATTATGATGGTGCGGAGCCTTCCGGCAATTCCGTCACCACCCACGCCTTTCTTCGGTTAAGCGCAATCACCGAGCGGGGGGAGTTCAAAGACGCGGCTGACAACACACTGCGCGCGTTCAGCCAGCGGATGGACAGGCTTCCACAAGCGGTGCCAAACATGCTGGCTGCGCTTGATTTCTCGATGGAGGAGCCGCGTCGGGTGGTGATTGCAGGCGATCCTAAATCATCGGCAGCGAAAAGCCTCATTCAGGCGGCGCATCAGGTTTATCAGCCGAACAAAGTTGTGCTCGGAACGGTTGGGCCGGTGGAGCCTTTCGCGCGGACGTTGAAGCCGCAGGCTGGCCCCGCGAGTGTCTATCTTTGCACAGGGAATGCGTGCCAACCACCGACCAGCGATCCCGCGCAACTTAAAGCCTCGCTGAAGCGTTGAGATTTAGCGCGGGCTGTTGAGGGCGCGGTATTTGCTGGGAGGCATCCCTGCTTCGCGTTTAAACGCGACGCTGAGATACTCGACGTGAGAGAAGCCGGTGTGCTCCGCGATTGCTTCGAGGGAAAGATCGCTTTGGGTGAGCAGCTCTTTTACACGGTCCAATTGCACTCTGATAATTTCCTGGTGCGGGGTGCGGCCAATGAGTTGCTTGAATTTCTGCTCAAGCAGGCGGCGGGATTGAGGCACTGCTTTGATGACATCCTGCACGTTGATTCCGTTGCAGGCGTTTTTACGGATGTAGTGAATGGCGCGAGCTACGTTCCGATCTTCTATGGCGAGCGCGTCGGTTGATTGCCGCGTAACGACACCGCTCGGCGGAATGAGGTGCGTTTCGCCTTTGACCTTCAACCCGCCCATCATCTTGTCGAGCAAAGCTGCCGCTTCATAGCCGGTGCGGTGGGTGTTCGGCATCACACTGGACATAGGCGGATCCGAGAGTTCGCAGAGGAGTTCGTCGTTATCGACGCCCAACACCGCCACCTCATCTGGGACGGCGATGTCCCGCCGACGACATGCGTCCAGCACCTGTTGCCCGCGAAAGTCATAACAAGCCATAATCCCGATGGGCTTCGGCAACCCGGTGATCCATTCAGCCAAGTCTTCGATTTGCCTATCGTCGTCGGGGGCGAACTTTCTTGAGGGCGAATAGACGGCGCACTCGCGCCCAGCCGCGCGAATTGAATGCTGGAAATGCTCCTGGCGCCAGTTCGACCAGTTGAAGCGTGTGTCACCCGCAAAGGCGAAGTGACGAAACCCGCGCTCAAGCAAATGTTCAGCCCCGAGATGCGCCACCGCGCCGTCGTCGGTCTCGAACCATGGCAAGTGCGGAAGCAATCGGGCGGCGCTCACATCCACAATGGGAACCTTGAGTGTCTTGAGCGCCTCGGCAATGGAAGGGTTTTCAATGCGCGCGATGATGCCCTGGCCATCCCATTCGGAGAGCCAGGCAGGCGCTTTGTCCCCGCGCGTGTGCTCTGAAAGCGAGAGAGACCAGCGCCTGCGCTCGCGAGCGTAAGCGACGATGCCCCGCAACAAACCACGCGCGTACGCGTTCGAGGTTTCAATCAGCAGCGCGACTTTAGGGCCACCCTTCATCCTTGATGGATCAACATTTCTTGTGACGGGTTGTTGCTCTTAAAGAGCAGATCAGCCCGCCGCGCGCGAGAGGAAAAAATTCAATGTCAAATGCGCGGAACATCATGGCTGCAAGCGGCGCTCTCTGGAAGATAGGCTCGACACTGACACTCTCTGCGAACGTAACCGTTCGTGGCCGTGATCGTCTGACTGTTACAAGAAGAACCATGTTAAAGCTGTTTCCGTTTATCTGCGCGCTGGCGCTGGCAATCGCGGCCGCCTCCTCCTCTTATGCTGCCCAGGCAGGAGAGCTGCGCGTCCTGTTCCTGGGCGACAATGACCACCACAAGCCCGAGGACCGCTTCAAGCAACTCCAGCCGGTGTTGGCGGGAAAAGCGATCGACCTGGTTTACACCGACAAACTCGACGACCTGAATCCCACGAAGTTGGCTGGGTACGATGGCATCCTTATTTTTGCAAACCACACCCGCATTTCCCCGGAACAAGAATCGGCTTTGCTGCAGTTCGTCGAGAATGGCGGAGGGCTGATCCCGTTGCACTGCGCCTCATTCTGCTTCTTGAATTCGGAGAAGTACATCGCGCTGGTGGGTGGCCAGTTCAAGAGCCACGGCGCGGGTGTTTTCAAAGAAACGATCGTGAACCCGGATCATCCTGCGATCAAAGGCCACACCGCGATCGAGAGCTGGGATGAGAGCTACGTCCACACCAAGCATAATTCCAACCGCGTGGTGCTGGCAGAGCGGCATGATGAAAAGGGCAAGGAGCCTTACACATGGGTTCGCGAACATGGCAAAGGCCGCGTGTTCTATACCGCATGGGGGCATGACCAGCGCACCTGGGGCAACGCGGACTTCCAATCGCTGGTTGAAGGTGGCATCCGCTGGGCTTGCGCCAACTCTCCGACCCAGCTGCATCCGAAGACGGGGCTGAAGCCCTTCGAATATATGGAAGCTCCTGGCCCGCTGCCGAACTACGTTGCGGGCGCGCGGTGGGGCACACAGGCAGAGCCAATCCGCACCATGCAGAAGCCGCTCTCCCCGGAGGAGTCGATGAAGCGCCTGGTGACGTTCCCGGGATTCGAAGTGAACCTCGTCGCTGCTGAGCCGGAAATCGTGAAGCCCATTTGGCTGACTTGGGATGAACGCGGCCGCCTTTGGATCGCTGAGACCGTCGATTACCCGAACGACATGCGCCCCCTTGGTGAAGGCCGCGACCGGATCAAGATTTGCGAGGACACCAACGGCGACGGGAAGGCTGATAAATTCACCGTATTTGCCGACAAGCTGAGTGTTCCAACGACGTTTGTTTTTTCGAACGGCGGCATCCTTGTTGCGCATTCAGGCCAAACTGAGTTTTTCAAAGACACGAACGGGGATGACCGGGCTGATGAGCGGAAAGTCGTGTTTCAAGGGTGGGGAACGCGCGACACGCACGCAGGCCCGAGCAACTGGCGGATGGGCTTTGATGGCTGGATTTGGGGTGTGGTCGGCTACTCCGGTTTTCGCGGGAACGTTGGTGGAAAAGAAGTCACATTCGGGCAGGGCATCTATCGCTTCAAACCGGATGGCTCCGCGCTCGAGTTCGTTCGCTCCAGCAACAACAACACCTGGGGCCTTGTTATCAGTGAGGACAATATCATCTTCGGCTCCACAGCTAACGGCAACGCGAGCATGTATATGCCAATCGCAAACCGCTATTACGAAGCTGTGAGCGGTTGGTCAGCCAGCCGCATTGAATCCATTGCAGACAGCCAGCGGTTTTATCCGATCACCGCCAAAGTCCGGCAGGTGGATTACCACGGCAAATACACGGCAGGCTCCGGGAGCGGGCTCTACACCGCGCGCAGCTTCCCGAAAGAGTATTGGAACAGCGTCAAGTTCGTGGCTGAACCGACAGGCCATTTGCTCGGCAAGTTCCACCTGAAGGCACAGGGAGCGGATTACGTTTCGCACAACGGGCGCAACTTCCTCGCCAGCGATGATGAGTGGACTTCACCGATCGCTGCCGAGGTTGGGCCCGACGGCGCTCTTTGGGTGGTGGATTGGTACAACTACATCATCCAACACAACCCAACGCCACAGGGGTTCGAGAACGGAGCGGGCAATGCGTATGTCACGCCACTCCGCGATAAGGTCCATGGGCGCATTTACCGGGTCGCTTACAACGAGGCGAAAGGTGGCAAGGCCACAGCGCTGGACGCGAGCAAGCCTGAGTCTCTTCTTCAAGGGTTGAAGAGCGACAACATGCTTTGGCGCATGAACGCGCAGAGGCTGATCGTCGATGGCAAGAAAACCGAGATGACGCCCGCACTTTGCGAGTTGGTGGCGGAGAAATCCGTTGATGAAATTGGCCTGAACACAGCGGCCATCCACGCGTTGTGGACGCTGCATGGCTTGGGGGCGTATGCCTCCGGTGAAACCCGCGCAATTCGCGCCGCGACTGAAGCGCTAAAGCATCCGTCCGCAGCAGTGCGCCGCGCAGCCGTCAGTGTGCTGCCGCGCAATGGCGAATCGTTGCAGTCGATTTTGGCTGCGAAGTCGCTCGAGGATAGCGACGCGCAAGTTCGCCTGGCCGCCCTGCTCACACTTTCTGAAATGCCGGTTTCCGAGCAGGCTGGTGCCGCAGTGTTTGCGATGCTGCAGGATCGCAAGAACTCTAATGACCGCTGGATACCTGACGCCGCAGTGGCGGCCGCGGCCAAGCATGACGCGGCCTTCCTAAAAGCAGCATTGGCCAGCTTTAAGCCGGAAGGGTCCAGTCAAAAGACAACTTCGGCAGGCAATCTCATTGGAAACGCATCGTTTGAAGAGGTCGAGAACGGCTCCCCAAAAGGATGGAGGACCGTCACGCACGGCGGGCGGGCTGAGTTTTCAGTCGCCGACACCGGCCGCACTGGTGGTAAGAGCATTCAGATCCGCTCGCAAAACGGGGCGGACGCGAGCTATGCCACAGTCGTGAAACTTCGTCCCCGCACAGACTATCGCCTGAGGGGCTGGATCCGCACCCAAGGCGTTCAGAAACTCGGCAACGCCATCGGGGCTTTGCTCAACATCCATGAGCTTCAAGACGCGGTGAAAGGCGCGACTAAGGGTGTTGTGGGTGACAGCGAGTGGACCCAGGTGCAGCTCACTTTCAACTCGGGGGAACTAACTGAAGCCACCATCAACTGCCTGTTCGGTGGCTGGGGACGTGCGAGTGGCACAGCATGGTTTGATGACATCGAACTCACTGCTGCGCCCGGCTCCGAATTGCCGGGGGAAGTTGGCCGCGTCGTTCGTTTGGTGACGGCACATTACGCGCAGCGCGGGCCAACCGACACGATTCTCGGGACGCTCTCGGCGTTGCAGGGTTCTTCACCCGCGCTGGCTCTGCCTGTGCTCGACGGCCTGGTTAGCGGTTGGCCTGCGGGCAAAGCTCCAGTAATCAATGCAGACCAGAAGAGGCAGCTCACCTCGGTCATGCAAACGATTCCCGAGGATTCCCGAGACCGCCTGCTCGCGTTGAGCCTTGCGTGGGGCAAAAGCGACTTGTTTGGCGACAGCATTGCTTCCATCACAAAGTCGCTCCGGGAGAAGGTGGCTGATGCGGGAGCGGCTCCTGAGGAGCGCGCGAATGCTGCTCGGCGCTTGATTGCATTGGAGGGCAGCCCCGAAGTTGTCACGTTCATCCTGGGGCAAATCTCAGTCCTGACGCCGCCTGGCGTCGCGACGGGATTGCTTAATGCGCTTGCTGAAAGCCGCGAGCAAAAAACAGCCGACGCCATCATTAATGCCTGGGCGAAGTACACACCTTCAGTGCGCCGCACTGCCTCCTCTGTTCTGCTCCGCAAAGCAGAATGGACGACGGCTTTGTTGGATGCTGTTCAACAATCAAAGCTCAAGCGGACTGACATTGCGACCGAGCACTGGGCGCAAATGCGTCAAAACCAGAACCGCCGCATCTCCGGGCGCGCTGAACGGCTGGCGGCCAGCCCAGGCGCAGGGTCCTCCGACCGGCAGGAAATGGTGGCTAAACTCCTTCCGCTGGCGAAAGAGAATGGCGACGCCAAGCATGGCAAAGAACTGTTCACGACGAGCTGCGCCGTGTGCCATGTGTTTGCCGGAGCTGGCGGGAAAGTTGGTCCGGACTTAAGCGGTGTGGGCGCTAAAGACCCAACTGAAGTTCTCACAGACATCATTGATCCAAATCGCTCCGTTGAGGCGAACTATCGCTTGTGGACGGTAAACACCAAGGATGGGGAAACATTGTCCGGGCGCCTGGAAGCGGAGACACAAACGTCGGTCGAAATTTTGGACACCACCGGGATGAAGCATGTGGTGCAGCGGAAAGACATCGCTTCAATGGAGGAGTCTGAAATGTCGATCATGCCCACAGGATTTGAGGCGCTCCCGCCCGATGATCTTAAAGCATTGTTAGCGTATCTGCGGACAGGCGAGGCGCCAAAAGCAGCAGGGCAATAGTGATTTCGTCAGGGGCAAGAGCTTGGTTGCCTCTGGCGTTGTTGGTTGGGAACTGAGTGGAAGGGCTGTGCTTTTCGGAGTGCAGCCCTTCTTCTTTTCGGGCACGGTTCGATAATCCATGACTGACGCGGCAGTTCCATCCCCGCACACGGGGCATCCTCCTGGTTTAAAGACGCTTTTCTTCACCGAGATGTGGGAGCGGTTCAGCTACTATGGCATGCGCGCTTTGCTCGTGCTGTTCATGGTGGACGCCGTGCGAGGGGGCATGGGGCTGACCGATCAGGTGGCGACCGCGATCTATGGGCTATACACAGCCGGTGTGTATCTGGCGGCCCTGCCTGGCGGCTGGGTTGCGGATCGCATCATCGGGGCGCGCCGCGCGGTGCTGGTGGGCGGGATGGTCATTGCGGCAGGGCACTTCGTTCTCGCTATTCCATCGACAAAAACATTTTACCTCGGGCTTCTTTTAATTGTTGTCGGAACTGGCCTGCTCAAGCCGAACATCAGCGCGTTGGTCGGTGAGCTTTACCCGGAAGGGGGCGCCCGGCGCGACGCGGGATTCACGATCTTCTACATGGGGATCAACATTGGCGCCACCGCAGGACCGCTGGTGTGCAGCTTGCTGGGTGAAAAAGTAAATTGGCATGCCGGGTTCGCCGCAGCCGGGATTGGAATGGTCTTTGGTGTGCTCCAATTTGCGATGTTCTCGCGAAACCTTGGCAGCGCTGGACTTGTCTCCAAAGACCAACAACCACTGAGCCCCAAAGCAAAGTTAGGGCTCCGCATGAGCGTGGGGGCGGCATTTGGTGTGTGTCTCGCATTTGCGAGCGGGGCTTGGCGTGTGGATCCTGTGAGCCTGGCGAAAGTGATGTCCACTGTGATCGTCGGAGTGGCCGTCATCTATTTCGCGGGGCTGTATTTATTTGGCCGATTGGACGCATCTGAAAAGAAGCGGATCGCCATCATTGGCCTTCTGTTCCTCGTGTCAGCCTTGTTCTGGGCTGGATTTGAGCAAGCTGGTTCATCATTCAATCTGTTCGCAGAGCGATTTACGGCCCGTGAGTTCGCAAGCCTCACCATTCCCGCTGGGTGGTTCCAATCGATCGGCCCGATTCTGGTTATCACTCTCGCCCCCTTGGTCGCGTGGGTTTGGGTGAAATTGGCCGCCCGCAGTATCGAGCCCTCGCTCGGCCCGAAGTTCGCGGTCGCTTTGCTGTTTCTGGCAGCAGGTTTTGCAGTCATGGCGGTGGCGGCGACGCTTGCCGGCTCCGCAGGGAAGGTGGGCGCGCAATGGCTGATAATGACTTATGTGCTGCACACGCTGGGCGAACTTTGTCTCAGCCCCGTTGGCTTAAGCTCGGTCACGAAGCTCGCGCCCGCTCGTCTGGTGGGGCAAATGATGGGCATTTGGTTTTTGGCAACGTCACTCGGAAACCTTTTCGCGGGGTTGCTTGCGGGTGACGCTACTGCTGGGAAAGACGGTGGTCTTGTCGCAAACTTCATGAAGATGGTTTGGCTGCCGGTATTGGCTGCCGCTGTGCTCTTCATGCTGACGCCGTTCATACGCAGATGGAGCGAGTCGCGCACCACCGCGAAAGCGTAAGAGAGATGCGTAATTTTGCGCAGGACAACATTGTGCCCTGCTTTAATAATCCCATCGCACATGAAACCCTACTGGAGCGGAGTATTTCCTGCTATCACCACCCAAATGCGCCGCGACGGCTCCATCGATTTGGAGGCAACGGCGCGCCATGCTGAACGGTTGATCGAGTCCGGCGTCACCGGCCTGATTTTCCTTGGATCACTCGGCGAAAACCAGGCGCTGACTCCTCACGAAAAGCGGCAGGTCGTGGAGGCAATGGTGAAGGCGGTGAACGGCCGCGTCGCTGTTCTCAGCGGGGTGGCAGAATCGAGTGTGCAAGAGGCTTCCCGCTACCTTCAGGACGGGGAGAAGCTTGGGCTCGATGGATTTATGCTCATGCCGAGCATGCTCTACAAAGGTGACACGCGCCGGAGATGTTCGCGCAACTGGCCGACGTTAAGAACTTCGTGGCTCTAAAGGAGAGTTCTGGAAATGTTCGCCGAATTACCGATCTGCACAACACGGTTGGTGGACGGTACGCGATCTTCACAGGTGTGGATGATCTCGTGCTTGAAGCGGCCATCCTTGGGATTGATGGATGGGTGGCCGGGACAGGCATCGCGTTTCCTGAGGAGAACCAATATTTCTGGGAGCTTACGCGCGCCGGCCGATGGGAAGAGGCGCGGGAAATGTATCGGTGGTTCACGCCGCTGCTGCACCTGGATGTTCACACGAAGTTTGTGCAGTACATCAAACTCGCGGTGCAGGAGTGCGGCCTGGGCTCGGAGTGGGTGCGCGCCCCGCGTTTGGCTTTGGCCGGTGAAGAGCGGAAACAGATCCTGAAAATCATTCACACTGGCATTGAGAACCGCCCTTCGTTGAAAACTAAAAAGGCGCGCGGAGGCCGGAAGTGAGCAGCGTCATTCACGTTGTCGATTCCCACACAGGGGGCGAGCCGACGAGAGTGATCGTCGCAGGCGGGCCGGATTTGGGCGTCGGCTCGATCGCCGATCAACTCATCCGTTTTCGTGAGAAGCATGACCATGTGCGTGCCGGCGTTGTCAACGAGCCGCGCGGGTCGGATGTGCTTGTTGGCGCCATCCTTCTTCCGCCTGCCACTCCCGGAGCAGCGGCAGGCGTGATCTTTTTCAACAATGTTGGCTACCTCGGCATGTGTGGGCATGGGGTTATTGGAGTGATGGCAACGCTGGCTTATTTAGGGAAGGTCTCCGCTGGCACACATCAAATCGACACACCTGTGGGCCCGGTGGAGGCAACGCTTCATGCCGATATGAGTGTCTCTCTGCGCAATGTGCGCAGCTATCGTGCGCGGAAAGATGTGGCCGTTAATGTGCACGGACTGGGCGAAGTGCGTGGCGATGTCGCATGGGGAGGAAATTGGTTCTTCCTGGTTCATGCCGACAGATGGGACGTGGAGTTGCGCAACGTCGAACAACTCACGAACGTTAGTTGGCGGATTCGCCAAGCAGTCAACGAGCAAGGCTTTCCCGAGGTGGATCACGTGGAACTGATTGGGCCAGGAACGCCGGGGAAATCCGACGCGCGCAACTTCGTGTTATGCCCTGGGAAGGCCTATGACCGCTCGCCTTGCGGCACCGGAACGAGCGCCAAGCTCGCCTGCTTGTTTGCAGACGGAAAGATCAAGCCCGGCCAAACCTGGCGGCAGGAGAGCATCACCGGGAGCATCTTCGAAGGCGAGGTTGAAGAGAGCGAGGGCGGCGTCGCGCCCATCATTCGCGGCAGAGCGTACGTGAACTCGGAAGCGAAGCTCATTTTCAACCCTGAGGATCCTTGCTGCTGGGGCATCCGATGAAGCGGCTTGTAATCATCGGCGGCGGGGTGATCGGGCTGAGTTCCGCTTACTACGCTGCCGAACGCGGGTTCGAGGTCACTGTCCTCGACAGGAACCCCGCAGAGCGCGATGGGTGCTCCTTTGGCAACGCGGGGATGATTGTGCCGAGCCATTTTGTTCCGTTGGCTGCGCCGGGTGCGGTGGCGCTCGGGCTAAAGTGGATGTTCAACCCGGAATCGCCTTTCTGGATCAAACCCCGTTTAGACACGGAATTGTTCGATTGGTCTTTGAAGTTTTGGCAGGCGTCGAATTCCGCGCACGTTTCGCGTGCGGCTCCATTGCTTCGTGATCTGCACATGGCGAGCCGGGCGGCGTTTGAAGCGCTTGCGGCCATCACGGGCAACGGCTTTGAGCTGGTGCAAAGGGGATTGCTGATGCTTTGCAAGAACGCGCACACTCTGGAAGAAGAGGCTGCGATGGCCGGAAAGGCGCGCGAACTGGGAGTTCCCGCTGATGTCCTTGACTCCGCGGCGGCGGCAAAACTCGATCTCGGGATCAAAATGGATATCGCGGGCGCGGTGCATTTTCCCAAGGACTGCCATTTAACGCCCGGCAAGTTCATGGCTTCGTTGCAAGCGCTCTGTGCGAAATCGGGAGTTCGCTTCGTGCATTCGGCTGAAGTCACTTCGATTGAACGTTCCGGCGACAGAATAAATGCGATCAAGTCCAACCAGGGTGAGTTCGACGCCGATGAATTTCTGCTCGCAGGCGGATCGTGGTCCGCGGAGCTTGCCAAAAGCGTCGGCCTCAAAATTCCTATGCAAGCGGGCAAGGGCTACAGTCTCACTTTGGAAAAGCCGCCTGAGAAACCGGCGATCTGCGCGATTCTAACCGAAGCGCGTGTCGCCGTGACCCCGATGGGGTCGAAGCTGCGCATCGGAGGCACAATGGAGATCGCCGGCTTGAACGAGGATGTGAATCCGGTGCGTGTCCAAGGCATCATAAAATCCGTTCCGCGGTACTACCCCAACTTCCGTGACGAGCATTTCGCAGGCGTGAAGCCGTGGCGAGGGCTGCGGCCCTGCTCCCCGGACGGCTTGCCTTACGTGGGGCGAACCCGGCGGTTTAACAATCTTACCATTGCCACCGGCCATGCCATGATGGGGCTGAGCCTTGGGCCTGTCACTGGCAAGCTCGTCTCGGAAACGTTGTCGGGAGGGAAGCCATCGATCGACCTCACACTTCTAAACCCTGACCGTTATGCGTAAGGCGCGTTCCGATGTTTTTTTCGTCCTGCTGCTGTTGTTAGCAGTGGGAAGCTATGCGGCGGACACCAACCGGCTTGTCTTCAAAGATAAAATCGAGCCGCACTGGTTCAGCAATAACACCAAATTCTGGTACAAAAATGAGCTTCCGAAAGGGAAGCGGGAGTTCATTCTGGTTGATGCCGCCGCTGGCGAGCGCAAACCGGCATTTGATCACGCGCGTGTAGCGAAGGAATTGGCGACCAAGCTCAATCGCGAGATCGATCCAGAGAGGCTTCCCTACGATGAGATCCGTTTTTCTGAAGACGGCAAAAGAATCCGGCTGCTGGGCAAAGATTCCTGGAGCTTTGAATTCGAGCAGTACTCGTTGACGGAAGAAAAGGTCGAGGAGCCTGAGCGTGGCGAAACTCCTCGGGAAGAGCGGCGCCGTGGCGCGACGAGGCGCCGGGCAGCTGCGACGTCACCGGACGGGAAGCATGAGATTGTCGTTAAGGGAGATAACCTCTTCTTGCGCACGGGCGATGTTGAAAAGCAGTTAACGCACGATGGATCGCCGAGCCACTCCTACGCGCGCAGTGCCCAGCGCGCTCGCTATGTGGAAATGCGCTACGAGGAGCCCGAGGATGAGACCCCGCAGGCGGAAGTTTATTGGGCTCCTGACAGCAGGAAGTTCGTGGCGATGCGCACGCGCGCTGGCGCTCAGCGGACCGTGTACATGGTGGAGTCATCGCCCAAGACTCAGCTCCAGCCAGTGTTGCAGTCTTATCCTTATGCGAAACCGGGTGATGAAATTCCGATCCTCAAGCCTCGGCTCTTCGACCTCGAAAGTGGGAAGGAAACCGCCCTTGATGATTCCCTCTACACCAATCCCTGGTCGATCAGCGACATCCGGTGGGGGCGTGACTCCTCACGCTTCACGTTCTTGTATAATCAGCGAGGGCACCAGGTATTAAGAATCATCAGCGTCGAT
The DNA here is from genome assembly GCA_035627835.1 of Candidatus Methylomirabilota bacterium. Classification (GTDB taxonomy): domain Bacteria; phylum Verrucomicrobiota; class Verrucomicrobiia; order Limisphaerales; family SXQI01; genus DASPKX01. The sequence goes on from DASPKX010000042.1 coordinate 56,984, forward strand.
GCCAAGAGCGGAGAGCCGAAGGCCATCATTGACGAGAAAAGTCCCACGTTCATCAGCTATTCCGGGAAGTTCTTTTGCGAGTATCTGGACGACACGGATGAATTGATCTGGATGTCCGAACGGGATGGCTGGAACCACCTTTATCTCTTCGACTACAAAACTGGCGGGCTCAAGAACCAGATAACTAAAGGCGAATGGGTAGTGCGGGGGGTTGATCGCGTGGACCGGGAAACGCGTGAGATTTGGCTTCGGGCCGGGGGCATCCATACAGAGCAGGATCCTTACTTCATTCACTATGTGAAGGTGAGTTTCGATGGGAAATCTCTCGTGAAACTTACGGAAAGCAATGGCACCCACGAGGCCCAATTCTCCCCGGATCGAAAGCACATGGTGGTGACGTGGTCGCGGGTTGATGCGGCGCCCGTCACGGAGTTGCGGAGAGCTTCTGACGGAAAACTCGTTTGTGAGCTGGAGAAAGCGGACATCCGGCTGCTGGAAGCCACGGGCTGGAAAGCGCCCGAGCCTTTTGTCGCCAAGGGCCGCGATGGAGCGACCGACATTTACGGCATCATTCATCTGCCGACGAACCTGAACACCCGCGCTTCATATCCGGTGATTGAGAGCATCTATGCTGGCCCACACGACTCGTTCGTTCCGAAAAGCTTCCGGCCCAGTTACACACAGGAAAAACTGACCAAGCTGGGGTTCATTGTTGTGCAAATGGATGGGATGGGGACTTCAAACCGCTCGAAGAAGTTTCATGATGTTTGCTGGAAGAATATCGCGGATGCGGGTTTTCCTGACAGGATTGCCTGGATCAAAGCCGCGGCATCCAAGCGTCCTTACATGGATCTCGAGCGCGTTGGGATCTATGGCACTTCAGCAGGCGGGCAGAGCGCGTTGGGCGGGCTCCTGTGGCACCCGGACTTTTATAAAGCGGGGGTGTCAGACTGCGGGTGTCACGACAACCGCATGGATAAAATTTGGTGGAACGAGCAATGGATGGGGTGGCCAGTGGGGCCGCACTACGATGAGCAGTCGAACGTAACCCAGGCTCACAAACTCCAGGGCAAGCTGCTCCTGATGGTCGGTGAGCTGGATAAAAATGTTGATCCGGCAAGCACCATGCAGGTGGTCAATGCCCTCATCAAAGCGGACAAAGACTTTGAATTGCTCGTAGTCCCTGGTGGCGGGCATGGAATGGCCCGAACGCCTTATGGCTGGCGGCGCATCGAAGAGTTTTTCGTGCGGCATCTTTCGCCTTCACGGCATTAATGGGTGTGAATCCCGTTTGACCCAACCCCAGTGGCGGGTTACGAATATCGTTTCGTATGCAGCCCACTGGTTTGTTTAGTCGCACGCTCGCGCTTGCTTCCGTTCTTGCTGGCGCAAGCCTCACTGCTTATGCCGCCTCCGCCGGGGCAAAAGTGGACTACACAAAAGAGGTGCGGCCGATTCTCTCTGAGAACTGCTACTTCTGCCACGGCCCTGATGCGAACCACCGCAAAGCTGGCCTCCGCCTCGACACGAAGGAGGATGCCTTCAAAGAGCTGAAGGATGGCGGGTTCGCAGTTGTGGCTGGCGACCCTGACAAGAGCAAGCTCCTCCAGCGGATCGTTACACATGATGAGGACGACATCATGCCGCCGACCAAAACGGGCAAAAAGCTGACGACAGAGCAGGTCGCGCTCATTCGCAACTGGATCGTGCAAGGCGCTGAGTGGCAAGGCCACTGGGCGTATCAAACACCCAAGCGTTCTGAAGCTCCAGAAGTCAAAAAGAAGGAGTGGGTGCGCAATGCCATTGATGCGTTCATCCTGGCTCGGCTTGAGAAGGAAGGCATTTCTCCCTCCGCTCCCGCGCATCGGGCAAAACTGATTCGCCGGTTAAGTTTCGATCTGCGCGGTTTGCCGCCGACCATCGCTGAGGGGGACGCGTTCGTGGCGGACACCCGGCCAGACGCTTACGAGCAATTGGTCGAGCGATTCCTTAAGTCGGAGCAATTCGGCGAGCGCATGGCCCAGCACTGGCTTGACCTCGCCCGTTACGCGGACACCAATGGCTATCATATTGATAACCATCGCGACATGTGGAAATGGCGTGAATGGGTGATCGAGGCTTTCAGCAAAAACATGCCGTTCGATCAGTTCACCATCGAGCAGCTTGCAGGCGATTTGCTCCCCAACCCAACCATCAGCCAGAAAATCGCCACCGGGTTCAACCGCAACGGCATGCATAACTTCGAGGGCGGGGCTGATCCTGATGAATACCAAACCAAGTATGTGGTGGACCGGGTTGC
>DASPKX010000043.1:0-46781 GCA_035627835.1 Candidatus Methylomirabilota bacterium
TTCCAGGTTCCGGATACACCCTTAACCTGCGCCTGACCGCCCAGCTTTCCTTCGGTACCAACCTCGCGGGCAACACGCGTAACTTCCGACGCGAATGAGTTGAGCTGGTCGACCATCGTGTTGATGGTTATCTTCAGCTCCAGAATTTCTCCCTGCACGTCGACGGTGATCTTCTTCGACAAGTCACCGTTCGCTACGGCGGTGGTAACAGCAGCAATGTTGCGCACCTGCGTTGTGAGATTCGACGCCATCGAATTCACGGAGTCGGTGAGGTCTTTCCAGGTGCCAGCGACACCTTTGACGTCGGCCTGCCCGCCGAGTTTACCTTCGGTGCCGACTTCGCGAGCCACGCGAGTCACTTCCGCAGCAAACGATGAAAGCTGATCCACCATCGTATTGACGGTGTTCTTCAGTTCGAGAATTTCGCCTTTGACGTCGACGGTGATCTTCTTGGAGAGGTCACCATTCGCCACAGCCTTGGTCACTTCCGCGATGTTACGAACCTGAGCGGTGAGGTTACCGGCCATGGAATTGACGTTGTCGGTCAAATCCTTCCAGGTGCCGGAGACACCTTCCACGCGCGCCTGGCCGCCGAGTTTTCCTTCGGTGCCGACTTCGCGGGCCACACGGGTCACTTCCGCCGCGAATGAACGGAGCTGATCGACCATCGTGTTAATGGTGTCCTTCAACTCAAGGAACTCGCCTTTAACGTCAATGGTCACCTTTTTGGAAAGATCGCCTTTGGCGATAGCGGTTGCGACCTTCGCGATGTTACGGACCTGCGCGGTCAAGTTACCGGCCATCAAGTTCACGGAATCGGTAAGGTCCTTCCACGTGCCGGCGACGCCCTTCACGCGCGCCTGGCCGCCCAGCTTACCTTCAATACCGACTTCGCGGGCGACGCGGGTCACTTCAGATGCAAACGAGCCAAGCTGCTGCACCATCGTATTCACGGTCATCGCGGTGCGTTTAAACTCGCCTTTGAGCGGACGCCCATGAATTTCAAGGGTCATCATCTGGGAAAGGTCGCCATTCGCCACAGCGCCGATCACGCGGGCCGCTTCGCTCGTCGGCCAAACAAGGTCGCCGATCAAAGCGTTGATTGAATCCACATACCCGCCCCAGGCGCCTTGCGGAGAATGGCCGAGGCTGGCGCGCTCGGAGAGCCGCCCTTCGCGACCGACCGCAGTGCTCAAGCGTTGGAGTTCTTTGGAAAGCCGTTGGTTGAGATCAACGACGCTGTTGAAAGCCTCGGTGATTTCCCGGTCCAAGCCTTTGGCATGGGCCGGAAGACGAGTCGTGAAATCGCCGCGCTTAAGCGAGTTCAGCGAGCGGAGCAACTGCTTCCGAAAACCGAGATCGTCCAGGGGACGCTCCTTAACCGCCGCGCCGTTGGCGCCCGCCTTGTCTCTTCGACGCGCGGTTTGGACCGTCGCTTCCAAGTCCCCGCCTTCGTTCGCGATATCTGCTTCAATAGCCATAAAATGAGGGCTGTGATTCAATCATCAGAGCGGCGCGCATGTGCACACGAGCACGGTTCATCCGGTAAACAGATGGGCCCCGCGCGATGCTCTGAAAAGTTAGTAGTAGTCTATACGGGGTGAAGCCCCCTTCCTCAATAAGGGAACTTGCCCTAATGGGTGGTCAGGGTTTCCCTGAGCGGAATGCTAGAGCGATCCTTTTGGCTGTCGCCCCATGTCTTTCCCGATTATTCTCATCCGGTTGTTGGAGCAAGATGAACACTTCATGCGCAGAGCCGCAAATTTGGCTCTGAAAGCCTTTGGAGAAACGAGCCCCAACCCTCTCGTGGGCGCAATTCTTGTGCGAAATGGGCAAGTTGTTGGACAAGGATGGCACCATAGAGCCGGGTTTCCGCATGCGGAAATCGAAGCACTGAGGGACGCGGGACGCCAGGGCCATAGCTCAGAGGGCGCGACTCTTTACGTTACGTTGGAGCCGTGCTCCACGCATGGCCGAACCCCTCCATGCACAGACGCCATTATCAAGAGCGGCATCGCCCGAGTGGTTGCAGGAGCCACGGACCCGAATCCGAAGCATCAGGGCAGAGGCTTAGCTCTCCTCCGCAAAGCTGGCATTAAGGTCCGCGCTGGGGTCCTCGCAGATGAGTGCGCGGAAATTAACCACGCCTGGAATTACTTTATCGTGCATCGTCAGCCATTCGTCACCCTCAAGTGCGCCATGACGCTGGACGGAAAGATTGCGACAAGCCGTGGTGAATCTAAATGGATCACCAGCGCCGCAAGCCGCTCTTACGCCATGAAGCTTCGCCAAAGCGCCGATGCGATTCTGGTGGGCGTAAACACAGTTATAGCAGATGACCCCAGCCTCACTATTCGGGATGTTCCCGGCACTAAGAAATCACTCCGTCGCTTTATATTAGACCCGAGTGGCCGCATTCCCCGGTCAGTGAAAGTGCTTTCGGACGCTTACGCCCATCTGACCACCGTGGTTGTAGGAGAGAAAACCCGCCGAGCCGACTTCAGCCCTGCTCAGACCCTGCGGCTTCCGCTGGACAAGGAGGGCTTGGACTTAAACGCCTTTCTCCAGCAACTAGGGGAAGAGAGCGTGACGCATCTGCTGGTTGAAGGCGGTGGCGAGGTGAACGCCCATTTCCTCCGGGCCGGCTTGGTCTCCCGAGTGGTTTTATTCTACGCCCCTAAAGTCATTGGCGGCGCTGACGCCAGAAAGGCCGTGGCAGGGCCCGGAATTGAATCGTTGGCGCAGGCAATCCAACTTAAAAATCCCACATGGCGAAGGCTGGGGCCTGATCTCGTCATGGAAGCAGCGCCATGTTATCCAACTGTTTAACGGATGTTCACCGGAATCATAGAACGCACGGCGTTGGTGGAGCGGATTGCGGTTGGCGAGCAAAGCGTGGAGCTGGAACTTGCGCTGCCAAGCTGCGATTGGGAATTTGCCCTTGGCGACAGCCTCGCCGTGAACGGCTGCTGCCTGACGGTGGTCGTACAACGGCGCGGGGATAACGCGCTTCATCTTCGTTTCGATCTCCTGCAGGAAACCTGGAGGCGCACCAGCTTCCAGCAACTTGCATCCGGGGCGTTGGTCAACCTGGAACGCTCGTTGCCTGTGAATGGGCGTTTGCACGGGCACTTTGTCTCCGGGCACGTCGATGGGTTGGCTAAAGTTCACTCCTTTCAACAACATGGGGCTGACTGGCGCCTGGAGTTGGAAGCGCCAACAGAGCTTCGCAGGTATCTAGCCCCCAAAGGCTCGGTGGCTGTTGATGGCATCAGCCTGACCGTGGCGGAAGTCACGGAAAATGGCTGTGTTCTCTGGATTATTCCGCACACACGCGCGGCGACAAACCTGTCTCAGAGAAGACCGGGTGACGTGGTGAACATTGAGGCGGATCTGTTAGCCAAGTACGTTGAGCGACTGCTCCGGCCATCCTGACGAGTTGGGGGGGCCTTGTCGTTTTGACTCTCCTAAGGGAGGATTGCGCTGGAGGATATGAGCAAGCCGTTGCGGGTGCTGTTATTGGAGGATTCTGAGTTTGACGCTCAGCTTCTGGTCAGCTTGCTGAAGAAAGGCGGGTACGATCCACATTACATTCGTGTCGAAACTGCCGAGCAATTCACCTCGGCGCTTCAAAACGAACGCTGGGACGTCATCCTTGCTGATTACAATCTGCCCCAATTCAGCGCGCCTGCGGCCCTGGCTCTGTTGCAGCAATCAGGCCTGGATGTTCCCTTCATCATCGTTTCTGGAGGAATTGGGGAAAACACCGCGGTCGCCGCAATGAAGGCCGGCGCGCACGATTATCTGATGAAAGGCAATCTCGCGCGTTTGGTTCCTGCAGTGGACCGGGAGCTTCGGGAAGCGGATAATCGCGCGGGGAAGAAGCGCACCGCTGATGCGCTGCGCCAGAGTGAGCTTCGCTACCGCACACTGTGGGAAACAGCAACAGACGCGGTCCTGCTTCTGGACACTAATTGCCTCATCCAATTCGCAAACCCAGCGGTTGAAAACGTTTTTGGTCACAAACCGAGCGAGCTGGTGGGGCAGCATATCTCCGTTTTGCAACCCCGCGAAGCGGGAGAGGACCCTGCCCTTTCTCTTGAACGCTGCGTGCTCCATGAAGCGGAGCGGAAGCAAGGGCAGCTCTCAGAGACACTCGGCCGGCATAAAGACGGCCGCGAGCTGCAGATAGAAGCCAGCTTCAGCAACATGGAGTTCGAGAGCCGGATTTGGTTCGTCTGCTTCATTCGCGACATTACAAGCCGCAAACAAACCGAGCAGGAGCTTCGGGCAAACCAGGAGCAGTTCCGGGTGGCGGCGGAAATCCAGCAGCATCTCTTTCCCAAAACCGCGCCGAACACAGTTGCGTTCGACATCTCCGGCCGCTCCCGCCCTGCGGATGCAACCGGCGGCGACTATTTCGATTATCTGCCCATGAAAGACGGGTGCATTGGACTGGTCGTCGGCGATGTGACCGGCCATGGGGTCGGCCCTGCCTTGATCATGGCTGAAACGCGCGCGTATCTCCGGATATTGTCCCGCGGTTCCGCTGATCCAGGAGCCATTCTTTCGCACGCGAACCAGGTTCTGGCGAACGACGTGGGGGCGGAACGTTTCGTGACACTCGCGCTTTTGCAATTGGATCCCAATGATCGCTGCTTGCGCTACGTCAACGCAGGCCACTCGCCCGCGTACCTGTTAAGCGCGGACGGAAATGTCCGTGCATTGTTAAAGCGAACTGGTCCGCCCCTTGGAATTCAGCCTTCGACACAATACGAATGCACCGAAGCGATAAAACTTCACCCCGGAGAATTGGTGGTGATCACCACAGACGGCTTCGAGGAAGCAGTGGCCCCGGATGACTCGTTCTTTGGCGCTGAACGAGTGCTCGACGTCGTGAAGCGCAACCGAGACCGATCTGCGGAGGAGATCATCGACGCGCTCTACGAAGCCCTCAGCGAGTTTACCGAAGATCTGCCCCAAGCGGACGATCTCACCGCAATTGTTGCCAAGGTGAATTAAGCCTTCCGGAAAGTTGTGTGAGCGCGTGTGAAAAAGTTTGCAGTCACGCGTTCGGCGCATACATTATCTCCCGCGGTTTGTCCGATGGTGTAATGGTAGCACAGAGCCCTTTGGAGGCTTTAGTCATGGTTCGAATCCATGTCGGACAGCCACAAATCCCCGCCCACCTTTCGTTCTGAATTGGCATCCAGGGCCTTGCTGCCGCGATGATCCTTGATGCCTTCATCGAGGATAAGCAGCCAGAAATGTTGCTTCCGTCCGTTTCCTCATTACCGTAATGGCGGTGCGCCGGGCATTTACACTCATTGAGCTGCTTGTGGTAATTGCGATCATCGCGATCCTTGCGGGCATGCTTCTGCCGTCGCTTGGAAAAGCAAAAGCCAAGGCGCATAGCATAAAGTGCCTCAATAACCTTCGCCAGATCGGCCTCAGCGCGCGGATGTATGCTGATGACAACGCTGACACCATCCCCCAATCCGCGCACCAAGGGCGGTCCTGGATAGGTGTTTTAGCGCCGTATTTGTCAGGGACTAATAGCTACCGCTGCGCTTTGGATCGCAACGCGACAAATCGCAGCAGCATTTCCAGCTACGCAGTGAACGATTTTCTGACACGCCACCCAGCGGGCGCGCGCCATTTGGACTGCTCGAAGCTCTCCGGCGTGCCGAGTCCTTCCGAAACGCTCTACATGACAGAGTGTGGAGACAAATTCGAGGGCGGGGATCATTTTCATTTTGCCAGTGCGGCGACGGGAGGGTACTCCACCAACGCTTTCGCGCTGCAGGTTGCTGTTGATCGCCACTCAGGTGGAGCCAATTATCTTTTTCTGGATTGGCACGTGGAAACGCTTCGCTGGAGCGGGTCCGTGCCTCGAAAATTGGAAACCGAGGGGTCGCGATTCGTGCACCCACACGGGCACTATCCCGCACACGCACCCTAGCCGCAGCGCATGAGGCCAGATGTTTTGACAAGCCGCGGAAACTGCCTATGTGTTGCCTAATCTTTCCGCGCCCGATACGCTCTTTTTGCAAGGTGTTCCACCTAAAGAATGAAACGCTGCCTGGTCTTCCTGTTTGGATTGTTCGTCTCATCGCTCAGCCTGTTCGCCCAGCACGGCCATCTGAACGCCGGAGCCGTGGGCACCAACCAAAACGATCAGCTCATCTGGGCGAATGGCGCCGCATTTGCCGCCACCTCAGGTTTCGTCAGGACCATGGTTTATACGAATGCAGGGCGCTTCGCGGACACTTACAACCAGAACATCACGCTCACAGCCCTGCCGCGGACAGTCACCAACGGCGGACCCACCGCCAATGCGCCGGCCCTGGGATCCTTGATTGTGGCGGAAATTGTTTCGGTGAACGGGCCCGAGGGAGGAGCCTTTCAGTTTTGGGACAGCGACTCCCCCGCAGGACAGCCGGCGCTGGCCATTCCCAGCGGAACCAGCAATGGCACGTTCCGGTATTTCTTAAGTGACAGATCCGTTGGAGCCGGAACAAAGGAGGCTGATCCTTATGGCCACTTGCATGGCAGGCGTTTCGGGGTGACCAGGCCCGGGCGTTATACCGTTGGTTTCCGGGCCGTGGACATTTCCACCAATGGGAATAATAGCGGCCCCATTCACCTCCCTTCCGACGTGCTTGAGATTAACTTTCAAACTGTCACCGCCATCAGCCGAGTCCAGAAGGACGGAGATGCTGTAAAGCTCACCTTCAAGGCTGAGCCCGAGGCGCGTTACGAAGTCGAATTTACGGACGAGTTGAAAGGCGCGGCGACCGTCTGGATGCCGGCGCACGCATCGATCTCGCACACGAATTCCTATCTGACACTTCCAGTGCCCAATGCAACGGGAACCCGCCGCTTTTACCGGTTAAAAGTGACGGAGGATGGCCATTGATGATTTATAACGGAATGCGCATGTGTCGCTGGATCATTGTCGGTTGGGCGCTTGCATTATCGCCTTTCGCGTTTTGCCAACACGCGCACATAAACGCCGGGGCTTTGGGCGGCGTCGGCTCGCAGCTTCACTTCGTCAACGGGGGCAATTTTGTCACCAATTCAGGTTTTGTGCTCGAACTGCCTCTCTCCACGAACGGGCCTTTTGCAGGCTTGCACACTGGTTCCATAACCTTCACTGCGCTGCCGGCGACGATCTTCGGTGGCGGCCCTGCATTTGGCCACGCGCAGCTCGGCGCGTATCTTGAGTTGAAAACTGTTTCCGTCTCCGGCCCTCCGGGCGGTGCTTTCGGATTTTGGTTGGAGGATGAAGATTTCGGATCTGCCCAAAACATTTTTACCGTTCCAGTAGGTGTGACCAACGGCACAAGCCTTTTCAACCTCAGCGAGAGTGGTGGCTCTCCCGATTCAGACCCATTCGGGCATATACATGGAAGGCGATTCACCCTGACCGAAAAGGGGCTCTATACGATCGGCTTCCAGCTCGTGGACACGTCCGCGAATGGGCCCGAAGGCGGCCCCGTGCATCAGCCATCCGACATTTTCCACCTCTACATGCGAGCAGGCGCTCCTGAGTTCAGGATACATTCGATCGTGCACCGTCCCGGTGGCATAACGATCTTTGTTGATACCATTCGCGGACATACGTATGCCCTGGAACGAACGCCTAATCTTGCCGGTGGGAATATTGTCTGGAGCGCGTTAGGCGAACCGCGCTCAGGCGACGGGGCCAGGATCAGCTTCGACGATCCTGACGTGAGCGCGCCGCGGCGCTTCTATCGCCTGAGAATCACCACCCCATAATCCGGGTGTAGCTTCCGCCCGGTCAACCATCGGCCCTAATCCGAGCAGCTCAACTGGCGTGGCCATCACTTGGGGCAAATGGCCCTCAAGCTTGAAGCCAAGCCTCTAACATCAAACTCAATCCACAAAAGTGCGATCTCCTTTGGCGGGGTCGCCTTTAATGGCGACTCGGCGCTTTATCGCGGGACAGTAGATTCAGGGAAAGAGCTTTTTGCATGACCATTCGAGTAGCGATTGTGGAGGACGATGAGCGCCTGCGGGGCAGCCTTGCCATGCTGGTGGGCGGCATGCCCGGCTTCGAGTTGGTCGGCAGCTTCTCTGATGCAGAAACGGCGATCCGCGATCTGCCCAGAATCTCGCCGGACATCGTTTTGATGGATGTTCAGCTTCCCAAGCAGTCAGGGATTGATTGCGTGCGCCAGATCAAGCCTTCGCTGCCTCGCACACAGATTATTATCGTTACGGTGTTTCAGGATGAGGAATGTGTGTTTGACGCTTTGCGCGCGGGCGCTGTTGGGTTTCTGAGAAAGGACACTCCCCCGAATGAGATCCTTGAAGCCATTCGTGACGCGCACCAAGGCGGGTCACCAATGTCCAGCGGCATTGCAAGGATGGTTGTCGCCCACTTCCAACCCAGGGATTGGAGCCCACGCTCCCGAGAGGCTCTTCCCACTGTCCGCCTTTCCCCCCGCGAGGACGAAATCGTTCAACTCCTCGTCAAAGGCTATCGTTACAAAGAAGTGGCGGAGGCTTTCTCCTGCAGCATTCATACTGTTCGTGAGCATCTCCGCCGCATTTACGAGAAGCTGCAGGTTACCTCATCACGAGATGCGGTCGTGAAATACTTGAACACCACCTCAGGCATCTGAGGCTGAGAGACTTAGTGCCACCAAGGGACGTGGTCGGAACCATCCCCGCCCCACGGTTCGAACTCGGCCCAGCTTCGCTCCTGTGGTGGGGGTCGCCGTAAAAGGCGACTAACAATCAGGGGAAACCTTTTTCAAGATTAGGGCGTGAAGCTGATTGAAATCTTCCATGAAGACCGTCACTCGCCCAATGCAGCAAGGGGAATGTCGAGCACGCCGGGAGGCACATCCGCAGTCGGCTCGCGCCAGCCAGATCCTGACGCCGAGGTGCGCGGCCGGAGATCGATTCGCTTAACCGGCCTTTTCCAGCTCTTCCTCGCATTGGTGTTGTGCGGTACGCTTGCCGCGCCGCGCTCGCATGCCCAACCCACCGACGGCGAGCTGATCGAAGCGGGCCTTGAGATTGGGCTCGAACTCCTCCCGTCCGCAGGCAAGGGAGCCAAAGGGGTTGGCTTGGGAGAGGTGATTACCATAGGCATCATCGCCTACAATCTTGCCGCAAGTTTGCCAGACATCGCCGAGAGTTTCCAAAACCAAATCATCGACAGCCAAACGGTCACGGCCTGGGACGTTAACACTTTCAAACTGATGAAGGTGGAGACGCTTTCCGGCGTTGGGATGATGGTGGTGGACAATCAGAATAACCCATTTCAACCAGGGTACCATACAAGGCATATTCCCGATAATGTTACGATAAGGGTCAGCGCGGTTCAAAATACCTTTGCCAGCTTTCCGGTCATTGCAATCACCCACCTGAATCCGGCGGCGCACATTTCCACCCTGTCGATCGGTGCAAACGTGAGGACCATCGCCCCGGATGCATTGAATGTTCCTTCGATCAGCAGCATTGAGGTGCCGTCTAGCGGCAGTTTTCACGCAAAAGAGGGAGTGCTCTTTAACTTTGCAGGGACCACATTGGTCCGCTACCCCATCGCGAAGACCGGCAGCCAATACTTTGTGCCTTCCGGTGTAAAGAGCATCGGTGATTACGCGTTTTATGGCTGCGCAAACCTAACGAGCGTCGTCATTCCTTCGACAGTCACGCGCATCGGGAAGGATGCCTTTGTGGGAAGCTCTGTCCAACATGTCTATTTCGCGGGAGATGCTCCGAGCACCGATAGCACCGCGTTCAAGAACCGGTCAGCCACGCTTTGGCACCTCACTGGCACCAAAGGTTGGGCACGTTCCTTCAATGGCGCGACTGCACGGCTTTACAATCCCTTTAGCTCCCGCGTGGAAAATGGCGCGGTGACGATCACTGGGATGGGTGTCTGGGCAAACCCTGCAGAAGGCAGGGTGCTGATGCCCGAGGAAATTGATGGCCTGCCAGTCAGGTCGATCGCCGCGGAAGCATTTTACGGGGTGGACAAGCAATACGGTTTAACCAACCTCGTCATCCCGAACAGCGTCACCAACATTGGAGATCGTGCGTTTGTGCTCTGCCCCGATTTGGCAGTTGTCACAATGAGCACGAACCTGCTGTCGATCGGCGAACAGGCATTTCTCAGATGCACGAGCCTGAGGTCCATTGCGATGCCAGACAGCCTGAAGGTCATTTCGCCGGCCCTCTTTCAGGAATGCACCGAACTCAGAGGGGTCCCCCTGGGCACAAATGTGACCAGCATTGGGGAAAATGCTTTTTGGGGATGCACATTGTTGAACAATCTGAGTCTGCCCAAAACTCTCATTGATATTGGCCCAAATGCGTTCTCATTCTGCCCATCATTGGGCATCTCCGTAGAAGTGGAGAATCCAATGTGGAGCAGCGATGGCATTGGCCTTTTTAATAAAGGGCAGACCAAATTGGTTAAGGCGTCCGTGCGACGGGGAGGCTCCTACACAGTGCCCCGAACCGTTGTTCATATTGAAAACACCGCCTTCTACGGGTCAACATTATCGTCAATCACGGTGCCCAAGAGTGTGCGGTCGATAGGCATCAACGCATTCGCGCAGTGCACGAATCTGACGAAGGCCTTTTTTGCGGGGTCACCCCCACAAACAGACGGGACCGCTTTTAGCGGGAGCCCCAATGTTGGGGTGTATGTGGTGGAAGGAGCGGAAGGATGGGGAGCAACCTACGCGGGAGCGCCAGTCCTGCCCTGGGTCACGTTTCAATCTGTTAGCAATGGCGGCTCCGTAAGAATGACTTCATACACGGGACCGGGCGGCAAAGTGATCATTCCCGCAACGGTGGATGGCCTGCCTGTCACCTCTGTCCAACCAGGGATCTTTAGCGACCCAGGCGCGATTGAGAGCCTCATTTTACCCGACAGCGTGACGAGCATCGCCGATGGCACCTTCTCCGGGTTAATAAACCTGACGAACCTGGTCCTGGGCAATAGCGTCACGAGCATTGCAACGAACGCCTTCGCCGGGTGTTCGGCGCTAGGGAATGTGGTTATTCCCAACTCTGTCACGTCTATTGGCGATGGCGCTTTCAGCGGGTGCGGGCTGACGAACGTGGTGATAGGCAGCGGGCTCACTCGGTTAGCCGACAATCTTTTCAAGAATTGCCAACTGCAATCTCTGACCATTCCGAGCACCGTCGAGCACATCGGAGCGGGCACATTCTCGAATAACCCCCTCGCGTTTGTGGTTATTCCGGACAGCGTGAAGAGCCTGGGCAAAAATGCCTTCGCTGGATGCTTTTCTCTTGAAAACGCTTACTTCCAGGGGAATGCGCCAGCCAACGATGGGACCGCATTTCAAGGCAGTGGGCATTTCTATGATAATGATTCCGGAGGCCGGTCCTTCGCGAAGACGACGGTGCAGTATTTGGTCGGGACGAGCGGGTGGCAACCCGAATACGGCAGCGTGCCGACGCAGCTGTGGCCGCTCTCCTATTCGACTGCAAACGGCAAGATCACCATCACCCGCTTTACTGGCAGAGGCCAGCTTCACATCCTCAGTTCCATCAACGGAGTGCCGGTGACAGGGATTGCGGACTATGCGTTTGCGGACTCGCAAGGTTTGACCGGCGTCACTATTCCGGCAGGCATCACGCACATCGGGGCAGCTCCGTTCCTGAACTGCACGAATCTGACAACTGTGGTGGTTGCGCCTGGCAATCCGTTTTACACCAGCGTTGGCAACGTCCTGTTCAACAAGAACATGACGGAGCTGAAGCAGTATCCTGCGGGCTTGAAGGGTAGTTATGAGATTCCAACGTCCGTGACAACAATCGGGGCGGGCGCCTTTTTTGCGGCGCGCATCCCGCAGATCACGATCCCCGCGAGCGTCAGCAGCATTGGCGCTGAGGCATTCGGTCTTTGCCGCAAATTGAAGAGCTTCAGTGTGGCCGGGGGAAACACCGCCTACACGGCTTCCGGCGGAGCGCTTTTCAACAGCGCGGGAACAACGCTGATTCAGTTCCCTGGCGCTGCTACTGGTCCATATACAGTGCCTTCCAGCGTGAACACGATCGCTTCCTCAGCCTTTGCTGGTTCGGGAGTGAGCGCGGTGACGATACCGAACAGTGTCTCCGCAATCCAAAGCGGAGCGTTCAGACACTCTCGTAATTTGACGAACATCTCCGTCACTGGCGGCAACACGCAGTTCGCAAGCGCAAACGGAGTTTTGCGCACGACCTCCGGAACATTATTGGCGTTCCCGGGCGGTGTGGCGGGCGGCTACACAATCACCGACAATACTGGCACGATTGCCTCGGATGCGTTTGCCGGTTCAGCCCTGAGTTTTGTGAATGTGCCTGCCACTGTTGGAAGTGTGGGAAGCCGCGCGTTCGCAGGATGCGCGCAGCCAATGGAAGTGAGGTTCTTGGGTAATGCCCCTTCAAATGATGGCACCGCATTTGCGCGGAGTCCCCAGGCGCGGGTCTATTACCTCGCTTCAGGGAGTGGCTGGGGAAGTGAATACGGCGGCGCTCCCACGAGGCTTGTGCCATTCCAGGTGCAGGACAACGGGAACAACACACTGACCATCGTTGGATACGTGGCCAACGACACACACGTGGAGATTCCCGAGAATATTTTTGGAAAGACGGTTTCAGCAATCGGCGACGAGGCCTTCGAAGGCAAGGAGAACATTGCCAGTGTTGCCATTCCTTCAACTGTGACCTCGATTGGAGAAGGAGCTTTTCGTGGGTGCCTGAGGTTAAGAAGCATTCGTTTCAACAACACAGCCCATCTAAACGTTGGGTTTGCCGCCTTCGAAGGGTGCCGGTCACTGGCATGGGCTGATTTCCGCGGCACCGGCACAGCCACCCTTGGCCATAGCGCCTTTGTTGGTTGCACGGCTTTGGCGGACGTAAACTTCGGACAGGTCACCCATATCGGGGATTATGCGTTCTCTGGTTGCACCCGTTTGGCCTATGTGAGCCTCGGAGACTCGGTGCAGACGATCGGCGCTTATGCCTTTGCAAACCTGGGCCTTACGCAGATTGTGCTTCCAGCCAGTGTGCAAAGCATTGGTTCTCATGCTTTCGCCGGCGCAGGACGGGCAACCGGTTTTGCGAGCGTTTACACGTATGGCAATGCGCCGGCGAGTGATGGGACAGCATTCGCCAACAGCTACGCGACCATTTTCTATACGCAAGGAACAGCGTGGGGCGCCAGTTACAATGGGATGCAAACGATGGCTTACCCTTCGAGCTTCAACTTTACCATCTCAGGAGGAGGCGCAACGATCACCAGCCTGATCTCGGGCGGCAAGGACTTGTTGATTCCCGCGTTTGTTTTTGGGCCGACGAGCGTCAACCCCGTCCCTGTGGTGGCGATTGGGCCAAATGCCTTCAGTGGCAACGTAACCATAACAAACATCACTATCCCAGAGTCAGTGACGACCATCGGTTCTGCGGCTTTTCGAAATTGCACGAACCTTTTGACAGCAGCATTGCCCGCCAACCTGGCGAGCATCGGCGCGGCCGCTTTTCAAAACTGCGTTAAGCTGCGCGGAATTAGCATTCCTCAGAGTGTGACTAACATCGGCGACTTTGCGTTTTCCGGTTGCCCAGGCGAGACCAACCTGACATTCGGGGCTACCCTCGCATACCTCGGTGTCGGCGCATTTACCGGGTGGACTAATCTGCAGACGGTTTATTTTGCGGGGAATGCCCCGACGTTCAATGGCTCGCCGTTTAGCAGCGCGGCAAATCCGACAATTCGCACACTCCCAGGGGCAACGGGGTGGGGAGCCACCCTTTACGGGAAGCCTTTGACGCAGTGGATTCAATACATCTACCGCACAAATGGAAACGGCACGATTTCCCTGCAGCTTTACCAAGGCACTCAGACCGTTGTGACGGTGCCGTCCGTAATAAATGGCCGCGCAGTGACAGATCTGGAGTCAACGACTTTTCAAAACGACCGTCACGTCAGCTCTGTCATCCTGCCTAATTCAATAACTCATATTTGGTCCGAAGCCTTTAAATATTCCGGGGTAAGAAACATCGTTCTGGGCACAAACTTGCAGAGCATCGGATACCGAGCATTCTTCGGGACACCGCTGCAGAGTGTCGTTTTGCCTGATAGCGTTACCGAGCTGGAGGACAATGCCTTTGAGTTCTGCGGGCTGACGAATGTCGTGTTGCCGCAAAACCTCGTCTCCATTGGCAACTACGCTTTTGCGGATACTCTGCTCACCAACATAAACCTCCCTCACGGCCTACAGTCCATCGGAGAACGTGCTTTCGATAACGTTCCGTTGGCCGCGATCGCTTTCCCTCAGACATTGCGCACGATAGGAACTCGCGCGTTCTTCCGTTCTCCGCTCGGCGACTCCGTCACCCTGCCCGCGAGTGTCACGCATATAGGTGGTGAGGCGTTTGCCTGGACAGACCTGCAGGCCGTCTACTTTGAAGGGAACGCCCCGAGCGCGGGCCATGACCCGTTTTCGCAAGTGGAGACTCGGCAGGTGATTAACGGGCGGACTTTCAAAGTCGGTTCCGGGATCGCGTACTATACCCCAGCGACCTATGGCTGGGGCGCTGATTACCATGGCCTGCAAACAAAGCCGTGGCATCCCTATTCCTATACGATCGATGGATCGAGCGTCACAATCACGGGTTACCAGGGCAGCGGAGGGGTGCTCGCGATTCCCGACCGAATCGGCGGCCTTTCGGTGACTGCCATTGCAGCGCATGCATTCGCCAGCAACTCGACGTTAATCCAATTAACCATTCCGTCGACGATCACATCAATAGGGACAGGAGCTTTCGCGCAAAGCTCCAACCTGCAGGCCGTGTACTTCAGGGGGAACGCACCGACAGTCGGCTCCGATCTCTTTGCCGGGAACAACACGCAGGTCTTTTACCTGGATTCCGCGACCGGTTGGGCCTCCTCCTTTGGCGGGGTGAATACAACTCCCTATCCCGCGACTGGCGCTGTGACTGTCCACATCACTCCAAATACGATAGGAGCGAAATGGCAGGTGGACGGCGGCGCTTTCCACGATGGCGGCGCAACCGTAACCAACATACCCGTGGGTTCGCGTGTTATAAGCTTCAGCACGGTCGCAGGTTGGCACAAGCCGAATAGCGTCACAGTGCAGGTGCCTGCGTTCGACGGGACAATTCTGAAGCTCCCTTACTACCCGGTGAACTTTAACTACGTCACGAATGGGGATGGCAGCCTGACAATTACCGGGTACACGGGCACAAACGGAACAGTCTATATTCCCGAGAAAATTAATGGCGTGACGGTCAGCGGAATCGCCGCAAATGCATTTACGAACTCGAGCATCACGAGTGTGGTTCTGCACGATGCGATCACATCCATCGGCGCTAACGCCTTCGCTGGATCGCAGAACCTGGTGAGCGCCACGATTGGCAGCGGGATCACCACCCTGCCCTCAAACGTCTTTGC
The DNA here is from genome assembly GCA_035627835.1 of Candidatus Methylomirabilota bacterium. Lineage (GTDB taxonomy): Bacteria > Verrucomicrobiota > Verrucomicrobiia > Limisphaerales > SXQI01 > DASPKX01. The sequence goes on from DASPKX010000043.1 coordinate 15,467, forward strand.
CAATTGCCCAAACCTCGTCTCTGTCTTTTTCAACGGGAATGCTCCGGCAATCGATGGCACGATCTTTACGGGATCGCCAAATGTCTCCGTTTACTATCTCTCGACCGGGACAGGTTGGGCGGGCACCTTTGGCGGCAGGCCTGCGCTGACCAGCCCCTACACCGTCGGCGTCCTGGCGGACAACACCCTCTGGATTACCGCGTACAATGGTCCCGGTGGCAAAGTAGAGATTCCAGCGAGGATTGGGGGCCTGGCTGTTTCCGGAATCTATGCGGACGTTTTTAAGGACAATCTGACACTCACGGAGGTGATCATTCCGGACACCGTGAATAAGATTGAGTTCGCCGCTTTTTCCGGATGCAGCAATCTGCAAACAGTTGTGCTGGGAACAAACATGCAGTCGATAGGCTTCTTTGCCTTCGCGAATTGCGCCTCGTTGAGCAGAATCAATTTTCCCGCAAGTTTGCTTGAGATTAATCGAGGGGCATTTCAGAACTGCAATCTGACCAACGTTGCCCTCGGGGAGAACTTGGGGAGCATTGGCCAGAGCGCGTTCAGCCGCTGCGAAAATTTAACTGAGCTGACCTTCGGCAACAGCCTCACCAACATCGGCCAAGGTGCGTTCTCCTGGACGAAGGTTCGGAGCGTGACGTTCCCCGCCTCATTGCAATCTATTGAGGGCTCAGCCTTCAGTTCTTGCAGCGAGTTAACCAATGTCGTTTTCCGACCGAATCTGACGTCCATCGGGGAGAGCGCGTTCGCAAGCACGAAACTCACGAGCATTGTCCTGCCGGAGAAGGTTTATCTTGGGTCTTTGGCGTTTGCGCATTGCAGCCAACTCCAGATGGCGCTCTGGACCGGCACACCCTCCGTGGCGCTGTTCAATAAGGCTATTTTAAGCCCATTCTTCAACTCTCCGACTGTATTGTATTACCCCAGCAGTTCGGCTGCTTACGGTGGATGGCTCGCGCCGGACATTGCCGCAACCGATTATCGCGCGGCTGTTGCTTATCGCATAGCAGATGAAGGCGGCAGCGCCGGTCCGTCGGTCACAGTTGAGCATTTCGCTGGGAAGCTAGGGATACCCTTTACCATTCCCTCGACAATAGATGGGCGCCCGGTGACGGCCGTCGCGGAAAACGCCTTGAGCACTTACATCGGAATTCTCGACGTCCCCGCTGGGATCGTCAGCATCGGGACGATGCGCAATCCGAATTTCGGAGTGAGCGTCATCAATGTGGACGCTGCCAATGCATATTACACCAGTGATGACGGGATTTTGTACGATAAGGCAAAAACTACCTTGATCTGTTTTCCAGCTGGGAAGAATGCCTTTGGCAGCTTCACGGTTCCGGAGTCAGTCACGACGATTGCTGATCACGCCTTTAGGGGATCTCGCTTATCCACGCTGACCTTTTCGCCAAATCTCAGCGTTATCGGTGCGGCGGCGTTTGCAGGCGCAAGCATAGCGAGTGTTGTTCAACCTGCTCCGGACATGCTGAGTTATCTTGGCGAGGGTGCATTCGAAGGCTGCGCCGCACTCACGAGCTTCAACACCGGCAACAATCTTGCCGCGGTCCAACCCAGGACGTTCGCTGGTTGTGGGGCGTTGACCTCAATTACCCTTGGGCAGTCCATCGGCACGATTGGGGAGGAAGCATTCTTGAATTGCGCTGCCCTGGGCTCGGTCTCGTTTCCTGCCGCTCTCGGCACGATTGAGGATAGCGCCTTCCGCAACTGCCAGTCTTTGACCACACTTATCCTCCCTGCCGGCGTGCAGACTGGCGCTGGCTATTTCAGCATCCAGCTTGGCTCCGGCGCATTTGCTGGTTGCACAGGGTTGACATCAGCCTACTTCCTCGGCCATCGCCCTGAACCGCAATATCTGGATGTGTTCGAAGGCGACACTCAGTTGACTGTTTATTACCTCGGTGACTCGTTGGGCTGGTCCAGCAGCTACGGCGGCCGGCCTGCCGCACCTTACAGCCCTTTTGGCGCTCTGCAGGTCTCGTTCACGCCGCTAATTGATGCGCACTGGCAGGTGGATGGCGGAGACTTGCAGGCGAACGGCGCGACCGTCTCGCCCGTTTCTGTGGGTGCGCGCACGATCACGTTCACGGATGAAATTGGGTATGTGACGCCATCCCCAATCACCGTTGGGATCACGAACCAAACCCTCACCACCGCAAGCGCGGCCTACAAACTCGCGCCTGTTGTGTTCACGGTGAACTCAGGTTCGATCACGATCACTGGCGTCCGTGAGCTGAATGAAGATGGCTTCCTCGTGGTGCCCGCGACGATCAACGGCATGCCGGTCACCTCCATCGGCGACGGAGCCTTCTTCAACAATCAGTCCATCTATGGTGTGATCCTCCCTTCAACGATCACGAATATCGGCAACACCAGCTTTTACGGTTGCTCTAATATTCGCCAAGTCATTCTGAGCACGAATCTAGTGTCCATCGGCCACCAGGCGTTTTCTGGTTGCTCCAGCTTGTACTCGGTCCAAATCCCAGATAGTGTTACGACCGTTGGCCAGGGAGCTTTCGGTGACTGCGCCAACCTGAGCACGGCGCAGATCGGCAGTGGCCTGGCTCAAGTGGGCGTGTATACGTTCGTGAACAGTGGCAGTCTTCAGACGCTGTTCTTTACAGGAAATGCGCCGTCAGACGCCTCCTCCTTAACGACTTACTACCCACAGGTCTCCAAGCTCTACTACCTACCAGGAGCCGCCGCTTGGGATGCTCTCACGAGCGGAAGCCCTACGGATTGGACCTCCCTGTTTACCTACGGGACTAATGCGAGTGGCGGCATCGTGATAACTTCCATGCGGGAGGGGTATTGGTTCCCGGGGATATGCGTTCCACCGACCTTCAATGGCGCGCCGGTGACAGAAATTGGCGACTACGCCTTTATGAATCATGGGCCGTCAGGCATTGAGCTGCCGCGGACTATCACCCGAATCGGCGAGGGCGCGTTCTCCCCCTCTAATGTGCGAAGCCTATTCTTCAGCCAGAGCATCACCCATATAGGGGAGAACGCTTTCAAAGACTGCTGGGGGCTTTTAGGGCTATTCGTCCACCCGGCGAACCCTGCTTACTCGAGCGCGAAAGGGATTCTCTATAACAAAGCTCGCACTGAGTTGCTGGCTGTGTCACGCAGTGCGCCGTTCACCGAGAATGGATTGTTCCAAATTCCTGGCAGTGTGATCAGCATCGCTGATTACGCGTTGACAGGAGCTGAGGCTATCACGCAACTGAACATTCCGGCCAGCGTTGCTTCGATAGGCAAGCAGGCGCTCAGCGGGATGTATTATTTAACCAACATCACAGTAGACCCTGGAAACGGCCATTTTTACACTGATGCAAATGCCCTTTTTGACAAGGACACGACCACTCTGATTCAGTTCTTCGGCGGAGTGTCTGCATACACCGTCCCTGCAACAGTCCGCACGATCGGGGATGGCGCCTTCCTCTGGAAAGATCAGTTCACAGCCATCTCACTTCCAGCTGCGCTTACGCGCATCGGCGAGGATGCCTTCATGGGCGCTGCCATCGGGGCGATTACAATTCCGACTTCTGTGACAAACATTGGTCGTGGCGCTTTTGCCTATAACCAGATGCAAGAGTTGGCGCTCCCTCCTGGCATGACGACGATTCCCGCGAATCTTTGTGTCGGCTGCGAAAGCCTCACCAAGGTTGTCATTCCATCCACCGTCACCAACATCGGCAGCAGCGCTTTTAACGCGACCCGTTTGGAAGAGGTGGCCTGGCCTACCGGCTTAACTCATATCGGAGACTTCGCCTTTTCCCAGACCCGTCTCACAACACTTGTGCTTCCGGACCAACTTCGTGACATCGGGAAGTATGCCTTTTTCGCATGTCAGTATCTCACGAGCGTCACCTTGGGCGCGAACGTAACGAACATTGATGAAGCGGCGTTCTACAACAATGGGTCGCTTCGGACGGTTAACTTCAATCAGAACCTGCGAACCATTGGAGCATACGCCTTTAATGCGGTGCAATGGATCGGAAGATTGGTTTTTCCATCGAGTCTCGAATCCATTGGTGACCAGGCGTTCACTAGCCTGCAAGGCGCCAGCTTGCTGTTCCTGGGAGATGCGCCTGAGGCTGGAGGGACAATTTTCAATTCTGGCACTGTCTATTATCTGAATGGAACCAGCGGGTGGGGTGCAACGTTCAGCGGTCGTTCAACAGCTCCTTACGAAAGCCTCTTTTCTTACGAAGAAAATGGGGATGGGACCGCAACGATCACCGGTTCAGATTTGAACTGGGGCGATGTTTACTTCCCTGCACAATGGGGCGGGCGTTCTGTCACTGGGATCGCCGCTGGGACTTTCGATGGGCGTGCTTTCGGAACTATTCACATACCCGCAAGCATCGTTAACATCGAGCCGGCTGTGTTTACGGCTGCGGCAGCCACAGAATACGTCGTGGACGCGGCAAACCCAGCTTACACGACTGTCAACGGCTCTTTATATAATGCCGCCTTAACTCAGTTGATCGCGCCCGCTAACCGCCCGACGTTCAATTTGCCCGCAACAGTAATGAACGTTGACCCCAGGCTATTCGCCCTCTGCACCGAATTGGGAAGCATCTCGGTGAATTCCTCGAATCCGGCGTACTCCTCTTTCGGTGGGGTGATGTTCAACAAGAGCACGAACATTCTGGTTCGTTTTCCGGCGGCCGGTTCCTTCAGCAGCTATGACGTTCCCGCGTTCGTCAACACCATCGGCGAACAGGCCTTCTCTGGGGCGCGGGTGGGCGCGGTGCGGATCCCAGGGAGCGTTACGAACCTTCAAGCAAGGGCCTTCGCCGGTTGTCCAGTGCGGGGCGTCTACTTTGAAGGATCCGCTCCCACAATTGATCCGACCGCTTTTGAGGGCACCTTCCGCACCTACACTTTCTATCTGCCTCCCGGCACGGCGGAAAGCTTCGCTGCGCCTGGTGTTACAGCGCAGGAATGGTTGTCGCTGTTTAACTATGTGACGAATGGATCGTCTATCGCTATCGAGGGGTATAACAACCCAGGGAACCAAAACTACGTGCTCTTTCCACGGAACGGCATCTACGGAAAGCCCATCACGGAGATCGGAGCCTCCTTCGCCAATCACTGGTTAACCGGCATCCAACTCCCCGACGGGGTAACGCAGTTGGTGAATGGCGCTTTCATGAATGCAGAGCTGATCGACGTGCGCCTCCCCGCAAATCTAACTTCGATCGGCAACAATGCCTTCGAGGGTTGCGATTTGAGAACGGTGAACTTGCCGCAGAGCCTTTCATCCATCGGAGAGTGGGCATTCGCAGAGAACTCTCTCGAAACCATCGTGTTTCCTGCTGCTCTGAAGCGGCTCGAGACCGGCGCTTTCTTCGACAACCCACTCGTCTCCGTGACGTTCAACAACGGATTGCTGGATATTGGCGAGTCCGCGTTCGAAGACGGCCGCCTGGTTGATATTAACCTCCCGAACACCCTGACCAATATCGGTCCAGCAGCGTTTGCTGGGAATCAACTACGCAAGCTGACCATTCCTCCTCTAATCACGCACATCGCGGAGAATGCGTTCCAGGACAACTACGAATTGAGCTCCCTCTCGCTTCCAGTTGGCGTCGTTGATATTGGAGACTATGCGTTTGCGGACAGCAACCTGCGAAGCCTCAACATTCCTGCAGGGGTGACCAACATTGGCGCCTACGCTTTCTCAGACGCAGAACTCTCAACGTTGACGCTTCCGACGAGCTTGATCTCAGTCGGTGAGTCCGCGTTCGGGGGCTCCTTCTTGTCCTCGCTAATCGTTCCGCCCAATGTGCAGAGCATCGGGAATAATGCTTTTGCTTATAATGAGTTGATGAACGTTTACTTCCTTGGCAACGCGCCGGCCAATGACGATGGCACTGCGCTAATGGACAATTACCCTGACTTCGGAGAAACGAAGGCCTGGTATTTGCCAGGCACAAGCGGCTGGGCGAGCACTTACGGCGGCGTTGCCGCGGAAATGCTGGGGAGCGCCGCCTCTTCGGTCCTTAATAACGGCGATGGCACACTCACTCTAGCGAGCTATTTAGGAGCTGGCTCCACCGTGGTTCCTGCCTCAGTCAACGGCTCGCCTCTTACCATCGTTGGCCCTGGCGCGTTTGAGAGAACCGGGTACCTGATCAACGAAATTACGCTTTCGAGCGGCATCACGACAATATTGTCAGGCGCCTTCCGTGGTTGCCCTGGGGTGACAACTATCTATATCCCTTCGACAGTCACCAGCATTGCCAGCGACGCATTTGTCCATTGCTCTGCGTTAACAAACATTGTTGTGGCGGCGGAAAACCCGATGTTCAGCTCCGCAGGTGGCATCCTGTTCGATAAGGAGCAAACAACGATTCTTGCCTACGGCGCCGGGCGAACTGGGGCTTATCACGTGCCAGCGAATGTCACCACGATCGGTGACTACGCGTTCATGAATGTGAGGGGGCTCACCAGCATCGTGTTCCCGGATGGACTGACCTCGATTGGGCAGCACGCGTTTGACTCTTGCGATGGCTTGACGAGCGTTAGCATCCCATCCTCGGCAAGCCTCTTCGGATCCAATGCTTTCGCGAGCTGCGAAAACCTTGTCGTGGTCTATTTCCGCGGAGATGCCCCTCTCAATGATGGGACCGCTTTTGCCCAGCACTCCGGAATGACCAGCTACTACCTCCCTGGAACTGCGGGTTTCGGTTCGTCGTATGGGGGCGCACCCGCTGTGGAACTTCAGCCCCCTACCGCGGCATCTTATACGGTTCAAAGAAGTCCCGGACTGCCGGTCAGCGTCTCGGTTTCAGACCTGGCCGCACTCTGGTCTGACGCGAACAGCGCTTACCCCGTCACTTTGAAGTGGGTGGCCGGTGCCAGCACGAACGGCGGATCTGTTGCGGTGAGTGGCGGCGTCATAACCTACAACAACACGAACCATGTTAACGATGCTGTCATATACATGATCGCTAACAGCCTCGGAATTGAGAGACTTGGGGTCATCAGGATTGTGCGCGTGGACGCGGCCCCTTCCATCGTGACTCAACCTCGCTCGCAGCTTGTCACTGCTGGGTTGTCTGGAAACTTATCGGTGCAAGCGCGCGGCACCGCGCCGCTCACCTACCAATGGTATTACCAGGGGGCGCCTATATCCGGGGCGAACAGCTCGACGCTGCGAATCACGGGCATGCAGCAAAGCCAAAGCGGCCGGTACCACGTCGTCGTCAGCAACGCCTTGGGAAGCCAGGCAAGCAGCGATGCTTTCTTGACGGTGGCTGACGGCCCGCCAGTTATCGTTATTCAGCCTCTTAATCGCAGCGTGAACGCCGGTTCCTCCGCTACTTTCGCCGCGCATGTGGCTGGCACAGATCCTCGTGGGTTCCAATGGCTCTTCAACGGAGCGCCCATCGCCGGAGCGAACGCTGCATCGCTCGTTGTGCCAAACGCGCAGCAGGAAAACGTGGGCGCATACTCTTTGGTGGTGAGCAACCAGTTCGGCACGGCAACCAGTTCGAACGCGGTGCTATCAGTGACCGACATCGCGCCAGTTATTGTTTCCCGCCCCCGTTCGACGACAGCGGTGGTCGGCAGCGACACGACCTTCACGGTGTCCGCCGTTGGCACAACACCGATGACTGCCCAGTGGTTGTTTAACGGGAATGTGATCCCGGGGGCAACCGACACCACCCTGACAATCACGAATGTGCAAACCTCGCATCTCGGTTTTTACACCGTGGTGGTGAGCAACAGGGTGGGAACCACAGGCAGCCCGCAGGCTTACCTGGGGGTAAACGTTCCAGCCACCATCACAAGCGAGCCGACCGCGCAGTCCGTTGTCCTCGGCGGCACAGCCACATTCCGTGCCACCGCTGTCGGCACCACTCCCGTCAGCTATCAATGGCGTTTCAACGGCAACGATATCGCGGGAGCGACGCGCTCGACGCTGACGTTGACCAACGTGCAACAAACGGCTGCGGGGATCTATTCCATTGTTGCGAGTAACAGCTTCGGCACAGATATGGCCGAAGCCACGCTTTCGGTCCTGGAGCCTATCTTCCGGCAACAACCGAGAAGCCGCACCAACGAAGCAGGCACCGCAGCCACATTCAGCGTCTCCTTCAACAGCACCGCTGCGCCCTCCTTCCAATGGTACCATCAGGGCGCCGCGCTGGTCGGACAGACCAACTACGTCCTCGTCGTGTGGGATGTCCAGCAAGCCAATGCAGGCGCTTACCACGTCGTTCTAAGCAACAGCTTCGGCGTGGCGCGAAGCGTTGACGCGGAGCTGACCGTGGTTCCTGTGGCTCCTGTCATCCTCGCGCAACCCGCTAGCGTCACGAACGCTGTGACGACCTCCGCGCACTTCCGCGTGAACGCCAGAGGGACGAAGCCCATGACTTACCAGTGGCAGTTCAACGGCGCCGACATCACTGGCGCAACCAACAGCACATACGTTCGCACGAACGTCACAACCTCTGACGCCGGGGTGTATTCCGTCATCGTGAGCAACGACATCGGCTCCACCCCAAGCGAAGGCGCCACCCTGACCGTGAACAACGCTTTCGTGCCGTTGACGGGCAGCTACAACGGGTTGTTCTACGACACCAATGAGGTCGCCCATCATAGCTCAGGCTTCATCACCCTTTCCCTCGCAGCCAGCGGCGGGCATAGCGGCAGATTCCTGCTGGAAGGCATCACGAACAGGTTCAATGGACGCTTCGATGGAAACGGATTCTCGCGACTTGTGGTGCCACGCACCAACGCAACGCCTCTGATCATGACTCTGCAGTTGGACCTGACCGACAACACAGACAGACTGGTAGGTGAAATAACCGACGGAATCTGGACTGCAAGAATGATTGCGGACCGCGCTGTGTTTAACTCCACCAACAGCACAACCTTGGCCGGCCGTTACACCATGACCCTGCCAGGCTCCGGCAACGCTGTTGCGCCTGCGGGATATAGCCCGGCGTCGATCATCGTTTATCCATACGGCGCATTTTACCTCACCGGATCCGCCGCTGACGGCGCGGCGCTTGGCCAAACGGTTGCCATATCCAAGAACGGCCAAGTGCCCTTCTATGTCTCACTTTATGGTGGCAAGGGCTCGATGCTCGGGTGGCTCCAAATTCATGACACCGCTCAACGCGAGATCACGGGCAACGTGAGCTGGATAAAGAAAGCCGCGGCGGAAGACTATTACAGCGCAGGCTTCACGAACGTCGCTGAGGTTATCGGCGCCGGATATGTGCCCCCAGCCAGCGGCGTCCGCGCTCTCAACCTCACCAATGCGTGGGTTGTCCTTGAGGGCGGCAACTTGCCCGCTGCTTCAACCAACCAAATCACATGGAGTTCCAGCAACACCCTGACAGTGTCCGCGCCCAACCCCTATGGCATCCGCCTGTTCGTGTCGCCCACGAGCGGCAACGTCAGCGGAAGTTTCGTCCATCCGGTCACTGGACGCTCAACCTCTCTCCGAGGTGTGCTGCTGCAGGAAAGCGATGAGGCCGGAGGTTACTTCCTTGGGCCAAATCAAAGCGGGCAGATGCTGATCCTGCCATAACAATCTCCAGACCTGGTGTCGGTCGGGGCCTTGCGCCCCGACCTTGTCACTAGGGTTCCATGGGCCGTCTTTCAGGGGGCGGCTTCATTGAACAGCTTCCAGGTTGGGCTTAGTGATATTCACGAGGGCCGCCAAACCCGCCCCCGAGTGTAATATATGTCCCTTCCTGAGCGAAATGCACCTAGCGCAGGCCCGCGCTTTCTGATTATCGACGACAACTCGGATGACCGGGCGCTCGTCCGTTACCAACTAGCGCGCCACTTCGATGATGCAACCTTCATTGAAGTTCATGACGAGAAGACCTTCCAGGTAGCTTTGGCGGAGGGGGATTTTGATCTGGTCGTCACTGACTACCATCTCTGCTGGACCGATGGGCTGGTGACGCTCAAGGCCCTCAAGAGCCGATATCCCGAAGTGCCGGTGGTGATGTTCACTGGCACCGGCAACGAGGAGGTCGCCGTGGCCGGCATGAAGGGCGGGCTCGAGGACTACGTTCTTAAATCTTCACGGGAAACCACCCGCTTGGCCGCGGCTGTGGAACTGGCCTTGCGCTCCGCCCAGCACAGGCGGGAGTTAGCCTTGGCTGAGAGCCGGTACAGCCAGCTCTTTCAATCCGTGCCTGTCGGCCTATTCCTTGCCACCCCCACGGGGCAACTTGTGGACGTGAACCCCGCGCTCTCGCAAATGCTTGCCTTTCGCACACGCGAGGATTTGCTTCGCACACCCTTTCAAAAGCTTTTCGCCCGACCGCAGGATTTCGAAAAGTTGAGGAGCGCCCTCGAAAGAGAAGGCAGCGTCAGGCACTTTGAGGTTCTTTTGCGCTGCGTGGATCACAATCTCTGCTGGGCGGACTGCCACGCAACCATTGTCCGCGATCCGAAGACTCAAGCCGTCCACTACGAAGGGAGCCTTGAAGATATCACTGAGCGAAAAAAGATGGAGGCTGCGCGCGAGCATCACATTTCACATTTGGAGCAAGCGCTCTCCAGCACCAGGAACCTTTCGGGCCTGCTCCCGATTTGCTCCTCCTGCAAAAAGATTCGCGATGAAGAAGGGGATTGGAATCAGTTGGAAGTTTACATTCAAAAGCACTCCGAGGCCCAGTTCACACACAGTTTCTGCCCGGAATGCGCTCGCTCGCTTTATCCGGAGATATTTGCGGAAGAGCGAAAGCAAGCGTAAGTTCCCGCGCCTTTTCACTGGTCCTGAAATGCCGGAGCCATTCTCAGTGGCGGCCTGATTTTAGGGGGGCAAAGGGCAAATAAAATAAGGCTGTGGAGATTGCTTCCCAACCAACTGCGGAGCCGCTGCCGCCTGCCACTCTGAGCAGGATCCGCATCCTTATCGTGGAGGATATGCCCGCAGACGCGGAGCTGATTGAGCATGAGCTTCGCCGGGGCGGGATTGCCTTCGATGCCAAGCGCGTGGAGAACAAGCGCGCTTTCATGAAGGAGCTGCGGGAGAACACTCCGGACCTGATCATCTCGGACTTCAACCTGCCCCAATTCAACGCGCTTGACGCTCTGCACGCTCTCAAGGCCCATGGAGCGGAGATCCCCTTCGTGCTCGTCACCGGAGCGCAATCGGAGGAGGTCGCCGTTGAATGCATCAAGGAAGGGGCCGACGACTACATTCTCAAGTCGAGCTTGAAGCGGCTGCCAAGCGCCGTCTTGAGCGCGCTAGACAAAGCCCGCGCTCAGCGAGACCGTGAAGCGGCGGTGAATTCGATGCGCGCGAGCGAGGAGCAATTCCGCGCGTTGATCGAGAACAGCTCGGACCTTGTCACAATCATAACTCCGGACGGCGTCATCCGGTACGCCAGCCCATCCACAGAGCGAGTCCTCGGCTTCACCTCCGACCAACTCATCCACCAATCGCTTTTCATGTTTGTGCACGAGAGCGACCGCGACAGCTTTCGGGACAAACTTCACAAGCTCTGCGGAGCGAACACCCAGGAGACGTTCAACTTCCGACTCCGCCATCGGGATGAATCCTGGCGTGTGTTCGAATCAATTGGCAAAAACCTCATTCACAATCCTGGCGTTGAGGGAGTCGTGATTACCTCGAGGGACGCCACCGACCGGCTGCGCGCCGAGGAGCAAATCCGCGAGCAGGCCGCCCTTCTCGATAAAGCTCAAGACGCCATCATGGTTCTCGACATGGAGGGCCGCGTCACCTTTTGGAATAAAAGCGCCGCGCGCCTGTACGGGTGGACCTCAGAAGAGATGCTCCGCACCAATGCTGTGTCTAAGATATTTCCCCCAGATTTGCCTAACCTTGCCGAAGCGCGGGAATCGACAGTCTTAAAAGGGGATTGGATTGGGGAGCTGAAGCAGCTCAACAAAGAAGGAAAAGAGCTTTGGGTGGAAAGCAGGTGGAGCCTCATCCGCGACCGCAATAACGAGCCGCGCTCCACACTCATCATCAACACCGACATCACTGATCGCAAAAAGCTGGAAGCGCATTTGAGCCGTGCCCAACGCATGGAAAGCATTGGCGCCCTCGCGGGCGGTGTCGCGCACGACCTGAACAATGTCCTCACGCCCATCCTAATGGCTGTCCGCATGTTGCGCGACGAGGTGAAGGATAATAGCGCTCACGAGTTAATCGACACTTTGGAGACAAGCGCCCAGCGCGGCGCATCCATAGTGCAGCAGGTTCTCTCTTTCGCCCGCGGCGGCGATGCGCAACGGTCCATTTTTAGCCTTAAGCACCCTCTCAGCGAAGTGACTAAAATCGCGCGCGATGTGTTCCCGCCCTCGGTGCATATTCGCGCCAGAATCGCGAAAGACCTTTGGCCAATCGAAGGGGATCCGACGCAGATGCACCAGGTCTTCATGAACCTCCTGGTCAACGCGCGTGACGCGATGCCCCACGGCGGGCGTTTGCAAGTGGATGCCGAGAACAGGCGCATTGATGAGAATTACGCCCGCATGCACTCGGAGGCACAACCCGGCCCCTATGTAGTGGTGACCGTCACGGACACAGGCACCGGAATCCCTCCGGGCGTCATTGACAAGATTTTTGAGCCGTTCTTCACCACAAAAGAAATTGGCAAAGGAACTGGTCTCGGCCTCTCGACAGTGATGGGGATCGTCCGAGGCCACGGCGGATTCATCAATGTTTACAGCGAGCCAAACAAAGGCACCTCGTTTAAGGTTCACTTTCCCGCCGCCCGCGCCGCGATTGCAGAGATTGAGAAGTCGGGCCAGCTCGAGCTTCCGCGCGGCAACGGTGAGTTGATCCTCGTCGTCGATGATGAGCAACCCGTCCGGGATATCCTCCGCATGACGCTTGAAGACAACGGCTACCGCGCTTTAACCGCGAGCGATGGGGCTGAAGCAGTCGCAGTTTACGCTGAGCACAGAAGCGAGATCGACCTTCTGATCGTCGATATAATGATGCCAATAATGGACGGTCCTGCAACCGTCCGCGCGATCCAACGCTTCAATCCAAAAGCGAAGTTCCTGATCGTCAGCGGCCTGATGGATAATGAAAAGGTGGCCACAATGCAGGAATTCGGCCCGCTTGCATTCCTCGCAAAACCGTTCACGACGGAACAGCTCCTCGGCACGCTGGCCGACCAGCTAAAGGCAACGGCTCCAGAACCCGCCGCTTCGGCGAAGTAGCTCGCCAGGATCAGCCGCGCGGGTGGAACTTTCGATGCACCTCACGCAGGCGGCTCGCCTGCACATGCGTGTAAATTTGCGTGGTAGCGATGCTCGCGTGCCCAAGGAACTCCTGAATCACCCTCAGGTCAGCGCCATTTTCCAAAAGATGCGTGGCGAAGCTGTGCCGCAGCATGTGAGGCGTTACATTCCTCGCGATGCCGGCTAGCCGCACCCGCTTCTTTATTCGCATCCACATTGTTTGATGCGCGAAGGAGCTTCCGCGGTTTGTTAGGAATAAGGTGCCCGGCGAGCGGCGGGTGACCAGGTGCGGCCGACCCGAGGAGAGGTAACGCTCAATGGCCGCAACAGCTTTAGTGCCCACCGGCACCACACGCTCCTTGTTGCCTTTCCCAACAACAGTGATGAAGCCGGAATCGAGAGCCAGTTGTTCGATGCGAATGCTCCGCAGCTCAGCCAGCCGCAGCCCCGAAGCGTAGGCGAGTTCGAGGATCGCCTGATCACACAAACCTTCTGGCGTCTCAGGCGCAATGGGGCTGAGAATTTGCTCAATCTCCTCACCCGACAACCCCTTGGGCAGGCGCTTCCAACGACGTGGAAGAGTAAGACTTTCCGCGATATTGCGGGGAACCCGGCGCTCCTGCTCCGCGAATTTGAACAAGGCCTTGAGCGCTGTGATCTCCAGATAAAGAGTGCTCGCGCTGATCACATTTCCCTCAGAGGGGCCAGGCTTAACAATCACTCTGCCCTGCTCCGCCAGCAGGAATGACTGCAAGTCGCTGAGCTTCAACGAAGCCCAGTTTCCAATGCCCTGCCCACGAGCCCACTCCGTGAAATGCCGCAGAATTCCCTCATAAGTCTTTTGCGTTTGCTCCGACTGGCCGCGCTCACTTCTTAGCGCGATCAGGAACTCCTCCACTAAAGGAAGAAGAGGGTTTTCCTGCGGCGGAGCCATGCTACAACGCGTGACCGGTTAAAAGCTCGTATGCCTGCAAATATTTCGCGGAGGTGCCTTGAACGACATCTGCCGGCAACGTCGGCCCAGGCGGCGTTTTATCCCATTGCAGAGTCTCCAGGTAATCACGAACGAATTGCTTGTCGAAGCTCGGTTGCGCCCTGCCTGGCATGTACTGATCCGCTGGCCAAAAGCGCGATGAGTCCGGCGTCAGCGCCTCATCAATTAGAATCAATTGGCCGTTAAAAAGACCGAACTCAAATTTTGTGTCCGCGATGATGATGCCTCGCGCCCTGGCGTAATCCCGCGCATATGAATAAAGCTTCAAGCTCAACTCGCGCGCCTGAGCCGCAATCTCAGCACCGACGATCTGAGCAGCCGTCTCGAACGAAATATTCTCGTCGTGCCCGGACTCAGCTTTGGTGGCTGGGGTGAATATCGGTTCCGGCAGTTCCGAAGATTCCTGCAAACCACCCGGCAACTGAATCCCGCAAACAGTTTGGCCAGCTTTGTATTCTTTCCAACCAGACCCTGCCAGATAGCCGCGCACCACACATTCGATGGCCAGCGGAGCTGCTTTCTTCACGATCATCGAACGGCGGCTTAACAAACCTTCCTGCCCACGTAATTTTGTTGGCAGCGGGTCGCCAGAACGGGCAAGACGATGGTTTGGGACCAGCTTTTCTGTTTGATCAAACCAAAAATGGGATAATTGCGTGAGCACTTCGCCTTTGCGCGGAATGCCGTTGGGCATAATCACGTCGAAAGCTGAAATGCGGTCTGTCGCCACAAAGAGCAGCGAGTCGCCCAGATCAAAAACTTCGCGGACCTTTCCGCTTTTCAGTTTTTTGAGCCCGGGAATCTCGATTTGCAGGAGCGTGTCGCTCGACGCCATGGCGCAATTGTGAGGTGGGAGCGCTCAAACGCAAGCCAAAGCCCTGCTCGAAGATGCGCATTGGAACAGAGCTGCCGACATTGTAAGCTGAAGCCAAGGACGGTCGTTCGGAATGAAGAAATCGGTCACAAAATCCAAAGCAGCCCAGCTCGAAACCACTGAAGAACTCAAAGCGTTGGTGGAACGCCAACTGGAAGTTCTCGGCGAGAATCCGAAGCGCGATGGGTTGTTGCGCACACCCATGCGGGTGGCGAAGTCGCTCGAATTCCTCACCAGGGGCTACGGCCTGAATCCCAAAAAGGTTCTTAACGACGCGCTTTTCGACGCCAAATCCGATGAAATGGTCATCGTGAAGGACATCGATTTCTACAGCCTTTGCGAGCATCACATGCTCCCTTTCTTCGGCAAATGCCACATTGCCTACTTGCCCGGAGACCGCGTCATTGGCCTCTCAAAACTCCCCCGCCTCGTGGATGTCTTTGCCCGCCGCTTGCAAGTGCAGGAGCGCATGACCACCCAAATTGCAGAAACCGTGCGGGAACTCACCAATGCTCAAGGGGTTGGTGTGGTGGTGGAAGGCCAGCATCTCTGCATGATGATGCGCGGCGTTCAAAAGCAAAACTCCTACGCGATTACCTCAGCGATGCTTGGCCGCTTCCGTGAAGACGCCCGCACTCGCAGCGAATTCCTGGCGCTCTTGCAGCACAGGCGGTAGCCCGCACAGGATTTCTTTGGCTTTTTCAAACACCTGCTCGGCGGTGATCGCCTTCAAGCAGGCAAGCTGCTCCGGGTGGCGGCACTTTGCACGCATGCACGGCACACAGGGAAAATCCCGCGCCTGAAGCACGGTTGATAGTTGCCCGTAAGGGCCTGTGCGGCGCGGTTCAGTCGGGCCAAACAAACCAATTTGGGGTTTTCGGTACGCCGCCCGGATGTGCATTGGGCCCGTGTCATTGGTCACCATGAGGTCGCCAATCCGCACCCACTCCATTAACTCCGCGAAGGAAGTCTCTCCCGCGAGATTCAAGGTGCGGTCTGGGGCAACGGCTGCGATCTGCGCCGCTAAAGGTCTCTCATCCCTCGAACCGAGAACCACAAGGTTGAGACTGGGATCGTAATCGACGAGAAGCCCCGCTAAACGCCCGAATTGAGCTGCCGACCACCGCTTGTTCAGCCAGCGTGCGCCGGGGTTGAGAATCACCCACTTGCGCCCTTGAGGTTTCCACTTCGCAGCAACGCTCGCCTGTGCGGCAGGGTTGGCGTGGAGCCAGGTAAAATCGTTGTGAACAGGCACTCGCAGTTCCCGCAGGACTTCCAGATACCAATCGACCGCATGCGAGTGGTAACTTGGGCGAGGGACTGCGCGGTCATAGAAGGCGTAAGCAAACTCCCGTGGATCATTTACTCCAATCGTCATCTGCCCTCGCGCGAACCAGGAGAGAACCCCGCTGCGGGCCAGCCCTTGCAGGTCTATAACGCAATCAAAGCTTAGGCTGCGCGCCTTGCGCACCGTCATCGCGAACTGTTGCCAGGTGATGCCTTTTCCCCACCCCCGCCGGGGGAAAACGAAGATCCCTGCCAAGTCAGGGTCGTGCTCAACCAGCCCCTTCAGCTCACTGGAAATCCACCAGTAAACCTCGGCATGAGGGTGCGCGCGCTTGATCAGCCGCAGCACGGGCAAAGCGTGGATGACGTCACCGAGCGAACTCGGCTTTACGATCAGAATTTTCAAGGGTGCGCGAAGCCGCGAGTGCATCGCGGCAACACGGTGGAATTCAGCCTGAACTAACGCCCGAATTGCAAGCGTTCAGCTAAACGTTCGGGAAGACCAGCTTCGCGGATCTTTTTCTGCGCGGTCGCGATGTCGTAATCCAGGCGGCGAAGCTCGATGGAGCCTTCGTCCATGTCATAGATAACGTAGGCGGCCTTCGGATTATTATCCCGGGGCTGCCCAACGCTGCCGACATTGATGAAATATTTTTTACCCGGCTCCACGCGGAACTTCGAATACGTCCCTCCACGAACAACAGCATCGCGAATAAACGCGACGGGCACATGGGTGTGCCCATGGAAGCAAACTGCGGTGTTCTGGTAGGTGAAGCTGGTTGCAGCCGCGAGCTTATCGAAGACGTAACCCCAATTTTGAGGGCCATCGAGCGTTGCGTGGACCAACGTGAAGTTGGCAACAAGCCGGATGTACTTCAGGTCACGGAGCCATTTGCGATCATCCTCCGTCAAGCGCTCACGCGTCCAGTGGACAGCTTCAGCGGCAGCTGGGTTGAAGCCGGTCAGCTCCATTTCGGCCGAGCAATACTCGTCGTGGTTGCCCTTCACCGTGGGCATATTCATCGCGCGGACCAGGTCGAGGCATTCCTTCGGATTGGCGTTGTACCCGACCACGTCTCCCAGGCAGGCGTAATGCGTCACCTTCTGGTTTTTGGCGTCCTCCAATACGGTCTGAAAAGCTTCCCAATTCCCGTGGATGTCAGCGATGATCGCGTACTTCATTTCTTACTTGTCCAAACTGCTAGCGCACAATTTCAAATCCGCGGAAGGAATTCTCCGCCAGAGCCCAACTTTCCTGCTCCAACGCAATCAACCGCCCCAGCCCTGAGTCGCGAATCGCCTGCCTAAATGCGTCAAGCTCACGCTTCTCTCCCTCGGCTATTAACTCCACCCGGCCATCCGGCAAATTTCGGACGACACCAGTGACTTCAAAGCCCATGGCTACGTTCTTGGTCGTGTAACGGAATCCAACTCCTTGCACGCGCCCAGAATAAAGCACCTGTACTCGGCTGCGGGTCATTACCCTCTCGCCCCGGCAACATACCACATCTCTGGCAGTTCGCCCTTTGCGCGGAAGGATGTAGCCATATCCGCGCCAAGTTGCGCAACGATTTTCGCCATTTTCAGCATCCCTCAGCGCAAACCTGACTCCAGATTCGATTGCCATCTGACTACAAGCTGCGACAAGCTCCCCTCCAGCGCGTCATGAGAGTTGCCGAGCGTGTCCATTCCGCCTGTTTCCTCTGGAAAAAATGCTATGTGCTCTGCTTAGGGATGACCTTCGCGCTCGCAGGGCTCGGGTTCGGATGCGCGCATCAAAAGCCCATCTATGCTCCTCCTGCGGACCGCGTGGGCACTGCGCCCGCTGCGCCGCCAATAGAGCCAGCGGCCACCCCACCCCAAAATTCCGCAATCCGCCCGGAATTCAATCAAGTAAAGCTTCAGGAACTTGACGCAGCGATATCTGGCACTATCCAGAGCAACCTCACCCCTGGCGTTGTGCTCTGGATCGAACGGCAGGGGTTGTCTTACGTAAAGGCATACGGGAATCGGGCTGTTGATCCCGAGAGAGAAGAGATGACGGTTGAAACGATTTTCGACGCAGCCTCGCTTACTAAGGTCATGGCCACTGGCCCCGCCATTCTCGCATTGATTGAGGATGGAAAGGTCGGGCTGGAGGACCCGGTCAGCAAGCACCTGCCCGAATTCACCGGTGAAGGACGCGACGCTATTACAATCCGCCACCTGCTTACTCACACCTCTGCGCTTCCCGCAGGGATTGGTGGTCCGCTGGATTGGGAAGGTCACGCGGCCGGCATCAAGAAAGCCATCGCCCAGAAACCGACCGCAGCTCCTGACACGCTCTTCCGCTACAGTGATGTAAACTTCATTCTCCTGGGGGGGATTATCGAAAGCGCCAGCGGCATATCTCAGGACGCCTTCTGTGAGCAACGCCTCTTCGCCCCATTGGGGATGCAACATACCCGCTACCTTCCTCCGACTGAATGGAAGCCGAGCACTGCGCCGACAGAACGGGTTAGCGGTGCGCCGTTGCGCGGAGTGGTTCACGACCCCACAGCACGCCGCATGGGCGGCGTTGCTGGACATGCCGGGCTCTTTACAACCTCGCAGGATCTCGCGCGGTTCGCCAGAATGCTGCTGAATGCCGGAGCACTGGGCGGAGTCCGGGTTTTCCAACCCGCATCCATCGACCTAATGACGCGGGTCCACACGCCAGAGGGGTTGCCACAGCGCGCCTTGTCATGGGACATCAACTCCCCTTACGCCGGCGTCCGCGGGCGCATCTTTCCTTTGGGCTCCTACGGTCATACTGGGTGGACCGGATGCTCCGTCTGGATTGATCCTGCTTCTCAGTCCTTTGTGATACTGATGTCCAACCGCAATCACCCAGAAGGGGGCAATGTGGTTCCGCTTCGCTCAAAAGTCTCAACACTCGCGGCGGAGGCCATGGGCGTCCAGGCTGGTGAGCAGCCCTCCACTCCACCTTCGAAGTGAGAACTAGAAAAGTCCCTGTCCTCGAGAGACCAAGGTTCCGTCCGCATCACTCAAGTACGTGGCGTCTCCGCTTCGTCTTGCAATGCACCTAGCAAGTCGGGATCTCGCAGCTCTCACGCGCATTTCTTACACGCTGCGGCCCTTGCGTTAGCTTTGCAATCCATGTCCTCAACTCGTCCGTGAGGTGGCCGTGTGCACAAAGCAAAAGGGCCCCGCACTCGCGGGGCCCGGAGGGTCAGAGACTAACCGAGGAAAAGTCTTACCTGACAGGAGCTTCAACGCCGCCCGTCATCTTCTCGCCGTCCACATGGACGACCCGATAACCGCCCTTGCTGCGGAAGTAAGCGATGAGCACCAAATAAAGGACTGCCATGGTGGCGGGGATCGCTGCGGTGACCTTCAGCGCGGTGCGACCGCCGTGCAGGTCAGCGTCATGCACGGCTTTCTCTTCAGGAGTGCGCGCATCCGCAGCCTTGGCGCGAACGCCGGCGACCTTTTGCCCATCCAAACCGGTGATAGCCGGGAAGAAAAGGAAGGCGTTCTGGCCCGAGGCTTTGTATTGCTCATAAACTTGCGGAGCTTGTTGCTTCAGGTGATTGGAAGCGAAGTAATCCTGCTTGTAACCAATGCCAGGGCCGCCCAGTAGACCAGCGGAGAGCATGCCGATGCCACCGATAGCGCCAATGGTGATCGCCCCCCCGCGTGGATAACGCTCTGAAACCACGCCCAACATGGTGGGCCAGAGGAAGGTTTTGCCGATGCCGTAGATGGTTGCGGCAACCACAACCAGCATGCCGGTTTGGGCGGAGCCAAGCATTGTGAGGCCGATCGCGCCAAAGATCGCGCTGACGAAGAGCAAGCCAAGAGGTGAGATTTTCTCCACGATGGGGCCTGCGAAGAAGCGCAAGGCGAACATCAGCGCAGAGGTGTAAACGAACAGCAGGAGACCGCGTTTTGGATCGGCAAGAATGTTGCCGGTGATGTTAGAGATCCAGCTATCCGTGCCCAACTCAACGTAGCCGACCAAAGCGTGAATGAAGAGGAGCAGCAGGAGCACTGGAGCGGCGAATTCCGCGAGCATCTGGCCGAAAGTAACACCGGCCCGGCTGGCTTCAGACTTCGGAAAGCTTTGGCCAAGGCACATCAAGCCGTAAAGCACGGTCGGAACGAGGAACAAGGCCATTTGGATCTCCCAACGAACTTTGCCAACCATCAGGAACGAGGCGAGACCGCCAACGATCAGGCCTGCGGGCCATCCGGCGTGCAGGATGTTCAGGTAATGCGTCTTGCTGCGAGGGAACAAGGTCGCGACGAGTGGGTTCACCACCGCTTCGGCGATGCCGTTGCCGATCGCGAACATGAACATGCCGATATACAAGCACCAGTAGGCGGCGTTTTTCGCGCCTGCGGGATCAGTGGCGGACATCGAGTTAAACAAAGGCGATGCAGCCAGAGTCACCACCGCGGAGAGGAAGTGCATGATGAACGCGAAAATCATCAGCTTGCCGTAGCCGACCTTATCCGCGATCAAAGCGCCCAAGAGAATAATGATGCCGAAGCCGACGAGACCGCCGCCGGTGATTTGGCCAAGCTCGCTTTGGGTGAAGCCGAATTGGCCGCCCCAATCTCCGAGGATGCCGCCGCGGATGGAGAAGCCGACGCCAGCCGCGAGAATGGCCATAAAGCCAGCCCACAACAGGCGTTTAGCGTTAGGTGCAATACCAGTGTCTTGCATAAGTGATTTTTGCGTCGTGTGTGTTTGGGTTAGGTTTTCTTGATCAGGATCGAAGAGAAGCGCCTTGCATGGACAAGGTTTTGTTCGGCTTGGATTCGGGAGAATCGCAGCCGGCGCGCAAGGGCGTTCTTTTCGCTAAAGCTCATTCCGTTAAACGCATGAGCTGGCCTATCGGCGCAACGCAGAGCGTTCAGTGGCAACGTTGAATGCGCATTTAGTTAGGGATTAGGCGACTCGAATGCAAGCAGAATCCCCGATTGGGAAAGGCGTTCGAGGCAGGCGGGCGACGGCGCGCCCCGGGATGCTTCGCGCTTGTCGCGCGCCGGCATAAGCCGGTAAACAGGCGGCGAATGATAACATTCCTGCAGGGAACACTTGCTGAGAAACTGCCCACGGTCGCTGTCATCGATGTGCAGGGGATTGGGTATGAGGCGCTCATTCCACTTTCCTCGTATGACAAGCTTCCGCCTGTGGGCCAAAGTGTGCGCTTATTGACGCACCTCGCGATTCGCGAGGACGCGCATGTGCTGTATGGCTTCAACAGTGTTGAAGAGCGGGATTTGTTCCGCTTGCTGATCAACAACGTGAGTGGCATCGGCCCGAAGACGGCGCTGAATGTGTTAACGGGCATGAGTGTTAATGCTTTCCGGATCGCCGTGCTCGCCGGTGACGTGAAAGCCCTCGCGCAGATTTCTGGCGTGGGCAAGAAAACGGCGGAGCGCATCGTGGTGGAGTTGAAAGACAAGTTCGGCAAAGAGCCAACCATGATGGTGAGCGGCGGCGCGGCCCCTGCCCTAGGCGCCGATGATCAGAAGCTTAAGGACGCTGTCCAGGCTTTGGTCGCCTTGGAGTACAAGCCGTCCGACGCCTACGAAATGGTGCGAGGGGCCATGCAGAAGCTGGGGCCTAACGCGCAAGTTGAGGAACTCCTTCGGGCCAGCCTGAAGAAAGGCGCGTGAGCAAGGCTACTTTGACACCGCCCCCCCGCCCCACTCGCAGATCCGGGATCGTTGTCCCCGAAAAGGTCAGCCTTAGGGGGAAAGTTCTCTCCACCGCCATTTACCTCCTGGCGCGGCTTTTGATGGCGAGCTGGCGTGTGCGTGTGCGCGACGACGCGGGTGTGACTCGCCCAGGCTTCAAAGGGCCGTGCATTTTCGCACTCTGGCATAATCGATTGGGCATTTGCATGGAGGCGTGGACCACGATCTCGAAGGCGAATCCCGAAGCGCGCCTTGGGGCCCTCATTAGCGCCAGCAAGGATGGCGGCCTCCTTGCGGCGACGCTCGCTAAGTTTGGCGTCCAGGCGATTCGCGGATCCTCCAGTCGGCGAGGAGCGCAAGCGATTCTTGAACTCACGACGTGGATTCAAAACGGCGGCTCCGTTGCGATCACCCCGGACGGTCCGCGGGGCCCCAGATACAGCGTTAAAGATGGTGTTATTGCGCTCGCGCAAATCACGGACGCGCCGATCGTTCCCGTGGGCGCCACCATTCATTTTCGAAAAACCACGCGAAGCTGGGACCAGTTCCAAATCCCGCTCCCTTTCAGCCGAATCGAACTGAACTTCGGCACACCGATAGTGGTGACCTCGGAATCAGATCGTGTTGTGATGGGCGAGCGTCTGACGGCAGCTTTACTCCAACTGGGAAACGATTAAGCCCCTTGATTATCGGGGCTCCCTGACGGATGGTCCCCGGTGTTTTCCGCTGGTTATCGCTTGGCCACCCTGCTGACCCTTTTATGGGTTTGCTGCTTCGTGCGCGCGGCCCAGAAGCCGGTTTGGGAATTCAAAGTGGATGTCCGTGTGTCGCCGGATTTGGCCGTATCTCATCGCGGTCTGGGCGCAGTGCGTGAGAAGGTGGAACATCAGTTTCGTGAGGTGAACCGGCTCTTCAATGTCGCCGGTGCTTTTGAAGGCGAGATCCGGTTCTCG
Organism: Candidatus Methylomirabilota bacterium; assembly: GCA_035627835.1. Taxonomy (GTDB): domain Bacteria; phylum Verrucomicrobiota; class Verrucomicrobiia; order Limisphaerales; family SXQI01; genus DASPKX01. The sequence continues at coordinate 38,505 of DASPKX010000043.1, forward strand.
GTCGCTAGCTTGACCATACTTAACTTAGCGCCACTCCAGGCGGTTTATGGCTCACCCTCTCCCAATTCTTTCCAGCTGATCTACGACAATAAGGATTACAACCCGTGGTACTTCCCAGACGCGCGGACGGTGCTGTTCGGCTGGCCTGACAATTACTTTGGAGGGCCGTTCAGCGCAAAAGCCACTGAAAGCCTCGTTCACGAGTTTGGCCATGCGCGTGGGGCCATCGACCTTTATGGGTTGAACGTCCTCACGCAAAATAATCCCATCGCGCCGCTCGGTTATACTCCGGAGCCGACGGTGATGTCCGTCTCTTATGGCACGACATTGTGGGATGAGCATTCCCGCGGCCTTATCAATGCTGCGGGCGCGACGCCACAAATCAGCCTTGCGCTTCTGCGCAACTCCTTCCCCAGGCAGATGCGAATTCTTGCTCGTGATGAAGCGGGGCGTTCCTTGCCGAATGCGACGGTGCGCCTTTATCCCGTCGAGTGGTACTCGGAAAAAGTCTCCACGAATGTCGTTCTGACGGGACAAACGGATGCGAGTGGATTGTGGGTGCTCCCGGTTAATCCCTTTCAGCCCGGCACACCAGGGAAGCATTGGCAGATCGCCTATCCCAACTTCCTTGTTGAAGTGCAGGCAGAGGGCAAAACAGGATATGAGTGGCTTCCGCTCACATTTGTGCAAAGCGCGTGCTTCGCGGCTCCTGAGCGCCCGTTCACGCTCCTCGTGGAAACGACGCCTATTCACTACGGCGAATGGATTGCTGCAAGATTGCCAAATGCGTCTGAGGGGGAACGCGCTGGCCCGGCCGATCCGGACGGTGATGGGCTGCCGAACGATCTGGAATATGTTTACCGGCTCAACCCATCCCAGAGATCCAAGCTCTGGCAGGTTCCCGCCTGCAGAGAGCTACGCCTGACATTGCCAACACCTCGGAGCGTGGACATGGACTGCACCGTTCAGACACTGGGAAGCTCACAAATTTCGGGCGAATGGGCGCCAGTGATGACTGAATTGATCCCGACTTCGGACGGCTTCTTCAGACTAAGCCCGCTACGAGTGGAGGCTACCCAGCAATTCTTTCGAGTGCAAGTGGACAGCTTGTATTGAATGTTGCGCCGGGGCAGTTTGGAACTCCACAAAAACTAATGTGGTATGCGCGATACCTCATGGAGGGTGAACGCGCTGGAGGGTAAATCATCTTCATCAACCCAAACTGCGTCGCCGTGCATTGATGGTGACGAACTGGTTTATGAAGCACATTGCCAACTCCTTCCGGCGCCGGCATCGCGGCGCGTTCACCCTTATTGAATTGCTGGTTGTCATCGCCATCATCGCCATCCTCGCGAGCATGCTGCTTCCGGCTATTGCGAAGGCAAAAGCTAAAGCGATCCGGACAAAATGCATGAGCAACATGCGCCAACTCGGCATCGCTGTCAGGATGTATGGCGATGATTATCGGGAGCGGCTGCCCGACGTTACAGGGGCCGTGTGGCCTTGGGACATCACCGCTAAAGCCGCAAACGCTTTTGTGAATTACGGGGGCAAGAAAGCGATCCTGTATTGCCCCGGGAACACAAAGCAAAATGACATGGAGCTTTGGTCCTTCACAGGGACGGGCACCAACGAACTGGCATCAGAAACTTCAACAGGATATCGCGTAATCGGCTACGCAGTGGCGTTCAAGGGTGCAGGGCGGGTGCGCCCAACGAACCAGGTTGAGTCTTTCGACCCCGCGCCAATCCGTTTGCCCGGCGGAGTCACCATCAGCCCTCCCCCCAATGAGCGCGTGATGATTGCGGACGCCACGTTGTCGAACGGCGCCGTGGAAACGGATCGAACACGCAACAGCTATAAAGGGATTCGCGGCGGGTGGTCCAAGGCGCACGATTCGGCGCACATTTACGGCAAAGTTCCAGACGGAGGAAACCTCCTGTTCCTGGACGCGCACGTGGAATGGCGGAAGTTCCCCGCAATGCGCGTCCGCACCGACGGTGATCCCGCCTTCTGGTGGTAAGCGCCTTCCCAGTCATCAAAACCGTCTTGCCAGAGAAGGGCATTAACGCTCTCCTGAAGCTCTCTTTATTCCATCCATGGCTAAACAAATAAACATCGCAATCGTAGGACTTGGGTTCGGGGCTGAGTTCATTCCGATTTATCAACGTCACCCGGACGCGAACATGGCTGCTATTTGCCAGCGCGATCCCAAGAAGCTCGACACCATCGGCAACGCCTTCGGCGTCGACAAACGTTACTCGGATTACAAACAGCTTCTCAAAGATCCGGAGATCGACGCAGTTCACATTAACTCGCCGATTCCTGATCACGCCTGGATGTCGATCGAGGCGCTTAAAGCGGGCAAGCATGTCGCCTGCACGGTCCCCATGGCCACGAGCATCGAGGATTGCAAGAAGATCGTCGATCTCACCAAGCGCACTGGCCTTAAGTACATGATGATGGAAACCGTCGTGTATGCTCGTGAGTTCCTTTACATGAAGGAGCTTTATGAGAACGGCACGCTCGGAAAGATCCAATTCCTGCAAGCCAGCCATCAGCAGGACATGGATGGCTGGCCCAATTATTGGCCGGGCCTTCCCCCAATGTGGTACGCCACTCATTGCGTCGGCCCTGTGCTCGGCATGATGAATTCTGTTGCGGAATACGTCTCCTGTTTCGGCTCCGGAACGATTCGCAAGGAGCTGGTGAAGAATTACAACTCACCGTTCGCCGTCGAGACGACTCACATTAAGTTCAAGGACTCCGACGTGAGCGCGCGCATTTACCGTTCGCTCTTCGATGTGGCGCGCCAGTACCGCGAGAGCATCGACGTTTATGGGTCCAAGGTTTCCGTCGAATGGCCTTTGGTTGAGCACGAGCCGCTGGTGATGCATCGCGCGAAGCTGCCGGAGCAAAAGATTCCGAAACTGGTGAAGGCGCCGGATTATGCGAAACGTCTGCCAAAGCAGATCCGCCAATTCACGACGAAAGGTGTTTACGACCTCGGCAAGAAGACTCACTTGAGCTTCACCCAGGGCGCCGGTCACGGCGGATCGCATCCGCACCTGGCGCATGAATTCGTGAACGCGCTTATCGAGGACCGCGACCCATGGCCAAATGCAGTTCAATCTGCGAACTGGACCTGCGTCGGTCTCTGCGCTCACGAGTCGGCCCTCCAAGGCGGCAAAATTGTTAAGCTCCCGGGCTTCACCCAGGGTTAAGCTTTCATCATCTTCAGAGCCTCCTGTTGCGCTGCAGCAGGAGGCTTTTTTGTTGGGTTTGCCGCGCCGCCTGAATGTTGTACCTTGGGCCAGGCGCAATGCCCGTCATCGTTCAACCCATTCCGTACCGCTCGCCCGACGCTCTGGCTGCCCAGTTCAGCTCCGAGCCAGGTTGTGTGCTGTTGCGCAGCGGCCGGTTGGACCCCGAGCAGGGGCGGCATTCATTTCTCGCTGTTCGACCATTCCTGATCTTTCGCAGCCACGGCTCTCGTTGCGAGGTGGAGACGGCCAGCGGGACCGAAGTGCAATATGGGAATCCCTGGTTCCTGCTGGATCAGCACATTGCGCGCTACGAGCTGCTCGAGGAGATAGACATTCCGTTTCCGCTCGGAGGCTGTTTTGGTTTCTGGGGTTACGATTTAAAGCAATTCGTGGAGCCGAAGCTCCGCGCAACGGCGGTGGATGACCTGGAACTGCCGAATTGCTGGGTTGGTTTTTATGACCATCTGCTCGCCTTCGACCATCACCTGGAAAAGGCGTGGATCATCTCCACTGGAATCCGCCCAGATGGCTCACGCGATGACGCCCTCGCAACCAAGCGAGTGGATTGGTGGCAATCGCGCTTATTGCGCCCGGAGAACAGCGGGTCGAGCGAAGGAGAAAGCGTGCGTGGGCAGCCTGTCGCCTCAAATTTTTCCCGGGACCAGTTCGTGGCAGCGGTGCGACGGGCGCAGCGCTACATCAACGCCGGCCACATTTACCAGGTGAATCTGGCCCAACGGCTCTCCGCTTCCTATGCTGGGCAGGCTTTTAGTTTTTTCCAGGAATTGTCGAGCCGTTCCCCTGCTCCATTTGCGGCTTACCTGAACTGCGGCTCTTTCCAATTGGCTTCCTCTTCGCCTGAATCATTTCTCCGCATTGCCGGCAGCCATATTCGCACTCGGCCGATCAAAGGGACTCGCCCCCGCTCGGCTGACCCGATCCGCGATGCCCAGCTTACCTACGAGCTGCAGACCAGCGCGAAGGAGATGGCTGAGTTGGTGATGATCACAGACCTGCTTCGCAACGATCTTGGCCGCATCTGCGCGTACGGCTCCGTCAGTGTTCCGGAGTTGGTCCGGCTGGAACGCTACGCGCATGTGCAGCATCTCGTCTCCACTGTGGAAGGCGCTCTCCGCCCAGATATGACGCATTTCCAGGCCATGGCTCAATGCTTTCCCGGCGGCAGCATCACAGGCGCGCCGAAATTCCGAGCGATGGAGATTATCGATGAACTGGAGCCAGTCACCCGCGGGCCGTACACCGGATGCCTCGGTTACGTCGGCTTTAATCGGGAAACCCAACTCTCGATCACGATTCGCACGGCGATTCTGCACGAGGGGCAGGCGCATTATTACGCAGGCGCGGGCATTGTGGCAGACTCTTCCCCTGAAGCGGAATACGAGGAAACGTTGGCCAAGGCAGCGGGCTTTATGCAAGCTCTAGGCCATGAGCGCGCAGGGCGGCTCACCGTCAACATCGCCAATCAAAAACCTGGTCGCGCTTAACGGCGAAATTTTGCCCGCAGACCAGGCGCGCGTGTCCGTCTTTGACCGCGCATTCACCTATGGCGATGGTCTGTTTGAAGCCGTGCGAATTCACCGGGGCAAACTCTTCGCCTGGTCCATGCACCTGCAGCGCTGCCAGCGGAGCGCCAACGAATTACGCCTCACTTTTCCCCTGCCTGCTGAGGCACTCGCTCGTTCGGCTGCCGAGCTTATCGCTCTGTCCGGGATTAACGAAGGGATGCTACGGATGCAGCTCTCCCGCGGTGTGGGCGCCCGTGGCTACTCCAGCAAAGGCGCGAACTCACCTTTACTTGTGATGACCGTTCACGAGCTGCCCGCGGCGCGCAAAGACCTGCGGGTGATCACGTCGTCCTACACGCTGCCACCTTTGAGCCACCACAAAACCTGCAACCGCCTTATCAACGTATTGGCGCGGGATGAGTCTGATGAGGCTGGTTGTGACGATGCGCTGTTCCTTACAGCCGCAGGCCACATCGCCGAGGCCACAACTGCAAACGTGTTCTGGTTCGAGGGAAACACCCTTTGCACTCCAGCGCTTTCGACCGGTTGCCTGCCTGGCGTGACGCGCCAGATCTTGTTGGACCTTTGGGGAGCCTCTCCGAAAATGGAAGTCGTCGCGCCATTGGAGCGGCTTCTACGTTCAGACGGTGTGTTCCTCTCCTTGACAACGGCCGGGCTGGTTGAGGTCGCAGAGATCAACAAAAATCCGCTGCCTCGGTCATGCGCGGCAGCGGATTTGCAGGAAGCTTATCTGCTCCATCTGGAGCGAGAGTGCAGTTAGAAGCCGAAGCCCTTCACCTTCGTTTTCACGCGGGCCAGGTACATGTCCGCAGTGATGTAAAGCGTGGTGCCATCGTCACCCCAGCCGCAATTCGCCGTTGCTTCACCGGTGTTGATCGTGCCGAGATGCTTGCCTTGCGGGGAAATAATCAAAACGCCGCCTGGGCCTGTGCACCAGAGATTCCCATGCACATCCACCTTCAAGCCGTCTGGCACTCCTTTGCGGCCAGCCATTAAGGAGGCTGTGTTAAAGAAGACGCGCCCCGAGGCCAGTGTGCCATCAGGCTGCACGCTGTAAGCCATCACAACCGGCATCCGTGGGTCCGACACCGCCACATACAAGGTCTTCTCGTCGGGCGAGAGCGCAATGCCATTGGGGAAGCTGATATCGCGGACCAGGAGAGTCACTCGGCCATTGGGCTGAACGCGATAGACACCGTTGAACAACAATTCCTTCTCCGGCGCATTGTTCAAACCGTTTAGACCGTAGGGCGGATCAGTAAAATAAAGATCCCCATTGGACATAAACACCAGGTCGTTGGGGCTGTTGAACCGTTGATAATTGAAGTGCTGCGCGAGTGGCTTGAACTCGGGCTTCTCACCGCCTTTAACCAGACGCGCCACCTGCCTGTCGCCATGCTGCGCGAGGACCAGACGACCCTGGCGGTCCATCGTCAATCCGTTCGAGCCGGGCTCTCCGCCGCGCGGCGTTTTGCCGGTATAACCGCTTGGCTTCAGCCACTCCTTAAAACCCGCGCCTTCCTTCCAAATATAAACCGTGTTCCTCGGCACATCGGAGAACAGCACCGCCTGTTGCTTCTTGTCCCACACGGGCCCTTCCGACCACTCGAATCCCTCCGCGAGCTTCTCCAACTTCGCATCGGGCGCGAGCAAAGCGTCGAGCGCAGGATCGAGGCGCTCTATGCTGCCGAACGTGGGGTAAACAACCGCCTCCTTCGTCCGGCTCTTCTTTAAGTTCCAGCCGTACTTGGTTTTGGACTTGTTGGGAGCGCTCTCAGCAGCTTGCGACGCAACGATGCAACCCGCTGCAATAAGTGCTGTGCAAACCCCGTGAACAATTCGTTTCGTCGTCATAGGCAAAAGGAGAGCCCAAGCATTGAGAACGTTCCCCGATGGGTCAAGAACAGAAGGTGAACTCCGGATAATGCGGTCAGCAGATGAGGATTACTGACGCGAGTTGGAGCGAAGTTGGTGCGCTTAGCAGGACTTGAACCTGCACGGGTTACCCCACTACCACCTCAAAGTAGCGTGTCTGCCAATTCCACCATAAGCGCAACCCCGAAAACGGACGTAAAGATGGACCATCCCCCGCCAAGCGCAAGCGCTTTTTCATTTTCTCACAGAAGCAATTTATGGCTCAACTCCGAAGCTGTCTTTCAAATGCCACCCTGCTATATTGCGCGCGCTGAGCCATGATCGACTATCAACCATACAAAAACCTCCCCGCCCTTGCTGGTCTTTGCACGATGGAAGCGGCCATGCGCCCGGGCCTTTCCGTGGAAGACTGCGTGGCACGACTCAAGCGCTTCCATTATGCGCTGAAACGGCTGCATGAGATTTTCATTTCGCGGCTCACCGCCGAGCCGATTTATGAGTTGAAAATGGCGTTCAGCCTCCACGGGCATTATTGCTCCGAACACGTGGCGGAACTGCGCAAACGCGTGAGTGAAATGCGTGAGCCGCCTCTCGGCCTTGATGTGGTGCCGCACGCCGCCCTCAAGTTTTTCTTCGATGAAATCCTGAGCGCGCCAACCACAGCCGAATTGGTCGTGGGCATTTACCAAAAGGCAGTGCCCGCGCTCATTGCCGCAATGGAAAAGCACCAGAAGGACACCAATCCTCTGGCGGATTCCCCCTCGGTTCGTCTCTGCAGATTCGCTCTGATTGAGCTGGGGGATATGCGGGCTTACGGGGAGCAAGCCATCAAGGCGTTGGTGAGCGGGGAAGAACTCGCCTCGATGTCGGCATGGCTGCAATTACTGGACGATGCCCTGACGAATGCGGGCGGCCTGGATGGCAGCGCGCCACGGGGTGAGGTCCAGCTCAGGGCGCGCCATTCCGCGAAGCCATACAAATTCGACCCGAAGCCGAAACGCGATGAGCGGTTCTCCGATCCTTACAACATGGGTGTGAACGCCGAGGTGTTCCTTTACGACGAAAAGTTCCCGCCCAAGCCAAAGACGTTGATGATGTTCTACAAACGTCTACGCGAGATCGACGTTCCCGAAATGATGGCGAGCATCATCGTGGAGACTCCCGACAGGCCCTGGAGTTATTACCGCGATATGACCCGCCAACTGTGGGATGAAGCCCGCCACGCGATGATGGGCGAAGTCGGGTTCGTTCATGCGGGTGTGGATTGGCGCAAGGTGATGATTAACTTCACCTGGTCTCTCGCCCTGAACACGCAACTCAAACCGATCGAGCGCCACGCTGTGCTCTATTTCATCGAGCAAGGCCTCATGCCAAAGACGGGCAAGCGCTTTGAGTGGGAGGTCGGACTTGCCTCGCAGGATCCGCTGGCCGGGCTTTTCCAGGATTATGATTGGGCGGATGAAGTGCTCCATGCGCGTGTCGGGCGTGATTGGTATCTCAAGGAATTCGATGACCCGAAACGCGCTGTTCAATACGGGGACGAATGCTGGTCGCGCGTGTTGATGGATTGGGGATCATATAAGAAACAT
>DASPKX010000044.1:0-13924 GCA_035627835.1 Candidatus Methylomirabilota bacterium
TTTACGACAGCAACAATCGGTTTCTCGCTGTCGCCTTCTATGAACCGGCGTCGCCCATTCGGCTGCGGATTGTCAGCCGGGAAGCGGGGCGGGCGGTGGACGAAGCTTTTTGGAAGGCGCGCTTCGATAGTTGTGTGGAGATGCGCAAGCATGCCTTCGACGACGAGCGGACGAATGGGTATCGGCTGATTCATGGGGAGAGCGAAGGGTGGCCGGGTTTGGTCTTGGATCGCTATGCTGAAACGGGGGTTCTCAAACTTTATAGCGCCGCCTGGTTCCTATTGCTCCCGACGCTTGTTGAATTGGTGAGGGGCGTGGGGGTGGAGCGGGTGGTTCTCAGGATGAGCCGGAATTTGGCCGAACAAGCTCGAACGATCCCGAATTTCAAGGAGTTACGCGCGCCGGGCGGGGAGGCAACTCCGGGGGTGATGGTGGAGGATGGGATCGTTCTCAGCGGGCCGCCAGTTGAGAGGCCGGTGGTGTTTCGCGAAAACGGGCTGCTGTTTGAGGCGGATGTGCTGCGCGGGCAGAAGACCGGTTTCTTCCTCGACCAGCGTGATAACCGCCTTTTCACCTCAGAGCTTCGGCCAATGAAGGATTTGCTGAATGTGTTCAGCTTCTCGGGGGGATTTTCGGTTTATGCGGCAGCTGCGGGCGCGGCGAGCGTCACAAACCTGGACATCAGCGCGCATGCCTTGGCGAGCGCGGAACGGAACTTGAAATTGAATGCGAGCCGACCAGCGGTGGCAGCCTGCAAGCTGCACCAGGTTCAGGCGGACGCGTTCGAGTGGCTGGAGCAAAGAGGGCCAAGTTATGACGTGGTAGTGTTGGATCCTCCCTCGTTGGCGAAGCGGGAGCAGGAGCGGGGGCGGGCGCTCGAGGCCTACAAGCGGCTGGCGGTGTTGGGGGCGGCTCGAGTTCGTCCGGGGGGAACGTTGGTGGCAGCTTCTTGTTCCGCGCACGTGAGCCAAGAAGAATTCTTTTCTGCCGTCTTGCAGAGCCTCTCGGGCACACGGAGATCGTTTCGCGAATTGAGCCGGACGGGGCACCCCATTGACCACCCCGCGACCTTCCGGGAAGCCCAGTACCTAAAATGCATTTACTTGCAGATGGACTGAAGCCTGAGGCCTCGCGTTTCTAAGAAGCTGGAAGGGTCGGCACAATTTTCAAACTGCCGAGGGGGCCAGCCAACCCCCAAGAAGATTGCTTCTGCACCCTTAAAGCAGGTATAAGGGTTCTCACTCCCGACTTCGGCAGGGAAGTTGCTCAAAGGTTATATGGTGTGGCCGTAAACGCCCGTCGAACGTATGAAAATGCCAGTTTTAAGAAACCAGCGAAGCAGCCGCGCTTTTGCGATGACGGAGTTGCTAGTGGGGGTGGCTGTGTTCGGGGTGATGTTCGTGGCTCTTTACTCTGGATTCAGCGCTGGATTTGCCGTGGTGCAGCTTGCGCGCGAGAATTTGCGTGCGACGCAGATTCTTCAGGAAAAAGTGGAGACGATCCGGCTCTACACCTGGGAGCAAATTCATGAGTCCGGATTTGTTCCAACTACCTTTACTGAGCCGTTTTACGCCGGCAAAACGGCGAACGAGAGCGGGATTCTTTACACGGGGAAGGTCACGATTGCATCCGCGCCGATAACTGAGTCGTACAAGAACGACATGCGCCTGGTGACGATGCAGGTGACATGGCAATCGGCCGGGGTGGAACGCTCCCGCGAAATGCAAACCTTCATCTCACGGTATGGACTGCAAAATTACATCTACTAAGCGCCGCCGGATCCTTGGCATGACGATGCCGGAGCTGTTGGTCGCGACAGCTGCGGGTGGTGTGCTCCTGGCTGCGGTCGCTTCTCTCATTTTCTACACAGGGCGGAGCTTTGCGGCCATGGCCAACTACGTAGATTTGGATAATTACAGCCGTGGAGCCCTCGACAAGATGTCGCAGCAGATACGGCAGACAACGAAGCTGACCTCCTACAGCACGAACAGCCTGGTTTTTGAAGATTATGACGGCAAGGCTCTGAAGTTCACGTTTGACCCTTCGGCGCGGACGCTCGTTCGGACGAAGGAGGGGGAGCCTGATGACACTTTGCTGCGGGAATGCGACGAGCTGGAATTCAGCATCTTCCAGCGGAATCCTGTGAAAGGGACTTACAACCAGTATCCAACAGCGACGCCAGAGACTTGCAAGCTGGTGCAGCTCAAGTGGACCTGCTCACGCACCATCCTTGGGTCCAAGCGAAATACCGAGAGTGTGCAATCGGCCAAAATCGTGATTCGCAAACAATGAAAACTTTCATTTCCCTCACAGCAGGCCGGCGCCCTAAAGAGCGCGGCAACACGCTAATCATGATTCTGATGGTGACTGCCATCCTGGGAGTAACGTTGGCAAGTTACTTAAACCTGGTGAGCAATCAGAACATCAGCACGATGCGCTCGCAAAACTGGAACGCGGCGCTCGCCGTCGCTGAAGCGGGCATTGAGGAGGCGCTGGCTCATTTGTACTACAACCTGACCAACCGCGGCGCGGATGGCTGGACGCTCCAGGATGGGCAATGGACGAAGGAGCGCACACTCGGCACCAGCAAATACATTGTGCAAATTACGCCGGACAACCCGCCTGTGGTCACGGCCAAGGGTTATGTAAAGCATCCGCAACGCGAAGAATTCCTGCCTCCCCGCAGTGTGCGGGTCACTGGCACCAACGACGCGCTTTGGGCGAAGGGAATGGTCGCTAAGGGGCTGATCGAGCTGAACGGGAACGGTATTCGTACAGATAGCTTCGATTCCACTGACCCGACAGCCAGCACAGGTGGCATGTATGACCCGACAAAGGCGAGAGACAACGGCGATATTGCGACCAATCTTCAAGTTACGGACGGATTGAATGTCTGGAACGCGGATATTTACGGCAAGGCTTCCACTGGCCCTGGCGGCACTGTAAAGATCGGGCCGAACGGGTCAGTTGGTCCGATGGAATGGCACGCCGCGGGTAAGAAAGGCATCGCTCCGGGTTGGTCGAATGATGACATGAACGTGCAGTTTCCCGACGTTCGCGCGCCTTGGACCGGCGGGGCTTTCTCCGTCAATGGCACGGGAGCCACAGTTGCCGGGATTAGCTACGACTTCATCCTTGGCACTGGGAATTATGAGGCGAACGGCACAATGAACCTCAACAATAAGAAGATGCTGATCACTGGCAACGCGGTGCTATACGTGAAAGGGGACTTCAGCGTCTCAGGCAACAATGGCGGCATTTACATCGCGCCTGGAGCGAAGCTGGCAATGTATGTTAATGGCTCCAGCACCAGTATTGCAGGCAACGGCGTGGTTAATGCGACGGGGAATGCGCTGAACTTCCAATATTATGGCCTGCCCAGCAACACCTCCTTAAGCATGGGGGGCAATGCAACATTCATTGGGTCTATCTATGCGCCTCAAGCCGCGATGGTGATGAACGGCGGCGGGAGCACCGTAACTGACTTTGTAGGGGCAAGCATAACCGGGTCAGTCAAAATGAATGGTCATTACAACTTCCATTACGACGAAGGGCTGGGCAAGTGGGGTCCATGGCGCAGCTTCGTGGTGACGCAGTGGAACGAGATTTAAGGGTTCCGAAGCAGGGCTTTTAAAGGGGTCAGGTAGCACGCAAAAGTGCTTGTCGCGCGTTCTGCTGGCAGCCACAGTCTCAATTGATCGTCTGAAAGGCTTTAGTAGATGAACTTGCGCCGCCAAGCGAAACGCCGCAATGAGTCCGCTGCCGCCATTGTGGAAACACTCGTGGTGGTGGGTATAATCGGGACTCTGTTCCTGTCGCTTTATGGGGGCATTAGCTCTGGGTTTGCGGTGGTGAACCTGGCCCGCGAGAATCTTCGAGCGAATCAAATCGCTCTCGAAAAGATGGAGACGATTCGTCTCTACACCTGGGAGCAGATCAACTCCAACGGCTTCATCGCATCCACTTTTACAGCTCCGTTCTTCCCGCAGATTGACTACAAAGAGGTGGCCGAGAACCGGGGCGAAGATGTGTCCGAAACGGAAGCCGCATCCAACGACAACGGCTTCAATTATTACGGCACAGTCACTGTCACCAACGCCCCCGCTGACACTCCCGCAGCTTACGCGGACAGCATGCGGAGGATCATCGTGACGATCAGTTGGACAAACGGGACTATTCCGCGGGTGCGGGAAATGGAGACGCTCGTTTCCGAGTATGGAATGCAGAATTACATCTACTAAGCGACGGCTCCAACGGGGCATGTCACTGGTGGAGTTGATGGTCGCGCTGACCATCGGGAGCATCTCCATGACCGCGCTGGCCGCGCTGACTTTCTACACCGCGCGGAGCTTCGCCGCGCTGACAAACTACGTCGATCTCGACAAGAAGAGCCGCGATGCGCTTGACCGGATGACGCAGATGGTGCGCCAGAGCGATGGGTTGCTGGATTTCGACTCGCACTCGGTGACCTTCAGCTACGACAACGGGGCGCAATCACTGACCTACAGCTACGATCCGAACACCCGGGAACTCACGCAGACGCTCGGCACAACCAAGCGCACACTCCTGACGGAATGCGATTATTTGAAGTTTGAAGTTTTTAAGCGCAACCCAATGAACGGGAGCTATGACCAATATCCGGCCTCATTGGACACTGACGGAGCCAAGATCATCCAGGTGAGCTGGCTTTGTTCGCGAACGATCCTGGGCAAGACGATGAACACCGAGAGCGTGCAATCGGCAAAAATCGTCATCCGCAAACAATGAATATTCGCCTCTCAAAACAACGGCGGGAGAGTGGCAGCGCGCTGCTCGTCACGATTGCCGTGGCGGCCATCATGGGAATGACGTTGGCGAGCTATATGACGCTCGTGCAGGCGCAGAACCGCGCAGTTGCCTGGTCGCAAACGTGGAACTCAGCTTTGCCAGTCGCGGAAGCAGGCATCGAAGACGCGCTCACGCATCTTAACTACGTAAAAGATGGCTCGCGGGCGACCAATGGCTGGACAGCCAGCGGCAATTATTTCGTTCGGGAAGCAACTTTCTCGGGGGGGACCTATGTTGTCGCTATTGATAATGCAACGCCCCCTTCGATCACCTCGACGGGCAGAGTGACATTGGCGTTGACGGGCAAGCAGGTGGAACGCGTGGTGCGGGTTGGAACTGTCCGCCTGAGAACAGGGATGCGCGGGATGTTAGCCAAAGGGGACATCACCATGAACGGGAATTGCGCGGCGGACAGCTTTGACTCGCAAGATCCCGAATACAGCACAGGGGGGATTTATGACGAGGCCAAAGCTAAGGACGGAAGCTTCGTTGGCTCAGTTTATGGAAACGTGGCAACCGGGGGGGGAACGATCGCTGGCGAGGTGGCCACTGGGGCGACCGGAGCGGCCTCAGGAAACGTGGGCGACTTCGAGTGGCTGAAATCGAGTTCGGGCATTCAGCCGGGGCATTACACGAGCGACTTGAATGTGGACTTCCCGTCCGTCACCGCGCCTACGGGCGGTTACACACCGACGGGTGCGACCGTCACCACCACCAATTACACGTACACACAGACGATCGTGACCACGAATGTCTATCCAAACCCAGCCCCCGCGAGCGGTGTGACTACGATCACGACCAACCTGACATCGACGACGCATCCAGGGGCTGGCTACACGGTCACCACCAACTGGGTTAGCACGAGCCAGAAAAACACGAAACCTGCGGAAGGAACGTATATGCCCGGGACGTTGACCGAAGTGGTGGTGACGAGCCCGCCGCCTAAAAAAGGAACCTATTACTATTTTGATAAGATCACGGGCTACACCTGGCAGACCACGGCATACCAGTACACGATGACCACAGCTGAGCCAGAGGTCACGACGGCCACGTACGAGAACGTGCTTGGCAACGGGTCGTACCAGATGGACAGCTTTAAAGCGACTAAAGCCACGGACATGATAGTGACTGGGGATGCGGTTCTTTATGTGAAGGGCGATTTCGCGATCTCGGGGAATGGGCAAGTCACCATTGCTCCAGGCGCATCTCTCACATTGTATGTGGGGGGCGGTGTCCAGATCGCTGGCAATGGCGTGGTGAACCAGAACTTCGATGCCACGAAGATGGTGCTGTATGGCCTTGACAGCTGCACGGACATCAAGATGACCGGCAACGCAGCCTGGACAGGGATCATTTACGCCCCGCAGGCGGAGATGCAGCTTGGGGGCGGCGGTTCCGACGGAATGGATATTGTCGGCGCGACTGTGACAAAGACCGTTAAGATGAATGGTCATTACAAATTTCATTACGACGAAAATCTGGGTCGCGTCGGCGGCTTCACTCGGTGGAACGTCGCTTCATGGTCTGAAATGTAAGCGGCCTGCATTCCTACTGGACGGCGCATCGCTGTGCTGGAAAGTAGAGGGATGAGATTCTGGGCTCGGGTTTTAGCGGCGGTCACTCTCCTTTCCAGCGTGCTGCAGGGCGCCCTCGCTGCCGACGAATGGATCCCCTTCAACCCGCCTGCGGACACCTTCGCTGAAAGTCCCATTGATCTTCGCTCGTTAAACGAGAGGGTTGCTGGCGAAAATGGCTGGATGCGCGCCCAGGGCGGCCGTTTGCTCTTGGGCAATGGCCAGCCTGTCCGTCTCTGGGGCGTCAACGGCCCGCCGCACGACATCAAAGATCCCGCTGAGTTGCGGCGTGTTGCGCGTGGCCTTGCCAAACGCGGGGTGAACCTCGTTCGGATCCACGGAGCGATCTTCGACAAAGAAGGAGAAGTCGATCCTGCCAAGGTCCAGCATCTGATTGACGTGGTGGAAGCGATGAAGCTGGAAGGCATCTATTCCCACGCTTCAATTTACTTTCCTCTATGGTTTCGGCCAGGGCCGCATTTGACCTGGCTCAAGGGATATGATGGCGCCAGGCACCCCTTTGCCGCGCTCATGTTTAACCGCGAGTTCGAAGCCAAGTACCAGAGCTGGTGGAAGGCGGTTATGCAAACACCTGGGGCGCGGAGCGGCCGCAAGCTGGCGGACGAGCCCGCGCTGATGGGAGTGGAGGCGCAGAATGAAGACTCGTTCTTTTTCTGGACTTTTAACGAGCAGAACCTACCTGACCCGCAACTGCGCATCCTCGAGGCGAAGTTTGGCGAATGGTTAACAAAGAAGCATGGGTCCATCCAAAAGGCGTTCGACACCTGGAAATCACCTGCCTTGAAGAGAGACGCGCCCGGAGAAGGAAGGGTGGCTTTTCGTCCGCTCTGGAGCATTGCGAATGAAAAGACTCTACGCGACCAGGACACCGCAGCATTCCTCCTGGAAACGCAGACCTTGTTTTACGAACGCACGGTGAAGCATCTGCGCGGGCTGGGGTTCAAAGGATTGTTTTGCGCGAGCAATTGGTCCACGGCCAGCCCTGAAGTTTTGGGGCCATTGGAGAAACTGAGCTACATGATGGGAGATATTGTGGACCGGCACGGCTATTTCGGCGGTCTGCACAACGGTGAAAACTCGGCCTGGTCCATTCGCAACGACCATGTTTACACCGATCGAAGCGCGTTGCGCTTTGATAATCCGGACCCTGCCAAGCCGCGCTTGTTCACCCATCCCGCAATGGACATCCATTACAACGACGCCGCAACAATGATCTCTGAAACCACCTGGACGCGCCCCAATCGTTACCGCTCTGAGGCCCCCCTTTACTACGCGCTCTTCGGTGTCCTTCAGCATTCTGACGCGGTGATCCACTTCGCTCATGATGGAGCGAACTGGAACGTGAAGCCCAATTTTTGGATGCAACCATGGACCCTCACGTCGCCCGCAATGTTTGGCCAATTCCCTGCGGCGGCGGCCATATTCCGGCGCAATTTGATCGCACTCGGTGACACGGTGGCTGAGGTCAACCTCAACACGAACGAACTGCGCGCGCTCAAAGGAACCCCATTGCCGCAGGAAGCCTCGCTTGATGAATTGCGGTTGAAAGATGTGCCCCCTGCTAATGGAGAGGTGCAGCCGGGGCAACGCCTTGACCCGCTCTTGCACTACCTGAGCCGCACGCATGTTCGCTTCAGCGGCAACCCATCCAAAACCGAAGTCAAAATGGGGCAGGGGAAGATTGATCGCGAAGCCAAGCGCCTGGTTAGCTCCACGGGCCAGCTCGAACTGGATTGGGGGCAAGGTCTCTTGACGATCAACGCGCCGCAAGCCCAAGGGGTGAGCGGGCATTTGCAGGCTGCGGGCGCGAAAGCCTTGGCGGACATCGTTGTCGAAAGCCCGCTTGAGCTTGGCCATATTATTGTGATTCCGCTGGATAACCAGCCCTTGGCCAAATCAGCCCGGATGCTCGTCCAAGTGATGAGTGAGGAGCAGAATTCCGGCTGGAAAACTGAACCTACAATCGACGGCAAAAAGAAGATCGTCAGCATCGGCCAGGATCCCTGGACGATCCGACCGTTGGCCGGCACGGTGCGGTTTAAGCGCGATGGCGCCCTGAAAATCACCGCGCTGGACCACAACGGCTACCCCACGCAGGCATTACCGCCCGGGACGGCCATCCAACTCCGACCGGACACATTATACTACCTGGTAGAAGGTCGATAAATATTCCGCTGAATAATCCGC
Source organism: Candidatus Methylomirabilota bacterium (assembly GCA_035627835.1). Classification (GTDB taxonomy): domain Bacteria; phylum Verrucomicrobiota; class Verrucomicrobiia; order Limisphaerales; family SXQI01; genus DASPKX01. The sequence goes on from DASPKX010000044.1 coordinate 8,610, forward strand.
AAGGGCGCTTGGCGAACCGCATGCGCATCGCGTAGGATGCCGCCTTGCAGCCATGACCGTTTGCCGCCAGTTCGTTTATTCCATCCTGGGCATACTCCTCCTGTCCTTCTGCCCAAGCCTTTCCGCCGCTTCCCCGCTCGAAAAAGGGCGGGCCATCTACAAAAGCCAGTGCCTTCATTGCCATGGTGAGCGTGGGGAAGGTGTGGCGGACATGTACGACGAAGCCCTGTACGGGGATAAATCAGTTGAGGCGCTGGCCAAGGTTATCGCCCGCACCATGCCCGAAGACAAAAAGCGGAAATGCTCCCCGCGCGAGGCGGAACTGGTTGCTCAGTATATTTATGACGCCTTTTACTCGCCGGAAGCCCGCCTGCGTTTTCAGCCCCCCCGTGTTGAACTCGCTCGCCTGACCAACCCGCAATACGTGAACACGGTTGCGGATCTGTTCGCCTCGTTCCGTCACGAGCAAAAACTAAGCCCGACCAACGGCCTGGTTGGCCTCTATTACAACGCCCGCAACTTCAACAATGAAAAGAAAGCCTTCGAGAGGGTGGATGCCCAGGTGCGCTTCGACTTCGGCGAAGGAGGTCCAAGCCCGGACACAAACATTATCTCTGACAAAGAATTCGCCATCCGCTGGCGGGGGTCGATTCATGTGGATCGGACCGGGGACTATCAGTTCGGCGTCCGGACGCAGAACGGGGTCCGGCTTTGGGTGAACAACGATCGCACCGCGCTGATCGATTCATGGGTTAGCTCTGGAACAGTCGTTCGCGAAGAGCGCGCAACCGTCCATCTCCTGGGTGGTCGCTCCTACCCCATCACCGTCGAATATTTCAAGTTCAAGGATAAGACTGCCTCCATCCTGCTCGAGTGGCGTCCCCCGCACCGCGTTTGGGAGCCGATACCCACGACCGCCCTGAATCCAAACCGCTTTCCGGAAACCATCGTCGTCAGCACACCATTTCCGCCGGATGACAGCAGCGCCGGTTACGAGCGGGGGGTGAACATCTCCGCCGATTGGGACCAGGCCACCACCCTGGCCGCAGTCGAAGCGGTGAGCCTGCTCGCCGAACAATGGCCGCAGTACATTGGGAGCAAGCTGGATGAGCCTAAAGCCCAGGACAAAGCCCGCGCCTTCCTGACCACCTTCGTGGAGCGCGCTTTCCGGCAGCCTTTGTCAGCGGAGGATAAAGCCCAGTTCGTGGAGAAACATCTCGAGAATGCCACGGATGGCAAATCGCTCGAGGATGGGCTGAAACGGGGTGTGCTGCTCGCCTTGAAGTCACCACGGTTCTTATATCCAGGCCTGAACAATGGCGCGCCTGCGGGCTACCGGGTGGCGACGCGCCTTTCCTATGCTCTGTGGGATTCGATGCCGGATGCGGAGCTGCTCTCGCTGGCCGCGGCAGGCCGATTGCAGGAGGGGAGCCTTGTTCAGGAACAGGCTGCGCGCATGCTGAAAAACCCTCGCGCTAAAACCAAACTCCACGATTTCTTCCATAATTGGCTGTCCCTCGAGGAGGCCGAAGATCTTAGCAAAGACACTACCGCGTATCCCGATTTCAACGACCAGGTCGTCTCCGATCTCCGCACATCCCTGGAGTTGTTCGTGGACGAGGTCGCATGGAGCGAGGCATCCGACTATCGGCAGCTATTGCTGGCGGATTATATATATGTGAATGACCGGCTCGCGCCACTTTATGGCGCTGAAGTTCCGACTGCGGGAGAGTTTCGCAAGGCCACATTCAAGGCAGGCGAACGCTCCGGGGTGATCACCCACCCATATTTGCTGGCCATGCTCGCCTACCACAAAAGCACCTCGCCGATCCACCGCGGTGTATTCCTCACTCGCAATATTATAGGGCGCGCCCTCAAACCCCCGCCAATGGCGATTGAATTCATGGATGGCCGTTTTGATCCCGCCATGACGGTGCGCGAGAAAGTGACCGAATTGACAAAGTCCGATGCCTGCATGAACTGCCATTCGATCATCAACCCGCTCGGGTTTAGCCTTGAAAACTTTGACGCAATCGGCCGGTTCAGGACTCGAGAGAACAACAAGAAAGTGGACACCACCGGTAAATACCCGACGCTGGAGGGGAAAACCGTCCGCCTGAAGAACTCACGCGATGTCGCGGAGCATGCGGCCAAAAGCCCCGAGGCCCATCGCGGGTTCATCCAGCAATTGTTCCATCACACTGTCAAGCAACCCCCCGCAGCGTACGGGGCGGAGACGCTCGAGAGCTTGCGCCAATCGTTTGCTTCCAATAATTACAACATACAAAAGCTGTTGCTGGAGATTGCGCAACGGGCGGCTTTGCATGAGCTGAAGCCGCAACCGAGCCCATCCCACCTTCAGCAAGCCGGCGCGGCGGGCGCGCCTCAGCCAAGGAAAGAATCATGAAGACGACGACCCGGCGCGATTTCCTGCGCAATCTCGGCCTATCGACCGCGCTCCTGCCGTTCATCAGCAACCTGCCGAGCGTCGCCTCCACGCCCGCAGGACGGAAGCAGCGGTTGCTGGTGGTCTTCTCGCCGAACGGCATTGTGCCAAACCAATTCTGGCCTGACGCGCCAGGGGAGCACACCACCTTTAAGCGCATCCTCGCCCCGCTGGAGCCATTTCGCGACCGGACGCTCATCCTTCAAGGGATCGCGAACAAGGTCCGCGGCGATGGTGACAGCCATATGCGCGGCATGAGCTGTCTTTTGACTGGCATTGAGTTGTTTCCGGGAAACATCCAGGGCGGGTCCGACACTCCAGCAGGTTGGGCCAGCGGCATTTCCATCGACCAGGAGCTGAAGAACTTCTTCCAAAGCCGCCCTGAAACACGGACTCGCTTTGGCTCCCTTGAGCTGGGTGTTGCCGTGCCGAAACGCGCGGATGTGTGGACTCGCATGTGCTACGCAGGGCCGAACAAGCCTGTTGCGCCGCAGGATGATCCGTACCAGGTGTTTGCCACCATTTACGGGGAGATGAAGGAAAAGGAGGCGGTCACCAGCATTCTGGATGACCTGCAGGATGATTTGCGCAAGCTGGCGGCCAAAGTCTCTTCGGAAGACCGGCAGATGCTTAACGAGCACGCTGCGTTAGTCCGCCAAATGGAGAAGGATCTGCAGGGCAACGCCAAACAAGCCGCCCTGGCTCATCCTGCGCCCAAGCTGGAGGCGGGGATCCTGCCCGACAACGACACGATCCCGCAGGTCAGCCGGATGCAGATCGACCTGCTGGTCAACGCCTTCGCAAACGATTTCACCCGCGTTGCCACGCTCCAGTACACCAATTCCGTGGGCAACGCGAAGATGAAGTGGTTGGGCATCGAGGAGGGCCACCACACCCTCTCCCACGACCCGGACCTTAACGAAGTCTCCCAGGAGAAGCTCACCAAAATCAACGTCTGGTTCTGCCAAGAACTGGCCCATCTGCTCACCAGGCTAGCCTCAACGCGGGAGCCAGGGGGTGAGGGGAGTTTGCTCGATAACACATTGGTTATCTGGACGAACGAGCTGGGGAAGGGGAACTCGCACACGTTGGACAACATACCCTTCGTGCTCGTGGGCGGCGGGTGCGGCTTCAAGATGGGCCGTGCTTTGAAATTCGAGCGGGCGGCTCATAACTGCCTCTGGGTCTCCATCGCGCAACGCATGGGGCACCAGATCGAAACATTCGGCAACCCAAAGCTTTGCGAGGGGGGCCCGTTGGACTTGGCCTAAGCCGCTGGGTGGGGCAGGGGCTTGCGTTGTATGGGCTTGCTTGCGCTGGTGTGAAGTTTTTTTCAGCCTTAGGCATTTTCCGGGAGGAACCTTAGAAGAGGCATCAGGGCTCCCGTAAACCCTTTGTCAGGAGGCTCAAACCGCTTTTGTAGAGCGTCGCCCTGACGAAACGTTCAAAAAAAGTTCTTGCAAGGCTGAGTGGCCACGGGTATTAGACCGGGCGAATGAGAGACATCTGTCCCGAAATAACCTTCTAAACAGAGGTCAAAATCTAGCTGGATTGTCGTCGCAGGTAGTGAAGGCGTGCTGCGATATTTCTTGCTAGGGGCTCATTCGCTCAATAGCGTCAACCGAACTGAACATAGAGAGAAAAGACAGAATCGCGTCCAATAATATGAACCCAATTCGTAAAACTGTAAGACGACTAAGCACATGGGTCATGGCGTGCTTGGCGACGGTTGCCCTGGCGGCGACCGTGCAGGCGCAAACGCCTGAAGTCGGCCAAGGTGGCCCGATTACCATCAATGAGGTCGGGAAAGCCACCCCCTACCCTTCACAAATTGTCACCAGCAATATCCTGGGCACCATCGAGCGCGCCTCCGTGCGCCTGAATGGCCTCACCCACGGCTATCCTGATGACCTGGACATCCTGTTGGTCAGTCCAACTGGCAAAGGCATCGTTCTCATGAGCGACGCCGGCGGCCAGTTTGACCTCAACGGGGCCACCCTCACTTTCACCAATGGCGCTGCGGCCCTTCCCGATGAAGGCCAGATCAACAGCGGCACATTCCGCCCAACTGACTTCGAAACTGGCGACGCGTTCCCTGACACGACCGCGAACACCTTCGGGTCGGATCTCGGCGTCCTCGCAGGCGACAGCCCAAATGGCACATGGCGCCTGTACGTGCTGGACGACCAGGTCATCGACGGCGGGTCGTTGAACAGCTGGACGCTGATCCTCGCGACCACCCCAATCATCACTCCTGCGACGAACCGCGTGGTGATGAACGAAGATGGCACCGCGACGTTGAATATCCGCGTTCAGGATAGCGACACCCCGGCCAACTCCCTGGTGTTGAGCGCATCCTCTGCCAACCAGAACATCATCACCAACGCCTCCAACGCTGGCGGTTTCACTTTCAGTGGCACCGGCGAAGAGCGCACCTTGACAATTAAGCCAGTGGCTAACGCCAGCGGCAACGTCACTGTGACCTTGGGCGTGAGCGATGGCATCCAGACCACCACCACCAACATCACCGTTGAAGTTGCTGCGGTGAACGACGCGCCAACCGCCACGATCTCCACTAATAACCTGAATATTGTTCAAGGGACGCTGAGCACCAATCTCACGGTTACAGTGGCTGACATCGACAGCGCGGTTGCAGGCCTTACGCTGAACGCTCGTTCCGCCAACCAGGCCATCGTCGAAGATTCGAACATCTTCATCTCTGGTTCCGACGCAACCCGCAGCATCGCGGTTGCTGGCAATGGCGCAGCCACCGGCAACACCCAGGTTTTCATTGATGTCATTGATCCGTCCGGCGCTTCCAACACGATCACCTTGAACGTGACCGTTAACAAAGCTCCTTACTTCGTCG
>DASPKX010000045.1:0-10511 GCA_035627835.1 Candidatus Methylomirabilota bacterium
AACTCGGTGAGCTGCGAGCGAAAGGGGCCGCGGAAATGCTGGCGCTCCGTGACGTTCAAAGCACCGTAACCGAGGCCATGGTAGCCGCCGGTGAAGCAAGCCACTCCTGATTTGCCCGTCGCGAGGGCGGCGGTCTTCAGCGCGGCTTCCACGGCTTCAAACCCGGAGCTTGCAAAGACGGTTTTGCCTTTAACGCGTTTGGGCTTGGCGCGGCTCCAGCTTTCGAAGGTGAGTTGGCTGAGCTTGCAGGCGAGTTCAGCTTTGAGCCGGTGGGGATGGACATCGCCCATTGCATGCAGCAATCGGCCCATTTGCTTTTGACCGGCTCGCACGACAGCGCGATTGGCATGGCCGCAAGCTGCCACGCCAAAAGCGGCGGTCATATCGAGGTATGACTTGCCGTTGATGTCTGTGACATGCATGCCCGCAGCGGATTCCCAGACGATGGGCCAGCCGCCTTCCGGATCGATGTAGGTGACATTGCGCGACTCGTAATCGCGCAACATGGCAAGCACGGGCTTGTCCTTCCGCTGCTTGCGGAACGCTGTTCTAAACGCCGCGCTCATCGGGGGGCCAAATGAATTTATGCATCTGCAATTGAAAACGCACCGGCAGATGGTCCGCGACAATGCGCTCGACGAGTTCCTGGCGAGAGATCGGATGTTGCCCGGGCGGCACGGGTTTCAGCGATTTATCGCGTTGATGCTCCTGGAGCGGCGCAACCCAGGAAAAGAGCAGGGGGCATTTGGCGGCGAGGTTGTGCGCGGCGATTTGAGCTTTAGCCCACTCGTAATCTTCGAGCGTGCCGATGACGAATTTGATTTCGTCAGTTGGTTTCAGGTGCGGAATATTCTCGGGCCGATTCCGCGCAACTTCACCGCTGCTCGGGCATTTCAGATCCATGATGCGGCGAACCCGTGGATCGATCGGCGCAATGTCATGGGCGCCACTGGTTTCAATGAGGGTCGTAAAACCCCGGTCGCAGAGTTCCTTCATTAAGGGAACCGCGCCACGTTGCAGGAGCGGTTCTCCGCCAGTCAGCTCAACGAGGGGCAAACGCTGCTCACCTGCTTTGTTTGTGAAAGGCTCCGCGAGACGTTCCACGGCAGCGAGAATTTCTTCAAAAGGCATCCGGTTGCCTTCAGTGAAGGCGTAGGCTGTGTCACAAAAAGAGCAGCGCAGATTGCACCCAGTGAGGCGAATAAAAATGCAGGGAAGCCCAGCGTAGGTGCTCTCGCCCTGCAGGCTTAGATAAATTTCGTTAATAACAAGGGAGTCAGACACGCGGGCAGGGGAGAAGGCTTTTTAAACCACAAAAAACAGCCGCGCAAATAGACAGGTCGCCATACTGAGTATGTGTGCAAGCGCGTCCCTCTTCTGGGAGCTGGGCTTTGCAACCTTGTTCCCTCCTCCATCGGCGAAATCTGCGCAATCTGCGCAATCTGCGGATCTCCTTTCCTTTCTTCTCTTCGTGTTCTTCGTGCGCTTCGTAGTTGTTAGAGTTTTACTTCGTGGCGGCGGTTAGCCCCGGCCAGAGGTGGACGGCCATTTCCATTCCCTTGGCGAAGATGTCGAGGTCGAACTTTTCGTTGGGGGAATGGGCGTTGTCGTCAGGCAAGGCGAGGCCCAGGAGCAGCACATCGGCGCCGAGTTGACGTTTGAAATCGACGACGATTGGGATTGAGCCGCCTTCACGCATCGCCACGGGCGGCTTCTTGAAAGCTTTCTCCAAAGCGCGCAAGGCGGCCTGGGCTTGAGGACCGTCTGGCGAGACCAGGTATGGCTCGCCGCCGTGGCCGCCGATCAGCTCGAGGCGCACGGTGGGCGGGCAAATCTTCTTGAGATGCGCGAAGACGAGTTTGCGAATTTTTTCGGGGTCCTGGTTGGGCACGAGGCGCATGGTAATCTTGGCGCGAGCCCAGGAGGGGATAATGGTCTTGCTGCCCTCGCCCTGGTAACCGCTGGTGAGGCCGTTGATTTCGAGCGTGGGGCGCGCAGAGCGTTGTTCGCTGTAAGTAAAGCCATGTTCGCCGAAGAGTTCGGGCACGCCGAGGAACTTCTTGTATGACCTCTCTTCGAGCGGGACTCGGGCCATCTCTTTGCGTTCGTAGCGCGAGAGGGGGGCGACATCGTCGTAAACCCCGGGGATTGTGATACGGCCTTTCTTGTCGCGGAGTTGCGCGAGCAATTGGGAGAGAACCATCGCTGGATTATCCACGTTTCCGCCGAAAATGCCTGAATGCAGATCGCGGTTTGGACCGTGAACGATAATCTCGAAAGCGAAGATGCCGCGAAGGGCGTAGGTGAGCGCGGGCATTGTTTTAGCGGGCATGCCGGTGTCGCTAATCACGACTGCATCGCACTTCAGATCGCGTTTGCGGGCTTTCAGGAAGCCAGGGAGGCCCTTGCTGCCAACTTCCTCCTCGCCTTCGATGAGGAAAGTCAAATCGCAGGGGAGTTCGGTGTTGGTCTTGAGGAATGCTTCTACGGCATTGATGTGTGCAAGATGCTGGCCTTTGTTGTCGCTCGCGCCCCGCCCGTAGAGGTTGGAGCCTTCCACGCGGCCTTCGAATGGCGGGGTCTTCCAGAGTTCCAACGGCTCGGGAGGCTGAACATCGTAATGCCCATAAACAACGAAGTGTGGGCGCTTGCCGGGGCGACGCGGTGTGCGCGCGAGCACAACGGCGTTTCCCGAGGTGTCTTCGATGGTCGCTTCCAAGCCAGCGCGCTCACATTTACCACGCAACCACTCAGCACACTTCCGCATGTCCGGCGCGTGCTGGGATTGCGCGGAGACGCTGGGGAAGCGGACATACTCCACGAGTTCCGTGATGTAACGATCGCGGTTGGAGCGCAGGTAATCTAAAGCTTGGGTCATGGTTGGTGGGGATCGAGAATTACTGCTGTGGCTGCTGAGGCCGCTGCAAACCGCGGAGGAGGTCGAGCGGGTTCACACGGTTCGTTTGGGCGGGCGCGTTGGTGCGAGGGGCGGTTGCGGGAGGATTTGCTGGAGGAGCGGCGTTGGTGTTGCCAGCAGCGCGATTCAACAAGCCCCCTAAACCCTGGAACAGAGCATCACGAGTTGAAGGCGCGTTGGTGCTTTGAGCGGCGTTAGACGCGGGAGCGTTGGTGCCGCCTTTGTTGCCGCCGAGCAGGTTCTGCAAACCTTTCCCCAACTCGCCTTCGCCGGTCAGGGCTTTGCCAATTGTGCCGACAACAGCGCCTTTGAAGAGACGCTTCTCGTCGATGTCCGCCTTGGGCGCGCCGACCGTGCCTGCCACGCGAACAAAGGTCGGGAGCGGGACGTAGGCGGAGTTCGTTGGAGTGCCTGCAGGAGCGAGGGTGTCCAAAACACCGGCGATGCGCGACTTCTCCGCGATTGAACGGCGGAGCGCCACTTGCAGCGGAACATCCAACGGCGAGTTGGTCAGCACGGCTTCGATGGGAATGGTTCCTGAAGCATTTGCGGTGAACGCCTGGGAAAGAACATGCATCTCCGTGAGCTTCACCTGTCCCCCGCCCATATCCACGTCCAGCTTCACCACGTTCAGCGGGCTCTGGAGCAAGTCTGGAATCTGCAGCAAAACGCCGACGCGGCTGAGGATGGTTTGAGTCAGCTCAGCCCAGCGCTTGAGCTTCTTGCTTTGCTCAAGGTTCACGACCTGCAGGTTCAGGTTGGTGGCGAGCACGTTGACATCGCCTTGCAGGTTCTTCTGCAGATTGGCTCCAGTGGTTCCCGCGCCCTTGACCTTTATAGAAGCGAGCACTTGGCCCGCGTATTGTCCCGGCGTGGAGTTTAGGAACGTGGTGGCGATCGGATCCAGCGGCGCGCGATCGGCGTCGAAGCTGACGTCGTAGCGGTAACCTGGAACGCTCAGATCAAGACGCACGACTCCGTTCACAGGAGCCCCGTTCAAAGCCATTTTCAGTGGCTCAATCGCGACCGTGTTGGTGCGCAGCTTGATGGTGGTGACCCAATTGCTGAACGCGAGATCCCGCAAATAGAAGCGGTCGAATTTCACGTCGACAGTGAGGTCGCGGAACGGGAGATCGACTGGGCTTGGCTCGACATTAGCTGGGGCGGAATCGGTTTGCGCGGGAGGAGTGGCTGCGGTTGCTGCATTCGTTTTCCCAGCGAACAGATTGTAGAACGGCGTCACATCCATCGACGAAGATGCGATGGTGATCGTGCCGGGAGGCGCGTTCGTTTTGTTCAACCCGACACGACCCTTCACTTCCAGCAAGTTGGTGGCGCGTTCCGTTGGTGAGAGCTTCAGGTTCAGTTTGCGAAGGTCGAGAATCTCCTTGGCCAGCCCGGCATCCAATTGCACGTTCGCCATCAATGGGCCCACACGATTCGTGCCGCCTTGATCCACGACCAGGTTCTCCAAGCGCAAATCAGAAATGATCGCGGTGGCTCCGGCAGGGTCGTAATCGGCTTTGCCCGAGGTGTTGAGGGTGATGGAAACGAGTTTGTTGGCGCCGAGAGCGGACTTTAAAAACGGCTCGATCGTGTTCTGGTTAAGGTTCGTTATGCCGTAGGCGATCGCGGCCTGTTTGGTGGCCAGGTTCACTTTGCCATTCAAGGCGACGTTGCCTCCCGAAGCGCCTGCCCGGGCGAATGCGATGTTGACTCGCGAAATGTCCACAGCATCGCCGCGCATCGCGACATCCAGATCGGTGTTCGCGGTGAATTGATTCAGGTCGTATTCCGTGTAACGGCCGGTGAAGTTCGTGAGGGTAATGGTTCCCGTGAGGCGACGCACGCCACCCGCATCCGTGATCTGCGTGTTCAGGCGAAGATCGCCGGTTTGCGCAGCCAAATCAGCAACAGGCACAATTTTCAAAGCGCCTGCGAGGGCAGCCTGAAGGTCGAGTTTAGCGGTCAGATTTGTTGCGTTCAGGTCGTAGCGAGCAGCGCCAGATCCTCGAGCCAGGTTCTGGTTGCCCTGATCGAGGCTGAAGTTAAACGACTCAAGGTTAACGATCTTCATCTGCTCCACGGTGCCGGTTGTATTGAACGCCACGGCGGCGTTGGCGATGGTGTTGGTCGGGTTCAGCGCCACGGAGAGTTGATCGACGCGCAGGGAAGCATCGGTCCGCAGCAGTTGGCCGCCGCGTTGGGATGTGAGATTGATGCGAGCGCCGACCCGTCCGACGGGAGCGTTGGTCGGCAGCACCGCTTTCCAATCCGCGAGATTCAGATTGGTGAGGATGAGCGAGAGCGCTGCATCGGGGGCTGTGTTGGAAGCGCCACCCCAGCTCACGGTCATTGGGCTGGACAGCGAGGTGAGCAAGAACTCGCGGCCTTGCTGGCGGGCAGTGACGTTGAAGCGCTGCACGAGGGCAGACTGTTTGTTGAGATCGACGTTGACGTTGTAGCCCGCGTCCAAATCGATTGCGGGAAGTTGCTGGTTCTTTTGTTGAAGGCCGAGGCTGCGGCCCGCCAGAGCACCCTCCAGCGCAACAGCTTTGCCGGCCTGGGTGATGTTGATGACGTTTGTTGAGTTCAGCGCGGAGGAGCCGAAATCCATTCCTTTGCCCGCTGTTAGGAACTCCAGAATGTTGCGGTCAACCCCGGCGAGTTGAACAGTCAAACGGCCTTCGGTCTTAGCTGTGTCGAACGGGCCGTTTACCCGAAGCTGGCCGAGGCTGCGCCCCGCGCGATTGAAGTTCAGAGCGAGATTGCGAACCTCGGTTGGAGTCACATCAACATTGATGGCGGCAGCCATTTGCGCGGCATCTTTGTAAGCGCCTTCAGCGCGTTGCGTGTCGAAGTTGATTTGGCCGCTGGCGCTTTGCGGGGCGAGTTTGGAATCCAGAGCGAATTGGAGATCGCCTTTGAGCACGCCCTGGAGGGTTCCAGAATTTGTGCCGCCTGATTTATCCACCTGCACACCGCTGTTAATCGAGAGCTTGCTCGTGGCTCCGTTTGCAATCTGGTCGAGAGTCAGGTTCAGAGCGGTAATTTCAGCGTGGGTCGTGCCATTGGTGCCGCGTTGAATAACGCGAAGGGTGCCGTTCTGGATGGCAATGTTGCGCGCGTTGACCTGGGTCGGCTCATCCGACTTGGATTTTCCGTCATCAGCATTCTTCTCTTTTGACCCTTGGAGGAGTGGATCGAGATTGCTCGTGCCATCGGGGTTTTGAACCACCGTGATCACCGGCGCGATAAGTGTTGCTTCGTGAATGGTCATTTTGCCGCCGATGATGTCCGTCAGGGAGTGGCGCACGCGCACCTCGTCCGCAGTGACCACAGGGTCGGGACCAGTCGTTTGAAGCTTCACGCCTTTGAGCGTCACTCCGGAAAAGGGGCGGATGCTCGCATCCTGCACCTGGAGATTAGCGTTCAGAGCCGCGCCGATTTTGGGCACGATCACCCCTTTGAAGAAAGCGCTGCTGGTAACAACCAGGTAAGTAACTACTAGAAGCGCCAACAGAACGCCCAGAATAATGCCCAACCGGCGCCCCCAGCTCTTTTTGCGAGGAGCGTCCGAACTTGTGTCTGCCATGATTTTACTCTCCTTGGAGAATTGAAACGTAATCGGCTATCCCGGCTTGCGGGGTGAAGGCCGGGGAATACTTTAGCTCATTCTGCGCCAATGTCATGTCCGCTTCCGTGTGCGGCTGATAGAAGGGGTAGGGGTTCTCGAAGTATTCCGGTTCGAGATTAGTTTTCAGCGCGCGATTCAACTCGGCAATCACCTCGTTAAATGAGAAGGGATGGCTGGAACCGCAGTTGTAGATGTTGCTGTGTGGGGCATGCGCAGCCTGAATTGTGAGCGCCACCACGTCTTTAACGTAAACGAAATCGCGCTTCTGCTCACCAGCGCGGAACACCCGCGGGCGTTTGCCAGCTTTCATCTGGAGGTAAAGTTGGTAGATCATGCTAGCAGCAGCCTTCTTGTGCTTCTCGCGCGGACCGTAAACATTGAAGTAACGCACCCCCACGATGCGCCATGCCGGATTGCTGCGAGCATATTGGCGGCCGAGGTTGTCGAGTTGGACTTTGGTGAAAGCGTAAACGTTAGCAGGGGCAGGCGGTTGATCTTCGCGCATGCGGCCACCACCAGTGCCGTAAGTTGCGGCTGACGAGGCGTATACGACCGTGGTTTGATTCGGGGCGGCAAACTCAAGCAAACGACGGAACCCTTCAATGTTGTCATGGCATTGGAGAAACTGGTCGTGGACGGTGGTGTCCGTTATCGAAGCCTCGTGGAAGATGGCGTCGAACACGCGGTCCTTGAACTGGGCAGACCAATCGAGGCGGGAGACATCCGCAGTGACGAAGTCACCCTTGAAACCCTGGAGGTTCTTGAAATCGCCGGAGCGGAAATCGTCGACCACAGTGATGTGGGCGTTCGGGAATTTTTCCTGAAGGGTGAGGGTGAGATTCGAGCCGATGAATCCCGCGCCTCCCGTGACCAGAATGTTGCGCATCGACGGGAATAGAGAACAAAGCGGCGCGGCAAAGAAAGAAAAAACGAGTGGAGCCAGCTCTAATCAGCTGCCCGAAGCAGGCTTGTTCGTCACCATGGCGGACGATTGGTCGCGGGCGGCGGGGCCGATGAGTTCGAGCTGGATTTTGCGGACGTCGGTGTTGCCGAGTTCCAACAAGGAGGCGTTCTCGAAGAGATGGAAGGGTGGTTTCGGAATAGGCACACCGTACGTCTCACGCTGGCGGTTGAGTTCGTGGATGGAGAGGAGGTCGAGGGCGACCGGGTCTTTGCTGAAGCGAAGCTCGTTCAACGGCTTGGCATAATGCAACGCGATGGTTTCTTCGCCTTGATACTGCGCGACGAGCGCATCAACGATGTTCAGGACAACTTTGTCGCCGACTTCGGGCAGGGCGTAGATTTCAGGAACTGTGGTTGCCAGCAGGTCAATGTTGTTCTGGAAGCGCAAGTTGTTGTCTACGCTGGCCATCGCCAATGTGAAAAGATTTCCCGCCACACCCGCGACGTTGTGATTCAGGAGCGGGGGGACGTTGATGATTTTGGTCACGCGTTTTGTCAGGAGCTTGGTGACGTAGGATTTCCGGCCGATTTCCGGGCCTTCTTTGCCGAATTCAAGATCCCCCCAGATCGGCTTTCCAAAAATGCGGTGCTCGTAGAAGACCTCAGGATCGTACCCTTCATCAAGGGCGCTGGTGATTTGCACGCCGAGTTTGCTGGCGAGGCGGGAATAACCGGCGAGGCGGAGTTCTGTAAGTCGCCTATCCCAAATGATAATGTTGGTGGCAGGGTGCCCGGAAGTGATCAGGCTGCGGATCAAGGCCTCAACCACGGCTGGACGAGTTCCGCTCGTTGCTCCCGCCGCTGCGTGGACTTTGATGCCAACGATGTCGGTGGGCGCAATCAGAGTGCCCCACGCCTCTTTGGCTGTGGGAGCGTTCGCGAACGCGAGGAGGCCTTTGTCGAACATTTCCGCCACGGCCTCAGGTTGAGCGACGAAGGCAGTGGTGGCCCGCGGCTCCCTGACGACCAGGACTTCCGAGCGGTTTGCCAGCGGAATCGTCAAAGGCTCAGCCGCGCGGAGGGGGAGAACAAACAGGAGCGCAAGCGCAAGGAGGCCCTTGGCTCGGATGAATCTGAACAGCTCGCGCGGGTTAACCGACATGCTCATTTTGACAGTAGATCAGCCGCACCTCTTCAAACGAGATGAAATCGGCTCAAAAATTCGTTTGCGCGTTGACGCTCAGGGGAGCGAATGGTACCACCAGTTACAATGCTGACCACCAAAAATGGGCCGGCGCTCGTGTCTGTTTGGCTTCTGCTCTTCGTGACCGCGCTCCTTGGCCAGGCGTGCAAACCCTCGGGTTCAGCACAACTTCTCCGCGGGGAGCGCCTCGTCAAGGAGGGGCGTTATACTGACGCGATTGAAACGTTGCAATCGGCGATCCCGAATTTGCGCTCCAACGCGCTGGGGCAGGCCTGGAATCATCTTGGGCTGGCCTACCATCGCTCGGGGAAGGTTGAAGAAGCGGTGCGCGCATACCAGCAGGCATTTACTTTCGACCGAAACCTTGCGCCACCACGGTTCAACCTGGGCTGCCTGCTCCTCGAGCAGAACGATTTGCCCGGGGCTCTGAATGAGTTGACCACCTTCACTGTGCTGCAGCCAAATTCGGGCGATGGCTGGACTCAATTGGGTCATGCTCTCCTGCGGGCTCGCCGGCCAGATGAAGCGGAGCGGGCTTTCCAGAACGCGATCCGGTCCAAAGGGCAAACGCCTGAGTTGCTGACCGGAATTGGCGTTGCGCATGCGCAGCGCAAGAAGGGGCGCGAAGCGGTGCAGCACTTTAGCCTGGCGTTGCAGAAGCAGCCGAGCTACGGGCCTGCGTTGTTTAACCTCGCGGCAGCCCAGCAGGATTTCTTCCGCAACCCAACCTCCGCCCTCGCCTTGTTCAAGGATTACGTGGCAACGCAGCCGGCCAATGCCCCGCATATCAGTGAGGTGCGGTTAGCCATGGCTCGTTTGGAACCTCAGGTTCAACCGCCAACAGCTCCTGTTTTTACAAACCAAGTGCCGCAAGTTGCGCTGGCTCGACCGACGAATTCCATCGCGCCGCCAGTTCGCACAAATCTGCCCTTCGTGGTCGCAGCAGAGACGAATCGCGCGGTCGTTGCGAGAACGGAACCCCCTCCTGTGATTGAGCGCAGCGCGCCCCCAGTCCGGCCACCGGATGCAGCCATGGTTTCCAAGGCGCAACCCAAGGTCCCTGCGCCTGTGGAAACGCCAAAGGATCCGGAGCCTGCCCCGCCAGTTCAAGTCGTGCAACTCCCGGCAGAAGAAACCCCGCCCGCGCCGCGGGATGTTCCAGTCACGTTGAACACTGGTGGGGCTGAGGCGCCTGCGGTGGTGGTTGCGCAAACGAACCGCACCGTGGCTGCCGACACTCGCCCTGAGCCGCCTCCGCTCATCACCAAGCCTCTGGCCCGACCGCAGGAAGAGAAAAAAGGCTGGACGGACAAGGTTAACCCAGTGAACTGGTTCAAGCGCGACAAAGAGGAGAAGGCAGAACCTGAGCGCCGGCCTCCCGGAAAAGACATCCAGATAGCAGCGAACCAAAAACCCGCTGAACGGCTGATCAATTTTCCCGAGCCAAGCGCGCCGAAGCCCCGTCCCCGTTACAAATACCTGAACCCTCCAAAGCCGGCCTCAGGGAATCGCGCGGCTGCCACTGCAAAGCTCTTGCAGGCCTATGACGCACATAAAGATCGGCGTTGGGAGGATGCAATGCGCGGTTACCAGGAGGCAATTGAGCTGGATCCTTCTTATTACGAGGCCCATTTGAACCTTGCGGTGGCTGCCTACCAAACGCGGCGGTTTGAACTCGCGTTGGCGGAGGCCGAGAAAGCCATCGCCTGCAATCCCGAAGGGGCGGGGGCTCGCGAGCAGCTTGCAGCGAGCTTGCAAAACAGCGGCTTTCACACGGACGCAGCCGAGCAGTTATCTATGGTCGTGAAAACCGATCCGAAGAACGCCCGCGCTCATTTGCACCTGGCAAA
>DASPKX010000046.1:0-57212 GCA_035627835.1 Candidatus Methylomirabilota bacterium
CTGCGGCTGCCCGCCCCCATTATCAGAAGGTCTTGGAGTTGGAGCCGCAGCATCCCCGCGCGCCGGAGATACGGTATTGGCTGGCTTCACGGCAGTGAAGGCAATTAAGCGTGCACCTCCACGAGTTTTTCCCCAGCTTGCAATCGCGCCAGAATATCGGGCCAGAGCACAGTTAACCAGGTTAACAAACTCCCATTGCTGCAGTTACCTTTTCGTAACCAAACCACCGCTGGACCTGTGGCTCTTTGTGCCGCAGCGGCGTGAGGAAGAAAATCCTGGTCTTTCGTCACCAGCACCATCCCTTCCCGCTCGCAGAAGCGACGGATGAGAGCATCCGATGAAGTTCCGTAACCTATATCAGTGACGTGCGCCGCTTCGTGACCCTGCCGCTCGATCCAGCGAGCCAGCGCAGGGGGAAGTTGGGCGTCCACCAAGAATCTCACGCAGCATGCAGCACAGGGTGATCTGCCTGTTGTGCGGCGTAGGCAAGGGCTGCTCGGATGTCCTCAGGTTCCAAGTAGGGAAAATCAGCAAGTATTTCTTCCTGAGAGACTCCGTCAGCAAGCATGCCAAGCACGTCGGAAACCCGGATTCGCATCTGCCGGATGCACGGGCGCCCTCCGCACTTGTCTGCTTCGATGGTAATGCGATCTAGCAGGTTCATTCAGATACCTTAACCGACGCTGGAGCCGTAAACAAGGTTGCTCCGTTTTGCCGGTGGTTCTGCTTCTCCCGTTGCTCGCGGGCGGTTTTCAGGCATAATGCCCGCATGATCATCCAGCCAGCTTTGCACTCGCGCCGCGCGTTTTTGGCGCGAACCAGCGCGGGCTTTGGAGCGCTGGCAATGAATGCGCTGCTGCGGCTGGACGCGCGGGCTGAGTTGGTCAACAAGCCGAAGATTGACCCGCTGAATCCGTATGCGCCGCGCGCTCCACACTTCGCGCCCACAGCGAAGTCAGTCATTTTCCTGTTCATGGTGGGCGGGCCATCGCAGATCGACACTTTCGATTACAAGCCCGAGCTGCAAAAGCTAAACGGCAAGCCAACGCCTGACTCCATCAAGAAAGCGGTGGAGGCGACTCGTTTCGCGAATGTTTTCCACGGATGCAAAGAGGAGCTGCTGGCAAGTCCCTTTAAATTTAGCCAGCACGGGCAGAGTGGGATGTGGGTGAGCGAGCTTTACCCAAAAGTCGCGGAGCATGTGGATGATCTTTGCTTCATTCACTCGCTCCAGGCGGACAGCAACAACCACGCGCCCGCGAGCTACCAAATGCACACCGGCGACATCAAGCCGGGCAAAGCGAGCTTGGGTTCATGGGTGACGTACGGCCTCGGGACGGAAAACCAGGATCTGCCCGGGTATGTGGCTTTGTTTGATGCCGGCCCGCTAGGCGGCGCGGCGAATTACTCGAATGGATTTTTGCCAGCGGCTTTCCAACCCACGCGCTTGCGCGACAAAGGCACACCAGTGCTGGATCTGTTGCCACCCAACGAGTTTGCGGCAGGGCAAAGGGATTCGCTCGATCTCATCAAAGCTCTCAACATTGAGCATCGCCAGAGTAGGCCTGGGTTCACGGAGCTGGATGCGCGCATCGCCAGTTACGAGCTGGCTTACCGGATGCAATCGGCTGCCTTGGAAGTTGGCAATATTGACGGGGAACCTCAGCATATTCGCCGTGATTATGCGCTCGAGCACGAGGACAAGAAGACGGTGAGCTTCGGGCGAAAATGCTTGATGGCCCGCCGCCTGGTGGAGCGCGGTGTTCGCTTCGTGCAAGTGTATGACATGCCCGACAAGGATGGTTGGGACGCGCATGACAAGCTGACGAACAATCACACCCCGCGCGCGCGCTGGACTGATGCCCCGATCGCCGCGTTGTTAAAGGACTTAAAGCAACGCGGTCTGCTGGACTCAACGCTGGTTGTGTGGGCAAGTGAATTTGGGCGCACCCCGATGATGCAAGGTGATCATGGGCGCCAGCACAACGCGGCCGGTTTCACTGTTTGGATGGCCGGTGGTGGAGTGAAGCCGGGGCGGATCGGGGCCACCGACGAAATCGGCCTCATGGCCGTCAAAGACCCGCACCCTTTCAAAGACCTCCATGCAACAATCCTGAAGGCCATGGGCCTCGATCACGAGGAGCTGGGATTCGAAGTTAGCGGGCGTGTGGAGCGTCTGACGGGCGTCTTCGGCTCGGCGAAAGCGATTCCCGGCGTGCTCGGGTAACCACTCGGTTACCGTTTGCCGCTCGTGCCCGAGGGCTTTAACAATTCGCGACCGACTGCTTTCGCATAAAAAGGGATCTTCGCGCCCCGGTTCTCCGCCTCCTGCTGCTCGCGGCCACGCTGATAATCTGACTTTTGGGACTTGCTCCGTTTCATTCGTGAATCTGTCCCACGAAATCGCCCGTCATATCGGGGAGGCTGATGCTGCTCGACTCGGGACTTCGCCCTATTTATCGTCCCACCGTGCTACGCGATTTGATTGTTTCTTACCTCAGCAAAGGCATGGATCTGCCGGAAGACGGCATCAAAAGCGCTGTGGCGAGCCTGGTTGATTCAGGCGTTATGCCCGAGGAGAAGGCCGATTTCCTGTGTGCATTGGCCGCAAAAGGGGAAACTGCGATTGAGATCGCCGGATTCGCGCAGCACTTGCGATCGCTCTCCACCGTCCCACCTATTTCCAGGGATGTGCGCGCACTCGGAATCTTGGATGTTTGTGGCACCGGCGGTGATCATCAGAACACCTTTAATATCTCCACAACTGTCGCGCTCATCGCGGCCGCGTCTGGAGTTTACGTGGCGAAGCATGGCAACCGCGCGATCACTTCCACCTCCGGCAGCGCGGATGTGTTGGAAGCTCTTGGTGTTCGCATTGACTTGTTGCCTCATGAAGCCGCGGCGTGCCTGGAGAAGCATCAGTTCGCGTTTTTCTTTGCGCAGAATTATCACCCCGCGTTCCGCCACATCGGCCCAGCGCGCAAGATTTGCGCGGAGCGGAAACAGCGCACGATTTTTAATCTGATGGGGCCATTGCTGAACCCAGCACATCCTTCGGCGCAATTGGTTGGCGTGCCTCGCCCGGAGTATTGCGAGCCAATTGCGCATGTCTTGCAGAGCCTCGGTGTCTCCCGCGCGATGGTGGTTTCCGGCGCGTTGGGGGAGGGCTTTCTGGACGAGGTTTCGCTCGGCGGCCCCACGACTATCGCGGAATTCTATCAGGATCGCGGGTTCAGCCTCTCCACGTTAACCCCGGACGACTTCGGTCTAGCTCCAGCCTCTGCTGAAGCGATCCGGGGTGGCTCTCGTGAGGACAACGCCGCCACACTGCGAGCCATCCTGGCGGGGGAAGAGAAAGGGCCAAAGCTATCCGCAACGCTCTTGAATGCTGGCGCAGCCCTTTTCGTGGCGGGGCGCACCCGGAGCATTGGAGATGGGATTGATATGGCGCAGCAAATGATCTCTTCCGGAGCAGCCCTCGCGAAGCTTGAAGCCGTTCGGAAGTTCGAGCCGAATCACTAACCTGTAGAGCCGCGTTAAAAATCACTGCTGACATTCACTTTCAGAAGCGATAAGCGTTCGGCATGTGGATCGTTCTCCGGCTGGTGATTGCGGTCGGCGCGTTTCTGTTTCGGCTTTTCTACAAACCGCGGCGGGTCGCGGGCAGGTATGAAATCGAGAATGTTCCCATTGAGGTCAAGGTTCAGAGCCGGAAGAACAAGCTGCCGAACATTACTTTAAGGACGCCGCTCAAATCTCCAGTCCTGTTCAAGATAACACCTGAAGGAGGCACAGACGGCGTCATGAAAGCCCTGGGCCTGGCCACTGAGTTTCAAACAGGGGATGCCAAGTTCGATGAATCCGCTTACATCGCTTCTGACCATCCTTTCCTCAAACATGTGTTAACGAACAATCCTGAGATCCGTGAGCAGATCCACCGGGCGCTCGGGTATGGTTTTACTTCAATCGTCGCGAACGGCGTCGCCTTGGAAATGCGCCTCCCCGACACAAGCGAAGAGCGGGCGATGGAGCATGGGCGCACGATAGCGAAGCTCACGAAGGCGCTCGGCGCCGCCTTGGAGAATGCGCCCAGTCGCCTTGCTGATCCGTTCCTTTGGCGCGCTTTGGTGGTGGAGGGGATCGTCTGGTCGATCTTTGGCTACGCGCTCGCGGCCGTTCCTGATTTGTTCTTCAACCGAGCGCCTGTGCATTTAGCCAGCGGTCCGCTTACGATGACCGGGCTAAAACTCGCTGGGCTCGGGTTGATGTTTCTCCTGGCTATGATCGTTCTCACAATGCGCGGATCCTCCCGCGGGCATCGGATCATTGTGGAGAGTTTTCTCGTGCTGCTGATTGCGCTGCCGGCCGCCGGGGTGCAAGCAGCTTCGGATATCAACCGAGGCCTGGACCGCGCCCCGAGTGAGCAATACCAATTTGTAATCGAGGAGACGGAAGAGAGAAGGCATCGCCGCCGACGCGGAAGGACGCGTTACACGTATCACTTCGCGCTAGGGTCAAACCCGTTGAAACCTGAGCAACCCAGAACCAACCAGGAACTTATTCCGCACCGCTTGCAGGTTCCGTACTCCCTGTATGCTCGTGCGGGAAAGGGAGACATTCTCGTGATGAATATAAAACCGGGGCGGCTCAACATGCCCTGGTACGAATCGCTCGACGTGCGGCGCGCAGGGCCTAATGATCGTTGGTGAGGGGGTTCACAGCGAAGGCGTATTCCTCAACAATTTTCCCGCGCAGGAGATGCTCCTGGATAATGCGCTCCAGAACTTCAGGTGTGCAATTGCGATACCAAACCCCTTCTGGATACACGAGCGCGATGGGGCCTTCGCAGCAGACCCGCAGGCAGTTAACCTTGCTTCGGAACACGAGCGGCTCCGGGCCCACCATTCCCAGTTCTTTCAAACGATCCTTCAGAAACTCCCATGACCTGAGACCTTCCTTCCATGAGCAGCACTCGGGCTTGCTCTGGTCCGCGCAGAGGAAGATATGCCGCCGAAATTCCCGCACTCCGAGCGACTGCACGCACTTCTCCAGTTCCCTCAAACTCATCAACCAAAACAGTATGTGGATCGCCCGCAGGCGCAATAACTTCAAAGCATGGGTTTGCCCTTGACCCACCCGCAAGGCTTTCTCACCTTTGCTCCATGTTCAGCAAATTGATGGCCGTGATGGTTGCCGCATTGGCGTTGGCCGGGTGCGCAACCTCGCCAAGTGGAGGCAAACAGGGGAAGTGGACGACTCTGTTCGACGGCAAAGGGGCTCCTGCATTCCGAGGGTACAATCAAACCAATTTCCCTTCTAAAGCCTGGATCATCGAAGAAGGCGCGTTGAAGACGGTTCCCGGCGCAGCCATCGATCTGGTCACGCTGGAGGAATACGACGATTTCGAATTGGAGTTTGAATGGAAGGTGCCGCCAGGCGGAAATAGCGGCGTTTTCTACAACGCCTCTGAAACGAGCGGTCCCATCTGGTATACAGGCCCTGAGTACCAGGTGCTTGATGATGCGCGCCATCCAGACGGCCGGAACCCACTGACCAGCGCCGGAGCCCTCTACGGCCTGCGCGTTCCGGAGGGAAAAACGCTTAATCCGGTCGGTGAATACAACACGAGCCGCATCGTTTCCAAGGGCGCCCATGTCGAGCATTGGCTTAACGGGAAGAAAGTTGTGGATTACACTTGGGGCTCGCCCGAAATCGCCGCCTTAATCCAAAAGAGCAAGTTCAAGGATCTCCCTGGGTTCATGAAAAAGGACAGCGGCTTGATTGGCTTTCAGCATCATGGAGAGATAGTTTGGTTCCGTAACATTCGAATTCGCCGCATATGAAGTTGTTAAGCTTGCTCCTGGCCCTGGGCCTTTCATTCAGCGCCCTCGCCCAACAACCAAACAGCCTGACCACAGAGGAGGAGAAGGCCGGATGGCGTTTGCTGTTCGATGGCAAGACCCTCAACGGCTGGCGCAGCTTCGGCAAACAATCAGCGCCATCTCAAGGCTGGGTCGTGGAAAAAGGGTTGCTTCACCTTAAGCCCGGCTCGAAGGCTGGCGACATCATCACCACTGACAAATTCGAGGAGTTCGAGCTTGAATGGGACTGGCGGATTGCGCCGAAAGCTAACAACGGCCTCAAATATTTCATACTGGAGGAGCGGAAGCAGGCGATCGGCCACGAATACCAAATGATCGATGACAGCACAGCGCCGCAGCGCAAGCACCTGACCGCGTCATTCTACGACGTGCTCCCGCCTTCCACCTCCGTTAAGCCGAACCCGCCTGGCGAATGGAACACCTCGCGCATTCTCGTGCAGGGCAAAACGGTGACTCATTGGTTGAACCGGGAGAAAGCTCTGGAATACACCTTTGGCGACGTTGACCTGAAGAAAGCCCTCGCAATGAGCAAGTTCAAGGATGTCGCTGGCTTCGGCGAACGGCAAAAAGGCCATATTCTTTTGACCGATCATAACGACGAGGTTTGGTATCGCTCGATCAAGATTCGCGATCTGTCAGGCAAGGCTCCTGCGAAATGAGGAACGCTCCCACCTTTGCCGCGTGCATGGTTGCTGCGGTTACGTTCTTTGCATTCGGATGCAAAAGCTCCGGGCGCGCCAATGGTGAGGCCAAGCCGGCGCCGATCATCACGGCCAGCACCAACGTTGTTGGCAAGGTCGCGTCGGTAAACCCGCAGCTTCGTTATGTGGTGGTGGAATTCCCCCCTGGCTCCACGCTGCCCAGCGTTGAGCAGCGCATGAATGTTTATCGCGGAGCTTTGAAGGTGGGCGAGCTGAAGATCACCGGGCCCTCACGGAACAATAACACGGCAGGGGATATCACTGCCGGGGAAGCTGCCACTGGCGACGTGGTCCGCGTTGACTAAAAAGAAGCCCACGCATCTCCAGAGAAATGCGTGGGCCAGTTGAGTGTCTTCTTACCGCGTGGTGTAGTACTTCTGCGCGTATTCTTTCACCATGCGCGAGGTGTTGAACTGCGGCACAAGGGTGACCATCGAGCGGCGGATCATTTGGATCCATTGCCGCGGCAATCCCGACGCATCCCGGTTATAGAAGGTAGGCACCACTTTCTCAGTCAGCGTTCGATAAAGGTTCGCGCTGTCCTGCCGGTCCTGCTCCTCGATGGAATCGGGATGCGAGTCGTCCCCGATCGCGAAGCCGTTCGTGCCGTCATATCCTTCACGCCACCAGCCATCCAGAATGCTGAAGTTCAAGCAGCCATGGCAGGATGTTTTTTGGCCGCTAGTTCCCGAAGCCTCCAATGGGCGCCGCGGCGTGTTCAGCCACACGTCGCAGCCGGAGATCATCTGGCGGGCCACATGCACATCGTAATTCTCAATGAACACCATATTCCCCTTTAGCTCCGAGTATTTGCTCAGGTGGATGATGTTCTGAATGAACCGTTTGCCCTCGTCATCGCGCGGATGCGCTTTGCCCGCGAATATGAACTGCACGGGCCGATGCCGGTCCTGGGCCAGCTTCACGATATTCTCGAACTGTTGGAAGATCAGGGGCGCACGTTTGTATGTGGCAAAGCGGCGGGCGAAACCAATGGTCAGCGCGTCGGGATTGAGCAAGTGATCGAAGGCGATGAAGTCGCCCTGCGCGAGCCGCTGGCCTTGAATGAGCAGACGGCGACGGGTGAATTCAATCAGCTCGCGGCGGAGCTTGTAGCGCAACGCCCAAAGCTCCTCATCTGAAACGAAGCTCGGATCGGCCAGTCGCGCCCAGAACTCAGGCTTCTCGATTTCCTGCTCCCACGACCCCGACGAGCGGCTCCAGAAGCGGGTCTGCTCACCGCCCGCTGCGGCGCTCGGTTGGGATGGGGCAACGGAGGTTAACTTGCGCCGCCAGAAGCGACGCACAGGCCCTTTCATCCAGCCGAGCAAGTGAATGCCGTTGGTGATGTGCCCAATGGGAACCTCCTCGACCTTCTTGCCAGGATAAAGCCCTTGCCACATGTAGCGGCTGACTTCGCCATGGAGGGCGCTGACGCCATTCGCCGCGCGCGAGCCTTTCAAGGCCAGCACCGTCATGCAGAACGGCTCGCTTTGGTTCTCTGGGGTCACGCGCCCCAACGCCATCACCTGCTCATGGCTCATGTTCAGCGAGCCAGCCATTTTCATGAGCGCGTAATTCATCAGGTCAGATGAAAACCGGTCATGGCCCGCTTCCACCGGCGTGTGCGTGGTGAAAATGCATTCAGGACGGGTCTTTTCGAGCGCTTGTTCGAAACTGGCTCCAGCCGCCATCTTCTCGCGCATAAGCTCCAGAACGAGGAATGCGGCGTGACCTTCGTTCATGTGGAAGACGGAGGGCTGATGCCCCACCGCGCGCAGCAAACGCACCCCGCCTATCCCGAGCACGATTTCCTGCATAATGCGTGTGGTGCTGTCGCCGCCATACACGCGGAGCGTCAGATCGCGGAACCGCTGCTCGTTCTCGATGCGATTGGTGTCGAGCAGATAGACCTGCGCGCGGCCGACATTCACCCGCCAAGCCTGGAAATAGACCTGGCTCATGGCGATTTCGACCATGCAGACCAGCGGCTCACCCTTGGAATCAAGAACAGGCTCAATCGGCAGGTTCTTTGGATTAAGCAAAGTGTAATACTCTGTCTGCCAATTCTCGCCATTGATGCTCTGCTGGAAGTAACCCTCGCGGTAGAAGAGGCTAATGCCCACAAACCCGAGCCCCAGGTCGCTCGCAGACTTGGTATGATCCCCTGCGAGCACCCCGAGGCCGCCGGCAGCGATGGGCAGTGTTTCGTGCCAGCCGAATTCCGCGCTGAAATACGCCACAGGCCGCTTGAGGAGATCGGGAGCATTCGCTGCGCCCCAGGTGTCCTTCGCGCCCATGTAGGCGTTGAAGCGGTCCAACGCTTCCGCCACCCGATTCGCGAACTCCAAATCCTGCAGTCGCGCGCGGAGTTCTGTTTCCGAGACTTCGCGCAAAATCGCCACCGCGTTGTGGTAGAGGTTCTGCCAACCGCGCGGCGAAAGCTCCGAGAAAATTTCCTGAGATTCCTGGTTCCAGGTCCACCAGAGGTTTCTGGCAAGTTTTTGAAGACCATCAGCAAGTTCTGTGACTTCCTGCGCGGACAGCGGTTTGGTGTATTTCATAGTTGCGGACAAAATCTTCCCGAGGGCTCCCTGGGTGTTTTAACGCTCCAAGCAGCGCAAACGCTAAACAGAAGCCATCCATTCGGCAAGGGGCGCAGCTATTTTTAAGGGCTCAGGACCGTTCCTCGCGCATTCGCATCCGCGGAATATCCCCGTTAACATTGTGAATAACTTTTCTCCGGGAGGGGAGGGGGTCCGACATCCTGTGTCGGACCCCTCCCCCTACTGTTGACCCGAAACAAAACAGAAAGGTCAACATGACGAAAAAAGAAAAGTTCATGCTGTTCATCTACCTCGGCGCCATCGCTGGAGATGTCGCGCAGCAAACCGCGGATGCGCCAATGATCGCGCACTGCGCCAACCGCATTGAAGACGACGCTATTCCCGAGAATCCGGTAAACGCGGCAAAGGTTTACCTCTCTTATGTGAATGGGCGATCGACCGCGTTCAAGTGGATGCGCAACGGGCGACGCCCGTAGGAACGAATTGAAGGCGCCGCCCGGATGTGACAGTCCGGGCGGAAATCTCCATGATGCTTCCCTCAGCAAAGTCCGGCTTTACATTTATTTGGCGCTGATTACGCTCACGGAAAACCATGACTCAATTTCGTCGTATCGCAGCGCTGGGCGCGATTGTTTGTGCAGGACTGATGGCCACCGGTTGCGCAGGCCCTGAGCGCAAGCTGGGCCGCGGCCTCAACAATGCCACTGAGTTCACCCGCATGGGCGAAATTCGCCGCTCCATGGAGCAAACGGCCATTTGGGAATCCCCAGACGTCGCATACACCGCGGGGTTCTTCCACGGCCTCAACCGCAGCATTGTCCGCACAGGCGTGGGCCTCTACGAAATCGTCACTTTCCCCCTCCCGGACTACGATCCAATCTTCCTGCCGGAAGATCCTGTGTACCCAGACAGCTACGCGCCACATCGTCTGGCTGACCAGACTTTCGCCCCCGATGCGTCGCTTGGGTTTAGCGGCGGCGACATCGCCCCGATGGTCCCAGGCAGCCGTTTCCGCATTTTTGACTATTGAGTTCGTTGCTGATTTTGCTGGCGCCAACCTCGGTTGGCGCCTTTTTTTTGCCGTAATGACGCTCACGCGCCTTTCTCACTGCAAAGTGAACTTCATCCTGAACATCCTGGGCAAACGCCCGGATGGGTATCATGAAGTGGAAACCGTGCTGTTCCCGGTGCCCATGACGGATTGTTTGGAGTTCACGCGCCGAGGCGTGGGAATTCAGCTTACCTGCTCAGATCCAGAGCTGCCGACAGATGATCGGAACCTGATGGTCAAAGCGGCACGGGCATTTTTCAACACCTCCCGCATCCCCGCCCAAATTCAGATGCACTTGGAAAAGCGCTTGCCGGTCGCGGCGGGAATTGGCGGTGGGAGCGCGAATGCGGCAGGCACACTCCTCGCGCTGAACGAGCTTTTTGAGCGTGTTTTGACTCCTGCTGAACTGACGGAGATCGCCGCCACGCTCGGCGCGGACGTCCCCTTCTTCCTGCAGGATCGGCCCGCGCTCGGGACGGGGCGGGGCGAGAACGTGCACCCGCTGGCGCCTTTCAGTTACCTCGAAGGGCGGCACATCGTCCTGATCCACCCCGGTTTCGGAGTCTCCACTCCATGGGCGTACAGGGAACTGCAACGCTTTCCAACAGCCTTGAGCGGTGAGCCGGGCAGAGCCCAGCGCCTGATCGAAGCCTTGCATTGTGGCGCAATGAGTGAAGCGTGGAAGGACTTCTACAACTCCCTGGAAGCTCCCGTCCTTGATAAGCATCCCATCCTTGCGCTCTATCAAGACGCGTTGAGGGAAAGCGGCGCGGAGGTGGCCTTAATGTCGGGCAGCGGCTCCTCAACCTTTGCGATCTTTCAAACCAAAGCCGAAGCGGAAGCAGCCGTGGAACAGTTTAAAAGCAGATTCGGAACGGCCTGTTGGATTGGTTTGGCTTCTCTTTAAAGGTCGTCGGAGACAAGGACTTCCACCTTCTCCGGCTTGCGGTCAAGGAGCAGCCAATAGCCTTGGAGCCGCATCATCAGCGAAACCAGATCCTCCAGCCGGCCTGGCTTGGTTAGATAAGAGCGAGCGCCCAGGCGAAACGCTTTTTCAACGTCCGGTTGCTGATCCGATGACGTGAGCACGACGACAGGGATCTGGTTAAATTCCGGGTGCTCCTTGAGCCATTCAAGAACCTCGAAGCCGTTGCGCCGCGGCATCTTCAGGTCCAGCAGCAGCATCAAAGGCACTGGGTACCGATTTCGATCGGCGAAGCGCCCTTCGCCGGAAAGGTAGGCAATGGCTTCTTCCCCGTCTGTCACCACCTCGAGGGGGTTCGCGAGACGGGCCTTGTTGAAGGCGCGCTGCATGAGGAGGATATCGTTCGGATCGTCCTCAACCAGCAGGATGGTGGCTTCCTGTCGCATACTCATACTTTAGGCCGTCAAGGTAGTGCAACAACCAGAGTGCAACCGGGATTGCTGTGGGGGAATTCCCGAATAAGGGTGGCGCTGGAAAGAGCCCCTGGCAGCGGGAAAAGAGTATTCCTTGACGTCGAAGTCGAATGTTGTTCGATTGGCCGCTCCCATTTACTTATGAGCTTTTTTGCCGCTGCGGGTTCGGTGGATTTGTGGCCATTGGCCGTGCTGGTGATGAGCGTGGCCGTCATCATTGTCGCCATCACCGTTCTGAGGCTGAACGCCTTTATCGCGCTGATCCTTGCAGCCATAACTGCTGGGTTGCTTTCCACCCCCGGCCGACTGCCAGGCGAAGCTGAGGGCAAAAGCCATCTCATCCAGGCGGTGGAAGTTGCTGCCGCGGAATTCGGCTCCACCGCTGGGCGAATCGGCATTGTTATCGGTCTAGCTTCGATCATCAGCGTCTGCCTGATGGAGAGCGGGGCGGCGGACAAGGTAGTTCGGCGCTTTCTTGCCGCATTTGGGGCTAAACGAGCTGGCGGCGCAATCGTGACCAGCAGCTATATTCTTTCGATCCCGATCTTCTTCGACACCTTTTTCATGCTCCTGCTGCCGCTCGCTCGAGCCATGGCTTTGCGCACAGGCAAAGACTTCCTCCTCTACGTAATGGCGATCTGCGCGGCGGGCGTGGTCACCCACTCGCTGATTGCGCCGCACCCGGGGCCGCTGGCGATGGCTGAGAGCCTTCAATTGGACCTTGGGCTCACGATTGTGCTTGGCTTGGGCTTCGGTGTGCTGCCGGTGCTCGCCGGATGGATGGCGTGCAAATGGATCAACAAAAGAATGCAAATTCCGCTGCGCGAAACTGCTGGCGCGTCCATTAACGACCTAAAGAATATCGTTGAGAAGCCTGAGTCGCAGCTGCCCGGTTTCGTTGCTTCGATCACCCCAGTGGTGCTCCCAATCATTTTGATTTCGATGGCTTCCACGTTCATCGCCCTCCAGGGCAAGATCCTCGATCTCCGGGCGATCAAGGACATGCCAGGGCTGGTCCGGAAGCTAAACGAAGCGGGCACCCCTCCGCTACAGCATGTAACGGCTCACCTGCCTTCCGCGATCCAGACACAGCTTCCCGCCTGGGCTGCCAAGAACGAGGTCGATCCTGCCGCGCAAAAGGCGCTCCTGGATGCTCTCAACAAAGCGTTGAAAGATCCCAAGTTCAACAACCCGGAGGCCTTCAAAGGAGTGGCGCTGCGGCCGGAACTGGCCAGTTTTACCCCCGCCAACCTTCAGGGGGACAATATCATCAGGCATAACCGATCACTGCTTGAGGACGCGCTCCCGGAGCACTTCGTAAAAACGAGCGGCATCCATCCAAACCTGATGAAGTGGGGTGACTTCATCGGCAACCGCAATGTGGCGTTGATAATCGGGGCCGCGATTGCCATGGCGGTCCTCATGCGGCAGCGGAAGCTGGGATTTGGCGCGGTCGAGGAGATGATTGGCCCTGCTTTGGCCACGGGAGCCATGGTCATCCTGATCACAAGCGCTGGTGGCGCCTTTGGCCTCATGCTGAGGAACGCAGGGGTGGGGGACACGATTCGGGATCTCACCGCCGGTCGCGAAATTAATCTCATCCTGCTCTCCTGGTTTGTGGCTGCTGTGATCCGCATGGCGCAAGGTTCGGCGACGGTTGCGATGCTTACGACGGCGGCCATGGTTTACCCAATCATGGCTGCTGGCACGCTGCCATATCACCCGATCTACATCTTCGTGGCGATTGGCTTCGGCGCCATGTTCTTCTCCTGGATGAATGACAGTGGGTTCTGGGTGGTGGCGAAGTTGAGCGGGTTTACGGAGAAAGAAACGCTCAAAAGCTGGAGCATTCTTGTCTCGGTCATGAGTGTAACCGGGCTGCTCGAATGCTTGGTTTTCGCGCCTATTTTCCCCATGAAGTGAGCCGGGCTTGTCCAAAAAGCTACTCAAGGGCAGTATTGCCCCGGTTTACGGGTGTATGACATCAAGGTTGCTCATTCTTCACGTTGAGGACGATCCAAATGACGTCCTGCTCCTGCAGCGTGCGTGCAAGAAAGCGGGACTCAACGTGCAGATTGAAGCTGTCGGCGACGGAGACAAGGCCGTGAACTACCTCAGCGGGGTGGAGCCATATTCCAACCGCGAACAGCATCCGCTCCCAACCCTTGTTCTCCTGGACCTTAAGATGCCCCGCCGCTCCGGCCTTGAAGTGCTTGCATGGATACGCGCCCAACCAGCCCTTCGCCGATTGCTCGTCGCCGTGTTTACCTCCTCGAAACACGATGAGGACATCAACAAGGCCTACGAACTTGGCGCAAATTCCTACCTTGTTAAGCCAGTCGGGTTCGATGCGTTGGTGGAGTTAATGAAGATGGTAAACCAGTACTGGTTCACCATTAACGAGCGTCCTTCAGCCTAAGCCGACGCGATCAAAGGTGCGCCCGTCGGTTTTTGAGGCGCATCGGGCTCCCGCTGCCCGGCTAGAAATTCCCCAATCGCCGCGATGGGTGGAATATGGTCGCAGAACACCTTGATGGTCATCAGTAGCGGCACGGCCAGAAGCACCCCGACGATTCCCCACAACCAGCCCCAGAACATCAAGGAGAGGAATACCATCACCGGATTCAATGTAAGCCGTTTGCCCATGAAGTACGGCGCTATGAAGTTGTCGATGAAGTTTATGGAGAGGTAAACTGCGGCCGGCGCTAACGATTGCCCGACGGTGTCGAACGTCACGAAACCAACCATGGTGACGACGGCGATACCCACCATCGCCCCGATATAAGGAATGTAATTCACGAGCGCCGCCATGACGCCCCACAAGAGCGGGTTCGGCATGCCGATGAGCCACATGCCGATCCCGACGGCTGTCCCTTCAAAAATGTTGAGCAGCGTCAGGGCGAAGAGATATCCGGAGATCTGCTGCTGCGTCTCCTTGGCAATTTCCACCGCTCGCTTCTTGTCCCTTAGTTTGGGCAGCGCCTGGATCAGCTTGAGCAGAAACACATCGCCGGCTGCCAGAAGGAAATAGACAAACACAAAGGTTTCCAGAGCCATGATGAAGGCGCCCTTCGTGTGCACGACCATGGAGTTGACGAGGCTGCTGTCTTTCACCTGCACCTTGGTCGTTGGCTGCTCGCCCATCTCCGTGAGTTTCTCCACCTCTTCAGCAGCGCGACGGACCTTCTCCGCGGGCTTGGCAAGCGCTCGGACCTTTTCCTCGATTCGCTGCATGTTCTCTGGAGCCTGCCGGACCCATTTAGTCGCGGGCTCAGTCAGAAAGTAAAAAGTCGAAACCAAAATCCCCAGAGCTGCCAGCAAAGTGATGAGAGCGCCCACGGGAGTGGGTATGTCGATGGCTTCCAGTGCGCGCACACATGGTTTCAACACGAGGCTGATCATCCAGCCGAGAGCGATCGGCAAGAGGAACTCGCGGGCGAAATAGAGGGTGTAAAACCCGGCAAGCACCAGGAGCAGGAGCAGGCAAACGGCGGTGACGTCCCGAGGTCTGGAGAGGCGTTGCAGCCGAGGCGGCTCTTCCGGCGTTGGCGCGGCCTCAGGTCGATTGGTCGATTCCTCCCCCATCCCTGCTAGAATAATTCGGGCGGGTGAGTTCACCAACCTGTTTGGGTAATCGGGCGGGTTTGGCCTGCAGGTCAGGCGCGATGTCAGGCGCCTGAAAAGATAGAGGCCGCTCCGTTGCGGAGCGGCCCAAAAAGCGCGACTTCGCTAAAGGCAATGAGGAAGAAGAAGCCGCGCGACAAAAACCTGCCATTTTCCCCAATGTTACGCAATAGGAATATTCTCGCGCTTTTTGTGTTACCGAATTTCGAAAACAATGTCGCTCTGCCCACGCGGCGGTCGGGGCCCTCCAACCGGTTCCCCGCGAAGCTTCGCCTCCTCACCCTCGCCGTTCGTTCCAGGCCGGTAACCTCCATTGTCCACCAGGTCGCGGCCAATGCTGTAAACCAGTGTCATATTATTCGTCTGCACAAGGGTGAACGGTTTCCCCGTAAACGGATCCATCAAAGCTGAGGAACCCAGTTTGTCTGCAAAATCACTCAAGGCGCCAGGCCTAAAGGACGGGCCTCTCCGCTCCGCTTCAAGAGCCAGCCGAGCCAGGCGGGTTCTCGCCAAGATTTCGCCCTGCCGCGCATAGCCGCCATAGAGCGCCGGCAGCAGCATGTCTGTCAGAATCGAGTTGCGATGCAGGAAGAAGAAGGCTCGTTTCAAAGGGCTCCCATTATAACGGCCTCGGCGGAAGGCTAGTTGGCGCTCTAACTCATCAACCTTGGTGAGAACCTCGGGATAGCTGTTCGTGGCCAACTCCACAGCGCCGCCCAAATGGATCAGGTACTGAAGCCGGTCGTAATCCCAGGATGGGAGGGCTTGCGCGTATTTAAACCCAGGGTTCCCGGTTCCCATTAACGCCGGATTGTCCATGATGTTGAGACCAAAGGCGCGCTCAGCCTTAAGGGCGTTCATCAGAGCTGACTGGTCAGGTCCGAGATCGAGCAACTTCTCCAGTTGCTCCACCTCCGTTGAAGAGAACTCCAGATGCAACAAGGCGCGCTCAAGGGCGCCCAAGCCCATGTCGTACATGCTCAAGCGGACCATATACGTCACAAGAATGGGCTCTGCGCGAAGCGCGTGTTGTATCCGCAGCAGCGTTGTTAAATGGGTGATCGCGTCCGCCTTTCGACCCTCCGAAATAGCCAGCAGGCATGCCACCTCCACCCCTTGCGCTGAGTTCTTAAATTTTGCGATGTGCGGAAGGAGCATCCCCGGCCCGGCCGCAAAATCCAAATCCAGCACCACTGGCCCTCCCTGCGCGGCAGCGGCCTGCAGCGCGGCCAAGGCCTCTTGATTTGTGCGGACAAATTCCCGCATCGCGTCCAATTGGCTAGCCGTGAACTTCGCGCCGGGCGGGGGCCAATACGCCCCACTCTTGCCAAACGCGCGTTCCTGCGCCTTTTTATCGCCCGGTTTACCCCCCGTTTTCTCAAGCAGCTCGAACGCTGCCTGGTAGATCGGCGCTGGATTGGAAGCGCTTCGATTCGCGTTGTAAGCCGCAGCGAGGTCCGCCAGGCTCGTGGGGTTCCCCTGGGCGCGCAACTGCTCGACCAGCCGGTCGCCTGCGGCTCGCGAAGACTCCCGCTGCACGTATAAAAAAATCCCAGCCGCTATTAGCAGCGCGCCAATGAGGCCGAGGATGATCCATCGGAGTTTTACCTTCCGCTCTTGTCCGTCCATGCGGAAGAACATGACAAAGCTGGGCAGGAAAGAGCGCTTTTTCTTGGGCCACTTCGAACCCGTTGCTATGGTCGCGCTGAGTTCATGGAGCAGCGCTTTCGGTCATCACTTGTTCTGGCAGCCTTTGCTGTGCTGGCCGGGCTGCTTTACCCCGACATCCTTTTTGGGCTGAAAAGCTTCGTCCTGCGCGATTACGGTATTTTTGGTTATCCACTGGCGGCTCATCAGCGACACGCCTTCTGGAGCGGCGAGCTGCCCCTCTGGAATCCCTTCAATTGTGCGGGGCTACCCTTCCTCGCGCAGTGGAACACCATGACGCTTTATCCGGGCGCCTTGCTCTACTTGCTCTTCCCGATGCCCTGGGCTCACGGGGTGTTCATGCTCGCGCACCAGGTCGCCGCAGGGTGGGGGATGTATCACCTGGCTCTGCGCTGGACCGGGAGCCCCTTTGCCGCCACAGGCGCAGGCGCCATCTTTGCCTTTAACGGCCTGACCATGTCCGCGCTAATGTGGCCCAACAACATCGCGGCTCTAGCATGGATGCCATGGGTGATTCTCGCGCTGGTGAAGATGGCAGATCAAAGCGCGACTGGGGGACGCTTGCGCTGGTTCAGCCTCGCTTCTTTTGCCGGAGCAGTCCAGATACTGACCGGCGCCCCAGAGTTGATCGGCTTCACCTGGATCCTTGCCTTTGTTGCAATGCTCACGGGGGGCTCCAACCTCCTTCGTTCCATTGCCTGTTGCTGCGGCGTTCTCCTGCTGGCCCTTTGCCTGTCCGGTCCGCAACTGCTTCCATTTTTCGAACTGCTGACCGTTTCCCAACGAAGCAGCGAGTTCGGCGGGGCTGAATGGTCCATGCCTTCCTGGGGCTGGGCCAATTTCTTCGTTCCGCTCTTCCGCTTCTATCGATCCCCGCAAGGCGTCTATTTCCAAAGCGATCAGGAATGGACCTCCTCCTATTACTTTGGCGCCGTGGCGTTAACTCTCGCGCCGCTTTGGTTTGCGCGCAGGGATCGTCGGTGGCTCTGGGTTATTCTCGTGGCCGGAAGCTTCTGGCTTGCGCTAGGGCCTGCAGGTAAACTGTTAACTGCTCTTAAAACGGCGCTTCCAGCCCTCGGTTTTATTCGGTTCCCCATAAAGTTCGTCGCGCCGCTGATCTTCGGTACTGCTGTGCTCACAGCTTTCGCTTTGCGCGATCTGGAGCAGCAAGCCGAAGCCGATCGACGAAAGCTGCTCCTGTCTGCAGGGCTGGTCTCATTGATCGTTCTTGGGATTGCTGCATTCTCGCTCGCAAAACCATACCCCTATGAATCGCCGCGTGCTGTGCTCTTGAATGCGCTCGTGCGGGTCGGTTTCATCGCCGTCTTTGTGTTGTGCGTTTTCCGTGCGCGATCAAACTCTGGGTGGAAAGTTGCGGTTGTCGCTTTGCTCGCGGCTGATCTCCTCACCCATGCTCCGCGTCAAAACACAACCGCTCGCAACGAAGTTTACGGAGCGAACGTCAGCCGGACAGGTGTCCTGACGAATCTCCATCACGGGACGGGGCGGGCGTTCCAGACCCGCGCTGCGCACGACCGCTTCTATGGAGAAATGCGGCCGGACCCCACCGGTGATTATCTTGGCCGCCGCCTGGGCCTTTACGGTAACTGCAATCTTCTCGACCAGCTGCCGGTGGTGGATGGCTTTTACTCCCTATACCTCCCGTGGCAGCGCGAGCTTTGGGAAAAGCTTTTTCTCGCGCCCACGAATGCTGTTCCGAGAGGGTTCGCAAGGATGCTCGGGGTCGCCGCTTACTCCAGTCCCTCGAGCCCCGTTGAATGGGCGCAAACCTCTGCATCCCCGCTGCCGTTCCTCAGCGCCGGCCAGCGCGTTGAACAGGTTGCGCAAGGTGATCTCATCACAAGGCTTACCGCGCCCGACTTCGATCCTGCGGAAGTCGCGTATGTCGCAGATCCCACAGTTGCTGCCACCCCAAAAGCGGACACCACGATCAGCGAGGTCCGTGTGACAGCTCACCAGATTCGCGCCCGAGTCGAAGCGGCCGGACCGACGATCCTCCTTGTAAGCCAGGCTTGGTACCCTGCATGGCGCGCCACTCTCAACGGGCGGGAGACACCAGTGTTCCGAGGCAACCATGCCTTTCAAGCGATCACAGTTCCGGCCGGGGTGCATGAGGTGGAGTTCCGCTATGTGGATGCTCGCTTTCGCCAGGGGCTCCTTCTCGCGTTCGGCGCCTTGTTGATCTGCGCCACATTGATTGCTGTTAGCCTGCGTCGGAGGTTCTCGGCATGAAAGAAACTGCCTCACCGAGCGAACTCACGGCAGGGCGTTTCAGCGCCGTCCTCGGCCTTTCAATAGCCATACTCTTTGCAGCCCCGCTTTTCGGGAGCGGCTCATTTTTCCATCGCGACTTCGCTCTTTTCGGCTATCCACTCGCGCATTTCCACAAAGAGGCTTTCTGGCAAGGGGAGCTTCCGCACTGGAATCCCTACAACTACTTTGGGATGCCCTTCCTCGCGCAGTGGAACACCCTGACGCTTTACCCGCTTTCTCTCATTTACCTTCTGCTGCCGCTCCCTTGGTCGCTGAACTTCTTCTGTTTGGCTCATCTGTTTCTAGGCGGCCTCGGCATGTTTTTTCTCGCGCGCGCATGGACGACTTCAGCGCTTGCGGCAGGCGGAGCGGGGATGGCATATGCCTGGAGCGGAATACTCATAAACAGTCTCAAGTGGCCCAACAATATTGCTGCCCTGGGCCTTATGCCGTGGGTGGTATGGCTCGTGCGAAGGGGGTGTTCCGGAAGCTGGCGAGCAGCCGCAGTCGCCGCGTTGGTCGGAACAGTGCAGATGCTCAGCGGGGCGCCCGAGATCATCTTCATGACCTGGCTAGCGGCAGGCGCGATTGTGGTCGCCGATGCCATGGGCAATAAGCGACTGCAGCCTCTCCTCAAGCTGGCCGCCATCATTGCGCTCGTCGCTTTAATCAGCGCGGCCCAACTCCTCCCATTCTTCGATCTCCTCAGCCGCTCGCAGCGAACCGCGCAGTACGAGGAAGGCGAATGGGCGCTGCCGCTTTGGGGTGTTGCCAACTTCTTCCTGCCCCTCTTCAAAGCAATTCGTTCGCACAACGACGTGGCCGCGCAGCCTGGGCAGTTCTGGATTGCTTCGTATTACCTTCCGCTCGGTTTCCTCGTGGCGGCTGCGCTTTGCTACAGAGCGCGCAAACAGCGGGAGATCCTGTGCTTCACCGCCCTCGCCCTCTTCGCCTTGTGGATGGCTTTTGGGCGCGCGGGCGGTTTGCACAGCGCCATCACACAAGCCATCACCTTCCTGAGCTTCATGCGCTATCCAGTGAAGTTCATTGTCCTGGTGGTGTTTTGTTCCTGCATTGTTGCAGCCTTCGGTCTCGCGCGGTTGCCCAGTGTCAGTCTTAAGCGCTGGGTAAGCTTCGTAGGTGTCGGCTTGGCCATTATCCTCCCCTTGGCTCTACTCCAGTGGGACTCACCGCATTTCTCCATCCCAACTCACGCAGTTTTTCGAGCAGGATTCCTCGCAACCTCCGCCATGCTGCTCTTCGTTGCGTCGCAAAAGCCCGAGTGGCGGTTGCGCGGAACTTACGCCGCGCTAATAGCCATTGCGCTGGATGGCGCCACTCAGATTCCTGTCCACAACCCAGTCGTCGCCCCGCATGTTTACACCGCCACGCTCACTCAGCAGCCTCAACTCGAATCACCATTGCAACGCGCCATGCTCCTTTTTGAAACGGAGCAACGCCTGAACCACTTGAGCATTGAAGACCCGCAGCAGGACGTCCTCACCAGCCGCGCGATGCTCTTCTGCAATCTGAACCTCCTCGACCGCAAACCAAAGAATGATGGCTTCTTCTCTCTCTATCTTCGTGAAGCCGCCCAAGTTCATTACGCCTTGCAACAAACGAACATTGATCGCACGGCATTGATGCGTTTGCTTAACGTCGGGCAGGTGAGTGATCCCGATCAGATACTTGCCTGGTCACCCGTAACCAACGCTCTGGGTTTTATCAGCGGCGGGCAGGTTCCCAAATTCGGCGGAGCCCCGGAATTTTTCGGCGCGCTCGCACGCGGCGACTTCAACCCCCAGGGAGAAATTATATTGGAGGAGGCATCCCGAGATGATTTGAGCGACGTGAAGCCCGAGAGGGTGGAAGTTGAAGTCACAGATCGCACGGCTCACCAGATTCGTGCGCGCGTGAAATCAAGCAACAAGGCTTTGCTGTTTGTGGCGGAGTCATTTCACCCAGGCTGGGAGGCTGTCGTGAACGGCTCACCGGCAAAAGTTCACAAAGCCAATCATGCCTTCATGGCGGTGCCAGTCCCCCGCGGTGAAGCTGTCGTGGAACTAAAGTTCCGCGACAAACATTTTGAACGAGGCCTCTGGCTATCAGGATTCGGGTTATTGGCAACAGCAACGTTGCTGCTGGCGCGCCCGAAAAGGCTCGCCAATTCTCAACATTCGCAGTAGTAAGCTCATCATGACCACCGCGCGTTCCGGAGCTTCCAGCCCGCTCTTCATCCCGTCCTCACGCCGTGCCTTCGTCCAATCACTATCCCTGGGCGCACTCGCCTTTGCTGCTCCCGGTGCCTTTGCGGAAGAACTCGTGCGGACCCCTGCTCAAACGGAAGGACCGTTCTACCCAGACAAACTCCCGCTCGATACTGATAACGATCTCATCGTCATCAATGACGGCATTACACCCGCCGTTGGTGAGATCACTTGGGTCAGCGGCCGCATTCTTGATTCACGCGGAGAACCGATCCGCAATGCGATCGTGGAGATCTGGCAAGTAGATAACACCGGCGCCTATTTGCACAGCGGCAGCGATGGCGCCGCCAAGCGCGACAAGCATTTCCAGGGCTTCGGGCGCTTTCTCACCGGTTCAACAGGGGAGTATGTTTTTCGGACGGTGAAGCCCGTAGCGTATCCCGGCCGCACCCCACACATCCATTACGCGGTGAAGATGAAAGGCCGGGAGAAGTTCACAACCCAGTGCTACATCAAGGGACATCCACAAAACGAAAAGGATGGGGTCATCCGCGGCATTAAGGACGCTCGCCAACGTGAGTCGGTGATCGTTCCATTTACCCCTATCCCGGGCTCCAAAATTGGTGAGCTTGCGGCGAAGTTCGACATCGTCATGGGCTTCACACCCGAAGCTTAACTGCCCCGATTCGCCAGCTTCATGCTTGGCCCGTCACTTCAGCCGGGGCGTGGTGTTGAAATCATCCACGAGGGCCGGAAACTAATTTCGTTTAGCGGCTGCGATTACTTCCGGCTCTCCAGCCATCCAAGCGTCATTGAAGCGGCAAACCGCGCGATTCAAGAGCATGGTTGGAATGTGTCCGCATCTCGGGCGACGACTGGCAATCATCCCCTCTATGCGCAGCTCGAATCCGAGTTGGAGATCTTCTTCGGCGCGCCCGCTTTGCTCGCGAGCAGCGGATACATCAGCAACATCGTCGTTGCCCAGGGGCTCGCGAACAAGGCCGACAGGGTCTTCCTTGATGAAAAGGCGCATCCTTCTTTGCAGGACGCCGCGCGTTTCTGGGGAACCGCAGTGCGGCGATTCAAGCATCGCGATGCCGAGTCTCTGAAAGGCGCTCTGGAGAATGCGGGAAAAGCCATCGTGCTTACTGACGGTGTGTTCGCTCACGACGGATCTGTCGCACCATTGAAGGCTTACCACGACCTCCTGCCACCCAGATCATGGTTAATCGCGGACGATGCGCATGGCGCCGGCGTGATCGGTCCGGCAGGGCAGGGGACTGTTGCGCTTCATGGATTGCGGGCGCCCAACGTCGTGCAAACCATCACGCTCAGCAAAGCGTTCGGTGCTTTCGGTGGAGCTGTGATCGCGAGCAGATCGCTTTTGGATCAGATCGTCGATCGAAGCGGCGCGTTCATTGGCGGCACACCGATTCCACTCCCTTCCGCCGCTGCGGCTCTGCAAGCTCTTCGACTGCTTCGGAGCGACACATCGTTCATCGAGCGGCTCCGCGCAAACACCGCTGTCATTAAGCAAGCCGCTCGCGGCTCAGGTGTTCGCCTCCCGGACAGCGAAGCTCCCGTGGTGAGCGTTGCCTTCAGTGACCCAGCGGAAGCGGAAGCCCTACGCACCCGCTTGCTGGCGGCCGGGATTTACCCACCCTTCCTGAAATATCCCGGCGGGCCTGCCGCTGGCTTCTTTCGCTTCGTAATCTCAAGCGAGCACGCGCCTGAGCACCTGGAGCGTTTACTTCGAGCCTGTCGATGGGCCCGATGAATTTGGCCGGGAAGGCGCCTCGCGTGGTGTCACCCGCGCTTCTGTTGAGAGTTTATACCTATGGCCGCGTTTCGTCTTGAAAACAGCTTCACCCAGGTAAGCCACATACCCCTGTTCAGGCTTGGGCACATCAATCGTCATCTGCTCAGCCAGATTCGGAAGCTTCGCGCTTTCCCATTTATCGTCCCGCAGATCGCGATCAGTTGATTTCGCTGTCCATGCGCGAACCTCCTCAGGCTTTTGTGAGAAAATAAGCGTCATCTGCGCGCCTTCCGGCCCATCCTTGATTTGCCACTGCACAGAGGGCGGCTGCTCCCCATCGGCAATCATTTGATACCACGCTGCAAGGGTGGGAATCGCCTCGCGCCCTCCATCCAGATCATGCCCAGCATTCGGGGTTTGGAAGATCCACTTCGGCTGCGGCAAATCGTTCCAATAATGCCGCAGCGAATCGACGACCCAATACCTATCATTGGTTCCGATCAAGATCAGCTTCGGCATCGTGTAACTCTTCGCGTATTCATACGGATCTACCCAGCTGCGCAATTCCTTCAGCTCAGGGCTGTTCATCCGCTCGACCAGGTTAAGCTCTGTGTAATCGGCGATTTGT
Source organism: Candidatus Methylomirabilota bacterium (assembly GCA_035627835.1). Lineage (GTDB taxonomy): Bacteria > Verrucomicrobiota > Verrucomicrobiia > Limisphaerales > SXQI01 > DASPKX01. The sequence continues at coordinate 23,757 of DASPKX010000046.1, forward strand.
TCGCTTTGCCTGCCATACATCGCCTGCGCCCAATCTGTTTGGGCCTTGAAGTTCAGCATGTCGAAAACCATGGGAGCGATCGCCACCACCCGGGGGTCAGTTGCGCCCGTCAGCCAGGTCGTCCAGCCGCGCTTCGATGCTCCCGTCACTACGAATTTCGTGACCTTCTGTTGATGCGCCTTCTCCGTGTGCTGCTGGATCGCATCCATTGCTTTCACCGCGCTCTTCACCATCGGGAAAAGCACCGGCCAACTCTTGTCGCGTGTCCGCGCAAACTGCTCGAAGGTGTAGGCAATCAAGGCATCTTCATTCTTGCCGTCGTACAGCGGCTGGTTCGGGACATCCGCCAACACCGCCGCCATCGCGCCAGATGCATCCGTAATGGTTTTCAGCATTTCGATGTAGCGCGCGCCATCCCCGCTGCCGGTGATGAACAAGAGGCAAATATCCGAATGCCGAACAGTCGTAGGACGAACGATCTGAATGTCATGGCTCCAGAACTGCTCGCGCCAAACTTGCGAGAGCAATTCGAGATGCACCACCTCCGCGCCCTCGAGCTTCTTGGATTCAGTCCTCTTCCAATTAAAGTGTGCGTCGGGTTTCTTTAGATACTCATCCAGCGCATTGTCCGCCCGCCCTTCGGCAGCGAAGAGATTTAGACTAAGAGCCACGCCAAGAACCCCACGGGCGGCCCACGAAAAAAGCTGGTGCATGGCGTAAGTTGACCAGCCTCCGTGCGAAGCGCAAGCGCCCTGCGCTCTCCCAACATTGCGACTGCCATCCAGCTGGGGTAAAAAGAAGCATGCCCGAGCAACTCGGCTACAAATATCTGACCCGCATTCCCGGCGTTCGCTCCGGTCGGACAATCGTGGAGAACACCCGCATCGGTGTTCATGACGTCGTCGCTATTGTTCAGCCTAGGGCGAGCATAGATGAAGCCATTGAGGCTTTCCCAGTCCTAACACGGGGCCCAGTGTATGAGTGCATGGCCTATTACGAGGATCATCGCGACGAGATCGATCTGATAATTGCTGAGAACCGCGCGCCCCGGCTCTCGTGAAGTTCGTCCTGGACCACGATGTCCCCGAAGCTATCGCCCTGACATTGCTTGGTGGAGGTAACGACGTTGTCCGCTTGCGGGACATCCTGCCGCAAACGACGGCGGACCGTATCGCGTGGAACCATGCCCAAAGGAATGCTTCACTTTTTGTCACGTGCAACCGCAACGATTTCCTGACGCTCGCGGCAGAAGGACACCACCAAGGCCTGATAATAGTCGTTCGTCGCGATACCGAGGCGCAGAAGTCGCTGCTCTTTAGACGCTCCTTAACTCTGCCGGTCCAGAAGGCCTCATTGGCAACATCAACTTCGCCTAGCCACCCATTCGACTTCTTGCAGAAACCAGCTAAATTAACTCCTCAATTTCGCTGTCGTTAACACGTCAATCTGACCGCTTTCGTAACAAGTGATCTGACCGCTTTGGGTTTTGTTCTTGTTCTGGGGTTTTTGCCCTGCCCCGAGGGGCAGGGCAAAAAATTCGCCGATGCTACGCGGCTTTCGCTCGCGCCTCCGCCATCGGTTTGCCACTGGCTTCAAACCAGCCGACCACCCGAGGCCCATGCCGCACGCTGATCGTTCCGTCCACATGCTCGCACACCCTCACCCGCATCCGGGCCAGGCTCCCCCGCCACTTCTGCGGTGGGATCTGCAGCTTCTTCCTCCCCCAGCTGACCGTGTTGTCACACCCCACCACTCGATCTTCCTGGATGCTTAGGATCCCCTCCAAGTCCGCCCCCGCGCAGGGCACAAAGGCGCTCCCTTCCTCGACCGCTGCCACCTTGAGCTTGCGGTTATGCCACGGGATAAACGTCTCCGGAATGTAACGGTTGGCCTCTTCCAAGCTCCCAACGCCCGCCCGCTTCAACTCCTGCGGCAAGCGCCCTTGCCATGTGCCAAAGAAGCGTTCCATCCGCCCACGCGCCTCCGGCGAGTAGCTTGGTATGTGCTCTATCCCCAGCTGCGCCAGCGCCCGCCCCACCTGCGTCGGCCGCGTTCGATCCACTGGCCCATCGGCCGCGGCGGTGTGGAAGAAGTGGCTTCCCCGGTCCGTGTACAAGCTGCAAAAGAGCCCTTTGGCTTCAATCACCGCCTTTAACCCCGCAAGCATCGAGAGCGTCCCTTCCTCCTCGCACAGAAACGCCGCATACACCTCGCTGGTCGCATCATCGACAAACGCCACCAGATCCTGCTTCCACCCGGAGCCTGGGATCCATTCATGCGTGCTCCCATCGGTGTGCACCATCATCCCCGGCAACGGCCTCCGCGGCCGCTCCTGCCGATGCTTCCGCCCTCGCGGCCTCTTGGCCGCCATCCCAGCGGTCTGCAGCGCGCTCTTCACCCATTGGTAGCTCAACTGAATCCCATGCTCCTCTTTGAGCTTCTCGTGAAAATGGCGCACGTTCCACCCGGCATGCTCCTCCCGGTAAAGGCGCAAGACCTTCTCCGCCGTCTTCATCGGCACCCGCTTTGGACTGGGCCTGCGCTTGCGCCGGTCAAACAACCCATCATACCCATGCTGCTCATACCGCCAGCGCCACCGCCGCAGCGTGCGCGGGCTCCACCGCAGCACCTCCGCCGCATCCAGCCAACTCATCTGACCACTCATCGCTCGAGTGATCACTTCCTGAACTTTCATGACCTTGATCGCTTCCTCCGCGGTGAACTCGCTCACGCCCCCACTTCGTGAGCCATCCACCCCTTTTTACCCAAGCGGTCATTTCACTTGTTCTCACGCCGGTCACTTCATTTGTTAACCACAAACTCCTCAATTTCGCTTGCTGGGGAGGGGGGGGGAGCCGTACCTTCCCAGCGCAGATTTTGCCAGGGCCCACGGAGTGTGGACTTACGAACCCCGCGAGAGCAGGAATGCAGCACCGGCAGTTTGCTCTGCATTTGCCGTGGTCACCCTGGTTTTCTTCACCTGATCAGCCATGTCGTATCAAGTCATAGCACGCAAATACCGCCCGCAACGCTTCGCTGACGTTGTCGGCCAGGAGCATGTGACCCAAACGCTGGCCAATGCGATCAACCAACAGCGAATCGCGCACGCCTACCTTTTCGTCGGCCCACGCGGCACCGGCAAAACCACCATCGCCCGCATCTTCGCCAAGGCCCTGAATGCGACCGGCGGCCCCAAGGCTGAGTTCGACGACAACGATCCTCGCGTAAAGGAGATCACCGAAGGCCGTTCCCTGGACGTCCTCGAAATCGACGGCGCCAGTAATCGCGGCATTGAGGAAATCCGCGAGCTTCGCGACACCGTCAAATACGCCCCCGCTTCGTCAAAATACAAAATCTACATCATCGACGAAGTTCACATGCTCACCAAGGAGGCGTTCAATGCCCTCCTGAAGACGCTCGAAGAGCCGCCCGAGCATGTGAAGTTCATGTTCGCGACCACGGAGCCGGAGAAGGTTCTCGCGACCATTCTCTCCCGCTGCCAACGCTTCGACCTTCGGCGCATTCCAGCCAAGCTCATCGTTCAGCACCTCGGCGCTATTTCTCAGAACGAAGGCGTTACCATTGAAGACGCTGCCCTACACGCGATCGCGCGCGGATCCGAAGGCTGCATGCGGGACGCGGAATCGACTCTCGATCAGCTCATCAGCTTCTGCGGCAACAGCATCGTGGAGAGCGACGTCCTCTCCATGTTCGGCCTTGCCGCCCGTGCCCAGCTCCATGCGCTGGCGGAATCTATTCTCCGTGGAGAAGTCGAGCCCTCCCTGCGCCAGTTCAACGACCTAGCCAAAGGCGGCAAGGACCTCGGGCGACTCCTGGGCGATCTTCTCAACCATTTCCGCAATCTCCTGATCTACTCTGTGGCCAAAGGGGATTTAAGCCTTTTGGACGCTGCCGAAGCCGAGATTGAGACTTTCAAGAATCAGTCCGCCATCACCTCGCCCGAAGGCCTGACCCGCGTGATGGAAATCCTTACCGATTGCGAAGGGCGGCTGCGGGACACAGCCTCCAAGAAGATCCTCGTCGAAGTTTCTCTCATCAAAGCTATCCAGGCTCGGAAAGCCATCAGCATCGATTCCGTTCTGGAGAAGCTGAACCAACTTCGTCGCGATGGCGGTGGCGCAACCGGAAACGGCGGTGGCTCCGCCCCGGCTCCGAGCCCCGCTCCAAGTCGCCCAAGTGGAACGGCAGCGTCTTTGCCGCGCTCTGCGGCTCCAGGATCCGCCGCCACCGCCACCAGCGCAGCTCCGGCTGCACCGCGGTCGCCTGAGCCGCTTGCCATGCAGTCCGCCCCAGCTGCTCCGACCGCTCAAAGCACGGTTATCTCTGCCGCCGCTTCTGATATTCAGACGATCTGGCCTAACGTCGTTGATTCCATGGGGATGCTCATGCGCTCGGCGCTGGCTAACGCCCGCCCTATGTCTCTGGAGAGCGGCTTGCTGACAATCGCCTTCGACGAGCCTCACAAAGACCAAATTTCTCTGTTTGATGATATCCGCGAACGCGAGTCGCTGCTCAAGCGCCTGAACGACGCTGGATGCCGCGCGCTAAAACTTCGGTTCACCTCAGCGAACCTCGGTCTCGCCACCGAGATCGAAGCCCCTGCGCCCCCAGCCGCTATTCCCCAAGCTGCGCCAACTCCCCAACGGCAGGTTGCTCCCGCCAAGCCAGCGGCCGCGCCAGAGGCGAAGAAGGAGCCGACCCCGATCATTATCGACAAAGAGCAGTTCAAAAACGACCCGCTCATCAAGAAAGCTCTCGAAGTTTTCAAGGGGCAGATTGTCGAAGTTCGCGGGGCCGTATAGAGTCTCTCCCGCACGTATGTCCAGCATTGGAAAATTGATGAAGCAAGCCGCTCGCATTCAGCGGCAAATGGAAGATGTCCAGGCCCAACTAACCGCCCGCACTGTCGAGGCGACCAGCGGGGGAGGGGCCGTCAAAATTGTCGTTCGTTGCGATGGCACCATTGCTTCGCTCAAGATTGACCCTGCCGCTGTCAATCCGTCCGACGTCACCTTGCTGGAAGACATGGTCATGTCCGCCGCGAATAACGCGCTGAAGCAGGCCAAAGAAATTTCCAACGAAGAGATGGGTAAGGTCACCCAGGGCTTCAGCATCCCAGGCTTGGTCTAAGCGCGCCACATTGTGGCCTCCCTCCCTGAACCGATCAGCAACCTCATTGCCGCTCTCGGCAAACTGCCCGGTATCGGCCCACGGTCTGCGGAACGCATCGCGTTGCACCTCGTTCAGGCCGAGCCGCTGGTCTCCGACAGGCTGGCCGCCATCATCCGCGAAGCGCGCACCCAGGTCAGCTTCTGCCAAACCTGCGGCGCGCTCACCGTCCGCCAGCCTTGCGCTATTTGCGAAGACGCGCAGCGCGACGGCTCTCTGGTGTGCGTCGTGGAGCGTCCCGTCGATATCCTCAGCATCGATAAGTCTGGGTTTAGGGGGAAGTATCACGTTCTCGGCGGCAAAATTTCACCCATGAACGGCGTCGGCCCAGAGGATCTCCGCATTGGGGCCCTGGAACAACGGCTCGCTCGCGAACAAATTGCCGAACTCATCCTCGCCCTGCCATCGGACGTCGAAGGCGACGCCACCAGCTACTACTTGGGCAAAGTCTTTGCTCCAAAAGGTGTGAAAGTCTCCCGGCTCGCGCAAGGCCTCGCCGTGGGCAGCGGCCTTGAGTATGCCGATGACCTAACCCTCACTCGCGCGATCGAAGGCCGACGCCCGATCGAATAACCATGCCCAAACCAAAAGTCGTTGTCTTCGATCTAGGCAAAGTGCTCCTCGACTTTGATTTCGGAAAAGCATCGCGCGCGCTGAGCGCGCACTGCACCGCCAGTGAGCCCGAGATCCGCATCATGCTCGACCAATCACCGCTTCTCCACCAATGCGAGCGGGGGGAGATCACCGCTGAGCAATTCTTCCAGGCCATTCAAACGGCCAGCGGGTTCAATCGATCGTTCACTGACTTCGCGCCTCTCTTCGGTGACATCTTCGAACCCATCCCGGAAATGATTCAGCTGAACGAAGACCTCCGCCGCGCCGGTTTCAAGACCTACATCTTCTCCAACACCAGTTCCCTCGCTGCCGAGCACATCCGAGAGCGTTACCCCTTTTTCATAAATTTTGATGCCTTCGTGCTCTCGTACGAATGTGGCTGCATGAAGCCGGACGCCCGCATCTACGAACGGGTGGAGCAAGTGACCGGGTGCAAAGGAGCTGAAATCCTCTACATCGACGACCGTTTAGAGAACATCGAGGCCGGCGCCGCTCGGGGGTGGCAAACCATCCACCAGACCAACGCCGCCAGGAGCGTGGCCAACGCCCGCCAACTGACAGGCGTGCTAGAAGCCGTCTTATAAATAACCAGCAAGTGGATTGCGCGGTATTTTGGCCGGAGGCGAGGCGCGACGAAGGAGCATATCCGCGTGGATCTGCGACTGAGGAGCAACGAAGCATCCGGCCAAAACACCCGCAGACGCTGCTTGGGTATTTGTGAGAAGGCTTCTAAGAGAGTATCCGCAGGGGGACGGGATTGCTTAGACGTTCGGGAGCTGAGCAAAGTGCCGCCAGCTTGCCCAGATTGCCCCCCACAGGAACGCCGGTCCCCTAACTTTCCGACAGCGCCCCTGCGGCACGAACCTCACTGAGACTAAACAGGAGGAGCGGCGGAAATCCGGTGCATCCGCGCGCCGCTCTTCAATGCGGCTTGGAATTCATCCCCAGCAATATAAAGTCTATGCATGCGCACCTTCTTAACATTGGCCGCTTCGTTGTTGCTCGCGTACGCCTCTTTTGCCGCTGACCCAGGCTATACGCGCAAGGAGGATGTGGTGTATGGGCGGAAGTTCGGGACGGCATTGACGCTGGATGTGTTCACGCCGGAAAAGCAAAACGGCGCGGCAATTCTGTTTATGGTTAGCGGCGGCTTTTACTCGGCGCATGAAGCGATCAATCCAGCGTTCTACAAGGAGTTCCTCGCTCGTGGTTATACGGTGTTTGCAGTTGTGCATGGGTCGCAGCCGCGGTTCGTCATTCATGAAATCACGGAGGACATTCATCGCGCGGTCAGGTTTGCACGCCATAACGCAAAGCAGTTTGGGGTGGACCCGCAGAAGTTCGGCATCACCGGCGCGAGCGCGGGTGGCCACCTGACGCTGACGCTGTGCACCCAAGGCAAACCAGGGCCAGCGCAAGCGAGGGATCCGATTGATCGCGAGTCGAGTGTTGTGCAAGCGGGGGCTTGTTACTTTCCACCGACGGATTTCCTGAATTATGGGAAGCCCGGGGAAGATGCGGTCGGGGTTGGGATTTTGAAGGATTTTAAAGGAGCGTTCGGCGCCGGGGCAGAGACAGCTGAAAGCCGGCAAGCCTATGGCAAAGAGATCTCACCCATTTACTTCATCAGCAAATCGACTGCGCCCGTGCTGATCATTCACGGGGATGCGGATAAACTCGTCCCTTACCAGCAAGCAGAGGTTTTCATCGAGAAACTAAAGGCCGAGGGAGTGGATGCTGAATTGATTAATCGGCCAGGTAAGGAGCACGGCTGGCCGGATATTCTGAATGATCAGAAAATCCTCGCAGATTGGTTCGACAAGCATCTCCTCGGGAAAACCGCGCCCAAGCAGCCTTAGCCCGGCAGCGCGGCTGTGACACCGGGTGTGGGTTGAGGTGTCCAGGTTGGGCCTGCGCACCGAGGACCGTTAGGCGTCCAATAAAGTTTGTCGATGCACATTCGTCGAGCGGTCATGCCGACATCCCACGCGTGGTAGACGATGTACTCCGTTTCCCGGTCTGGACCCCGCACAATGGAATGATGGCCGGGGCCAAGAACTTTGCCAGGAACGGTGCGCAGCACGCGAGCGCCCATAGAGCAGCCTTCATTGGAATATGGCCCCATGATGTTGTCCGCCACACCATAATCCACGCCGTACCCCTGCCCTTCGTAGCAGCCGCCACTGTAGAAGCAGTAGTAGAGACCGTTGTGCTTGCGAACGCAGGGGCCTTCGAGAGTGTGCCAATCATAAACCTGGCCGTACATCTCTCGCTGAGCTTTGAAAAGATGCCAATCCGCATTCGCCCGCATGACGATCTGCCGGTCACCGGCGAGTTGAGTCATGTTCACCAGGCGTTCAACCACGAGGCCAGTTCCAGCCCGCTTTCCCTGGGAGACGTCCAGGAAATCGGTGGAGTAAAACAGATACCATTGGCCATCCGTGTCCCGGAAGGGATGAGCGTCGATGGCGAAGGGGCAATCGTAGGCTTTTGGTGAAAGCAACGGGCCGACGTCCTCAAACGGCCCGGTGGGTTGTGAGGCAGCAGCAACACGCAAGCCGTGCTCCAAACCGCGCGTGGCCACGGAATAGTACATGTAGAAGGTTCCGTCTGCATAAGCGACTTCAGGCGCCCAAAATTCGCCAGTTGCCGCCCAGTCGGGAACCTTGAGGCCGCCGCCGTGAAGTTCCCAATGGCAAAGGTCATTCGATGTCAGCAGAGGAAAAGCGAAGTGGTGGGAGCCGAGCTTTTGTGGCTTGAGGTCTTTGTCTGTGGCGTGGGTAACGGGTGTCACAGGCCCTGTGCCCACCGCGAAATACTTCCCTTCATGCTCCCAAACGAATGGATCCGCAAAATAGTGCGGGTAAACTGGATTCTGATACGTGCCCATCAAGCTCCCGTTCCCTGCTGGCACAGTAGCTCAGTTTCGTCGCGTTTCAAATGAGAGGGTCCAGGCCCAACGCGAAGTACACAGCGACAGGACAGAAGGGCGCAGCAGGTCAGGCCGCCACCCGGTCGAGTGACGCGGCCTACTGTCCGAAAGCCCGACTGAGCGTGTTAGGCAGAGTTAAGACTTGGGATAGAGTTTGGCGACTTGGGCGGCGTAGCCGTTGTAGGGCTGGGTGCGGACGCGGTCGCCGCTGTCGATCATGCGCTCCGTCGCCTGTGACCACCGCGGGTGCGGGACGGCGGGGTTGACGTTGGACTCGAAGGGATACTCGTCCGGGGCCATCGTTTCCCACAAGGTCTTCGGCTGCTTGTCAGTGAACTCGATTCGCACGATGGATTTGATGCTCTTGTAACCGTATTTCCAAGGCACAACAATGCGGACGGGCGCTCCATTTTGCTTGGGCAACGGACGGCCATACAACCCCGTGGCGACGATGGTTAGCGGGTGCATGGCCTCGTCAAGACGAAGGCCTTCGGTATAAGGCCAGGGGTACCGCTTATCCGCCATGCCCGGCGCTTGTTCCGGTTTGTTGAACGTGACGAATTTGACGAACTTGGCCTCGCCTGTAGGCTTCACCTTTTCAATGAGTTTGCTGAGTTGGAAGCCCGTCCAGGGAACGATCATGGCCCAGGCTTCCACGCAACGGAAGCGATAGACGCGCTCTTCGAGCGGGAACATGGAGACGAGTTCGCCAGCGTCCAGTTTCAGTGGGTTTTCGATCATGCCCGTGATCTCGATCGGCCACGGGGCCGTGGTGAAGTTTTTAACCAGGCGCACCACAGCGTTCTTGCTGGTGGAGAATTCGTAGAAATTGTTGTAGGTGAAAACTTCGTTTTCGTCGCTGAGCTTCCACTTGGGATCGAACTCTGGATTGCGCTTTGCTGGGTAGAGTTCTTTTTTCAGATCAGTGGCTCCGGGGATTTCAACAGCGTGAAGTCCGGGCGCGCTTGCGCCCAGAAGTGTGGCAGCGCCAGCCGTAAAGCCCAGGCCCCGCAGAAAAAGTCGCCGGTTCAGGTAAGCTTTCTCCGGGGTGATGAACTTGTCGGCAATATGCCAGTCCGGTCGGATAATCACGTTGGCCATGGCAACAGTTTGACGTGGTTTCAGGAAATTTTCATCAGGAAAAAGATCCGCGGAAACCCCTTTGCCTCAGGCTTTGGACAGGCGATCGCGTTTCGGCAATCATCTACGTTTGAAGAGAGCGGTATGGAAGCAATCATCCTCATTGGCATCCAAGGCTCGGGCAAAAGCACGTTTTACGAGCAGCGCTTTGCTGCCACGCACCGGCGTCTCAACCTGGACACCCTGAACTCGCGCGCCCGCGAGCGCGAGTTGCTTGCCAGCTTCCTCGAACACAAAATAGACTTTGTCGTCGATAATACGAATGTGACGGCTGCCGGGAGGCAGGATTACATTCGCCCGGCCAGGGAGGCCAATTACCGCGTGATCGGTTATTTCTTTGAACCTATGGTGGATGACTGCCTGAAGCGCAACGAAGCCCGCGAAGGGAAAGCCAAAGTGCCCCGCGCAGGGTTCTTCGGCACACTCAAGCGCCTGCAACGTCCCCTTCTGTCCGAAGGTTTTGATGAACTGCACCACGTTCGCCTCGTCGGAAATCATTTCTTGGTCGAGCCTTATGCTGAGCCAGCCACCGATCCATACACCCCGCCCCTCTTATGAATTTTTGGACGCTCGTTCTGCGAAGTCTCTCCGCGCACTGGCGCTCCCACTTAGGCGCTTACCTCGGCGCCACTCTCGCCTGCGCGGTCCTCGTCGGCGCCCTCATCGTCGGAGATTCCGTTCGCGGAAGCTTGCGCAGCATTGCCCTCCAGCGTCTTGGCAAGACTGAGTTCGCCCTTCCATTGGGTGACCGCCTGGTGCGCGCAGAACTAGCGAGCGAACTCGCCGCGGCCACCAAGAGCGAAGCTGTTGGCCTCCTCCAAATGCCGGGGACTGCCACCGCTTCGGAGTCTCAAGCCCGCGCCAACCAGGTTCAAGTGCTCGGTGTCTCTCAGGACTTCTGGCCCATGGCTGGCCACCCCGGATTTCCCGTGATTGCTGCGGATGAAGTTCACCTGAACAATGCGCTCGCTCGCCAACTAAAAGTCCGTCCAGGCGACTCAATCACGCTCCGCATCCGCAAACCCACCCAACTCTCGCAGGATGCGCCGCTGTCCCCAACCGAGGACACCTCCATTGCCCTGCGCCTCACCGTCAAAGGTGTCGGCGAGGATGTGCGTTTCGGCCGCTTCTCACTTCAAGCTAGCCAATTGCCGCCGCTCAACGCGTTCGTTTCCTTGACGGAGCTTCAACGCCGTTTAGGCCTTACCAATCGCGTAAACCTCATCCTTTCCAGCGGCCTAACCGATCCCAAGCCTCTGGAGCAAGCGATCGCGCAGGTCTGGCAGCCCCTCGACGCGCAGCTCCACATTCATCGCCCCACAAACACCCAGTCAGTTGAGCTTCGCAGCCCCCGCGTCTTCATCGAAGAACCCGTCGCTGACGCTGTGCACAAGCTGGGCCAGCCGAATTCGCGCTTGATTACCTACCTGGTCAACGAACTGCGCCACGGCACGAACGCCACTCCGTACTCTATGGTCACGGCCGCGGAGCCTCCCCTGCTCCCTATCCTGCTGAAAGATGATGAGATCCTGGTGAACCAATGGCTCGCCGATGATCTCCACGTGCAAGTTGGGGACACACTCACGCTAAAGTATTACGTGGTCGGCCCCATGCGTTCGCTCGTCGAAGCGACGAATTCCTTCACTATTCGGGGAATCCTTCCCATGACCGGCCCCACAGCGGATCCGACTCTAATGCCTGACTTCCCAGGCATGACCGACGCCGATAACTGCCGCGATTGGGACACCGGCTTTGCCATCCAGACAGACCGCATCCGCGATAAGGACGAAAAGTATTGGGACACCTATCGCGGAACTCCAAAGGCCTTTGTCTCTCTGGCTAAAGGTCAGGCGATGTGGGGGAACCGCTTTGGAAGCCTCACAGCTGTGCGGTTTGCCGACAGCCAAACCGAAGACGGTCTTTGGTCAGCTCTCCGCCAGCAATTCAGCCCTCCGGAAGTCGGCTTGCGAGTGGAGCCAGTCCGCCAGCAAGCGCTCGCCGCCAGCGACCAGGCCCAGGACTTCGGCCAGCTTTTCCTCGGGTTCAGCTTCTTCCTGATTCTCACCGCGCTCATGCTCATGGGGCTTCTGTTTCAACTCGGCCTTGAGCAAAGGTCGAAGGAGGTGGGTCTCTTCCTCGCTCTTGGCTATGAGCCAAAACAGGTTCGCCGCGTGCTCCTCGGAGAAGGGTTCGCATTGGCTGCACTGGGCGCTGCCACCGGCGCTATTCTCGGGATGCTTTACGCGCGCGCCATGCTTCACGGCCTGCGCACGATCTGGAGTGACGCCATTGGGTCTTCAACCATCCTCGAGTTTCACGCCAACCCACTCACCATCGCCATCGGCGCGCTCAGCGGTTTATTTGCCGCGGTTGCCGCGCTTTGGCTTACACTCCGCAAACAGGGCCGCCAATCCGCCCGCCAGCTTCTGGACGAAAGCTCACCGGAAGTGAGCGCCGCCGCGAAGCCAGGCACAGGCAAGCGCTGGCTGGTGGTTGGCGCCGTGATTGCCGTAAGCGCCATCGCTGTGGCTATCTGGTCCTTCGCGCGGGATGAGGCCAACGGCCCTGCCTTCTTTGGAATTGGCGCCCTGCTGCTTGTAGCCGCCCTGCTCATTAGCCGAGGATTTCTGGTTAGTTCCGGCAAAAGCGTTTCCCAACTCGATCTGCTGCGCCTTGGGTTTCGCAACATTTCGCGCAGACCCAAACGAAGCCTTACCAGCATCGGCTTGCTCGCCTCTGGCGCCTTCGTCATTGCGTCCATCGGCGTGTTCCGGCTGGACTCAACTCAAGACGCTGACAAGCGGTCTTCAGGCACCGGCGGGTTTGCTTTCCTCGGAGAAAGCTCCATCCCTGTCGTTCACGATCTCAACTCCGCTGATGGCCGCGACTTTTACGGCCTGAACGCCCGCACGTTTACCAATGCCCAGATTGTTCAACTGCGCGTCCGCCCAGGCGACGATGCGAGCTGCCTCAACCTGAACCGCGCCCAGCGACCGCGCCTCGTCGGAGTGAATCCCGCTCGTCTCAGCGATCGAGGTGCTTTCACCTTCAGCAAGGTCGCGGATGGCTTCAACTCAGAGGAGCCCTGGCTCTCCCTCTCTCAACCTGCTGCCAACGGCGCGATCCCCGCCATTGGCGACGCAGCATCCATTCAATGGGCCCTGGGCAAAAAAGTTGGAGACACTCTCCCCTACACCGATGAACGCGGGCAGACTTTCCAGATCCAACTCGTCGGCGCTGTCGCCAATTCGATCCTGCAAGGCAACTTGCTCATTGCCGAAGACCATTTCACTCGCCTATTCCCCGGTGAGAGCGGCTATCGAATGTTCTTCATCGATGTCCCGTCTAACGAAAGAGAGGCCGTGGCCAATGCTTTGAACCGCTCACTCGCGGATGTTGGACTGGAGTTGGTGTCCGCTCCGGAGCGGCTCGCTGCCTTTAACGCTGTGCAAAACACATATCTCAGCACATTTCAGCTTCTGGGCGGCCTCGGGCTAATCCTCGGCAGCGCGGGGCTGGCCATTATCCTCCTTCGCAACGTGCTCGAGCGGCAGGGCGAATTCGCCGTCATGCAAGCCGTCGGCTTCGATAAGCAAGAAACTCGCCGTATGACGATCACAGAGCACAGCGCACTCCTCATCGCTGGGCTTCTGGCCGGGATTATTCCAGCCATTGTCGCGGTCATTCCAGCCCTCTCCAGCCAGGCCTCCGCGTTCCCCTGGCGCTCTCTGGGACTCACGTTAGGCGCTGTGCTGCTCAACGGTCTGATTTGGACCTGGATCGCCGCGCGCGTCGCTCTTCGCCGCCCATTTTTGGAAACTTTAAGGAACAACTAACATGAAGCAGATGCACATTTGGCTCGCGCTTGCGCTCTCGGCCTCCACCGCCCTCGCAGCGGAAGGAGCCGGTTACTCGAACGATTTATCGAAAGCGGAAGTTGGCAAGATGCCCGAAGAGTTCCTCGTGCTCGACGGCAACTTCGCCGTCGCTGAAGAAGGCGGAAACAAATTCGTCGAATTGCCGGGGGCGCCACTTGAAACATTCGGCTTCTTGTTCGGTCCCACTGAAAAGGAAAACATCGCCGCGTCCGCGCGCGTCTTCACCACAGGAAAAGGCCGCCGCTTCAACACATTCACCGTCGCGTGCAACGGTGTTGCTGGCTTCAAGCTCACCGTCGCTCCAGGCAAAAAGGCTGTCGAACTCTACAAAGGCGAAACTTTGCTCGGCACCGCGCCCATCGAATGGAAGACAGCCAAATGGACGCAGCTTCGGGTTGAAGTGAAGAAAACCGCCGATGCCGAATGGACGGTGCGCGGGTTCGTCTGGCAGGAAGGCGACACCGAGCCGAAAGAGCCCACAATCAGTTCCGTCCAAAAGGAGGCGCCCTCCGCCGGTCGCTCCGCTGTGTTCGGCATGCCCTTCGCCGGGACACCCATTCGCTTTGACGACCTCAAAGTCACGAAACTCTAAGCTGCCAGACCTCAACGCCGCGAAGATAGAAAAACGGGCGTGACCGAAGTGGTCACGCCCGCGGCCGATCAGGGGAGGCCAAAATTCTTATGCGGCGACCATCTCAGCGCCTGCGGGAATTGGGAGCCGAACGCCGGCGCCCACAGGCTTGCCGAAGTGCGGAAGTCCATCTTCACCCCAAGTGAAGGGCTGAGCCAAAACATGGCGGTCATTCCAGCCACGCTCCTCGCGCGACTTGGCGTGGTAAACGATCCAATCTTCAGTCCCGTCGGGGGACTTCGTGAAAGAGCAGTGGCCGACACCCCACACGCGCGTCGTCTTCTTGAACACAGGGCCGACCTTCTCCCAGGCAGCGGGATTCAGAACGTCGCCACCTTTGAAGACGAGCATGCCCAGGCAGTAATCAGTGCACCAACTGCCGCTCGCGGAATAGATGATGAACGTCTTGCCGTGAGCCTGCAGAACCTGCGGCCCTTCGCAGATGTCCATCTCGATCCGCTCCCAAAGCGCATCAGGCTCCGTCAGGAGCGTCCGGGGAGCGCCAAGGGTCCACGGGTTCGCCATGGGTGCGATGTACAGGTTCTGGCGGCCATTCGTCGTTCCAGGCCAGCCCGACCAGACGAAATAGTTCTGGCCGTTGTCCATCGTCAGGACAGTGCCGTCAATCGCCCACCCTTGAGTGTCCATGACGCCGCGGCAGCGATACGAGCTTAGCGGGTCCTCGCTGTCAGATTCCAGGACCCACATGCGATGGTTCTCATTCAAACCATCGTCCGCGGCATAATAGATGTACCAGCGCCCATTGATGAAATGCAGCTCAGGGGCCCAAATAGCGTTGCAGTTCGCGCCGGATTCCGGGGCCGACCAGATCATCACCCCAGGGTCGCCAGCTAGCTCAGTGAAGAGCCGGGCTTTGCGAATCCAGAGGCTTTGCTGGTTTCGGCTTTCAGCCAGGTAATAAAACCCGTTGTGGTAGATCACCCACGGATCGGCGGAAGGGGCTGGCAGGATAGGGTTCGCGAAAGTTCTGGGGGTGGCCTCTATGCGATCAAGCGGCATCCCCGCCGAAACTTCAGCCCGTGGGGTGACGGACATTGGCAAAGTTTCTGGCGCGGCAACCGTAACCGATTCGGACCCGTTCAAAGCATTCGCGTTCTGCACGAGCGGGCAGTTAGCTAAAGCCATGCCAGCGCCCTGAGGACCGAGGATTTGGCCATGGAACGATCATTTTGATGCCAAGGCCGCCGCGAGGACATGCTTCTAAATGCCTGCTTTAACTCTTCAAGGCGTTGCCTGTGTCTAAAAGTGAGTTCGGGAATGAGGCAACCGCAGGACATTTGGACAGCAATTCAGCTTTTCATTTGGAAGGCTGCCCCCTACAACCTGCAAAGTCGCTGGATGGCCGAAGTACCACAATCGATCCGTGCACTTCTCTTGGAAGGGGAGGTAACCGCGTCGGCCACAATCCACGAGGCGCTCCAAAGGTTCCCAATCACCTGGACATCGGTCGCTGCTGGAGCCGATCTCTGGAGCGCCCTTGGCGGAACCGTCTTCGACTTGATCATCGTCCAGGCTGACTTCAGCGGGCTCTCGGCCGTGAACCCTGTTCAGATCTGCCGCGAACTCGCGCCCGAGTCCCCTATCATCGTCCTGACCGCCCAATTCACCGAGTTGGAGGCAGGCCGGGCCTTGGAAGCGGGCGCGTTTGACTACATCTCAGCCAACCAACTGTACCGGCTCCCAGTTGTTGTCCAAAGAGCGCTCGACTTAAGGGCTGCAGCCGGGGCGCATCGCTCCGCGCTTCAACAACTCGCTCATCGAGAGCAACTTGCAACGACCATTCTGGAGAGCCTCCGCGACCACGCAGTTTTGGCCCTCGACAAAATGGGTACGGTCCTGACTTGGACGCCTCCAGCCGAGCGAATTTATGGACTGAGCGCCACCCAGGCGCTCGGCCAGCAGCTCGCCCTGCTCCTGGACGGAGCGGACAAGCTCGGGGAGTGGCAGAAGCGGTTCGACAGCGCCTTCTATCTCGGCCACAACAATCAGGAGTCAGAACGGCTTCGGCGGGACGGCACCATGGGTTGGGTGCGGTCGGCAATCTATCCTGTTCGCGGATTGGATGGCGCCCTGAACGGTTACACCTTCATTGCCCAGGATGCGACGGAGGAGCGACGCTCCAGGATTGCCATCCAGGAAAGCGAGGCTTTCTTCGCCCAGGCTCAGCAAGTGGCGCGAATAGGGAGCTGGAGCCGGAGCTTGGGAGCTGACGCCCGGCTTACCTGGTCGCGGACCACCATGGAGATCTTTGGCGTCGCGCCCGAGTCTTTCACCGGGGATGTGCAGGCCTTCCGAGACCGTGTGCATCCCGAAGACCTCGACAAGGTCCGGGCTGCCGTTGAAGCATCGATTAAATCCGCGAGCCCTTACGCGGTAACGCATCGGATCATCAGGCCGGATGGACAGATTCGCTGGGTTCTCGAGCGTGGGCAGGCAATCCTCGGCAAGGACGGGCAGCCTGCCAAGCTAAGCGGCATCGTCCAGGACATAACTGAGCAGCACCTCCATCAGCTCCGGGTCAAGGAGCAGGCCGCGTTGGTGCAAGTGGTGCCAGACGCAATTCTTAGTCTGTCGATTGATGGAACGATCTTGGTCTGGAACCGCGCTGCGGAAGAACTCTACGGCTGGTCTGCCGCCGAGGCCCTGGGAAAGCCCGTGAGCGCTATTTTATTTGAGCATGAGCCTTGGCGTTTTGAAGGGATACGGTCTCAAACCACCGCATTTGGCTCCTGGCATGGGGAGCTGACTCAGCGAACTCAGGGCGGAGCGCTCGTGACCGTCGAGTGCCGCTGCGCCTTGGTCAAAGGCGATCAGGGCGAGCCGATCAGCATCCTGGCATCCTGCACTGACATTACAGAAAAGAAGCGCCTCCAGCGTCAGTTCCTTCGGTCGCAGCGGATGGAGTGCATCGGAACGCTTGCGGCCGGGATGGCGCACGACATTAACAACGTCCTCGCGCCCATTCTTATGACGCTGCAGTTGTTCCGCACGAAACTCACCGACGCCGAGGATGAGGTGCTCCTCAACAACCTCGAGAACAGCGTTAAGCGGGGAGCCGAACTCGTAAAGCAGGTCTTGAGCTTTGCGCGCGGGCATGAGGCCGAAGCGACCCCAGTCCGGATTGAGCGAATCGTCCATGAACTGGCGAAGGTGCTGCAGGAGACCTTCCCAAAGAACATCACATTGAAGGTCGCTATTCCGGACGACCTTTGGGCCGTTCGTGGTGATCCAACCCAGCTTTACCAGATTCTCATGAATCTCTGCGTGAACAGCCGCGACGCGATGCCGGCGGGGGGATTGCTGACGATCGCGGCTGACAACCTGGTGCTCGACCGGCAGTTCGTGGGGGCTCATGGCGGCAAACCGGGGCCGTATGTGTCCTTGAGCATTTCCGATACGGGCGAAGGGATTCCTGCTGAGCTGCATTCCAAGATCTTCGATCCGTTTTTCAGCACCAAAGCCCCAGGGGCCGGAACGGGCCTGGGGCTTTCAACTGTGCAGGCGCTTGTCCGAAATCACAAAGGGTTCATCCGTTTCACCAGCGAGGTGGGGAAAGGGACAAACATGCAAATTTTCCTTCCTGCGGAGGAGGCTTACTTTCCGGCGGCTTCGGAACTTTCCCCGGCTTACCACCGCGGGGACGGTGAGTTGGTATTGGTGATTGATGATGAGGCAACCATCCGCATCGTGGCCAAGACGATCCTCGAGAATAACGGCTACCAGGTGCTCACCGCGGCGGATGGCGCATCCGCCCTCGCGGTAATGGAGCGGCATCTGAAGACCATACGGATCGTAATCTCGGACTTGGTCATGCCAGGCCTGGACGGTCAGAGCACCATCGAGCAGATACACCGCCTCGATCCGGCCGTCCCCATAATCACCATGAGCGGCGCCATGCAAGGAGAGGCAAGCCAGCAGGTGCCACACGCAGTGGCTTATCTGACAAAGCCATTCTCCGCCGAGACGTTGCTGGAGAAGATTGGAACGATTCTGCACCAGGGGCAGCCTCGCGCCGGGGCCACCCGCACACTCTAATCCACGAACATCATTTCGTTCGAGACGAGCAGAGCCTGGGCATACCGCTCAAGCTTGTTCAGGGTCTGCCATGAATCCTGGTTGCCGCTAAACTCTCCTCGCGCGGTCCACTTGGCCACCACAGTTCCGGTCTCGTCTTTGCGCTCGAGCACAGGCTCCCAGCGGAAGCTGTCAGAGTTCTCGTTCTCGATGCAGTCCACCACGAAGTCAATGACTTCGCCCTGCTCAACCTCGATCGATTCGATGCGAGCGCCTTTCTTACCATCCTTCGCGGTCCATTCACCCAGCAACCCTTGGCGGCTGGAAACGACTCGCGCACGCACCCCGTCACCATCCTTGCTCTCGTGCACCAACTCACCCCGTAACGCCACTTTCGTGGCCTCGGGAGCCGTCCAACGGCGAATGGACGCCAGTTCTTTTTTGCCACCGGGATGCCCCCCGCGTGCGTTGACCGTGACCCAACCCAGCTTTGGATCCGGCAGTTCCCGCCCTCCTTGCCAGGACTCGCCGTTGTAATGGGGCAGCTTGGTGAAACTCACAACCTTCGTGGTGTTTGTATCGTATTCACCGTACCCGTACTGCCAGACAGGATGGCGCATTCCTCCGTCATCCTGCGCGTTGTCGCTTAGAAACTCTTTGGCGAGCCTCAGCTCGTCCTTGCTGGGCGGCCGTTGGTAGGCAATCTGGTACAGGCTCTTGACCTTGGCTTCGAGGGTCGGACTGGAGCTGACTTCCGGACGCGCGGCTAGTTCCCGGGCCTGGTCGGCGATGAACGGACTGTTCATCATATAAAGCGCCTGCTGCGGCACCGTCGTTGAGAACCGCTGCGGGCTGGTCGCATCGGGACTAGCAAAGTCGAATGTGCGGAACATCCCTGGGAGATTCTGCCGTTCAATAAAGCCGTAGATGCTCCGGCGAGGCGCCGGCTTCGCTGTTGAGATTTCAACCCCCTGTCCTCCAGCGCGAAGGTCGAGTTTTCCCGCAGTGACAAGCAGCGTGTCGCGCATGGCTTCGAATTCCAAACGACGGCGGTTCATGCGCCAGAGCAGATCATTGGCTGGGTCGATCTCAGCGTGCTTCGGATTGTCATCCGCCGCCTGCTGGTACGTGCTCGACATGACGATGTGCCGGTGAAGCTTTTTCAGAGACCAACCTTCGTCCATGAAGGTCGCGGCGAGGTAATCCAGGAGTTCTGGATGTGTCGGTGGATCGGAGCGAAGCCCAAAGTCGCTCGGTGTGCGCACCAGGCCGGCGCCGAAGTGGTGCAACCAAACCCGGTTAACCAACACTCGCGCGGTCAGTGGATTGTTGCGATCCGCGATCTTTTCGGCCATTTCCAAACGCCCGCCACCCTTGGTGAATGGCTTGCGGTTTGGGCCGTCGATCAGTTCAAGAAATTGCCGCGGCACTTCAGGGCCGGGGTTGTTTGGATTGCCCCGGATGAACACACGCGGATTATGCGGGGTCGGGTTCTCCACCAGAGCCATGGCGCGTGGCGGGGAGCCTGGGTGGGTGGCTTCCAGCTCGTCGATCTTGCGTTTCAAGGCGCGCGTTTTCTGAGCCGCTGGCACATCCAGCATGTCATTCACTTCCTCGAAGTTGTAGTTGTAGAGCGAGTTCTCCCCGATCACCAATTGGCGAAGCTGGTCCTGCGCGGCCTCCGCCAACTGCTTTGGCGCCTCGGCCTTTTCCTCCCTGGCTTTCTTCTGGGCAGCCTCCCATGAATCCTGCAAAGCCGTGAATGCCTTGTTGTAGCGTTCAGCCACCTGCTTCAACTCACCAGGCGCGGGCTCAGCGAGCAGCGCTTCCGCAATCAGAGGATTGACCTTGTTGCTCTCTTTCAGCTCGCGAACCGCTGCCGTGAAATCATCTTTGAACGTGGAGTTGGTAAGCGTCACCGCCCGCAGCCAAGGCTCCAGGACCGGATCTGACTTGCCTTTGGATTCCTCGAGCTTCTTCGACCACCGCCGCACCACGCTCGATTCCAGCTTCCGCTCGCGCGCGAGATTGTCCGCTTTGGATTTGTCCTCCAGCTTCGCCGTGTCGTGGGCGAGCAGCAGATAATCCCCAACCCTCTTGCGGAGCCCGGCCAGCACCTCCTGATGCTTCTCAGTTTTGTAGTCCTCGTATTCCTTCACCCGTTTTTCCCGCTCTTTGACGAACGCGGGGTACTCGGGTGGTTTGCTTCCTTCCCCCAGGAGCGGCTTGTCCTGCGGTTCGGAGGAGCTGGCGAAGACCCCGTACAGTGAATAATAATCCTTCGCGGAAATGGGGTCGTACTTGTGGTCATGGCAGCGCGCGCAGGTAACGGTCAGTCCAAGCATGCCCCGGGTCATCACGTCGATGCGGTCATCGATGATATCGGCCTGCACATTAAGAAAGCGACGGCCAAGGGTTAAGAATCCGAGCGCCGCGAGAGGACGCTTGTCCTCGCCGAGCGGCAGGAGGTCGGCAGCAAGTTGCTCCACCACAAACCGGTTGTAAGGGAGGTCTTCGTTGAAGGCGCGGATCACATAATCCCTGTAAGTGTAGGAGTATGGATAACGGCGCTCCTCCTCGAACACATAGCCCTTCGTGTCGGCGTACCGCGCAACATCCAACCAGTGGCGAGCCCAGCGCTCGCCGTAAGCATGCGAAGCTAGCAAGCGCTCCACGACCTTGGAGTAAGCGTCAGCGCTTTTATCTGCCACGAACGCCTGAACCTCCTCTGGCGTGGGCGGCAGGCCCGTGAGATCAAATGTCACGCGCCGAATGAGCGTGCGGCGGTCTGCAGGCGGCGAAGGTTTCAAGCCTTTCGACTCAAGCTTCGCTAAAATGAATGCATCCAGACCTTCCCTCACCCAACCCGGGTTTTTCGTCTCAGGTACTGAAGGTTTTACAACGGGCTTGAAGGCCCAATGCTTCGCTTTCTGCTCCTCAATTAGGTTTGCCGTGGGCAGCGGGCCGCCAGTGCGCGGGTCGGGCGCGCCCATTTTCACCCAGGCTTCCAGCGCTGCGATTTGCTCGGCGGAAAGCTTCTTTTTATCGGGCGGCATCTGCAACTCCTCGCTCAGGTAGCGGACCGCCTTAATGAGGAGGCTCTTGTCCGGATCTCCAGGAACGATGGCGGGGCCACTATCCCCGCCTTTCAGAAGAGCGGCCTTATTGTCCAGAGCCAGACCCCCTTTAATTTTGCTGCCCGGCTCCGAGCTGTGGCATTTGTAACAATGGTCGGCGAAGATTGGGCGCACCTTCGCCTCGAAGAATTCAATCCCTTCGTCAGCGCGGGCGGCCACGATGCAGGCGGCAAGGGCGGCAAACGCAACCAGTCCTCGAAAATATTTTAGAGTGCAGTCCACAAGCTTTGGCAAAGTTTAGGCCCTGGCGAGCGCCCGAGCAAGCTGTCCTTCTGATGGTTTTAGGGCCTCCAATATTCAACCACACCGCTTCGGCCAACCCATTGCAAAGGAGAGAGAGGAGCCACCAGTGGAGGTAAAACCCGGAATCCACAGCTCTCGATACGCAGATGCAGAATAAACAGTGGTCATCTTCGCGTGAGGTTCTGGCGGAGGCGTCACGGCGACGGAGCATATGGGGCCGCCGGAGGAACTAAGCAGTTTAATAAGAAGGCTCCGGACGCTTGAGAGGATGAAGACCGCCGGAAAAACAACTATTCCCCACCATCTCCTCTGTTATACTGCGTCGAGCTATGGGCCTCACTGAATCGCAGTTAGCCGCCGTTGTCGCGCGCGGGAACGTGCTCGTCGAAGCGGGCGCGGGCGCGGGCAAGACCAGCACGCTCATCCAGCGTGTGCTGCATTGGATTCAGAACGACCCCGCCGCCTCCATTGAGCAGGTGATGATGGTCACCTTCACCAATGCGGCCGCCGCCGAAATGCGCGATCGTTTGCGCAAAGGGCTGGTCGAACTCGCTCGCGCCAACCCGCTGGAACGGCGCTTCCAGGAGCAGGTTGCCCTGATGGACACGGCGTTCGTTTCCACACTCCACAGCTTCTGCCTGCGGCTCATTCGGGAGAATTTCTTCGAGCTGCACCTGGATCCGCAGCTCCGCGCCCTCGAAGAGAACGAAGCCGCGCTTCTCCGCATGGAAGTGTTCCGTGAGCTGATGGAAGGGCATTATGCGGGCGAAACAGAGGATGCCCCCGCGGTCAAGGAATTCGTCGCGCAGCAAGCAAAAGGCAAGGATGCCAACGTGCGGAAGCTGGTCTTCCGCATGCACCAGCACGCCCACACCTTGCCGAACCCGGCTGCGTGGTTCGCCGCCCAGCGCGAGAGCTGGCAGCAACAGGATGGCGCGCCTTGGAAAGAGTGGCTGGAAGAGAGCCTCGCCGCGTGGCGCTCGGAATGGCTCGAGGTCATCGATGGCCTGGAAAACATTCCGCAACTGCAGCGTGCCCGCATCGCGCTGAATTGTTTCAGCGGCCCCATCTGCATGGCAAACCTTCGCCCCTGCCTGGAAGCGTTGCTGGAGTTGGAGGAGGAGTGGTTTTCGTCAAGAGGCCCTCGAACTGGCAAACGCACCGACATTCGCGCCCATGTCAAAACTCTCTTCGACGAAGCAACCTTCCTCGAAACGCTCTGCCCCAGCGAAAACGATCCCGACCCCATTGCCGAGGACTGGCAACGCGTGCGCGAACAAATGCTCGCGTTGCTCAAGCTCGCTGAGGACTTCGCCCAGGCGTATCTGGCGGCCAAACGCGAACTCGGCGCGGTCGATTTTGCGGACCTTGAGCAATTCGCCCTTCGCCTGCTCTGGGACGCACAGGCCAACGCCCCCACCGCCCTTGCCCAAACCTGGCGCGAACGGATCGCCATGCTGCTGGTCGATGAATATCAAGACATCAACGCCGCGCAGGATGCCATCTTGAAATCAATCGCGCGCGAGGGGCTCCATTCCAATCGCTTCCTCGTTGGCGACGTCAAACAGAGCATCTACCGCTTCCGCCTCGCAAACCCGGAGATCTTCCAGGGTTACAGCCGTGAATGGGGCAGCGGCGCGGCAAATAGTGTCCTCCAGCGTCTCACCGACAACTTCCGCAGCCACGAACGCATCCTGGAGTTTGTTAATAAAATCTTCGGCAACCTCATGCACCAGGAGCTGGGCGGCCTCGAATACACGAAGCACACTGAGCTGAAGTTCGGCGCGCGCGAGGAACGTCTCGAGTTGCGGGAGGCTCAGCCCGAAGTGCGCAATGTGGAGTTTCTCCTCCACATCGACACAAAGGACACGCGCGAAGAACGACAAGATGAGAGCGATGGCGAGACCGAAGATGCTGACGCGGCTGAGCGTGAAGCCGCCCTGATCGCATCTCGAATCCGAGGACTGGTCGAGAGCGATCCCTTCCTGGTTTACGACAAGCATCTCCCACCAGAGAACCGCTGGCGGCGCGCTCGCTGGAGCGATGTGGTCATCCTGATGCGCTCGCCACGCACTCGAGCCGCGGCGTTTGTTAAACAATTCGAGCGCGCGGGCGTCCCATTGGAAGCGAGCAGGGATGGCTTCCTCGAGGCCGAGGAAGTCGCTGATCTCCGCTCGCTGTTGCAGATCCTCGACAACCCATTGCAGGACATCCCGCTGCTGGCTGTTCTCCGCTCCCCGTTCGGCGGCTTCACCGCTGATGAACTGGCCTTGGTCCGCTGCGGCGAAGGCAAAACATTCTGGAACGCGCTGGAATACTTCCATGCCAAGGCGCCGACCCTTCAAGCGAAGCTAGCGTCCGACGAGGTCAAAGCGTTAGTTCCTCTCACGGCGGCAAAAGTCAGCTCGTTTCTTTCACGGCACGCCGCCTGGCGCGACACCGCTCGTCATTGCTCAATATACGAAACGCTCCAGCGCGCGGTGGACGATTCGCATTATGAACTCTGGCTTCAAACCCTGCCGCGCGCGCGGCAGCGGGTCGCGAACCTCCGCGAGTTCTTCAATATGGCCCGCGACTTCGACCAGCGGCCGCAAGCGGGCATCTACCGCTTCCTCCGCATGCTCGAGGCGCATCAGGATGCGGAACTCGACAGCGACCCTGCTCCGGCCGAGGCGGCAGACGCCGTGCGAATGATGAGCATTCATGCGAGCAAAGGGTTGGAGTTCCCGATCGTCGTGCTCACTGGGATGGGCGCAAGGTTCAATTTCAGGGATCTCCATGAACAAGTGCTTTTTCACCGTGAACGGGGACTTTGCCCACTGATCGCGCAAAGCGGAATGAGCGCCTATCCAAGTGTGGCCCATTGGCTCGCCCGCCGCGCCGAAAAGCCCGAAGCCATCGGAGAGGAATTACGCCTGCTATACGTGGCTCTCACCCGCGCGGAGCAAAAGCTCATCCTCTGCGGCACTACGAGAACGAAAGGGGCACTGGACAACTGGATGAAAGCCGCTGCACACGTTGGAGACGCTCGGCAGGTGGCCAAGGGTGGCTGCTATCTTGATTGGATTGTTCCGCTAATGCCGACGCTCACCGGCCTGCAAAACTGGGCGACAGCGCTTCCCGGCAAATCCGATCTCCTCGAGTGGAACATCCATTACTCCTTCGAGCCGCCGGCTGCCGCCGAGGCTAAGGAGCCAACCACCTCCGCTCCTGAAATATCAGCAGAGACCTTGGCGCGTCTGTCATGGCGTTATCCGTATCTCCCAGCCACGAAGCAGCCAGCCAAAGGATCAGTCTCACGCCTCAAGGAGCGGCTCCTGGAGATCGATGGCGACGCAGTCGTGAATCTTCCGCGCGCCTTCACTCGACCGACGAGAGGCAAAACTGACGGGGCGGCCATTGGCCTCGCGCACCACCGATTCCTCCAGCACGCCGACCTTGAGCAACTCGCGAGCGATGCCGCGGCTTCCGCCCAAGCTCAGCTCCTGGTGAGTTCCGGCGCGCTCACCACAGAAGAAGTGCAACAACTAGACTTTCCGGCGCTCGCCGACTTCTGGAATTCGGAACTGGGCGCGAACATCCGGGGGCGCAGCGAGAGTGTGCAACGGGAGCTGCCCTTCACTGCGCGCTTCGAAATCGATGAACTCCGCCGCCGCTTCCAGCTCCAGTTTGGGGCCATGCCCAGCGAGTTCATCGTGCTGCAAGGCGTTGTCGATCTCGCGGTCGTGCTGCCGGAGGAAATTTGGATCGTCGATTTCAAAACCGAGCAGTTCGATCCGGCTGAGCTGAGGCAGCGCGCTGCCGAGCATCATCTGCAACTCCAGCTTTATGCCGCCGCGCTTGAGCGCATCTACGCGAAGCGCGTGAGCCAGCTCTGGATCCACTTCCTGTCAGTGCGCGGCACAGTAGGTGTGCCGTTGCCTCCCGCTTAAGGCGCGGCGTTGCGCCGTGCTGCTCCGGCGTTTTTGCGCAACTGCAGGATGAACGCAATGATATGCCAGCGTTCCTCCTCGGTGGTGGTTTCCAGGAAACTGGGCATCGGCGTGCCGTTCACGCCTGTGATGAGTATCTGGTGAATGTCCCGCGCGGTGGGGCCGATGCGGATGTATGGCTTGCGCAAGTCAGGCGGCGGGACGGGGTTTCCCCAATCGTCATTTAGCTCCGTGACAGTCCCCTGCCCCGCGCCGTCTTCGCCGTGGCACGGCGCGCAAGCGGCCTGGAAGAGCGCCTTGCCCTTGGCGGCAGCGAGGGACAGCGCCTTCGGGTCGCTGATCCACTGAGGCTCCGCCGGGATTTCGAGCGGCGCGGCATGATTCTCCTCCTTGCGCCATTTGGACGAGTAGCTTTTGACGTACTCAATCACTGCCGCGATTTGGCGCTCGGTCAGGTGATTGAACATTGGCATGGCTGTGTCCGACAACCCCCCGCGAATGGTTCGGCTCAAGTCGGCGTCGGTCGGAAGTTTGCCCGCAGGCGTGGTGCGATATTTGAAGACGCCGGTCCTAAAATCCCGCGGCTGCGGCTGGACCTCCTTGCCCATGTCGCCTTTGCCGTCACCGCGGTGGCCATGGCAAACCACGCAGTTTTGCTGATACACTTGGCGGCCTTCCGCGAAAAGCGAACGGTCCCGCTTTGGCGCAGTCGGCGCCTCAGCGGCCGCTCCCCCGAGGGCCACAGCCGCCAGGAATATGGCAACGCATTGCTTGATCACGTCTCGACGCTGCCGCCACAGAGGGCGGCAGCGCATTGTGGCGCACTCTTGGGCGTGGCGCTGGCTGTCAGTTGCCCGGAACTAACCATTCTTTAACATCGCGCTCTTAAGGTAGAATCGCCAACTCAAGCAGACAGCCGCAACCCCAAGCCCGACCGCCAGACCGATCCACATGCCCACCGGCCCTTGAGGCGTGTGGAAAGCCAGGTAATAGCCCAGCGGCAGAGCGATAAGCCAATATGCGAGGACTGCGAACAACGCTGGCGCTCGCACATCCGAAATGCCCCGCAAGGCTGAGATTGCCACCACCTGCACACCATCCACTAATTGAAACACAGCGGCCACGATGAACAGCGAGGTCGTGATGCCGATGACCTTCGGGTCCGAGACGAAGGCCCGCGCAAGCGGCTCGCGCGCCACCAGGAAGATGAGACCGAAGATGCTCATGATAAGCGCAGCCATGGCGAGCCCGATTGTGCCAGTCCGCTGGATGCGCCATGGCTTCCCCGCGCCCCAGGCCTGGCCCACGCGAATGCAGACGCCCATTCCGAGGCCGAGCACGAACATAAACGTGGTTGCCGCGCAGGTGATCGCGATTTGGTGTGAGGCCAAAGCTTCGGCGCTGATCCAACCCATCATGATGCCCGCGAAAGCAAACGCGCTGACTTCAAGCAGGTGATGCACGCCAACGGGCCAGCCTACGCGGAGCATTTCAATGAAATTGCCCCACTGCACTGGTCCCAACCAGGCGGGCGGGCGGAAGGCCGCCAGAATGGCGGAACGCCAGAGGTAAATGAGCATTGCCGCCGCCATGCAGACGCGGGCAAGGAGCGTGGCCCAGCCTGCGCCCTCCAGACCAAGAGCCGGCAGGCCAAGGTTCCCATAAATGAGCGCCCAGTTAAACACCACGTTGAGCAGCACGCCGCCAAAGAGGATGCCGTTCGGAATCCACGCTTCATTCAGCGCTTCGCAGAACTGTTTGGCTGCGTGCGCAATCAACGCGGGGACCATCGACCAGGCGAACAAAACGAAGTAAAGCCGAGCCGCTTCGACCACCGCGGGGTCTTGCCGAAAGACACCCAGATACGGCAGGGCCAGGTGCGCGCCTAGAGCGAACACTACTCCAGTCAACGTCGCCAAAAGCAAACCGTTCCGCAGCGCTTCGCCGGCATCAGAATTCCGCTTGGCCCCGAACGCTTGCGACGTCAGCACCGCCACCGCAGACAACAACCCAAAGGCAAAAGTCGTCGGCGGATGCACAACGGTGAGCACGAAGGATGATGCGGCCAGGGGCGTGACGCCCAACCGGCCAACCATGATCGTGTCGGTCAGGCCCATGAGCATCTGGGACACCATGCCAGCCATGATCGGCGCGCCGAGCCGGCTGGTGGCCTCGATCTCCGCAAGCCATAGTTTACCGTTCCGTGATTTGAACATAGGTGTTGTGTCGCCTCAGCGGAGCGGTGGAAAAAAAGAAACCCACCGCCCGTGCTTCAGGCGGTGGGTGATTGGTAAATCGTTTATCAGCCCTTCCCGCCAGACGCAGCAACGCCGTTGCCGCGCATCATAATTGCGGCTGCCGGATTGTTGACGTTGGCCAGGTGAGCCATCTTGTGAGCAGTTTAAACTATTTTAATAACGCAGAGCAAGCCTGACGCAGAGTCTGCAATCCGGCCTCCGTCTTCGCCTCGATATAACAGCGAATCAGCGGTTCCGTGCCACTCGCGCGGAAGGCCACCCATTCGTTGTTAGGCAACAGGTATTTGTAACCGTCTGTCGTGATGAACTTCTGCACCGGGAAGGTGCCGATGCTGGGCAAGCCGCTGCCGAGCTTTTTCAGGAGCACTTCTTTGCTCTCGGCGGGCACGGCCACGTTCAAACGATCTGTGTGAAATTCGCCAACTTTGCTGGAGATCTCGCGCAGAATGTCGCCTAGAGGACGCCCTTCTGTTGCGTAAAGTTCGGCCATCAGCAAGCAAGCCAAGATGCCGTCCTTTTCCGGAATGTGGCCTTTGACGCTCAACCCGCCGGACTCTTCGCCGCCCACGATGATTGGCTCTTTCTCCATCAAGGCGCCGATGTATTTGAAACCCACCGGGGTCTCGTGAACTTTCACGCCCAGCATCTCAGCCACGGAATCAACCTGGTGGCTTGTGGGGACAGTGCGCACGACAGCCCCTTCCCACTTCCGGTTCTTCTTCAGGTGATAAAGCGCCAGCGCCAGGATTTGGTTTGGCGTCAGCCAGGTGCCGTCTTTATCGACGATGCCGAAGCGGTCGGCGTCCCCGTCCAAGCCGAGGCCAAGACTCGCTTTACCGGAGAGAATCGCTTCGCGCACTGCGGCCATGCCTTCGGAATTTGGCTCAGGATGATGCCCGCCGAACAACGGATTCGGCTGGTCATGGAAACGGATCAACTGCGCATCGGCGCGTTCCAAGAGCGTGTCGAGATAGCCGCGGCCGGTGCCGTACATGAACTCCACAGCGAGCTTCAGTTTGGCTTTTTTGATGGTGGCGAAATCGATCAGCTTCTCGATTTGGGCGAGGTAATCAGGCCGTGGGTCGAAAGTCTTGCCCTGGTAAATGCCGATCTGAGCAACGGTCGGCTTCCACTTGGAAGCGATCAGCCGGGCGGCGTGGGCCTCGATCTGCCTGGTGACTTCCGGAGGAGCGGCCGCGCCGTTGGAAGTCGAAAACTTTAAGCCCTGGTACTCAGCCGGGTTATGGCTGGCGGTCATGTTGATGCCGCCAATGGCTTTGCGGGAGCGGATGTTGTGCGAGATGACTGGTGTGGGCGCATCGCGCTCGCAGAGCAATGGCTGCAGGCCGTTCTGCTCGAGGATCTCCGCTGCCGCTGCGCAGAATTGAGGACCGAGGAAACGGGTGTCGTGGCCGAGAATGACCACAGGCGCGCGGCCATGGATGTCCGACTTCGCGTTGCTCAGCTCAGCCTTGAGATAATCCGCGATGGCTTGGGAAGCGATGCGGACGTTATCGAAAGTGAAATCCTGGGCGATAATCCCGCGCCAGCCGGAAGTTCCAAATTTAATCATAATCCCCTAGCGCCAGTGTCGCGCGGATTGCAGGTCAGGTCTCGCGAGTCCAGTCGAAGGCCCCCTTCTTCACGGCGTAGATGTAGCCGATGAGAAGAATGCCGAGGAAACTGACCATCGAACCGAAGATGAGATTGGCGTTCTCTTGAAGCATATCGCGATAAACGACCGCCCATGGGTAAAGGAAGACTACTTCGATATCGAACAGGATGAAGAGCATCGCCACCAGGTAGAACTTGACGGACATCCTGGCGTTGGCTTCGCCGACCGGCAGCATGCCGCATTCGTAGGCGGAGTCTTTGACGCGGTTGCGGCGGCCGAGTTTGCCGACGACCACGGACAGGACGAGATTGCCAACCGCAAATGCGACCGCCACTCCTGCGAGAATCAGGATGGGGACATACTGCATTTGCTGAGCAGAGGCTTGTTGCTCCATCCCGGAAACTTAAAGACAGGTTTGCTGGTTTGGCAAGGGGTTTGGGCGTGGAGGATGCAATCTCGCGGGAGACCTCTTGTTACTTCAAGACAGTGATTGTCAGCGGCTTTGAATGGGTAATCGTAGTCGGCGGCTCAGTGCGGTACGGGAATGTCACCGTGAGGTAGTAAGTGCCCGGTTCCTGAGGAATATCTCTCCAGTCGATGGCTATTCCCTTTTCCGTGCTTTCTGCCGGTCGGAGATTAACAATGTGACGCCCGCCGATGTAATCATCCTCGGGGGGGTGGATTTTGCATGTTCGGCGTCACAGCGGGGATGCCGTTGGTGGTCGTGAATCTGGCAGTAAACATACCCGTTTCCCTCAGCACCTGCGCTAAGACGTGACCAGAACCAATAACGAGGCAAAGCAGCAGAGCAGCGCACAAACGCGTCCGCGCTTTTCCTTTAAGAATTGTGCGCCTCCTGCCGGAGGCTGATCATAGAAGGTCATGACCCACAGCTTCGCTGCGCTTGCTGTGGGCTACTCTGTTCGCGCCCTTCCAGGGCCAAACGCCCGGTCGGGTGACCGCGCCGGGCGATTGTTACGGGAGTCGTTTTGGCCTAGACGTAGCGATACACACGGCGGGCGTTGTGGGTGAAGTATTTGGCGGAGGCTTCGGGGCCGTGGGTGACGAAGTATTGTTTTACGATCTCCACCACCGTTGGGAGCTGGGCGAAGCGGTTGCTTACAGGCCAGTTGCTGCCGAAGATCACGCGGTCTTCACCGAAGCTTCTCCAGAGCTGGTCCAAGATTGGTTTATAGAATTCCACATCGGATGGGGCGGTGTTTTCTTTTCCGGTAGCCTCGACGAGCCCGGAGACTTTCATGAACACGTTCGGGTGCCGCGCAACATTGTCGATGGCGCGTGACCATTTTTGATCCGGAGTTTTGCCGTCAATGCGGGGGCCGCCGCAGTGGTCGATAACGATTTTTAGCTTTGGCAGAACGGCGGCGAGCGCGGCGACGTTGGGGAGTTGATCGGGGCCGCAGAGGACGTCCAGGGCGAGACCGCGTTCAGCGAGCAGCGCGAGGTCGCGCACGAATGGGGTGGAGTCCGGCGTGATGGGGATAGCCCAACCGCCGGTGCGCATGCCTCGGAAGAGCGGGTTGGCGGCGAAGCGCTCCAAGTCAGCGGCGAACCCGGGTTGGCCCGGTTTGAGGTGGCCCACCAGGCCGCGGAGGAACGGCTCGCGCCTGGCGAGATCGAGGATCCATTGGTTGTCTTCCACGCGGGGGCTGGCTTCGACAACGACGGTGCCGGTGATCCCGAGAGGTTTGGCTAAGCGGACATATTCTTCAGGGAGGACGGGGCGGTAGAGGACTTTATCGTCCTTGCCCGGCCAATCAACGCCGCCCGGACGCGTCGGATCGTAGAAGTGGGTGTGGGTGTCGATGATGCCCGGTGAGCGATCACTGAAGGTGGCGCAACCTGTCAGCGCGAGGGCCGCGGAAAGATTGGCCGCTATGAAGTTGCGGCGCGTGAGGGCGGTGGAGTTCATAGGCAGGAGGGTAATGAGTTGACGCAGGGGCGGCGAGGATTTGGTGGGAGGTGCGGAGGGCGAGGCTCATGGGGCGAACAGGTGGGATGATTCGGGACGATGAGGTGGTTCGATGAGGTCGGAGCGTGGGCCGAAGATTTTTTCGCGCGCGGCCCAGATCTTGTCTTCGTTGTCAGTGGAGGTGTTGCTGCAGATGGTCGCGATCTCCTGCTGATGAATGATGGCCTGGCGCGCAGCGTTGAACTCGAACTTGCGAGTTTCGAGAGCTAACCGGCGCTCCATGAGAGCCATCTCACGCTCGCGCTGCTGCATTTCGCGAAGGCGAAGGGCCCAACGCGCGGCCGCGGTGAATCGGCCGGGAGTGAGCTGGTTGGTGGAAAGTTCGGCAGCGGCTCTTTGGAGGGAGGCGAAGATGAGGTCGTCATTGGCTGGGGTGGCTTGGCCAAGTTCGGGGAGGTCTTCTGTGAGTTGTTGATGAAACCGCGCGCGGGCGCGCAGGTGAAAGCGCCGCAGCGTGGTGAGGTGGGTTTTGAGCCCAAAACCGTCTGGTGGGTCGGCGGCCACCATTTCGAGCACGCGCCGGAGTGGGAGCGTCTCGAGCCAATCGAAAAGTTGCTCCTGTTGCTCGGGAGTGAGGTTGTTGAGGGCACATTCGGGACGGAGACGGATGGGTGCGTTGGTGTTGTTCATGGGTGAGTGTGTTAAGAGGGGTTGGGTTAGGGTCGCTCTGGCTGAAAGGCTGCTGATCACTCTTCGAAGCGCCCTTTAAAAAAAGCGTGTACAGCGTGTTTTACCGTGTTTTGCTAAGGAATTAGCGTGCACAAGAGCGTGCATGACCGTGCACAGATCGTGTTCAGGAAGGTGATGGTTAAGGGTCGCCCTCTGAGCATGGTTGGCCAGTGCGGATGGTCCGGCGAAGATGGCAAGATGCCCTCTGCGGGCAGCGCCATCCTCCTTCGCATAAAGCTTCTGAGGACAAGCCGTGAGGCCGACCCCACTTAGTTTTACACTTCGAGGACCCGCAGTGCGCCCTCGCCTGACGCGGAATTCAACTTTCATGGCGACCATCTTAGAGAGGGGGGTCCGACACAGGATGTCGGACCCCCGTAGAAAAAGAAAATCTTCCCGCGGAGGCGCGGAGAGGCAGAGATGGGCATGAAATGCACCGCCACGATGAAGGCGGAAAGCGCACAAGTGGCTGCTGCGTTCAAGGTTCGGAGACGAGTTGGGACGTTGCAGGACCGTTTTAAACCACGAAGATGATCAAGCGGTCGAAGGGCCTGCCGCAACGACGCACAGAATAGACCGCCCATTTCGCTCAGGGTTGCTGGATGGACTGGCGGAGGTGCAGCCGGTTTTAAAAGATTTCGAACCAGGTTTTGTGCGCAAGAGGATTGCCCGTTACGAGGCAGTTCCTTCGAGTGGACAGAATTAGAAAGATCCCACAGCGGATGTTAATCCTGCAACGCTTCGCGATGCGCCCGATGGTCGATATTCATTGGCGCAGTTGGTCATCGGCAGCTTGGAAAGGTTTTCGCATGTCCTCCGCTGCGATGTGGCCATCTGCAAACGCGCGATTCGCGCGGCCACGATGGTTAACGAAGCTGGGCTGTTTCGTTAATGGGCGAACATCCACTGTTTCGTGCGAAAAGCGTTCGGGAGAGATTGTCCCTTGCGTACTCAGCATCGAATCGAATGCGGCGTTGCGCGAGCAATGGAAGTTATCGCCGAAGGCAATGACATTTACGGGTGAACGGATCCAGTTTTCTTTGGTGGCACCCGGCTGCATGCCGTCATTCATGAAAAGATTCCCACTGAGCCCCAGAATTTGAGTGAAGGAGCCTACGCCTCTCGCATTTATGCGGGTGCGTGTGTCCCTTTTGCAAAACAGCATCTAGAGGTTCGTGCGGAGGTCGT
>DASPKX010000047.1:0-5793 GCA_035627835.1 Candidatus Methylomirabilota bacterium
CCACGCACGACGAAGCTCGCTGAAGATGCATTTGACTCTCGATGCGAAGATCTCGGGCGCCACACCTCTGAACAATGAGGCAACCTTGACCTCATTGTTGACGTAAACGCCGGCGGCGCTGCCGCCGATTGCATCCACTCGGGGCAGATGGGCTGCGGCGCGTTTGAGCGAGTCCATGATGCCGTCGAAGTGATATTGGGGATCGCGCTGAGGCACGGGATCCCAAACGACTTCCTCGCTGAAGACGCAGTTGCCATCGATCACCGCGGCGACTTTGCGGTCGCTGCCGCCAAGGTCGAAGCCAATGCGGCAACCATTAAGATGCCGTCCGAGCGGCGCAGAGGAGGCATGCTCAGGCGGGAGTTCCGCAACCCATTTGATGTCGAATGGGCGCTCGTATATGCGCTCGCCCATGATCTGGGCGTCGAAGATGCCGGTCGGGTTCTTCCGGTAATGGTGCTGGAGTTCCTTGCTGAGCGCGAGCGGGCCGTTGAAATGAATGCGAAACCCTCCGCGAGACCAGAGCAGGAATTTTATTAAGCGTTCGACGAAGACGAAGTT
Organism: Candidatus Methylomirabilota bacterium; assembly: GCA_035627835.1. Lineage (GTDB taxonomy): Bacteria > Verrucomicrobiota > Verrucomicrobiia > Limisphaerales > SXQI01 > DASPKX01. Next base: position 562 of record DASPKX010000047.1, read on the forward strand.
CGCTTCGGCTTCAGGATGGTCAGTGGGGAGAATGGCGGTTTTGTAATGAAAAATGGAGCCGTCGGATTGTTCGAGGCCAAGCTCCAAGGGAGTTTTTTCGGCGGCGGTTTCAACCTTGGCGCAGAAGGCCTGGTTCGTTAACGCAGCAGGACGGAAAGCCGGATCCAGCTCCGGAGTGATTTTCGGTTCGACCAGCGTTAGGCCGTTGTTCTTCATCGGGAGCGCCAGCGTATAGAGCGATGCGGGAGTGAACAAGTCCCCTGCCCCGCAAAGTAAAAAGCCGCTCACATGGAGCGGCTTGAAAGTGTTACGTGAGGCGAAGGGCGGCGTCAGGCCTTTGCTTTGACTGCGCCAGCCTTTGCTCCGGCTCCGGCTTTCGCAGCTTCCTTTTTGCGTTTGAGGTAAGTTTCGCGGCGACGGCGTTTTTGAACTTTATTCGACTGCTGGCCCATATTTCTTTACTTTGAATCGTGTCTTCGATTTTTTAGTGGCCAGAGTATGATGGGTCCGTTGCTGCGCTTCAATCTTTATCTGTTTGTCCTTTGCGCCCTGCTGTGCGGGTCTCTTGGGTGCAAAACCACGGAATCAACCAAGAAAAAGAAGAAAGACAAGGAAGCGACAACGATGCGCTTCCACTTGGAGGTGAATCCAGACGGGACGCCATGGAATGCGCCTGTGCCCATTTACCGCGAGAAGCCGGTAATGGTAAATGTTTACAAGCAGCCGTTTTTGGATGAAGGGAACATTGCGAGCGCGTCCGTTGTGGACACGGTGGGAGGTTTTGCGATCAAGGTGCAGTTCGATCAACATGGCTCGCTGGCGCTGGACCAGGCAACCACGTTGCATCGCGGCCAGAGAATTGCGGTTTACAGTCAATTCACGGACGCCCGCTGGCTGGCTGCGCCTCAAATCAAGGGACGGATTTCTAATGGAGAACTGATCTTCACCCCCGACGCCACTCGCGATGAGGCGAATCGGATCGTCCTCGGGCTGAACAATGTGGCGCAGGAGTTGCGCAAGAAATACACCTGGTGATGGCGGTGTGGTTGAGTTGGCCCGTTGCGCTGGCGCTATTTCTTAGCGTTGCTTCCCACGCGCAGCAGTTCGTGCTTCCGACGCCGAACACCGCGATCTATGGGCCGAATCGAGGGGAAGAGCGGTACTTCGTCGGAACCGTGGGAAGGCCTTGGACGGCCGGAACTTTCGGATGCGTGCGCACTGGTGGCGCGCAAATGCATGAGGGGATTGATATTCGCGCCGTCAGCAGGGACAAGCGTGGGGAGCCTACCGACCCGATCTTTTCCACCGCCGATGGCACAGTCGCTTACGTGAATGCCAATGCCGGGCTCTCAAATTACGGCAAGTACATCATTATTCGGCACCAGCTTGAAGGTTTGGACCTTTACTCGATGTACGCGCATTTGTCGGCGGTGCACGTGGGAGTGGGCGCACGGGTTAAAGCGGGGCAGACGATTGGAGTGATGGGGCGAACAAGCAACACGCGCCAGGGGATTTCGAAGGAGCGGGCGCATGTGCATTTCGAGTTGACGTTGATGATCAATGAGCGCTTTCCCGCCTGGCACAAAGCGAATCTGCGCGGGCAGAGGAATGATCACGGCGTTTGGAACGGGCGGAACTTTCTGGGCCTTGACCCAACGGAGGTGCTGCTGGCTCAGAAACGTGAGGGCAAGAATTTTAGCATTCTGAAGTTTATCCGTTCGCAACCGGAACTCTGCCGCGTGTTTGTGCCGGATTCGTCTTTTCCGTGGCTGAAACGCTACACCCCGTTAATCAAACGCAATGTCCGCGCCGAGCGCGAGGGCGTTGCTGGTTACGAGATCGCCTTGAACTACAACGGTGTGCCGTTCCAACTGATTCCGCGCGCAAGGAGTGAGCTGCGCGGCGGAGCGACGTTACGGTTGCTGCACGTGAACGCCGCTGAGGCGGATGAGCATCCTTGCCGCAAGCTGGTTCTGCGGCGAAGCGGCGAATGGCAGTTGAGCAACGCGACTCGCGAATTGCTTGGTTTGCTGACTTATTAGGCCAGCAACTTCTTCACCACGTTCCCCGCCACATCGGTCAGCCGGTAATCGCGGCCTTCAAAACGATGGGTGAACTTCGTGTGATCAATGCCAAGGCAATGGAGAATCGTGGCGTGGAAATCGTGCACGTGCACGGGATCTTCAACAACGTTGTAGGCGAAATCGTCGGTTTTCCCGATCACGACGCCCGGCTTGATCCCGCCGCCGGCCATCCACAATGAGAAGCAGCGCGGATGATGGTCGCGACCGAAGCTCGTCTTTGTGATTTCGCCCTGACTGTACGTTGTGCGACCGAACTCTCCACCCCAGACCACCAGCGTGTCGTCGAGGAGGCCTCTTTGTTTCAGGTCGGTGATGAGCGCCGCTGAGGCTTGGTCGGTGAGCTTTGCCTGAGTGCGGATGGCGTTTGGGAGATCGCCGTGATGATCCCAATCGCGATGAACTAATTGGATGAACCGAACGTCGCGTTCAGCGAGGCGGCGGGCCAGGAGGCAATTGTTGGCGAATGAGGGTTTGCCAGGTTGGGCGCCGTACATGTCGAGGACGCTCTGCGGCTCTTTTGAGATGTCCATCAGTTCCGGCACGCTGGTCTGCATCCGGTACGCCATTTCGTACGATTCAATGCGCGAGCTGATCTCCGGATCGCCGACTTCGCCGAGCTGCATTCGGTTCATTTCTTGAACGCTGTCGAGCAATTGGCGACGGGTAGCATTGGAGATGCCTTTCGGATTGCTGACGTAAAGAACGGGATCCCCTGCTCCACGAAATTGCACCCCTTGATGGTTGCTGGCAAGGAAGCCATTGCCCCAGTAACGCACCTGTAAAGGTTGGCCACCGCTGCCGGAGACGAGCACGATAAAGCCGGGAAGATCTTTGTTCGCGCTCCCCAGACCATACGAGAGCCAAGCGCCCATGGTGGGGCGGCCAGGCTGTTGATTGCCGGTGGTCAGGAATGTGACCGCGGGATCGTGATTGATCGGATCCGTGTGCATGGAGCGGATCAGCGCGATGTCGTCCACGATCTTGGCAGTGTGCGGAAGAAGCTCGGAGAGTTCAGTGCCGCATTTGCCATGCGCTTTGAATTCGAAAGGCGACCCGACCACGAGCAGTTGCTTCTGGCCGGAGGTCATACCGGTGATGCGCTGGCCCATGCGGATCGAGGCTGGCAGCTCCGTTTTCGTGAGTTCCTGCAGCTTGGGCTTCGGGTCGAAAAGATCGATGTGCGAAGGCGCGCCCGACATGAAAATGTAGATAACGCGCTTGGCCTTCGGAGGATGATGAAGCGCCTTAAGGCTGCCGAGCGGGTCCGCAGCGGCTGAATTGGCGCCCATCAAATCGCTCTTCAGCAGACTGGCCAGAGCGACGCCACCAATGCCATGCGCCGTCCGCGCGAAGAATGCGCGGCGGTTGATCATCTTCTGAAATTCCGGGGTGAGGTCCATGGGATTAAATCTTTGTGATCGTTTCGTCGAGGTTCAGAAGAACACTGCTCAGCGCGGTCCAACTGGCGAGTTCAACAGGATCAATTCCCGTTGGCTTTGGCGATTCGCCGACGTTGAGAAGCTCCTCAGCCGCTTTGGTGTCTTTCTGGAAGTTTTCTCGTTGTTGAAGCAGCGTCTTCTCCAACACAGCGACTTCCTGATCCTTCGGGGTGCGCCCCAGTGTCAGGCGGAAAGCATAGACAAGTTTGCTTCGGGTCGAGTCGCCGCCTTCCTTCAACGTGCGAGAAGCCAGAGCGCGCGCCGCCTCGACGTAAACGGGATCGTTCATAAGCACCAGGGCTTGCAGAGGCGTCGTCGTGCGCGGCCGCTGGGCGGTGCAAATCTCGCGATTCGGGGCATCGAAAGTCGCAAAGGAAGGATAGTGAATCGACCGTTTCCAATAAGTGTAGAGGCCGCGGCGGTAAAGATCCTCGCCTTTGCTCTGCACATAATTCTGCGAGCTGAATCCAGCGCCGAAGGATACTTCCTCCCAAAGCCCCGGAGGCTGGTAAGGAAACACGCTCTTGCCCCCGATTACAGGGTTGAGCAAGCCGCTGACCGCCAGCGCGTTGTCGCGGATGAACTCGGCATCCAAACGGAAACGAGGGCCACGGGCGAGCAGGCGATTGTAAGCATCCTTCTCGAGACGTTCTGGCGTGACCGAAGAATCCTGCTGATAAGCAGCGGAGGTGACCATTAAGCGGATGATGTGTTTCACGTCCCACTTGCTCGCGACGAACTCCGAGGCCAGCCAATCGAGCAGTTCCGGATGTGACGGGAATTCACCCTGGGAACCGAAATCGTTCGCGGTGCGCACGAGGCCCGAGCCGAAGATCATTGCCCAAAAACGGTTCACCGTGACACGGGCGGTCAGAGGGTGGTCCGGTTGCACGAGCCACTTCGCAAGAGTGAGGCGATTCGTGGGCATCTGCTCGGCAGGGATTCCGAAGATGGCCGGCAAAGCAGGTTGCACTTCCTCGCCTTTCTGCTGGAAGTTGCCGCGAACGAGCACGTGCGTTTTGCGCGGGTTCGGCATCTCCTCCATCACCATGGTGACGGGGATTTCCTTGAAGAGATCGTCCTTTTCTTTGCGCAACGCATTGAGTCGGCTTTCAGCTCCCTTCAGGTCACTCGCAAAGTTCTCTCGGAAGTAGCGGGCCAGCTCTTTCTTTTGCTCCCCACCACGCTGATCCGAAGCCAACAGAATAGTGTCGTAGATGGGCCGCACCGCCAGGTTGCGGCATTCCTCGTCCTTCAGCGTGCGGAGATAGATGCGGACATCGTCAATCGCGCCATTGAAAGGGAAAGAATCTTTGCGTTTACCAATGTGCAATGCAGCCCCGCTCTGAATCGTGTCAGTCAGCGCATCCTTGTCGATATTGGCGGCTACAGCTTTGCCATCGACGAACAGCTTAATTCCCGCCGCCTTGCTAGAGCCATCGTAAGTGAACGCCACATGGCGCCAGTTGTTCCCGGTGAACTTATCCTTGGAAACAACTTTAATAGCGTTTGTCTCCCAGGCATGAATCAGGTGAACCCAAAGAACACCGTCAACTAAGCCAAAGTCCCATCCGCGCACCTTCGCGGGATCATCTATCTTCGAGAGAATGACGCCGCCGGAGCCTTCTGGTTTGACCCAAGCGGAAATCGAGAACGGTTCGTGGCGGTCTAGGTTCGCTGTGTTGCCCGCTTCGATGAGGCCGCCTTTA